>DATBIN010000017.1:0-7843 GCA_036556925.1 Gaiella sp.
GGAGCGGGGCGCCCGCGAGGCGCCGAAGGGGGAGTTCCTGCTGCACGAGGACGGCAACCACGGCTGCGCGAACGTGCCCTACAAGACGCGGCCGGTGGCGGCGGACTGGCTTCGCGAGCAGCTCGGATGACCGGTGTGGCCGTCGTCGGCACGGGCATGTGGGCGCCCCGGCTCGCCGAGGCTGCGGGGCGCGCGGGGCTCGACGTCGCGGCCTGCTTCTGCCGGAACGAGGACAGCCGGCGCGAGTTCGCGGAGCGCTTCGGCTGCGAGCCGGCGGCGAGCCTCGAGGAGGCGATCGAGCATCCGGGCGTCGAGGGCGTGCTGCTGGTGACGCCGAACGACGTGCACGAGGAGCAGGCGCTCGCGTGCGCGGAGCGCGGCAGGCACGTCTTCGTCGAGAAGCCCATCGCCGACAGCGTCGAGGCCGGCGAGCGGATGCGGCAGGCGTGCGCCGAAGCGGGTGTGACGCTGATGGTCGGCCACGCCTTCAGGCGGCTCGGCGCGGCCCGGCGCGTCAAGGAGCTGGTGGAGTCCGGCGCGCTCGGCCGGGTGGTGCTGGCCGAGGCCAACATGTCGCTCCCGGGCACGTTCAAGCCGGAGGCCTGGCGGGCGGACCGCGACCGCAACCCGGGCGGCCCGATCATGCAGCTCGGCATCCACCACGTGGACACGCTCTCGTACTGGCTCGGCCCGGTGGCGCGGGCCACTGGCCGCTTCGCGCACGTGCACACGCACGCGGACATCGACGACGTGGGCCTCGTGACGCTGGAGTTCGAGTCCGGCGCGCTCGGCTCGCTGACCGGCAGCTACGTGTCGCCGAAGACGCTCTCGCTGCGGTTGCTCGGCACCGAGGCGGTGCTCGACTACAGCGCCGACTTCTCGGTCTGGCCGGACGCGCGGGCGCTCGACGGGGTGACGACGCTCACCGTGAACGGGGAGGCGGTGGAGTTCGAGGAACGCGACATGCTCGCCGAGGAGCTCGACGAGTTCGGGCGCTGCATTCGCGGCGAGGCCGAGCCGGAGACGGGCGCCGACGAGGGCATCGCGGCGCTGTCCGTGGTGGTCGAGGCGCTCGCGGGACAGCCGGCTTGACGGGTGGGCTGGTCGGCACGCCGGTCCCGCGCCGCGAGGACGAGCGCATCCTGCGCGGTGACTCGTGCTACCTCGACGACATCGACCCGCCCGGGGCCGCGCACGTGGCGTTCGTGCGCAGCCCGTTCGCGCACGCGCGCATCGGCGGCATCGAGGTGCCGGGCGGGCTCGAGGGCGTGATTGCGGTGCTCACGGCGGCCGACCTGGAGGGCCGGGTGGGTGACCTGCCGGTGCAGGGCATCGAGGACGGGCGGGTCGCCGACGAGGGCCATCCGGTGCTCGCGCGCGACGAGGTGCGCTACTCCGGCCAGCCGGTGGCTGCCGTGCTCGCGGAGTCGCGCGCGCTGGCGGAGGACGCCGCCGAGCTGGTGGAGGTGGACTACGAGCCGCTCGACCCGGTGCTCGACGCGCGGGTGTCCGAGGTCGAGCTGACGCACTGGCACCGGACGAGCGGCGACGTGGAGGGCGCGTTCGAGTCGGCGGCGCACGTGGTGCGCGCCAGTCACGCGCTGCCGCGGCTCGCGCCGGTGCCGATGGAGCCACGCGGGGCGATCGCGTACTACGAGGAGACGGACGACGTCCTCACGGTGTGGGTGTCGGCGCAGGACACCCATCGCCAGCTCGCGGGCCTTGCGAAGGTGCTCGACCGCCCGGAGGAGTCGATCCACGTGGTGGTGCCCGACGTGGGCGGCGCGTTCGGGAGCAAGGGCGTGGCCTCGCCCGAGACGGTGGCGGTCGCCGCGGCGGCGATGGTGACCGGGCTGACCGTGAAATGGGCCGAGGACCGCGAGGAGAACTTCATCGCCTCGTACCAGGGCCGCGGCGTGGAGGCGGACGTCGAGCTGGCGCTCGACGGCGAGGGGCGGATGCTCGCGCTCCGCGCCCGCATCCGGGCCGACCTCGGCGGCTACCTGATCCAGACGACAGCCATCCCGACGCACACGACCGCGATGCTGATGTGCGGGGTCTACGACATCCAGGTCGCCGACGTCGAGATCGCGGGCATGCGCACGAACAAGGTGCCGACCGGTCCGTACCGCGGCGCCGGGCGGCCCGAGGCGGCCTACTTCGTCGAGCGCACCGTGGACGTGGCCGCGCGCGAGCTGGGGCTCGACCCGCTCGAGCTGCGCCGCCGCAACCTGATCAGCGAGCTCCCGTACGAGACCGCGCTCGGCTGGACCTACGACTCCGGCGACTACGAGCGCTGCCTCGCGCTTGCGGAGGAGCTCGTGCGGCCGGAGCGCCGGTCGGACGACGAGTTCGTGGTGGGGACCGGGTTCGGCATGTACGTCGAGCGCGCGGGCGGGATGTTCGAGACGGCCGAGGCGGAGCTCCTGCCCGGCGGGCGCTTCCTGATCCGGAGCGGCTCGTCGCCGCATGGCCAGGGCCACGACACGACCTTCGCGCAGCTCGCCGCGGAGCGGCTCGGCGTCGGGCTGGACGACGTCGAGCTGCGCTTCGGCGACTCGAAGGAGGTCCCGCGTGGCGTCGGGACGTTCGCGAGCCGCTCGGTCGCGATGGGCGGGTCGGCGGTGCTCCAGGCGGTCGACGCCCTCAAGGAGAAGCTGCGCGGGGTGGAGGACCGCCAGCCCGGGATCAAGGCGAGCGCGCGCTTCGAGTCCGACCAGGTCTTCTCGTCCGGCGCCTACGGCGCGGTCGTGGAGATCGAGCGGTCCACTGGGCGCCTGCGCGTGCTCAGGCTGGTCGCCGTCGACGATGCGGGCACGATCGTGAACCCGCTGCTCGCCGAGGGCCAGGTGATCGGCGGCTCCGCCCAGGGGCTCGGCCAGTGCCTCGTGGAGGAGGCCGTCTACGACGAGGAGGGGAACCCGACCTTCGCCTCCTTCGTCGGATACAGCCTGCTCACGGCGGCCGAGATGCCGCCGCTCACCACGGAGTTCGTCGAGTCGCCTTCGCCGCTCAACCCGCTGGGCGCCAAGGGCATCGGCGAGGGCGGTGCGATCGGCACGCCGGCCGCGGTGGCGAACGCGGTCGCCGACGCCCTCGGGGGCGTGCGCGTGGACCCGCCCTTCACCGCCGACAAGCTCTGGCGCGCGCTCCGGGAGGCGGAGGGGTGAAGCCGGCGCCGTTCGAATACCGGGCGCCGACGTCGGTGGACGAGGCGCTTCCGCTGCTCGGGCTCGACTCCGCCGTGCTGGCGGGTGGCCAGAGCCTCGTGCCGCTCCTGAACCTGCGTCTGGCCCGCCCGGAGGTGGTGGTGGACATCAACGGGATCGACGAGCTCGCCTACATCTCCACCGACGGCGGCACGCTGCGGCTCGGCGCGCTCACGCGGCAGTCGGCGATCGAGCGCTCCGAGCTCGTGAGCGACGGCTGGCCGCTGCTGCACAAGGCCGTGCGCCTGGTGGGGCACCCGCAGATCCGCGCGCGCGGGACGGTCGGGGGCTCGGTCGCGCATGCGGATCCGGCCGCCGAGCTGCCGGTGGCGCTGACCGTGCTGGATGCGCGCTACCGGCTGCGCTCCGCGGGCGGCGAGCGCGTGGTGGGCTCGGCCGAGTTCTTCCGCGGCCCGCTCGAGACTGCGCGCGAGCCGGACGAGCTGCTCGTCGAGATCGAGGTTCCCGCGCTCCCGGAGGGCGCCGGCAGCGGGTTCGCCGAGCACGCGCGCACGCACGGCGACTTCGCCACCGCGGGCGCGGCGGCGCTGGTCGCTCCCGGGCGAGCGGCGGTCGCGCTGCTCGGCGCCGGGCCGGCGCCGGTGCGCGCGGAGGCGGCCGAGCGGGCGCTCGCGGACGGGGCGGAGCCGCGCGAGGCCGCCGCCCTCGCCGCGCAGGAGGTCGAGGACGAGCACCGCCGGGCGCTCTGCTCCGAGCTGGCGCGCCGGGCGATCGAGGAGGCGCTCCCGTGAGGATCAGCGTCGAGATCAACGGGCGCGCCTGCGAGGGCGACGTCGAGCCGCGGACGCTCCTGTCCGACTTCATCCGGCACGGCGCCGGGCTCACCGGCACGAAGGTCGGCTGCGAGCAGGGTGTCTGCGGCGCCTGCACGGTGCAGCTCGACGGCGAGCCGGTGCGCTCGTGCCTGATGCTCGCGGTGCAGGCCAACGGCCGCGAGCTGAGGACGGTCGAGGGCCTCGCGGCCGACGGCGAGCTCCACCCGCTCCAGCGGGCCTTCCACGAGGCGCACGCGCTCCAGTGCGGGTTCTGCACGCCGGGCTTCCTGATGTCGATGGAGGGCTATCTGCGCGAGCATCCGGACGCGGGGGAGGAGGATCTGCGCGAGGCGCTCGCCGGGAACCTGTGCCGCTGCACCGGCTATCTCGGGATCGTCGAGGCGGTGGAGAACGCCGCACGCGAGATGAGGGGGGAGGACGTTGAGGGAGATTGAGCGCGTCGGCTTCGCCGGCCTGGGTGCGATGGGGGCGGGCATCGCCCAGCGACTGATCGACGCCGGCCACGAGGTCGTCGGCTGGAACCGCACGCGCGAGAAGGCGGAGCCGCTCCTCGCCGCCGGCATGGGCTGGGCCGAGTCGCCGCGCGAGCTGGCGGCGTCGGTGGACGTGCTGTTCACGATGCTGACCAACACCGCGGCGATCGAGGCGATCGCCGGAGGCGACGACGGCGTCCTCGCCGGTCTCCGCGAGGGCACGGTCTGGGCGGACGTCTCGACGATCGCGCCGGACGCCAGCGTCGCGCTGGCGGAGCGGGTGAGCGAGACGGGCGCGTACTTCCTCGACTGCCCGGTCTCAGGCAGCCCGGCGACGCTCGCCGCCGGCCAGATGTCGGTGATGGTGGGCGGCGAGCGCGCCGCGTTCGACCACGTCGAGCAGGTCCTGCACGCGATCGGGCCGAAGGTCACCTACATCGGCCCGAACGGCCACGCGATCCTCACGAAGGTCGCGATCAACCTGGCGCTCGTGGTGTCGGTGACTGCGCTGGCCGAGGGCGTCGCGCTGGTCGAGAAGGCCGGCGTGGACCGGGCCGCGGTCGTCGACGCCGTGCTGAAGAGCGTGATCGCCTCGCCGGTGGTGGGCTACCGCGCGCCGCTGCTGGTCGAGGACACCGACGTGTTCGCGGACGTCGAGCTCCAGCAGAAGGACCTGGTGCTCGCGCAGGAGCTGGCGCGCCGCCTCGGTGCGGCAGTGCCGACCTGCGCGGCGACGTCGGAGATGCTGAACGCGGCGCGCAGCTCAGAGGGCTCCGACCGCGACTTCATCGTCAGCGTCCACGAGGCGTATCGCCGCATGGGAGGGATGGGCTGATGGCCGAGCCGTACCGGACGACGATCGCCGACGTGCCGCTGGAGCAGGGCCTGCGCGAGGACGAGGGCTGGATCGACATGCGCGTGCAGTTCCTGATCGACGAGCGCAGCGCGGGGTCGAGTTCGCTCGTGGTCGGGCGGACGGTGCTGCCGCCGGGAGCGCGGCACGACCGCCACCGGCACCCGAACTGCAACGAGTTCCTCGTCGTGATGAGCGGCAGCGGCGAGATCTACACGGACGAGGGCACGGAGGCGTCGAAGGCGGGCGACGTGGTCTTCACCCCCGCGGGCCACTGGCACGGCTTCAACAACACCTCCGACGAGGACGTGCTGCTGATCTGGGGCTGGGAGGGAGCCGGCTCACTTGACGCCGCCGGCTACGAGCTGCCCGACGACGCCTGACACCCGTTTCGGAGCACTCGTGTCACACAGTCGTCACTCCCGGCGCGCGCGCCGTAAGGCTCGCCGCGCGTCCGGCCACGCGGCCATTTGGGTGTGTCGTTTTTCCTTGCGAAATGGAAAGGAAAAACGCCACACCCCCAAGGCGGGCTGGTCGGCTCTGCGTTCTGACTGCGCCGATGTGACGGGAGCGTTACGTAAGAGCGCGTCACCCTTCGGTGCCGTAGTTCGGCGAACTGCGGCCGCGCGGCGGCGGGCGCGCGCGTGCCTTACGGCCGCGCGCCCGCCGAGGCAGCTGGGGCCGGGCTGAGCGCTGGGGCCGAGACGTGTCGGCCCTCGCCTAGACTCGGGGCATGGCCGTGCACCGCGATCTCGAGGGCGCTCAGCCTGACCGGGCTCAGCCGGTCGAGCGCTTCGCCGGCCGCTTCGAGAGGCGTCGCGCCGGCGTCTGGCGTCAGCTCGCGGTCGGGACGCTCGCCTGCCCGTCCTGCGACGCTCCGGTGCTGCCCGACGGGGCCATGGCCATGCCCGATCCGCTCTCGTGCGGCTTCTGCGACCACGCGGGTGCCGTGCGTGACTTCCTCACCCTGGGCGAGCCGACCCGCCCCGCGCACGTCGCGGTGCGGGTGCGCGGTCTGCCGTTCGGCTAGGCGCGGGCCTTCGCGGCCCAGTAGTCCTCGGCGCTCTTCGACTTCGCGAGCGCGTCCGCGTCCTCGAAGCCCGGCGCCATCGCCGCGCTCGTGCCCGGCATGACCTGGTGGTGGTCGATGTTCAGGAGCCGCAGCCACGACTGCTGCCCGAGCGTGAGCCCGACGAAGCAGCCCAGCTCGACGAGCTCCGGCTCGTCGAAGTGCTCGTTCAGCCGCTCCCAGAGCGCGTCATCGGCATCGCCCGTCCAGACGATCGCCTCGGCGTACGCGAGCGCCGCCTTCTCGCGCTCGCTGTAGCGCTCCGACGACTCGAAGTTGAGCAGCTCGTCGTACTTGCCCTCCTCGAGCCCCTGCTCGCGGCCGCGCTCGGAGCGCTGGTTGCCGCAGTACTCACACTTGACGCTGTGCGAGACGTACACGCGGCACAGCTCCTTGAGCGAGTGGTCCACGACGCCCTCGCGGAACAGCTGCCGCCAGGAGTCGGCGAAGAACCAGAACGCGGCGGGCACGTGGGCCCGCACGGCCGTGCTCTCGGGTCGCGGCGTCCCCTCGCGCGCGCACCGCTCCATCTCGGCCTGCATCTCCGGCGTCATCTGGTCGAACGGCACGTAGCTGATGCGCTGGGGTCCTGGCATTTCGTCCTCCTCAATCGCTCCTCCTGAGCTTCGCATACCCGGTCACGGGCGTCGCCCACCGAGGATCTCGTCGAGCGGCCGGGTGTTGACCACGTCAGCGGCGGTTGCCCAGCCGCGGCGGGCGGTCGCCACCGACAGCTCCATGTTCGCCAGCCCGCGAATCGAATGGGAGTCGGTCGAGCAGACGATCTTCACGCCGGCCTCGAGTGCCTCGCGGACGTGGTCGCCGCTCAGGTCGAGCCGGTCGGGCAGGCCGTTGACCTCGATCGCGACTCCCTCCTCGAGCGCGACCTCGAAGGCGCGGTCGAGGTCGAGCGCGTTCTCGGGACGGCGGTTGATGTAGCGGCCCGTGGGGTGGGAGAGGCAGCGCACGTACGGGTTGCGCAGGGCGGCCTCGACCCGCTTCGTCATCTCCTTGGCCGGCATGCGCTGCCCGCCGTGGACGCTCGCCTGGACCCAGTCGAGCTCCGCGAGCACGTCGTCGGGCAGGTCGAGCCGCCCGTCCGGGTGGATGTCGCACTCGATGCCGCGCAGGACGCGGAAGGGGGCGAGCAGCTCGTTGGCCGCGGCGATCTCCTCGCCCTGGTGGCGGACGTCGTCGGGCGTCAGCCCCTTGACGGCGCCGACCGCCGGCGTGTGGTCGCAGATGGCGAGGTACTCGTAGCCGCGGTCGCGCGCGGCGCGGCCCATCTCCTCGACGCTGAAGCGCCCGTCCGACCAGGTGGTGTGCGAGTGGAGGTCGCCGCGAATGTCGCTCAGCTCGAGGAGAGCGGGCGGTTCGCCGCGAAACGGCCGCTCGCGCAGCTCTGGCGGAAGCCACGGGATTCCGAGCTCGCGGTAGACCGC
>DATBIN010000018.1:0-4638 GCA_036556925.1 Gaiella sp.
AACCAAGGTTCCCCCACGAACCCCCTCCTGTTTCACTCTGGGGGTGGCCGCTTCGCGGCCGCGTCGGTCTCCTGGCGTGGTGTGGATGCGCGTTCGCCCGGCACCGCGCGGCTATGAGGCCCTGGGGCCCTGAGGCCCGGCGGCACCCTGCGGGCCCCGCGCGGCTCGGCGGCGCCGACGCCGGCCTTCTTCGCGCCAGGCTCCCCGGACGTGCCTCCCCCCGGCGTGTCCTCGTACCAGGCACGCGGACGTGTCCACTCACGGCGTGGCCTCCCTGACCTGGGCCGCAGGCCCCGCCGCGGGCTTAGCCCGTGTGCGCGTCGGCGTTCTCGAGCGCCTTGACGAGGGCGGTCACCGTCGCGTTCACCGGCGCCTCGAGGCCGAGCGATGCGGCGCGGGGCGGGATGGCGCCGTTGATCGCGTCGACCTCGCCGCGTCTCCCCGCCAGGCGGTCGAGCAGCATCGAGGGTCGCGCGCCCGGGATCCGACGGCCGAACGCGGTCACGTGCTCGACCGGGTCGTCGAACCGGAGCGCGATCCCGGCCGCCCGGGCGACGTCGAACGCCTCCACGGCGCACCCGGTGGCGACGTGCCAGGCGCTCGTCTCGTCCATCACCTCGCCGATGGTGCGTCCGAGGATGGTGCACGTGCCGCTGAAGCAGACGTTGCAGACGAGCTTCTCCCAGACGAGGCGGTCGACGTCGTCGTCGGTCTCGACCCGGAAGCCGGCCGCGCGCCAGACGTCGGCCACGCGCTCGATGCGCGCCGTGGCGGGCCCGTGCCGCTCGCCGAGCGTCACGAGCTCGAAGCCGTGGTGGTGCACGTGACCCGGCCCGAGCAGCGACGCGCCGAAGCCGCCCGCGACGCCGATCGCGACGCGCTCGTCGCCGAGCACCTCGGCTGCGACCTCGGCCGAGCCGAGGCCGTTCTGGATCGTGAGCACGAGCGTGTCCGGCCCGAGGAGCGTGCGCGCCGCGACGGCCGCGTCGCGCACGTGGGTCGCCTTGGTGGCGAGGACGACGAGGTCGACGGCGCCGATCTCCTCGGGACGCGTGGTGGCGGCCACGCGCACGATCCGGTCTCCGCTCGCGCCCTCGACGCGCAGGCCCCGCTCGCGGATCGCGGCGACGTGCTCCTCCCACGTGTCCACCGCCCAGACCTCGTTCCCGGCGGCGCCGAGCAGGCCGGCGTAGACCGAGCCCATCGACCCCGTTCCGACGATCGCGATCCGCATCGCCCGTCGGCCTACCCGGGCGGATGCACGTCGCGCCAGTGGCGGGCGATGTCCGCCCGGGTCGCGACCCAGGCGTCGTCGTGCGCGCGCACGTGCCGGAGGAAGCGGTCGAGCGCGGGAGCGCGGCCCGGGCGGCCGACGATGCGGCAGTGCAGGCCGACCGAGAGCATGCGCCCGCCTTCGGCGCGGAGCTGGTCGAACGAGTCGACGAGGTAGGTGGCGAAGTCGTCGGCCGTGACGAAGCCGTTCGGCTGCAGGAACTTGAAGTCGTTGGCGTCGAGGGTGTACGGGATCACGAGATGGTCCCTCCCCGAGACGTCGACCCAGTAGGGCAGCTCGTCGGCGTAGGAGTCGGAGTCGTAGAGGAAGCCGCCCTCCTCCACCACCAGCCGCCGCGTGCGCTCCGAGACGCGGCCGGTGTACCAGCCCACGGGGCGCACGCCGCACGCGGCCTCGATCGACGCGATCGAGCGGCGGATGTGGTCCCGCTCCTCGTCCTCGGGCATGTCGCCGTAGTCGATCCACCGCCAGCCGTGGCTCGCCACCTCCCAGCCGGCGCCGACCATGGCTCGGGCGGCGTCCGGATTCCGCTCCAGCGCCTGCCCGACGGCGTAGACGGTGAGCGGCAGCCCGTGCTCGGTGAAGGTGCGGTGCACGCGCCAGAAGCCCGCGCGGCTGCCGAACTCGAACATCGACTCGCTGTTGAGGTTCCGACGGCCGGCGGTCGGCGGAGCGCCGACCACCTCGTGCAGGAACGCTTCGGAGGTGGGATCGCCGTCGAGCGGCGTGCTCTCCCCGCCCTCCTCGTAGTTCACGACGAAGCTGACGGCGATGCGCGCGCCGCCGGGCCAGCGCGGATCCGGCGGGCGCTGCCCGTACCCGGCGAGATCGCGGCTCACGATGCCGAAACCTCCCCGAACACGCCGTCCTCGGCGAGCTCCCGGACACGATCCGGGCTGTAGCCGCAGAGCGCGACCAGCACCGCCTCGGTGTGCTCCCCGCGCCTCGGTCCGCGCGTGGGCGGGCGCTCGAGCGACTGGTCCCCGTCGGCGAGCCGGAGCGGTGTCCGGATCGTGCGCACCTCCCCCAGCGTCGGGTGCTCGTGCTGGACGATGCTGCCCCGCGCGCGGGTCTGTGGGTCGTCGAGCGCCTCCGCCACGGAGTTCACACGCGAGGCCGGCACCCCGGCAGCGAGCAGCGCCTCGAGCCAGTCGTCGACGGTGCGAGCCGCGAAGGCGTCCTCCAGGATGGGCAGGAGCTCGTCCCGGTGCTCGTTGCGCGCCGCCATCGTGGAGAAGCGCTCGTCCTCGTGCAGCTCGGGCCGCCCGATCGCCTCGCACAGGCGCTCCCAGAAGACCTGCTTCGCCGCGCCCACGACGAGCCAGCCGTCGGCGGCCTGGAAGTTCTGGAAGGGCACGATGGAGGGGTGCGCCGAGTTGTGCCGCCGCGGGGGCACGAACCCGCGCGTGGCCGCCCACGTGCCCACGTACATGAGCTCGTGCAGCGCCGTCTCGAAGAGCGACACGTCGCAGTCGCAGCCCACCCCGTCCCGTCGTGCGCGCCAGATGCCGGCCAGGAGGGCGATCGCGGAGGCGTAGCCGCCCGACAGGTCGACGAGCGACAGGCCGGACTTCGTGGGCGGGCCTCCCGGCTCCCCCGTCAGGCTCTGCCAGCCCGCGAGCCCCTGCATCATGTAGTCGTAGCCTCCTTCGGAGGCGCGTGGGCCGGTGGTGCCGAACCCCGACAGCGAGCAGCAGACGATGCGCGGGTTGACGTCGCGAAGCTCGGCGTAGGTCAGGCCCAGCCGGAGAGGCTGGTCGCCGCGGAGGTTCGAGTAGACCCCGTCGCACACGCGCACGAGGTCGTGGAGCACCTCGCGGGCGCGAGGGTGGCGGAGGTCGAGCGAGACGCTCTTCTTCCCCCGGTTGAAGGTCTCGAAGAAGAGCGAGTCCTCGCCTTCCTGGAACGGCGGCACGTACCGGCCGACGTCGCCCCGCGAAGTGGGATCCTCGATCTTCACGATCTCGGCGCCGAGATCGGCCAGCTGCAGCGTGCCCCACGGGCCCGCGCCGAACTGCTCCACGGAGAGGATGCGCACGTCCGCGAGCGGGAGCGTCACGGCGCCACCGCGCGCAGATGCTCGACCTGGGCGAGGAACCCGTCCGGGCCGCAGCCGACGTTCAAGACGACGTGCTCTGCGCCCGCGGCCGCGTAGGCCTGGACACGCTTCGAGCACTCCTCGAGGGTGCCCGCGCAGCAGTACCGCTCGACCAGGTGCGGCTCGACGTCCATCGAGTAGCGAGCCGCCAGATGACCTCGGAGCCGCTCGCGCGCACGCGCGCCGTCGTCGTCCACCAGCGCAGGCAGCACGACGGCGCCGGCGACCTGGCGCCCGTGCGCGCGCGCCGCCGCGAGGCCCTCGGCGAAGCGCTCGGCCGAGATCCAGATCGGCATCCACGCGTCGCCCAGCCGGCCCGCGCGTCGGATCGCTGCGGCCGAGCGCCCGCCCACCCAGAGCGGCGGGCCGCCCGGCTGCGCGGGGCCGGGCTCGATCTGCACGCCCGAGAACGAGAAGAAGCGGCCAGAGAAGGACGCCGGGCCGCCGCGGAAGAGCTCGCGCAGTGCGAGCATGGCCTCGTCCGTCCGCGCGCCCCGCTCGCGCGGCGAGACGCCGACCGCCTCGAAGTCCTTCGCGCCCTCGCCACCGACGCCGACGCCGAGCACGACGCGACCGCCCGTGAGCCAGTCGAGCGACGCGAACTCCTTCGCCACGAGGCTTGGATGGCGAAGCGGCAGAAGCACGACGCCCGCGCCGATCGCGATTCGCTCCGTCCGCGCCGCGAACGTCGACAGCGCGACCGTGACGTCGACGATGGGGTTGTGGAACGAGACGTGGTCGCCCGCCCAGAGCGAGTCGTAGCCGAGCGATTCGGCCAGCTCCGCGACCGCGCGCAGGAGCCCGGGATCCGGCATCCCCTCGACCCACTGGCCGCTGCCCTGGATCCCGAGCAGCATCCGTCTAGCGGCTCCGCCGGGCGGCGCCGGAGGCCTTCCAGGCGCGCTCGTAGTAGGGCCGCAGGAAGCCGAGATGGTCGTGCATCTCCGCGGCTGCACCATCCGCGTCGCCTGCTTCCACCGCCTCGAGGATGCGGAGGTGATGGGCGTGGATCGACGTGTGGAAGCTTCGGCCGAGGGCCGAGCGCGCGAGGTGCGTCTGCAGCACCGTGAAGATCGGCTGCGCGGAGACGGTGAGGAGCGTGTTCCGGCTCGCCTCGAGGAGGCAGGAGTGGAACTCCGCGTTGAACGTGAACTCCTCGGTGTTCGCGAGGGGCGGCGTGTCGGGTGGCACCGTGTCTCGGAGCCGGTCGAGGTCGCCCTGCGTGCGCCGCACTGCCGCCAGGCGC
>DATBIN010000019.1:0-26605 GCA_036556925.1 Gaiella sp.
GGACGCGCGCGAGTACGGGATCGGCGCGCAGATCCTCGCCGACCTCGGCCTGTCGACGATCCGCATCCTCACGAACAACCCCAAGAAGATCTCCGGCGTCAGCGGCTTCGGCGTCACCGTGGTCTCGCAGGAGCCGATCGAGGTGCAGCCGACGGAGCTCAACCGCCGCTACCTGGAGACGAAGCGGGACAAGCTCGGCCACACGATCGGGGCGCGCGTCCACCACCAGGGCATGCGCTTCGAGCCGCTCGACTACGAGATCGGGCTGCCGTAGTACTTGCCGGCGCAGTCCGGAATCCGCTGGCGCGGATGCCGGACGCGCACACCCCTGAAGCCGTCCGCTTCGCGGCCGGGCGCCACGGTTTTCATGGCAAGCCGCTCGTTGCCGGCGCAGTCCGGAATCCGCGCGTGCGGGTCCCGGACGCGCAAACCCCGCAACGTTCGCTGCGCGGCCGGGCGCCCTCCTAGCTGGTCTCGAGCCCGGCGAGGAGCGCCTCGCGGTCGATCGCGCGCTTGAGGATCTTCCCCGTCGGGCCCTTCGGGAGCTCGTCCACGACGATGATCCGCCGCGGGTACTTGTAGGCCGCGACGCGGGCCTTCGTCCACTCGCGGACCTCGTCCGCGTCGAGGTCTGTGCCTGGGCGGGGGACGACGAGCGCCGCGATCTCCTCGCCGAGCGTGGGGTGGGGGATGCCGACGACCGCCGCCTCGAGCACGTCGGGGTGCTCGTAGAGCGCCTCCTCCACCTCGCGCGGGTAGACGTTGTAACCGCCGCGGATGATCATCTCCTTCTTGCGGTCGACGAGGAACAGGTAGCCGTCCTCGTCCACGTAGCCCAGGTCTCCCGTGGCGAGCCAGCCGTCCGCGAGCGCTGCCGACGCCTCCTCGTCCTGCCAGTAGCCGGGGATGACGGAAGGCCCGCGGAACTCGACTTCCCCCACCTCGCCGGGCGGGAGGGGCTCGCCTGCCAGCGAGACGATCCGCATCTCCGTCTCGCCCAGCGGCTTCCCCACCGAGCCTGGCTTGCGCAGCTGGCCGCCGACGTACGTCGTCCCGATGCCGGAGATCTCGGTGAGGCCGTAGCCCTCGTACACGTCGCCGCCGAAGATGCGCTCGAAGTCGCGCGCCACCTCGAGCGGGACGGGGGCGCCCCCGACGTGCGCGATCCGCACCGGCGGTAGCTCGGAGGCGGAACGGGCGGCCTGGCAGAGGGCGATGCACATCGTGGGCACGCCGAGCAGGATCGTCGTCCGCGTCTCGGTCATCAGCCGCAGCGTCGCCTCGCCGTCGAAGCGCCGCACGACGGCTACCGCCGCGCCGGCCAGGAAGGTCGACACCAGCCCGGTCGACTGCCCGAGCACGTGCGAGAACGGTGCGGCGCCGAGCATCACGTCGTCGGGCCCGAGCGAGAGCGCGTCCGCCGCGTACTGCCCCGCCGTGCGGATGCTGCCGTGCGTGAGGACGGCGCCCTTCGCCTTCCCCGAGGTGCCCGACGTGAAGAGGATCACCGCCGGGTCGGCGTCCTCGCGCGCGACCGGGCCGCCGTCCGTCCCCGTGGCGGCGGCCAGCTCGTCCTCGTCCTCGAGCAGCACGGACGGCGTCGCCGCCTCCATGCGCGCCTCCACCTCCGGCGGGGCGAGGAGGATGTGCAGCGGGACGGCGATGGCGCCGAGGCGAAGCGTGCCGAACCACGCGGCCACGAACCACGGGCCGTTCGGGAGCCGCATAGCAACGCGGTCCCCCGGTGCCACCCCGCGCTCGCGCAGGAGGGCGGCCGCAGCCTCGGCGCCTCGCTCGAGCTCGGCGTAGGTGACGACCGTGCCCTCGTGCAGGAGCGCCGGCCGCTCGGGGTGCGTGGCGGCGGCGTCGGTGAGGATCGTGGCCAGATTCATCTGCGGTCGCCGGGTCGAGTGCTTGACATGATGGCGCAGTATCGAGCAACGGATCCTCGAGGAAGGGCGGACCGGATGGGAGTGCTGGACGGCAAGGCGGCGATCGTCACCGGCTCGGCGCGCGGGATCGGCCGCGCGACCGCGGAGCTGCTCGCAGAGCAGGGCGCGCGCGTGCTCGTGAACGACATCGATGCGGACGTCGCGCAGCAGACGGCCGCGGAGATCGAGGGCGAGACCGCGGTCTTCGGCGCCGACCTGACGACGGACGGGGCGCCGGAGGGGCTCGTGCAGGCCGCGGTGGACGCCTTCGGGCAGCTGGACATCGTCGTCAACGCCGCCGGCTACACGTGGGACGGGATGCTGCACAAGATGAGCGACCAGCAGTTCCGCGCGATGCTCGAGATCCACACGGTCGTCCCCTTCCGGGTCCTGCGCGCCGCCGCGCCGTACCTCCGCGAGGCGGGGAAGCAGGACAAGGAGGAAGGCCGCGAGGTGTTCCGCAAGGTCGTCAACGTCAGCTCCATCTCCGGCACGCAGGGCAACCTCGGCCAGGCGAACTACGCCGCGGCGAAGGCGGGCCTCGTGGGATTGACGAAGACCCTCGCCAAGGAGTGGGGCGCGTTCAAGGTGAACGTGAACGCGGTCGCGTTCGGGTTCGTCGAGACCCGGCTCACCGCCGCCCACGAGGCGGCCGGCACGATCGAGCGCGAGGGCGTCGAGATCCAGCTCGGCATCCCCGCGCAGATGCGCGAGCTGGCGCCGATGATCATCCCGCTCGGACGGCCGGCCACGACCGCGGAGGCGGCCGGCCCGATCTTCTTCCTCTGCTCGCCGTGGTCGAACTTCGTGCACGGTCAGGTGCTGACCGTCAACGGCGGGCAGATGACGGGGATGTCGTGACGGCGCCCGCTGCCGCGCCGTTCGACCTCGCCGCCATCGGGCAGGCCAGCGCGGATCGTCCCTACGAGGTGGCGGCCGACGCGATCGGGGCCTACGCGGCCGCGACCGACGACACGTCCCCGGCGGCGCTGGAAGGGCGCGTCGCCCCTCCCGTGTTCGCCGTGCTCCCCGTCTGGGAGACGATTGCGATCGCGTCGCATGCCGTCGCCTCGGACGACATCCGCAAGCACGTCGTCCACTACGAGCAGGACATGGTGCTGCACCGGCCTATCGAGGCCGGCATGGCGCTGACCTCCCGCGCGACGCCGATCGCGCTTCTGCCGCGCCCAAACGGCACGTCCCTCGTCGTGCACACGGAGACGCGCGCCGGCGACGGCGGTCTCGTCAACGAGCAGTACGTGACCGAGTTCTTCCGCGGCGTCGTCGCCGAGGAGGGGATCGGGGAGCGGGCGCCGGATCACCGGCTCGAGGCGGAGGGGGACCCCGACGCGGAGGTGCGCTACCCGGTCGCGCTCGACCAGACGGTGCGCTACGCCGACGCCTCGGGCGACCACTTCGCCATCCACCTCGACGACGAGTTCGCCCGCTCCGTGGGGCTGCCGGGCCGCATCGTGCACGGGCTCTGCACGATGGCCTTCACGGGCCGCGCCGTGCTCGAGACGGCCGGCGTCGACGATCCGGCAGCGGTGCGCCGCCTGGCGGTCCGCTTCTCGGCTCCGCTCTTTCCCGGCGACACGCTGACGACGCGCATCTGGCGCCTCGGCGGCGGCGCCTTCGGCTTCGACGCGCTCGACGGAGAGGGCCGACCCGTGGTCAAGGACGGCCGCGCCGAGCTGGCGTGAGGCGTGTGTCAACCTTGCCGCCCGGGTGTGCCCTCGGCGCCGGCCGCGTCAGCGGCCGCTTTAGGGGTTGTCGCGATGCCGGATCTGCTCTTGCAGATCCGGCATCTGCGGAGGAGTCGTGATCGACGTCGACGCCGTCGTCGCGATCGACGTCCACGTGCACGCGGAGATCGGCCGCACGGGGGAGGACGGGCTGCCGCCGGAGTGGCGGGCGGCGGCGCGGGACTACTTCGGCGAGAGCGGGCTGCCGACGGCGGAGGACGTGGCCGCGTACTACCGCGAGCGCAAGATGGCCGCCGTTGTCTTCACCGTCGACGCCGAGACGCAGACCGGGCGCCCCGCCGTGCGCAACGAGGAGGTCGCGGAGGTCGCGGCGGCGAACGCCGATGTGCTCATACCCTTCGCGAGCGTCGATCCGGGCAAGGGCGCGCGCGCGGTCGAGGAGGCGCGCCGGCTGATCGCCGATCACGGCGTCAAGGGCTTCAAGTTCCACCCCAACGTGCAGGCGTTCTTCCCCAACGACCGGGCCGTCTACCCGCTCTACGAGGTGATCGCCGAGGCCGGGCTGCCGGCGCTCTTCCACACCGGCCACTCCGGCATCGGCACCGGCTTGCCCGGGGGCGGCGGCATCCGGCTCAAGTACTCGAACCCGATGTACGTCGACGACGTCGCGGTCGACTTCCCCGAGCTCCCGATCGTGCTCGCCCACCCGTCGTTCCCCTGGCAGGACGAGGCGATCTCCGTGGCGCTGCACAAGCAGCAGGTGTGGATCGACCTCTCCGGCTGGTCGCCGAAGTACTTCCCCGAGAACCTCGTCCGCTACGCGAACACGCTGCTCAAGGACCGCGTCCTGTTCGGCTCCGACTACCCGCTCATCACCCCGGACCGCTGGCTCCAGGACTTCGAGCAGGCCGGTTTCAAGGACGAGGTGCGGCCGCTGATCCTCAAGGAGAACGCGGCGCGCCTGCTCGGGCTGCGCCAGCTTCGCCGGCGCAGTCCGGAATCCGCTCGCGCGGATTCCGGACGCGCACACCCCTGAAGCCGTCCGCTGCGCGGCCGGACGCCACGGAGTTCACATCGATCCTCCAGCTGCTCAGGCGATGAAGCGCATGACCTGGCCGCAGCGCGGGCACGAGACCGGGTTCGCCCCGATCTGGGGCAGCTCATACCCGCAGTGGGTGCAGGAGCGCGGCGCAGACGCCTGCTGGTCGTGCCGTCCGAGCAGCCGCCGCAGCAGGCCGATGCGGGGCTGCGGCGTCGTTGGGGGTGAGTCGTGCGTGTCGCTCATGGCGTCATCGTCCGGCCCGCGCCTTCCACGCGCATCGGGAAAACCGCTGATCGCCGTCAGCCGCGCCCGTGCGGCGCAGAGAAGTCGAGCTCGGGCCCCACGGGGATGAGGCGGCTCGGGTTGATCATGTCGTGCGTCGTGTAGTAGTGGCGCTTGATCTGCTCGAAGTCGACCGTCTGCGAGATCCGCGGCAGCTGGTAGAGGTCGCGCGCATAGCCCCAGAGATTCGGGTAGTCGACGATGCGGCGCCTGTTGCACTTGAAGTGGAGGTAGTAGACGGTGTCGAAGCGGACGAGCGTGGGGAAGAGACGCCAGTCGGCCTCGGTCGGCGCGTCGCCGACGAGGTAGCGGGTCGAGGCGAGCCGCTCCTCGAGCTCGTCGAGGACGGCGAAGACGTTGCCGCACGCCTCCTCGTAGGCGGCCTGGTTCTGGCTGAACCCCGCCTCGTAGACGCCGTTGTTGAGGTTCGGGTAGATGCGCTCGTTGAGCGCGTCGATCTCGGCGCGCAGCGGCTGCGGATAGAGCTCGACGTCGTGCTCGGCGAAGGCGTCGAACGCGCTGCCGAGCATCCTCAGGAGCTCGCCGGACTCGTTGCTGACGATCTGCTTCGTCTCCGTGTCCCACAGCACCGGCAGCGTGATGCGGTCGTCGAACGCCGGGTCGGTGGCGAGGTACGCCTCGCTGAGGAAGGAGAAGCCGTTGGCGTGGTCGACGAACGCACCGCCGGAGAACGCCCAGCCGCGCGCGTCGCGATAGGGGTCGAGATAGGAGACCGGGATCGCGCGCTCGAGCCCCTTCAGCAGGCGTCCGATAGACGTGCGCTGCGACCAGGGGCAGGCGAGGCTGACGTAGAGGTGGTAGCGGCCCGCGGCGGCCGGGAAGCCGGAGCTGCCGTCAGCGGTCACCCACCGCCGAAAGGCGCTCTCCTGCCGGACAAAGCAGCCGTCGGCCGTCAGCTCCTTGCCGAGCTCGAACGCACGCCCGGAGACCTCCTCGCGAGCTGCGCCGGCCGTCACGGCGTGGTCTCCGCTGCGTCCACCCGCTCGATGCTAGATGGTTGGTGGCAGGCGGCCGGCCGCCGGGGCGGCGGTGGTGTGCGCCCGCCGATACGTCAGACATGTCGTAGGCTTCCGCCGCATGCGCACGCAGGTCGGCATCGTCGGCGCCGGGCCGGCGGGCCTCATGCTCGCGCGGCTGCTGGAGATCGAGGGCATCGACTCCGTCGTGCTCGAGACCCGCAGTCGCGACTACGTCGAGCAGCGAATTCGCGCCGGGGTGCTGGAGCAGGGCACGGTCGACCTTCTCGAGGAGGCCGGCGTCGGCGCGCGCATGCGGAGTGAGGGGCTCGTCCATCACGGGATCGAGCTGCAGTTCGCAGGGGAGCGGCACCGGGTCCCGCTGAGCGATTTGACGGGCGGGAAGGCGATCGTGATCTACGGTCAGACGGAGGTCGTGAAGGACCTCGTGGCGGCGCGGCTCGCCGCGGGCCTGCCGCTGCTCTTCGAGGCGGAGGACGTCGGCGTCCACGACCTCGAGTCCGCGCATCCCCGGATCCGCTTCCGGCACGAGGGCGCGGAGCACGAGCTGGAGTGCGACGTGATCGCCGGCTGCGACGGCTTCCACGGCGTCTGCCGGCCGAGCATCCCCGCGGGCGCGTTGCGCACGTTCTCCCGGGAGTACACGTTCGGCTGGCTCGGGATCCTGGCCGCGGTGGCCCCGTCGAACGACGAGCTCGTCTACGCGCACCACGAGCGCGGCTTCGCCCTCCTCAGCCTGCGGTCGCCCGAGCTGAGCCGTCTGTACGTCCAGTGCCGCGCGGACGAGGACGTCGCCGAGTGGTCGGACGATCGCATCTGGGGGGAGCTGCAGCTGCGGCTGGGCCTCGACGGCTGGACGCTCGAGGAAGGGCCGGTGCTGGAGAAGGGGGTGACGGGCATGCGCAGCTACGTCACGGAGCCGATGCAGCACGGGCGTCTCTACCTCGCGGGCGACGCGGCGCACATCGTGCCGCCGACCGGCGCGAAGGGGCTCAACCTCGCCATCCACGACGTGCGCGTGCTGGCCGAGGCGCTCGCCGCGTGGTACCGGGGCGGCAGCACGTCCCTGCTCGAGGCGTACTCACGCGAGTGCCTCCGCCGCGTCTGGCGTGCCGAGCACTTCTCGTGGTGGATGACGTCGATGCTCCACCGTCCCGACGACGCCGACGAATTCGACCTCAAGCTGCAGCTCTCGCAGCTCCGGCAGCTGACGACGTCCCGCGCCGCGGCGACGACGCTCGCCGAGAACTACGTCGGGCTCGACGCGGTCTGATCGTGGGAGACTCAGCCGCGGCGAGCGACCCGGCCGATCTCGGCGTTCTCGAGGCGGCAATGCTCCTCGCGGAACGCAGGCTCTCCTCGTCGGAGCTCGTGGGAGCGTGCCTGGCCCGCATCCGGGAGCGTGACGGCGCCCACTCGCACGACGGCGATCCGGCCTCGATCAACGCCTGGGTGCGGGTCTACGAGGAGGATGCGCTCGCGGCAGCGGCAGCCGCGGACGAGCGGCGGCGGAGCACCGGCGGCGGCGCCCCGGCCCTCTGCGGCATCCCCGTGGGGCTGAAGGACCTCTACGCGGTCGCGGGCAAGCCGGTGACCGCCTCGAGCCGCCTGCTGGACGAGGTGCCGCGGGCCTCGAGCGACGTGTGGGCGCGTCTCGCCGAGGCGGGCATGGTGCTTCTCGGCCACCTGCACACGCACGAGTTCGCGGTGGGCGGCACCACCGACCAGGTGGGGAGCCCCTGGGCGCTCGACCGCTCCGCCGGCGGCTCGAGCGGCGGCTCGGGCGCCGCCCTCGCCGCACGCATGGTCCCCGCGGCGACCGGGACCGACACCGCCGGCTCGCTGCGCATCCCCTCAGCGCTCTGCGGCACGTCCACGGTCAAGCCCACGCGGGGGATGGTCTCACTCGCGGGAGTCGTGCCCCTCGCCGTCAGCCTGGACCACGCGGGGCCCATGGCGCGGTCGCTCGACGACTGCGCCCTGCTGCTCCGTGCGATGGCAGGGCCCGACCGCGGGCGGCCGGCAAGCTGGCTGCACGCGCCGCCACCCGCGCCGCGGGCGCTCCCCGCGGAGGGTGGGCGACTCGACGGCGAGCGCATCGCCGTCTCACCTCGCGTCGCGGGCGTCGACCTCGATGCCGACGTCGCCGCGGGCTTCGACCTGGCGCTCGAGACGTGCCGGCGGCTCGGTGCGACGCTCGTGGATCTCCCCGCACCGGCCACGCTCGATGTCGGCGACGACTTCCTCGACGCCCTCACGTCCGAGCTCCTCTCCTACCACCGCCGCTTCGACGCCCGTCGCGAGCTGTACCGGCCTTCCATCCGCGAGTGGGTCGAGGAGGGCGAGCGGCGGAACGTCTCGGCGGAGGCCTACGTCGCCGCGCAGGCGCGGCGCCGCGAGCTGACGGCTGCGTGGGTGGACGCACTACTCGTTGAGCGGGTGTCGGCTGTCGTCGAGCCCACCGTGCCCGTGGTCGCGCCGCTGCGCGGGGACGGCTACGAGCACGCGGGGACGGACTACGCGCTCATCTCGCTCACGCACTACTGGGACTGGACGGGGTTCCCCGTGGTGGCGCTTCCGGCCGGCATCGGGGCACGGAGCGGCCTCCCGGTCGGAGTCTCGCTGATCGGCGCCCCGGGCGCCGACTGGGAGTTGCTCGCGCTGGGCGTCGCGCTCCAGGCCGGGGTGGGGCTGCCCGAGCCGCCGCTCGGTCGGGAGGCTGGGGTCGGATCACAAGGGGTCTGACCCCGGTCGTCCGCCCGGCTGCGCACGGGTCGAGCACCTGCTTTCGCCCCCCGTGGGTCCGTCGTAGGATCGCCGTGTGTCCTTCGACTACGTGATCGTGGGAGCCGGCTCGGCCGGCTGCGTGCTCGCCCATCGCCTGGGCGAGTCGCCGGACGTACGGGTGGCCGTCGTCGAGGCGGGCCCGCCGGACACCGATCCCGAGATCCACATGCCGTTCGCCTTCGGCGCCCTGCTCAAGAGCCGCGTCGACTGGGACCTCGTCACGGAGCCGGAGCCGGGTCTCGACGGCCGGCGCGGATACCTGCCGCGGGGGCGAGTGCTCGGAGGCTCGAGCTCGCTCAACGCCATGATCTACATCCGGGGCAACCGCGCCGACTACGACGAGTGGGCCGCGGCGGGACTCGACGGCTGGGGCTTCGCCGACGTCCTGCCGTACTTCAAGCGCTCGGAGGACAACGAGCGCGGCGAGAGCGCCTACCACGGCGTCGGCGGGCCGCTCACCGTCAGCGAGAGCCGCTCCATGCACACGCTCGTCGACGCCTGCATCGAGGCGGCCGTCGAGGCCGGGGTGGAGCCGAACGACGACCACAACGGCGCCGTGCAGGACGGCGTCGGCCGCTACCAGCTCACGCAGCGGAACGGGAGGCGCTGCAGCACTGCGGTCGCCTTCCTGCGCCCCGCCGTCGAGCGGGGCAACGTCGAGGTGCTCACGGACGCGCTGGCGACGCGGATCCTCTTCGAGGGCGAGCGCGCGGTCGGCGTGGAGGTCCTGCGGGGCAACGCCGTGGAGCAGGTGCGTGCCGAGCGCGAGGTGATCGTCTCCTGCGGTGCCTACCTCTCGCCCCAGCTGCTCCTGCTGTCGGGCATCGGACCTCCCGCCGATCTCGAGCCGCTCGGGATCACGGTACGGCAGGACCTGCCCGTGGGGCACAACCTGCAGGACCACCCGGTGGTGTCCCTGCTCTGGCTGACCGACGAGGAGAGTCTCGCCACGGCGATGACGCCCGGGAACATCGAGCTCTTCGAGCGGGAAGGGCGCGGCCCGCTCACGTCCAACGTCGGCGAGGGTGGCGTCTTCGTCCGCACGCAGCCCGGCGCGGCTGCGCCGGACGTGCAGGTCATCTTCGGCGCTCTCATGCTGCACGAGGAGTTCCTCGGGCCGCTGGTCGACCACGCGTGGAGCCTCGGCCCGATCCTGCTCAAGCCGGAGAGCCGCGGGCGCGTGACGCTCCGTTCGCCGGTCCCCCACGCGAAGCCGCGGATCCTGCACAACTACCTGACGACCCAAACGGACCGGCGCACCATGATCGACGGGGTGCGCCTCTCGCTCGAGATGGCCTCGCAACCGGCCCTGCGCAAGGTGCGCCGGGCGGACTTCGTCGTCCCTCCGTCCGCCTCGGACGCAGACATCCTCGCCTTCCTGCGGCGGCACGGGCAGACGGTCTTCCACCCTGTGGGCACGTGTGCCATGGGCACGGTCGTGGACGCCGAGCTCAAGGTGCTCGGGCTCGAGGGCCTGCGCGTCGTGGACGCGTCGGTGATGCCGACCGTCCCGCGCGGCAACACGAACGCACCCACGATCATGGTCGCCGAGAAGGCCTCGGACCTGATCCGCGGGCTACCGCCGCTCCCTCGGGAGACCGTGGAGCACGAGACGGTCGACGCCGGCGCCTGACGCCGCCCGGCCGACCGTCCCACCAACCTCCCCCAGGGGACCCCCGGGTCCCTGCTGTCACGCTATCGAGGAACGTGTGACGTGACTGTGCCGGAACGGGCCAAAATGTCGGACATTTTGGCGTCCATGCCCGAGCGCTCAGTGCACGCGGGCGTCGCGGCTTATACAGTTGCACCCCATGTCCGCGGTCACGACCGAGCGCGATCAGTCGCTGCGATCGCTTGAGCGCGGCATCGCGGTCATCCAGGTCTTCTCGCGCGAGCGCCCGGCACTGACGCTCAGCGAGGTCGCGCGCCTCACGGGCATCACCCGGGCGACGGCCCGCCGCATCCTGCTCACGCTCGAGAAGCTGGGCCACGTGAGGTCGGACGGGCGCCTGTTCTCGCTCACCCCGCGCGTGCTGACGCTGGGGTGGGCGTACCTCGCATCGCTGAACCTCGCCGAGCTCGCGCAGCCGCTGATGGAGGACCTCGTCGAGCGGACGAAGGAGTCGTCGTCGATGGCGACGTTCGATCCTCCGGACGTCGTCTACGTCGCCCGCGTGCCGACACGGCGGATCATGACCATCCCGCTCGGCGTCGGTGCGCGCCTGCCCGCGCACGCGACCTCGATGGGTCGCGTGTTGCTCGCCGGCCTCCCCGAGGACGATCTCGAGCGCTTCCTCGAGGAGACCGAGCTCGAGCGGTTCACCGAGCACACGATCACCGACGCGGACGAGCTGCGCGAGGCGGTGCGACGCACACGCGAGCGGGGATGGGCGCTCGTCGATCAGGAGCTCGAGACCGGTCTCAGGTCGATCGCCGCCCCGATCCAGCGACCTCCGTGCGGAACGATCGCCGCGATCAACATCTCCGCCGCGGCGTACAGGGTCGCGGTCGACGAGTTCACGACACGGTTCCTCCCTGCGCTGCTGGAGACGGCGGAGTCGATCTCGGCTGCCGCCGGGCACGCCCGCGCCGGCCATGCTCCGAGCTCCGGCCGGCGGGTGGACGAGAGCCCCTCGCTCGGCTCCGCCTGACGTTCGTGCGGCTGCGGTTGACGCGGCCGGGTGGGACATGGGATTGTCTGACAATCATGGGATTGTCTGACAAAAAGGCGCCGGCGCGCGTGCGGCCGAGTGTCGCATCGCCGTCCGGCAGCCCACGTCCCTGTCAGGGAGCCTCAAGGAGGAGCGGATGAGATCGATGCAGCGGAAGGCGGCTCTCGCACTCGTCGCGTGCAGCGTCGGGGCGTTGGTGCTCGCCGCCTTCGCCACCGGGGCGGGGAAGGTCCGTCAGGCGACACCGATCGTGGGGCAGGGGACCGCGTCGGCGACGAAGAGCGTCTGCGGCCTCGGCACCGGCAAGAAGGCCACGGGGAGGCCCATCAAGCTCGGCGGCATCGCCATGCTGATTCCCGGCGTCGACTTCACGACGATCGGCAAGATCGCCAGCGCCTACTTCAAGTGCGTCAACGACAACGGCGGCATCCGCGGCCGGCCCATCAGCTACACGCTCTACACCGAGCAGCTGAACCCGGCACAGCAGCGGTCCCTGGCGCGGAAGCTGGTCGAGAGCGACAGGGTCGTCGGCATCGTGGGCAACACCAGCTTCACCGAGTGCGGGACGAACTGGAAGTACTACCGCTCGAAGGGCTTCGTCGTCATCGGCGCCGGCGTGCAGGCGGAGTGCTTCGGGACGCCGTCCATCGTCGAGGTCAACCTCGGCCCGCGCTGGTCGAACGACGGAGCCGCTCAGGCGCTCCTCCGCGCCGGCGCGAAGTCGCTCATCGTCGCCTCGCCGGAGACGCTTGCCGCATACGCTGACGGCGCCGTGGAGAAGCTCGCCAAGCGGGCGGGCGTGCCCTTCAAGTCGTTCCCCACGGCGCTTCCGATCACCGACGCCAACGCGACCGTCCTCAAGCTCGTGCAAGCTGCCGGGCCCGGCGGCGGCGTGATCCTCGACTTCACGCCCGACTCGGCGCCGCCGCTGATGAAGGCGGCCATCGCGCAGGGGCTCGTCGACCGCGTGAAATGGGGCTCGTCGACGCCGATCGCCAACGAGTCCATGGCGAAGCAGTTCCCCGAGTTCGACGGCAAGGTCTGGATCAACCAGGAGTTCGCGAACATCGACGCGAAGGGGCCGGACTCGGTCCTCTATCAGCAGGTGAACCGCAAGTACGCGCCCGACATCGCCCTGCAGGCGTTCGGCCAGATGGGCTTCCTGGCCGGCAGGTTCGCGGTCCAGGCGCTCCTCAACATCAAGGGCCCGATCACGGCGAAGTCGTACAACCGCGCCGTGCGCGGACTGAAAAACGTCAAGACTGACATGCTCTGCAAGCCGTGGTACGTCGGAAATGCGCTTCCCTACCACATCCCGAGCAACTTCGACATCACCGTCACCTACAGGAACGGCAAGGTCGTCCAGATCGAGAAATGCTTCGGGATCTCGACGGTCGACCCGGAGATCGCGCAGACGCGTGTCTGGGAGAAGAAGTACAAGCTGAACACCGGCTAGCCGACGCAGGCCCACGACGCGAGGAGTGAAGAAGGCAGAGATCAGGGCGCTCAGAGGCTCCGATGCCTAGTCTCGGGCTGACCGTCTTCGGCCTGGACTGGGAGTTCCTGAAGCCGTACTTCGTGCTCGGCCTGGCGCTGGGCGGGGTGTACGCGCTCTCGGGCGTCGGCCTCGTGGTGCTGTACCGGGCGACCGGCGTGGTCAACGTCGCGTTCGGGGCGGTCGGCGCCGCGGGCGCCCTGATCTCCTACTACCTGATCGAGCACACCGGTACGCCCGACTGGCTCGCCTTCGCCGCGTGCGTCGCCTTCGGAGGCGTCGTGAGCCTCGCCTACGGCGTCCTCTTCGGCCCGGCCTTCGCGGCCAGGGACCCGCTCGTCAAGATGATGGGGACGCTCGGCCTCGCCCTCGTCCTGCTCGGGCTGATGGCGTGGCGCGCCCCTATCGGTGGCGCCTTCGCGCGGTTCCTCACGCTGCCGTCGTCGGACCACCGCTTCGAGCTCTTCGGCGCCGTCGTGAACTTGACGCAGGTGATCGCGCTGGCCTTCGCCGTCGCGCTCACCGCCGGGACGACCGCGTTCCTCCGCTTCACGAAGCTCGGCACGGCGATGCGGGCTCTCGCCGACGACCGTGAGATCACCGCGACGCTGGGCGTGCCCGTCCGACGGGTCGAGGCGGCGGCCTGGCTCGGCTCCGGCCTCGTGTGCGGCGCCGCCGGCCTGCTGCTCGCCGACCTGCTCACGTCGCTCGACTATGCGGCGCTGACGTTCCTCGTCATCTCGGCGCTCGCCGCCGCCCTCATCGGCAGCCTTCGCTCCCTCTGGGTGACGCTCGCCGGCGGGTTGGCCATCGGTGTCGTTCAGTCGGTGCTCACCCCCTACGAGTCTGTCGCGCGCTATCGGGCCGCGACGCCGTTCGTGCTCGCGATCCTCGCCCTGCTCTGGCTCGGCCGGCGCCGCGTCGTCACGATCACCGGCCGGCTCGGCGAGCGCGTGGGCGAGGCGCGCGCGCGCGCCGCCCCGGACGCGTCCGCCCGCCGGACGGCGGGGGTCGAACGCGGTCTGATCGTGCGCTCGTCGGCGATCGCGGCGTTCCTCCTGGTCGTGCTCTTCGTGCTGCCGAGCTCGCTCGGCGCGGACTGGGTCTCGACGTTCACCAGCGTGGCGATCTACTCCGTCGTCGCGGTGGGACTGGGGATCCTGTACGGGCGCGTGGGGCTGATCTCGCTCGGCCAGATCGGCCTGCTCGTGATCGGCACCTGGGCCGCGACGCGCCTCTCCTACGCCACGGGGCTCCCGTTCCCGTTGCTGCTCCTCGCCGCGGGAGCGATCACCTGCGTGATCGGGATCCTCGTCGGGCTCCCCGCCCTGCGCCTCTCGGGCCTGTATCTGGCGCTCGTCACGCTCATGTTCGCCGGCGCCGTGACGGTCGTGCTGCGTGCCATCGACTTCCCCAACGGCGGCGGCGGCTTCTTCGGCAGGACCACCGCCGTCGACCTGTCCGGCCTCGAGCCGGTACGGAGGCCCTCGCTCGCCGAGGGCGACACGGCTTACTATCGCTACGTGGTCGTCGTCTGCGCGCTCATGTTCCTGCTCGCGCTGCTGCACGTCGCGGGCAAGCCGGGCCGCGCCTGGGCGTCGATCCGCGAGAGCGAGCCGGCCGCGCTCGCGGCCGGCGTCAACGTCACCCTCTACAAGCTCTGGGCCTTCGGGCTGGCGTCGTTCGTGACCGGGGTCGCCGGCTGCCTGCTCGCCGCACAGGTCGGCCAGCCGACGGCGCAGTCGTTTCCCACCCAGGACTCGCTCACGCTTCTCGCCACGGTGCTCATCGGCGGCATCTACAGCCTGTGGGGGGCGGTCATCGCGGGCTGCTTCATCCAGCTGGTCCCCTTCGTCTTCCAGGCACAGTGGGGGCTCAACACGAACTTCCTCCTCGTCGTCTTCGGCGTCGGCCTCGTGCAGGTGCTGCTGACCGCCCCGGGCGGGCTGGCGCAGCAGGTGCCCAAGGATCTCGGTAATCTCGGCCGCCTCGTGGTGCGGGCATTCGGCGGCATATCGAGGCGCGCGGCGTGATCGAGGTCGAGAACCTCACCGTCCGCTTCGCCGGCGTGACGCCGATCGACGACGTGAGCGTCGTCTTCGCGAGCGGCACGTGCGGGTTGATCGGCCCGAACGGTGCCGGCAAGACGACGTTCTTCAACGTCCTCAGCGGCTTCGTCCGCCCGGCTGCCGGATCGGTCCGGGTCTTCGGCGAGGACCTGCTGCGGATGGCCGACTACCGGCGGGCGCGCTGGGGGCTGCGCCGCACCTTCCAGACGGAGCAGGCGATCGAGGAGCTGTCGGTCTTCGACAACGTGGCGCTGATCCACGAGCACTCGGGCACCAAGCGCTCCTCCCGTCGCGCGGATGTGCTGAAGGCGATCGACTTCGTCGGCCTCGACGTGCGTCCGAGCGCGAAGGTGCGAGGGCTCGGCGCCCGAGAGCGACGCCTGGTGGAGGTCGCCCGCGCCGTCGTGGGGCGGCCGCGCGTCGTGCTGCTCGACGAGCCCGCCGCCGGGCTCCCGGACGAGGAGACCATCCATCTCGGCGAGGTGATCAGGAGGATGCCCGTCGAGTTCGAGGCGCTCGTCGTGCTCGTGGACCACGACATGAGCCTCGTGTCCGCATGCTGCGAGACGACGGCCGTGCTCGACTTCGGCAAGCTGATCGCGGCCGGCCCGACCGCGGACGTCCTCCGTGACGAGAACGTGATGCGTGCGTACCTCGGCACCGAAGAGGTCGAGGAGGTCGCGTGAGCGCCCGCGCCACGTCGAACGGAGCGGCGCTCCAGATCGAGGGCCTCGACGTCCCGCGCGGCAACCGTCTCGTGCTGCACCAGGTGTCGCTCGACATCCCCGCCGGCGAGGTGACGACGCTGCTCGGGCCGAACG
The DNA here is from genome assembly GCA_036556925.1 of Gaiella sp. Taxonomy (GTDB): domain Bacteria; phylum Actinomycetota; class Thermoleophilia; order Gaiellales; family Gaiellaceae; genus Gaiella. The sequence goes on from DATBIN010000019.1 coordinate 15,804, forward strand.
GCGCCGGCAAGTCGACGCTCGTCCTCGCGGTCGCCGGGGTGCTGCGCCCGACGGCAGGCGAGGTGAAGCTCGACGGCGTCTCGCTGACCCGGCGCCGGCCGGAGCGCATCCGCGGAGCGGGTGTCGCCGTCGTCCCGGAGGGCCGGCGGCTCCTGCCCGAGCTGACCGTCGAGGACAACCTCCGGGTGGCGACCTACATGCTCTCGAGAGACGACGCGCGAGCCGGTGTCGCCCACGCGCTCGAGCTGTTCCCCGAGCTCGAGCGCCGCTGGACGGCGCAGGCGCGCTCGCTCTCGGGAGGCGAGCAGCAGATGGTCGTCCTCGCCCAGGCCATCGTCTCCCGGCCGAAGGTCCTGCTCGTGGACGAGCTCTCGCTCGGGCTCGCGCCGGTCGTCGTCAAGCGGCTCGTGCCCACGCTCGAGGCCGTCGCGCAGGCAGGTGTCGGAGTGCTGCTGATCGAGCAGTTCGCCCACGTCGCGCTCGGGCTCGCGAAGAGCGCATACGTGCTCGAGGGCGGTCGCATCCGGTACCACGGCACGGCGCAGGAGCTCAAGGACAATCCCGACCTCCTGCACTCCGCCTACCTGCTGCGGGGCAGGCCGCCGGAGGGCGGCGCGGCTCCCACCGCGGGGGGGTAGGCGGCTGGCCGGGCGCTCGCGCGCGGCTACAGGGCGAACGTCTCGTCCGGGGCGACGGCGACGTCGAGCAGCAGCGGCTCGTCGCGGCTCGCGAGGCCGGGCAGCACCTCGTCGAGCGCCCCGACCAGCTCCTCGTGCTCCGAGACGCCGCGGGACGGGCAGCCGAGCGCACGCGCGAGCCCCGCGACGTCCACACTGAACCCCGGCCACGGCGCGACCCCGCCGCTCTGCTCCATGAGGCGGTCCATGACCGCGTAGCCGCCGTTGGAGAGGACGACGTACAGCGCGCCGACCCGGTAGTGCGCGGCGCTCCAGAGCGCCTGGATGCCGTAGAGCGACGAGCCGTCGCCGACGACGGCCACGACGGGCCGGTCCGGCCGGCCCATGCGGACGCCCGTCGCCGCAGGGAGCGCGAACCCGAGCCCGCCCATCGCGGCGCTGAGGAAGCCGAGTGGCGCTCGCGCCGCGATCCGCGCATGCAGCTCGGGCCGGTTCGACGGCGCCTCCTCGAGCACCACCGCATCTGCCGGAAGACGCTCTGCGAGGGCGGCGAGGACGTGGCCCGCACGCAGCGGCTCGCCCTCCGCCGGGGCCGCGGGGGGCGCCGGGCGGGCGAAGGGCGTGGGCGGAGGCCCGTCGCGGGCCGGGACGCGCTCGCCGAGCGCCGCGCAGACGGCGGCGGGCGGCGCCAGCACCGCCAGCTCGACGGGGCTGCGATGCACCTCCGCCGGGTCGTCGCTCACGACGGCCACGCGCGTGCCGTCCTTCACGAGCGGCCCGGTCTCGTAGGGATACAGCCGGAAGGCGGCGGCGCCGACCACGAGGACGACGTCGTGCGGGGCGAGCGTGTCGCGGAGTCGTCCGCGGTCGGCAGGGAGGTGTCCCGCGAAGTGCGGATGGTCTTGCGGGAAGCCCGCCCGGGCGCCGAAGGACTCCTGCCACACGGGGCACGCGATCCGCTCCGCCAGAGCCACGAGCGCCTCCCACGTGTCCGCGTCGTCCGCCCCCGCGCCCACGACCAGGGCGGGCGAGCGGGCACCGGCGAGCATGCCGGCCAACGCGACGATCGCGCGTTCGTCCGCGGCGCGAGCGCGAACGACCCGGGACGCGGCGGCGCGGTCGTACGCCGCCCCTGCCTCCGCCGACCAGTCGTCCATCGGCACGATCACGAGGGCTGGCCCGCGACCCGTCTCTGCCTCGTGGTAGGCACGCGCCACGGCGCCGGGAACGTCCTGCGCCCGCAGCGGCTGGTCGACCCACACGGGATAGTCGCCGGCGAGGCCCGGGAGCCGGCCCGAGAGGAAGGGCTCGAGAGGGAGGTGGCGCCGGTCCTGCTGGCCGACGACGACGACGAGCGGCGCGCGGTTGACGCGCGCGGTCGCCAGAGCAGCGACGGCGCTGCCCAGGCCCGCCGTCGTGTGCAGGATGGCCAGCGCCGGCTCGCCACGGCCGATCGCCCACCCGGTGGCCATGCCCACCACGGAGCCTTCGTGCAGGCCGAGGACGAAGCGAAGGTCGTCGGGGAGGTTGCCCAGCAGCCGGATCTCGGTCGAGCCGGGGTTGGCGAAAAGGGTCGTCAGCCCCCGCTCGCGCAGCACGGCGAAGGTGGCCTCGCGGACCGTGGCGCCGGGCACGTCGGGATCCTACGACAATTGTTTGACGTATTTGCCGGGATCGGAGGCGCGACAGGAAGCTCTGCTTAACACCTGTGCTGCGATGCTTGACACGGCGCGATCGGCAACAGTACGGTCCGCCAGACGCACCCCCGTTCGCTGTGCGAACGTCCGCCGGTCCAATTCTACGCATCCTCGCCCGAGGAGGGGATTGTCTGGAAGAGACCTTTGTTTGGAGGCTTCTGCGGCCGACGTCGCGTCGACCTCCGGTGCAAGCAACCCTGTGACAGAGGCAGCCGATGACGGCAGCCGAACGCCGATGACGGCAGCCAAGGAGGAGGGAATGAGCTCGAAGAAGGTGAAGGCCGGCATCGCCCTGGTGGCGAGCAGCCTCGCGGCTCTGCTCGTGTCCGCGGTGGTGACCGGCGCCGGAGGCGCAACCGCCCCGGTCGGGTCGGGCAAGCAGAGTGCGACGAAGAGCGTCTGCGGGCTCGGCACGGGCCAGAAGGCGAGAGGGACGCCGATCAAGGTCGGCGGTCTCGTCACGTTCGAGCCCGGCACGGACTTCCAGGACATCGCGAAGGCGGCCGCGGCCTACTTCGCGTGTGTCAACGACAACGGCGGCATCCGTGGCCGCCCGATCCAGTACAAGTACTACACGACCCCGATCAACCCGGTGACGGCCGCCGCGCAGGCGCGCAAGCTCGTCGCGAGCGACAAGGTCATCGCGATCGTGGGCAACACCGAGATCCTGGACTGCACGGTCAACCACAAGTACTACCGCGCCAACGGCTACTACGTGATCGGGTCGGGTATCGCGCCGGAGTGCTACAACGGCGCGCCCACCATGGCTCAGGTCAACATGGGCCCGGCGTACAGCGCGACCGGCGCGGCGCAGGCGCTCGTCAGGGCGGGCGCGAAGTCGCTCGTCTGCGACACGTCCAACCAGGGCGATCCGACTGGGTACGTGAACCTCGGGTGCATGGCGGTGGGCCGCCAGGCGGGGATCCCCGTCGTCAACTCGCACCATGACGTGCCGGTCACGGACGCCAACTCGCACGCGCTCGAGCTCGTCACGCGCGCGGGGCAGGACGGCGGCATCGTGCTCACGTACATCCCGCCCGAGGCGCTGAAGATCCTGCAGGGTGCGCAGCAGCAGGGTCTCATCGACCGCGTCAAGTGGGGCTGCGCGACGCCGTGCAACACCGACTTCGTCGCGGCGGCGCTCGGTGCGCCGTGGAACGGCAAGCTCTACGTCAACGCGGAGCTGGCACTGCTCGACTCGAAGGGTCCCGACATGACCCTGTACCGGGCCGTGCTGAAGAAGTACGCGGGGAAGACGGCGATCGGCAGCTTCAGCCAGATGGGCTACACCGAGGCGTTGATCGCGACCGCCGCCATGCTGAACGTCAAGGGAGCGATCACGAAGCAGAAGGTGAACAGGGCGATCAGGGACGTCAAGAACTTCAAGACCGACATCCTCTGCAAGCCCTGGTACTTCGGCGTGGCTCCCTACCACAACCCGAACAACACCGACAAGACGGTCGTGCCGTTGAACGGGAAGATGGTGCAGAAGGAAGGCTGCTTCGACATCTTCGCCTACACGCCGCAGCTCAGGAACATCCGGCAGTGGGAGAAGCAGCGCAAGCTGAACACGGGCTCTCCGCCCTACCCGCGGCAGGGCTAGACGGAGAGCGAGGCGAATCCGGATGACACGTAGGGCGCTCGGGGCTCGTGATGCCTGACGTCGCAGAGGTGCTGCTGCTCGGACTGGCGCTGGACGACTTCAAGCCGTTCATCCTCACCGGGCTGGCACTCGGGGCGGTCTATGCCCTCTCCGCGACCGGGATCGTGGTCCTGTACCAGGCGACGGGCGTGCTGAACCTCGCGTTCGGCGCGGTCGGAGCCCTGGGCGCCCTCGTCTCGTGGGAGCTGCTCAACAGCACGGACGTCCCACACTGGGTCGCCTATCTCGCCTGCGTTCTCGTCGGCGGGGCCGTCACGCTCGCTTACGGACTCGTGTTCGGCTCCGTCTTCGCCGCCCGCGACCAGCTCGTCAAGGCGATCGGCACGCTCGGCCTCGCGCTCGTCCTGCTCGGGACCATGTACTGGATCTGGCCGGCGGGCACGTTCGCCCGGTCGCTGATCATGGGGACGACGAACTGGGGCTACCAGGTCGACTTCCTCAACGCGAGGGTCAACGGGACGCAGATCATCGCGTTCTGCTTCGCGGTGGCGGTGACGGTGCTCACGGCGCTCTTCCTGCGGTTCACGAAGCTCGGCACGGCGATGCGAGCGATGGCCAACGACCGCGAGATCACCGCCACGCTCGGCGTACCGGTGCGACGCGTGGAGGCGGCTGCATGGCTCGGCTCGGGCCTCGTCTGCGGCGCGTCGGGGCTCCTCCTCGCGAACCTCGTCGGGCTGGACGCGGGGACGCTGACGTTCCTGGTCATCTCCGCGCTCGCGGCGGCGCTCATCGCCCGGCTGCGCTCGCTCTGGGTCACGCTGGTGGCGGGGATCGGCATCGGCCTCGCCGAGGCCCTCGCCACGCCGATCTTCGAGATCTCGCGCTATCGCACGATGGCGCCGTTCGTCCTCGCGATCGCCGCCCTGCTCATCTTCCAGCGCCAGCGCGTGGTACCGGTCGCTCGCGCGACGCGATAGCCTTGCCCACGGTGACGGCGCCAGGCGAGCAGCAGGCCGCACGGTTCGGCCGCGGCGTCGAGCCGGACCAGCTCGTGCGGGCGGTCGTCATCGCCGGCCTCTTCGCCTTCGTCATGCTCGGCGTGCCCAGCCTCGTCGGCACGTACTGGCTGACCGTGTCGACCGGCGTCGCGATCTATGCCCTCGTGGCGCTCGGCGCGGGGCTGCTCTACGGTCGCGTCGGCCTGGTCTCGCTGTGCCAGATCGCCTTCCTCGCCATCGGTGCCTGGGTCGCCGCGCGGGTGTCCTACGGGACGTCGATCCCCTTCCCGCTCGTGCTGCTCATCGCCGGTGCCGCGACTGCGGCGATCGCGGCCGTCATCGGGCTGCCGGTGCTGCGGCTGCACGGCCTCTACCTCGCCCTCATCACGCTGATGGCGGCCGGCGCCGCGTCGATCGTCCTGCACGTGATCCACTTCCCGAATGGCGGCCGCGGGTTCACGGGCGTCACGTCCGACGCGCTCGCGATCCGCACCATCCGCCGCCCCGACATCGCCACCTCCGACGCTGCGTTCTTCCGCTACGCGGTCGTGGTCACGGCGGTGATGCTGCTCGTTGCCCTGCTGCACGTCTCGAGCAAGCCTGGCCGTGCCTGGGCTGCCATCCGCGAGAGCGAGGCTGCGGCCGTCGCCACCGGCGTCCACATCACGCTGTACAAGCTCTGGGCGTTCGCGCTCGCCGCCTTCTTCGCGGGCGTCGCCGGCGGGCTCATGGGCGCGAGCGCGGGTCAGCTGTCGGTCGGCCCGTTCGCGACGGCGGAGTCGATCATCCTGCTCGCCGCGACCCTGATGGGAGGCATCTACAGCCTGTGGGGCGCGGTCGTCGCCGGCCTCCTGCTGCAGCTCCTGCCCGCGCTGCTCCAGGACTGGGGGCTGCCGTCTGAGCTCCTCATCGTCCTCTTCGGCATCGGCATCCTGCAGGTGCTCGTGACGGCGCCGGCGGGCCTCGTGGCCCAGGTGCCCAAGGACATCTCGAACCTCGCGCGCCTGCTGCTGCGGCTCTTCCGCCCGCGCGGCGAGTCGGGGGCGCAGGCATGAGTGTCTCCCGGCAGCGCACCGCCCCCGCGTAGGGCCGCCGGTGGCCCGCCCGAACGCGCTCGTCATCGGCGGCACCGGCCCGACGGGCCCCTTCGTCGTCGAGGGCCTGCACGAGCGCGGCTTCGACGTCACGATCCTCCACGGCGGGCAGCACGAGGTCGAGTTCTCGGTCCCGGACGTCCGGCACATCCACGCCGACCCGCACTTCGAGGAGACGCTGCGCGAGGGCCTCGGCGACGAGACGTTCGACCTCGTCGTCGCGCAGTACGGGCGTCTGCGGATCGTCGCGGACGTGCTCAAGGGGCGCACGGAGCGGCTCGTCGCCGTCGGTGGGGCGACCGCGCTCTTCGCGCCCGCGGAGGACGAGCGCTGGGGGCCGATCGGGCGGCCCACGCTCTTCCCCGACACGTCCGCCGTGTACGTGCGCGACGCGGGCGAGGACGGGCGTCACAAGCTGGGGCTGCGGATGGTCGAGGCGATGGAGCAGCTCTTCGACAACCATGCCGCGGGTGCGTACTCGGCGACGTACGTCGGCTACCCCGTGAACTACGGGCCGCGCACGCCGGGCCCGTACGACTGGACGGTGATCCGGCGCATCCTCGACGGCAGGCGGTCGCTGGTGCTCGCCGACGGCGGCATCAAGCTGGAGAGCCGCGTCTACACGGAGAACGCCGCACGCTCCGTGCTCCTCGTCGTCGACCACCCGGAGGTCGCCGCGGGCAAGCGGTACTCCGTCGCGGACGAGACGCAGTTCACCATGCGCCAGCGGGTCGAGTTCATCGCGGGCCACCTGGGGCATGCGCTCGAGCTCGTCGACCTGCCGTGGGACGTGGCGTGGCCGTGCTACCCGCTGTACCGCCACGATCGCGAGCACCGTCTCTGCCAGAGCACGCTCATCCGCGCCGAGCTCGGCTACCGCGACCCGGTCGAGGCGAGCACGGCGCTCCAGCGGACGGTCGACTGGCTGGTCGCCAACCCGCCCGAGCCCGGCGGCGAGATCGAGCGGCAGGTGGGCGATCCGTTCGCGTACGACCGCGAGGACGAGCTCGTGGCGCGCTGGCGGCAGGCCCGCGAGGCGCTCGGAGCCGTGGAGTCGCCCCTCCCCGAGCAGGGGCACCAGTACCGCCATCCGAAGAAGCCCGGCGAGGCCTGGAGCGCGGGCTCCGGCACGCGCTAGCTCTCCGGCGCAGCCCGGAATCCGCTGGGCGCGGATTCCACACAAGCCTCTACCGGCGGCCCGCCATGCGGTCAGTCGGTCGATGCGAGCACGTCGCCCGCCGCCTCCTCCACGACGTCGAGCGCGTTGGCGCCCGCGTTGAGGACGGCGAAGCAGATCGCGTCGAGGAGCTGCTCGCGGGTCATGCCGAGCGCGCGGCCGAGGAGGACGTTCTCGCGGATCCCGTGGCGGAAGCCACGCACGACGTTGTGGCTGAGCAGCACGTACGGCAGCATCTGCTTCGGGAGCGAGTCCCTGATCGCGTGCTCGTAGCGGTCGCGATAGGCCTTGAGCAGGCCGGGGCGATGGGTGGCGAGGAAGGCCACGTGCGGCGGGACCTCCCCGATCGTGCGCGTGCACCACGCTCGGAGCGCGGCCATGTCCTCCGGCGAGGCCTCGCGCGTGGAGTAGTCCATGCCCGAGTCGAAGGCGTGCGGGTCGAACTCCCAGCCGTCGGGGAAGCGCTGCGGCGCCGGCTGCGGCTCCTCGTACGAGCGGAGGTAGTCGGCGTACGCGGCGGCCGCGTACATGCCCGGATGGCCCGCGTGGATCCAGGCCAGCGAGAGGGTGTCGAGGATGTCGCCGCGCGTCGCGCCGAGCGACTGCGCGAGCCGGATCTCGTAGGCGACGCCCTCCCTGAAGCCGGCGATCGTGTACTGGTGCACGGCGGCGAGGATCTGGACGAGCGGACGGTCGGGCTCCTCCGCGCTCCGGAAGTGGCGCGTGCGCGCCTTGTGCCGCTTCAGCACGTCCGGACGGAACTCGAGCCAGAACTCGAACGAGTCGAGCAGCCCCTTGTTCGTGCCGAGGTACTCGGCCCGGTACGCCTCGATCTCCTCGGGCGTCGTCTCGTCCGGGCGCGAGACGTCGAGCCCGTCCTGGTAGCGGCCGATGCCGTCCACGTCACCCACCTCCGCTCGTCGTGTCGGCCTCGCCCTCCCTGGACGGGTCGGCGAGATAGGGGCGGTACTCGGGCTCGAGCTCGACGTCGAGCGCCTGGATGACGCGGGCCACCGCCTCGTAGAAGCCCGCAGTGAGCACGACCTCGAGGGATCCGGCCGGCCCGAGGCGGTCGCGGAGCGCCGCGAAGCTCTCGTCCGTGACCCCCAGTGAATGCACCTCCTCCGCCATGCGCAGCGCCGCGCGCTCGTCCTCGTCGAACGCGTCGCTTCCCTCCCAGCGCGGGAGGGCGGCGAGCTGCTCCCGCGTGACGCCTGCCTTCTCGGCCATCGCGCGATGGTGCGCCCACTCGTACTCCGAGCCCGTCAGCTGCGCCGTGCGGAGGATGACGAGCTCGCGCAGGCGCCTCGGCGTCGCCGCGTCGTTGCGGAGCCCGCGCGCGAGCACGCTGTACGAGCGGAGCAGGGACGGGTGGTGCGCGAGCACCCGGTAGAGGGCGATCGGCGCGCGTCCCTCGCGGCCGAACACCTCGAACACGGCCGCGACGTCGTCGTCCTCGGGCTCGGCGGGCAGGAGCGGGAGTCGCGGCATCGGGCCTCAGCCCTCCCCGACCCGGGCGAGATGGTCGGCGAGCGCCCGGCCGAACGCCGCCGGCTCCTCGAGCTGGATCATGTGCGGCCCGTCGATGACGACGAGGCGGCTCCCGTCGATGGCGTCGGAGAGTGCGCGTACGCGCTCCACGGTGCCGACCGGGTCGCCGCGGCCTGCGACGCACGTCGTCGGCAGCGAGAGCTCGGAGAGCCGTGCGCCCGCGTCGTGGGTGGCGATCGCCCGCCATCCGTCCGCGAAGCACCCGGGGTCGAGCTCCAGCAGGGTCTCGCGAGCGTAGGTGACCCCGGGGTGGCCGGGGGTCGAGAGAGCCGCGGGCGTGAACCAGCGTGCCAGCGTCTCCTCGAGCACGCCCGCCATGCCGCGCTCCTCCGCCTGCAGCGCCCGGGCGGCCATCACGGCGGGGTCGACCGAGGCGCCCGTGCACGCGACCAGGAGCGAGCGGACGCGCCCCGGCGCGCCGAGGGCGACGTGCTGGGCCACCATGCCGCCCATCGAGACGCCGACGACGTCGAGCGTGCCCTCGTAGAGGGCGAGCACCTCGTCGGCGAGCGACTGCATCGTCGGCTGCTCGGGGGCCCGCGACCGCGAGCCGAAGCCGGGGAACACGTGACGGCGGATCGGGACCTCCGGCAGCTCGACGGCATCCCAGCAGGCCGCGTCGAGCCCGATGGGCGCGAGGAGGACGAGTGTGGCGTCGGGCACGGCAGGGCTCCTACATGGCCGACGCGGTCGGGCGCACGAGCACCTCGCTGAAGCTGACGTGCGGCGGCTGCGCGACGGCGAAGACGATGGTGTCGGCGACGAGCTCGGCGTCGAGCCCCACGAGCTCGGCGAACCCGGGCCCCAGCTCCTCGAGCACCTCCGGGCGGACGTGCGTGCGCAGCTCGCTCTCCACCCGGCCCGGCTCGATCACGATCACGCGGACTCCGGTGCCGACCGTCTCCTTGCGCAGCACCTCGGCGAACGCGCCGATGCCCCACTTCGTGAGGCAGTAGACGCCGGAGTACGGCGGCGTCACGCGTCCTCCCACCGAGCTCACCATGACGACGTCGCCCGAGCCCTGCGCGGTCATGAGCGGGAGCGCCGCATGGGTGCAGTGGAGGACACCCATCACGTTGACGTCGATCATCCTGCGCCATTCCTCGAGCGGGGCGCCCTCGATCCTCCCGAGGTGCATCACGCCGGCGTTGTTGACGAGGACGTCCAGCCGGCCGTGCTCGTCGTGCGCGCCCTCGACGAACGCACGGGCGTGCTCCGCGTCGGCGACGTCGGTCACGCGGGTGCTGACCGTGCCGCCTTCGCCGCGGATCCGTGCCGCCACCGCCTCGAGCCGGTCGGCCCGCCGGGCGGCGAGCGCCACCGCCGCGCCGGCGCGGGCGCAGGCGAGCGCCGTCGCCTCGCCGATGCCCGACGACGCGCCCGTGATCGCGACCACGCGGCCCGTGAGATCGCTCATGTCCTCTCCCTTGCTCTCGTGAACGCGTGGACTGCGCCGCCGCCGGGCCACCGCTCGACAACGGCCTCGACGGGCATGCCGGCGTTGGGATCCTCCCCGCTGGCGTCATCCACCAGTCGGCCGAAGATCCGCGCGCCCTCGTCAAGGGCGACGCAGAGGACGACGTACGGCATGAGCGGCTCGAACTGCGGCAGGTAGGACCGCCGGTAGCGGATCCAGCTGTGCACCGTGCCGTGGCCCGAGAGCGTCTCCCACGACGCGGACTCGCTCCCGCAGGACGGGCACACCGGGCCCACCGGGGTGCGGACGCGACCGCACCCCGACCAGCGCGGCAGTGCCAGACGGCCGTCCGCCAGCGCCTCGAAGAAGGGTGCAGTCTGCGCCGTCGCGGGCGGCAGGAGCGGCGCGAGCTCGCCCGTGCCCGGAAAGGCGCGCTCGGGAAGGGTGCGCTCAGATCGTGTCGCCATAGAGGATCGAGTCGCCGAGGGTGGTCGCCCACTGGCCGACGTGGAGGTCGTCGATCTGCCGGGGGCCCGCCTGCCCGCGCAGCTGGCGGACGAGCTCGACCGTCTGGCCCCAGCCGTTCGAGTGCCCCTCCGACAGGTGCCCGCCGCTGGTGTTGAC
>DATBIN010000020.1:0-45867 GCA_036556925.1 Gaiella sp.
CCGCGCCCGCGGCGAGCTTCGGGCTACGGAGCGAGCCCGACCTGCACGAGTCGCGCGCCCGCGATGCCGGCGAGCACCGGGTCTCCCGCCCGGTAGGCCTTGACGTAGTACTGGACGTTCCGCCCGGAGTCGAGCGCCGGGAAGTCCGGCTCGGGACGGATCGTGATCGTGACCCAGCCGTCCTGGCCCGTGCGCTGGTCGCGCGCGCCGACCGACACGAGCGGCGTCGAGCGGATGAAGACGAGCGCGTCGCGCACGACGTTCCCGCGCGTGTCCTTCACCTTGACGCGCACCGTGAACGGCGCCGTGCGCGAGCGCACCGGGTTCGGGGAGAACTCGACGCGGTCGACGACGAGCCGGTCGCAGGACGCGACGCTCGATGCGGGGATCGACGTCTCGCCGCTCGGCAGCTTGATCGCGCCGGGCGGGGCCGTCGGCCCGCCCACGACGCCGGTCGGCGCCGTGGTCCGCTCCGCCTGGCCCGCCGAGTTCCGCGCCACGACGGTGACGCGCAGCGTCCGGCCCACGTCGCCCTCGCGCACCGTGTAGGCGTCGTCCCGGAACCCGGGCAGCGTGAGACAGTTCCCGCCGCGGGTGTCGCAGCGAAGCCACTGGAACGAGAAGGTGATCGGCTGCGAGCCCGTCCACGTGCCCGGGCTCACGTGCAGCACCTGGTCGCGGTTGGGCGTGCCCGAGATCGCGGGACGCGCAGTGTTGCGTGGACGGGTGGCCTCGGGCGGCGCCGCGATCACCCCGGAGGGATTGGACGCCGCCGTCGCGGCGCCGTCGGCGTTGGAGGCCGTCACCCGCACGCGGAGTCGCCAGCCGACATCGCTGCCCGACACCACGTAGCGCGAGGTGGTGGCGCCTCCGACGGCGGCGCAGTCCGAGCCGTCCGGCCTGCTGCCGGAGGCGGCGCAGCGTACCCACTGGTACGCGTAGGAGGTCGGCGACCCGCTCCAGCTCCCGCGGGAGGCGGAGAGCGTGGCGCCGACGACCGTGCTGCCGGAGATGGACGGCTCGCCCGTGTTCTGGGGTGCCGCTTCGCCCTGCGCCCAGGCCGCACCTCCGGTGACGGCGAGGAGGCCCGAGAGCGCGGCGACCGCCATCGCCGCGGCAGAGAGAGATCCGAGGACGCGCGAGCTCGCGCTGCGCGTGGTTGGCCGCTGTCTCATGACGACACTCCTTCCTGGCGTGGCACTCCGTTCATACCCGGCCGGAAGGCGCGGATCGCTGCCGCTCACAGGACCCTTGCGAATCCTTACGTGGCCATCACAGCCGGGCCGCTGACGGGCGCGACTCGCCCGTTACGCTGGGGCCATGACGACGTTCCCCCTGCGAAGGCTGCACCTCCGCTCCGGCGAGGAGCGGCACGATCACGTGTCCATCCAGCTGGAGCCGTTCGAGCTCGGCGGCGAGCGCTACCTTCCCGTGCCCGACGCCGTCGCGGCGGACCTCGCGATCCAGCGCGCCACGGGCGGGGACATGTTCCGCCTCCGCTTCCAGGTGCGCCTGCACGGGCCGTGCATGCGCTGCCTCGAGGATGCCGTCGTCGACCGCCCGATCGAGGTGAGCGAGTACCACGAGCCCGGTGCCGCCGACGACGAGCTGCGCAGCGACTACGTCGCAGACGAGCTCCTCCACCTGAGCGCGTGGGCCCGCGACGCGATCTCCTTCGCCCTTCCCGACCAGATCCTGTGCCGTCCCGAATGCGCGGGGCTGTGCCCCCTCTGCGGGAGGAACCTCAACCTCGAGCCGCACGAGCACGAGGACGAGCCCGGCGACACCCGCTGGTCGGTCCTCGAGGAGCTCCGACAGTCGCTAGAGTGAGCGCGGCGCCTGGCGCGCCCGCCATGACGGACTGACCACCGCATCCCTGTGTCGCCCCGCGCGTCCCGCGCGGTGGCCCGTTGCGGTCGGAGGTCGTTCGTGAGAGTCCAGCTCGATTCCGTCAGTCGCCACCACGGCGCCCACGTCGTTCTCGACGGCGTGAGCGTCGCCGTCACGGCCCGCAGTCGCATCGGTCTCGTGGGACCGAACGGCTCCGGGAAGTCGACGCTGCTCCGGCTCCTCGCCCGCGTGGAGGCGCCGGATGCCGGCACGGTCTCGTGGTCGCCCGCGACGCTCACCGCCGGCTACCTGCCGCAGGAGCCCGACGCACGATCCGGAGAGACACTCCTCCAGATGCTGCGCCGTCGCACGGGCGTCGCAGCCGCCGAGGAGGAGCTCGAAGGCTCAGCCGCCGCCCTCGCGGATTTCCCCGGCGGCGCCGAGCGCTACGAGGCCGCACTCGCCCGGTACCTCGCTCTCGGCGGGGCGGACCTGGAGCCGCGGGCGGCGGCGCTCTGCGCCGAGCTGGGACTCTCCGTCGAGCTCGAGCGCGGGTCGGCGCAGCTCTCGGGCGGCGAGGCGGCACGCGCACAGCTCGCGGCCATCCTGCTCTCGCGCTTCGACCTCCTGCTCCTGGACGAGCCGACCAACGACCTCGACTTCGACGGGCTGGAGCGGCTCGAGCGGTTCCTGGCCGGCCACCGGGGCGCGATCGTCGCCGTCTCGCACGACCGAGCCTTCCTCGATCGCATCGTGCGGCGTGTGTGGGCGGTCGATCCGTGGACCAACGCCGTGCGCGAGTACGCGGGCGGCTGGACCGACTACGCGGCGGCGCGCGATGCGGCCCGTCGGGCCGCCTACGCGCGCTTCGACGAGGCGCAGCGGCGGCGCCGCGAGCTGGCCGGCCTGCTCTCCCGGCGTCGCACCGAAGCCCACGACAGGGGGGCGGCTCTCGGCGAGAAGTCGGGCGGCGCGGACCGTCGCGGCACCCGCGCGCTGCGGACCAAGGTCCGCCAGGCAGAGCGGCTCCTCGAGCGCACCGAGCTCCCGGACAAGCCGTACGAGCCGTGGCAGCTCCGCCTCTCGCTCGGAGCGGGCCGGTCGGCCGGCGGCACCGTCCTCGCGCTCTCGGGCGCCGAGGCGCAGGTCGGGTCCTTTCGGCTCGGCCCGCTCGATCTCGACCTCGCGCCGGGCGAGCGGGTCGCGGTCACCGGCCGCAACGGCAGCGGCAAGACGACCTTGCTGCGCCTGCTCGAGGGCGGCCTGCCGCTCGCAGCCGGCGAGCGAAGGGCCGGTGCGCGGACGCGCATCGGGACGATCTCGCAGCGTCGCGGCGTGTACGGCGGCGCCGACCGGCTGCTCGACGTCTTCGGACGGCGCACAGGGCTCGTCGCGGTGGAGGCCCGTACACTGCTCGCGAAGTTCGGCCTCGCCGCCGACCATGTCGACCGTCCGTGCGCCTCGCTCTCTCCCGGAGAGCGGACGCGTGCCCACCTCGCCGAGCTCCAGGCGCGATCGGTCGACGTGCTCCTCCTCGACGAGCCCACGAACCACCTCGATCTCGAGGCCGTCGAGCAGCTGGAGCAGGCGCTGGCGGGCTTCGACGGGACGCTCGTGGTCGTCTCCCACGACCGGCGCTTCCTCGAGGCGCTGGCGCCGACGCGCGAGCTGCCGCTCGAGGCGGGGCGGCCGGGTCGCGAGCCGATGCCGGACGGCGTTCCGCTACAGTAGGCGGCCGCTCATGGCGGTTCCGAAGCGAAAGACCTCCAAGTCGCGTCGCGACAAGCGTCGCGCGCAGCACGGGATCGACGCTCCGCGCGTGAACGTCTGCCCGACCTGCGGCTCGCCGAAGCAGCCGCATCGCGTGTGTCCGACGTGCAAGTCGTACCGGGGCCGCGAGGTCGAGCCGCTCCGCACTCCGACGCCGTAGCGTGATCCGGGTCGCGGTCGATGCCCTGGGGGGCGATCGGGCGCCCGGGGAGATCGTCGCGGGAGCCCTGGCTGCCGTCTCGGCCGACGTCGCGCCGGTGCTCTACGGGCCCCCCGGCCTGGACGCGCCGGGGCTCGAGCTCGTCGTCACCGACGGGATGGTCGCCATGGACGACAAGCCGGCGGACGCCGTCCGGGCCAAGCCCGACTCGTCGCTCGTCCGCGTCGCGAAGGCGCTCGGAGCCGGAGAGGCCGACGCGGCGGTCTCGGCCGGGAACACGGGCGCCATGCTCGCCGCGTCGCTCCTCCACGTGCGACGGCTGCCCGGCGTCTTCCGGCCCGCGATCGCAGTCGTGATCCCGACGCGCATCGGCGCCTCCGTGCTCATCGACGCCGGCGCCAACGCCGACGCGCGCCCGGAGCATCTCCTGCAGTTCGGGCACATGGGAGCAGTGTTCGCGGAGGAGATCCTCGGCGTCGCCTCGCCGCGGGTGGCCCTGCTCTCGATCGGCGAGGAGCCCGAGAAGGGAAGCCAGCTCGCGCTCGAGGCACACCGGCTGCTGGCCGGCTCGAGCCTGCGCTTCGAGGGCAACACGGAGGGACGCGGGCTGCTCGAGGGCGACGCCGACGTGGTCGTCACCGACGGCTTCACCGGCAACGTCGCGCTCAAGACGCTGGAGGGGACGATTCGCAGCGTGCTCGGCGCATTGCGGCGGGAGATCGAGGCGTCGCCGCGCGGGCGCCTCGGTGGGCTGCTCATCCGACCCGCCACCCGGACGCTTCGCGACCGTCTCGACCCGGAGACCCACGGCGGCGCCTACCTGCTCGGCCTGCGCGGCCTCGTCGTGATCGCCCACGGCTCCAGCTCGCGCCGCGCGATCGCGAACGCGGTGCGCCTGGCCGCCCGCGGCGTCGAGCACGACGTCGTGGCCCGGCTCGCAGAACGTCTTCCGACCCCGTCCGCGACGGGCTGAGCGCGACTCGCGCCCTCCCCTCGGGATGCGCCCGGAGCAGCATGGATCGGCCATGCGCCGGAACAGCGGGTTCGACGGGGCTGAGGGTGGTAAAGTCGGCGCGCTCTCCCGACCCCGACCCCGACCCTGACAGCGAGGTTGCCAGTGGCCGCGTCCCGTGAAGAAGTCTTCGAGCGTGTCAAGTCAGCGCTCAGCCAGCAGCTCGGCGTCGACGACGCCGAGATCAGCGAGGAGTCGTCCTTCCAGGAAGACCTCGACGCCGACTCGCTCGACCTCGTCGAGCTGATCATGGAGCTCGAGGACCAGTTCGGGATCAAGATCCCGGACGAGGACGCACAGAAGATCACGACCGTCGGGCAGGCCGTCGACTACGTCGTCGAGCACCAGTAGCGGTCGCGCCGCGGGGCGCGACTTCGCGCGCCTCATCGACGCACTTCCGCAAGAGCGCCGCGATCAGGTGTTCACCCACACCTCGTGGGCGCCCGACCGTGCGTCCTCCTATGAGCGGCTCGAGTTCCTCGGGGACAGCGTCCTCGAGCTCGCCGTCGCGCGGGCGCTGTTCGAGCGCTTCCCGGACGCGAGCGAAGGCCGTCTCGCCAAGATCCGCGCGCACGTCGTCTCGCGGCAGAGCTGCGCGGCCGTGGCCAAGGACCTCGACCTGGGGGCCCGCCTCGTCGAGCGCGCCCGCGACGTCCCGGCCGCCGAGCTCCAGCGGATCTCGCTCAGCCGCAACGTGCTCGCCGCGCTGCTCGAGGCCGCCATCGCGGCCGTCTACCTCGAGCACGGCTTCGACGCTGCGGAGCGTGCCATCGTCGCCGCGTTCGACGACCGCATCGAGTTCGCCCGCACGGGCCACGTCGACAACAAGACGGAGCTGCAGGAGGCGCTGGCCCGGAGCGGACGGCAGGTGCAGTACGTCGTCCTCTCGGTGGACGGCCCGCCGCACGACAGGCGCTTCGTGTGCGCCGCGACCATCGACGGCACGAAGCTCGGAGAGGGAAGCGGCTCCACGAAGAAGGCGGCCGAGCAGGAGGCCGCCGCGGAGGCGCTGGCCGCGCTCGGCGTCATGCCGGGCGGCGCCGCCTAGAGGCTTGATGCCACGTTCACCGCGACGCGCTGCACGGCGTTGTTGGCGTAGCCGCCGAGGTTCCACGGCGCGACGAGCGGCTGCTCGTTGCCGGCCGTGTCGCGTGCGCGGCAGCAGAGCTCGTAGCGCCCGGGCACGCTCGCGTCCCACTCGTAGCTCCACCCGCGCCAGGCCCAGGGGTCGTGCGCGTCGTCGAGGTCCGCGGCCTCCCACGTGCCGCCGCCGTCGGCGCTGACGTCCACCTCCGCGATTGGCCCCCAGCCCGACCAGGCCCGGCCCACGAGGCGGCAGGGGCCCGGCTCGACGAAGCGGTCGCGTGAGAGGAACTCGGGGATCCCCGGCGGCACCATGAGGGCACGGGGCTGCATGCGGCTCACCGGCTCGCCCGCCTCGTTCTCGTCCTGGCGCAGCCGGTAGCTCCAGGCGTTCTGGTAGCCGGAGAACGGCGCCGTGAGCGCGGTGACACGCCCCAGCCACTTCACGTTGGTCATGCCGTACCACCCCGGGACGACCAGCCGGAGCGGCGCTCCGTGCTGCGCCGGCAGCGGCTCGCCGTTGACCTCGTAGGCGAGGAGGACCTCCTCCCGCAGAGCCTCGTCGAGCGGGAGGCTCCGCTCGTAGCTCTGGGTCTCTCCCCCCTCCACGCCCCGGTCGAGCCCGGTGAAGAGGATCTCCGCCACGTCGTCCGCCAGCCCGGCCTCGCGCAGGAGCGGCGCCAGTGGCGTACCGCCCCACTCGGCCGTGCCGACCGCCTCCGCGAGCCACGGCTGGCTGACGGGCCTCGGCTCGAGCAGAGCCCGGCCGTTCCCGGCGCACTCCATGGTGGCGCGCACGATCGCGTGCGGTCGCGTCCGCAGCTCGTCGAGCGAGAGCTCGAGCTCGTCGCGCACCGCGCCGGCGATCCGGAGCCGCCACGACGAGCGATCGACGGCCGGGATGTCGTAGTGGGTGAGGAGGTAGTGGAGGCCGACCGGCGTCACGGGATAGCGGAGCGCCTCGAGCGGCATGCCGGAGTTGCGTGCGGCGAGCTGGAGCTCGGCCAGGCTGACCCCCTCGACGGACGCCTCGGCGGCGTCCCCGGCGATCGAGCCTCGCGGCGCCATGAGGGACAGCGTAACGCCGCGGGGTGCCTAACGAAGTCGAGCGGCACGTCCGATACCTCGAAGTGGCATGGACCGCATCTCTCCAGTGAGGTGGCTCTCCAGCCTGGGCGCGCCCATGGTCGTGGGAATGTCGACGATCGCCATCGTGCTCGGCGCAGTGGTGATGTTGAGGCACGGACGGGCGGTGGAGCTCGCGTTCCTCTTTCCGCCGGGGCTCGCCTCGGTGCTCGTGTGGCGCGGCTACGTGAAGGAGCGCCGTCAGCGCGAGCAGCTCGACCTCCTGCTCGCCTCGCTCCGCGAGACGACGACCTCACAGCTCGAGATGGCGATCCACCAGCTCCTCCGGATCGCGCGCCGGCTGCACCATGCCGAGTACGCGGAGCTCGTCATCCTCCCGAGCGAGCCCGAGGAGCCGTTCCTGATCTGCTCGAGCGGGCTCCGCGGCGACACGCTGCACCGGCCGGAGAAGCCCTCCGAGGCGGACGCGGCCGTGCTCGAGATCGCGCGACGCGCCGGGCCGACGCCCACGATCGTCGAAGGGGAGCGAGGCGCGCCCGGTCTCGTGCTCGCCGAGCGGGGGCTCCGCGACGCGATCGTCGGGGCCGTGGCCGGCGACGAGCGCCCGCTCGGCGCCCTCGTGGTCGGCGACTGCATGTCCGACGGCGCGACCTTCGACTCGGACGACCTCGCCGTGTTTGCCACGTTCGTCGGCCACGTCAGCGTCGTGCTCGAGAACGGCCGGCTGGGCCAGTCGCTGGAGCAGCTCGCCGAGCTGAAGGAGCAGCTCCGCCACCAGGCGTTCCACGACTCGCTGACCGGCCTCCCCAACCGCGTTCTCTTCACGGAGAGCGTCGCCCGGGCGCTCGACGGGGTGGGGCCGGACACGCCCGTCCCGTCGGTGCTCTTCCTCGACCTCGACGACTTCAAGGTCGTCAACGACACATGGGGCCATGCCGCCGGCGACGAGCTCCTCGTGCACGCCGCCGACCGCCTGCGCCGGGCCGTGCGCAGCTCCGACATGCCGGCACGGCTGGGCGGCGACGAGTTCGCGGTGCTCCTCACGGAAGGCGGCATGGGGGCGGCGCGCGATGCCGCCGAGCGCATCGCCGACGCCTTCGACACGCCGTTCTCGGTGCACGATCGCACCTTCGCCGTGCGGCCGAGCATCGGGATCGCGGTGGGCCAGCGCGGCGTGACGGCCGAGCAGCTGCTCAGGAACGCCGACGTCGCCATGTACGCCGCCAAGGCCGACGAGGACGTGCAGGTCGCCCTCTACGAGGCGGAGACGCATGCGGCCGCGCGGCGACGCCGCGAGCTCGCGCTCGAGCTCGACGGAGCTCTCGGCCGGTTCGAGATCGAGGTGCACTTCCAGCCCGTCGTCTCCCTCGTGAGCGGGGTGATCGAGGCCTTCGAGGCGCTCGTGCGCTGGGCGCATCCCGTGCACGGGCTCATGAGCCCGGGCGACTTCCTGCCCATCGCGGACAACAGGCAGATGGCCGCGATCGGCAAGCGCGTCGTCGCGGAGGCGTGCCGCCACGCGAGCCTGTGGCACGAGGCGGTCGGCGGGACGAGGCGGGTCGGCATCTGGGTCAACCTCTCCGCCATCGAGCTGACGAGCGACCACCTCGTCCAGGACATCCGCTCCGCGCTCGAGCGCACCCGCCTCGACCCGGGCCTCCTCACGGTCGAGATCACGGAGTCGAGCGTGATCAAGGGGGAGGAGTTCGCGATCCGCAAGATGCGCGATCTGCGCGAGCTCGGCGTGCGGGTGGCGATCGACGACTTCGGCACGGGGTACTCCTCCCTCAGCCGTCTGGGGGAGTTCCCGCTCGACGTGCTCAAGATCCCGCAGCCGTTCGTCGACCGCCTCGTGGACGCAGACGCGGACGTCAGCCTCGTGGACGCGATCCTCCGCCTCGCCGGCTCGCTCGGCCTCGGCGCGGTGGCCGAGGGGGTCGAGCGGGAAGTGCAGGCGGATCTCCTGCGCGAGCTCGGGTGCGGTCTGGGCCAGGGCTATCTCTACGCCCCTGCGCTGGACGGCGACTTCGTGCTCCGCCTGCTGCGCTCGGGGATCACCCTGCCCGCGCCCCACGGGTTCCGCAGCGCCCCGCCGGTGGGCGCTCAGGCGCGCGACGAGCGCCGCGTCGCGTAGCCGCGCGGCCGAGGCCGGGGCTCCGCACCGGCGTCGCCGGGCCGTCCGGTCTCACCAGTAGCCTCGCGCGCGGTGCACCTGCGCTCGATCAAGCTGCGCGGCTTCAAGTCGTTCCCGGAACCGGTCGAGATGAAGCTCGAGCCGGGGGTCGCCGTGATCGTCGGCCCCAACGGCTCCGGGAAGTCCAACGTCTCGGACGCGGTCGTGTGGGCGGCAGGATCGCTCACGCCGTCCGCCCTGCGCGCCGAGAAGCCGGACGACGTCCTCTTCGCGGGCGGGGCCGACCGCAAGCCGGTCGACCACTGCGAGGTGGAGCTCGTCTTCGACAACGAGGACGGCGCCTTCGGCGAGCTCGACTTCAGCGAGGTGTCGATCGCCCGGAGGCTGGTGCGCGGAGGCGAGGGCCAGTACCTCGTCAACCGCACCCCCGTGCGGCGCACGGACCTCGTCGAGCTGCTCGCCGACGTCGGTCTCGGTGGCGGCATGCACTCCATCGTCGGCCAGGGGAAGGTCGACGCCGTGCTGGCCTCCAAGCCGGAAGACCGCCGCGCGCTCGTCGAGGAGGCCGCCGGGCTCGGGAAGTTCAAGCAGCGCCTGCACCGCGCGGAGCTGAAGCTCGACCGCGTCGCGACGCAGGTCGAGCGCGCGCGCGACGTCGAGGACGAGGTGCGCAAGCGCCTGCGGCCGCTCGCCCTGCAGGCGACGGCGGCGGAGCGGGCCGAGAAGCTGGCGGCCGAGATCGCGCGCCTCCGCGCGCGCATCGCCGAGCTCGACCTCGCCTCGGTCGCCGAGCGGCGTGCCGCCGCCGACGACCGTCGCCAGGCGACGCAGCTCGCCCGGCGCTCCACGCAGGAGCGCCTGACAGCGCTCCTCGCCGAGCGCCAGCGTGCCGAGGACGACCTGTCGGACGTCGCGGGGCGGCGCGAGACGGCGCTCGGCGGCCTCTACCGGCTGCAGGGCGCCGCCGAGCGGCTCGCGCTGCGCCGAGAGTCGGCGGAAGGGCTCCAGGGGCAGCTCGCCGGCGAGCTGGTGGATGCCGAGCGGCTGCGAGCGTCCCGCCAGGACGGCGCCGGCGCAGCACTCGCGCAGGCGGCCGAGGAGGCCGCCGCGGCGGCCCGCGACGCCGTCCAGGCGAGCGGTCAGGCGGCCGAGCGCGCACGCCTGGCGCACGCACGTCTGGCCGCGGCGGAGCGCGCCGATGCGGCGTCGGCGGGCGAGCGTCTGGAGACGCTTCGCCGCGAGCGCCGCGAGGTCGAGACGGGGCTCGCCGAGGCCACGAGCGGCCAGCAGGGCGCCCATGCGACGCTGCTCGCGCTCGGCGCCGCCCGCGAGCGCCTGCTTGCGCGGCGCGAGAACGCCGGCGCCCTCAGCCGGCGGCTGCAGGAGGAGCTTCGCGCGGCGGACGACGCGGCCGGGCGAGGCGGCCCTTCGGCAGCGGAGCTCGAACGGGCTGCCGACGAGGCCGCGGTCGCCGCGCGTGCGGCGGCGCACGAGCGCGACGACCTCGCCGAACGGGCCCGGTCGACCCGCGACCGCCTCGTCGGCCTGGAGCGCGCGATCGCCGAGCGCGAGGGTGTCGCTCCCGCTGCCCGTGCGCTGGCGGAGTCCGGGGAGACGCTCGCGCTGGCCGCCCTTGATGTCGACCTCGGCTCCGAGCGCGCGGTCGCCGCCGCGCTCGGGTGGCGGGCGTCGGCCGTCCTCGCGCCCGACGCCCGGGCAGGTCTCGCGCTCCTGCGTCGAGCGCGCGACGCCGGCCTCGGCACCCTCGCCGTGATCGCGGGTCGCGATCCGGAGGAGATCGTCCGCGAGCTGCCGGTGGTGCCGCTCGACGACCTCCTCGCCGTCCAGACGCCCGCCGTCACCGCCGAGGGCTTCGGCTTCGACCCGGCCCGGGGCGAGCTCTGGTTCGCCGGAGAGACGGCGGAGGCCGTGCTGCTCGAGATGGAGACGCGCCGCCGTGCGCTCGCCGACGAGGCCACCGAGCTCGAGGCTCGCGCCGCCGACGCGGCCGAGGTTGCAGGGCAGGCCGCCGCCGCCGCCCAGACCGCGGAGGAGGCGTACGCTGCGGTCGCCCACCTGCGCGGCCCCGTCGCCGATCCCGCGGCCCTGCGAAGGCTCCACGGGTGCGCCGCGCGCCTGGAGGAGCTCGTGGCGAGGGGGGCCACGCTCGTGGCCGACCTCGAGGCTCCCGTGGCCGCGGCGATCGCGGCCGCTGCGACACGGTCGGAGGAGCTCGGGCGCGAGCTGCGCCGCCTCGCCGAGCTCGAGGCCGCTGCGGGTCACGAGGCGGCCGGGGCGACCTCCCGGGCGCAGGCTGCCGAGGTGGTCGTGGCGCGGCTCGGAGGGTCTGTGGAGGGAGTCGTGGTCGAGGACGGAGACCGCACGGAGCTGGCGGACGCAGCGGAGGCATCCCTCGCCGCCTCGGACGAGGCGGCGGGCGTGGCCCGCGACGCCGCCGACCGCGCGCGCGCTGCCGAGGCGGCGCTGGTCGAGCGGGCTCCCCGCCGCGGCGGCGCCGATCCCGACCTGCTGCGGCGGCTCGTCCACGCCGCGTCCGTGCTCTCGTCGTCGCTCGACCGCGCTGCGCGGCTCGCCGAGCGGCTTCAGACCCCCGTGCGGGCTCGCGCCGACGCGGGGGCGCAGCGCTCGTCGGAGCTCGGCGCCGAGCTCCGGCGCTTCGGCGCCGCCGAGGTCGACCTGCGGCGGGAGGCCGAGGAGGCTTCCGAGCGCGCGACCGCGGTCGAGATCGAGATCGCGCGACTCGATGCGGAGGCCGAGGAGGCCCGGCGCCGCCGCGCCGAGGCGGGCGAGGTCGAGCCGGCCGAGGGCGACGACCGTGACGAGCTCGCCTCCCGTGTCGACCGCCTCGAGGGGCGGCGCGAGGCGCTCGGCCGCGTCAACCCGCTCGCCAAGGAGGAGTACGAGGCCGAGAAGCTCCGCCTCGAGGAGCTCTCGGAGCAGCGACAGGACCTGGAGACGTCGCTGGCCGAGCTGGAGAAGCTGCGCGACGAGCTCTCGGGCACGGTCGCCCGCCGATTCGACGAGACGTTCGCCGATGTGGCGCGCAACTTCGAGGAGGTCGCGACGACGCTGTTCCCAGGGGGGGAGGGGCGGCTGCGGCTTGTCGAGCCGGACGACGAGGGCGGCGAGTCGGGGGTCGAGGTCGAGCTCCGGCCGGCCGGCAAGCGCATCACCCGGCTGTCGCTGCTCTCCGGCGGAGAGAAGGCGCTGGGCGCGATCTCCTTCCTCTTCGCCCTGTTCCTCGCCAAGCCGTGCCCGTTCTACCTCCTGGACGAGGTCGAGGCCGCGCTCGACGACACGAACATCGCCCGCTTCGTCGAGCTCCTCCGCCGGTACGCCGATCGGGCCCAGTTCGTCGTCGTCACGCACCAGAAGCGGACGATGGAGGCGGCGGACGTCCTCTACGGGGTCACCATGGGCGGCGACGGCGTCAGCCAGATCGTGTCCCGCCGCCTGCCGCGGCACGAGCACGCCGCGGTCGCGGCGTCGGCCTGATCTAGCCTGATCCCGTGAGCCGTACGTGGGCCGAGCTGCTCGGGGACGACGAGGATCCGAGCGTGGACGAGCAGGAGCGGTCGGGCTTCTTCTCCCGCCTGCGCGACTCGCTCTCGAAGAGTCGCCGCGCGCTGACCGCCGAGCTCGGCGTCGCGGCGTTCGACCCCGCCGACGAGGAAGCCTGGGAGCGCCTCGAGATCGCGCTGCTGCAGGCCGACGTCGGCGTGCCGGCGACGGCCGAGCTCGTGCGCCGCCTCGAGGCGCGCGGCGAGGTCGTCACGCTCGACGCGGCGCTCGCCGTGGAGATCGAGGAGCTGTTCGGCGAGCCGCCGGTGCTCGACCTGAGACACGGGCCGCCGGCGGTCGTGCTCGTCGTGGGGGTGAACGGGACCGGCAAGACCACGACGATCGGCAAGCTCGCGCACCGCCTGCGGGAGCACGGGCGCTCGGTGCTCGTCGGCGCCGCCGACACCTTCCGCGCCGCGGCCGACGAGCAGCTCGAGATCTGGGCGCAGCGGGCGGGGGCCGACTTCGTCGGCGGCGCCCGCGGCGCCGATCCGGCCGCGGTCGCCTTCGACGCGCTCGAGGCCGGGCGGGCGCGGGGCAAGGACGTGGTCCTCGTCGACACCGCAGGAAGGCTGCACACGCAGACCAACCTGATGGCCGAGCTTGAGAAGGTGCGCCGCGTCCTCGGCACGCGGGTCGACGGCGCACCGCACGAGACGCTGCTCGTCGTCGACGCGACCACCGGGCAGAACGGCCTCCAGCAGGCGCGGCTGTTCGGCGAGGCCGTGGACGTCACCGGCGTCGCCCTGACGAAGCTCGACGGCTCCGCCAAGGGCGGCGTGGCGGTCGCGATCGCCCACGAGCTGCGCCTGCCGGTGAAGCTGGTCGGCGTGGGCGAGGCACTCGACGACCTGCGCCCCTTCGACGCGGCCGACTTCGCCCGCGCGCTCGTGGTCGGCTAGCGGCTCGATGTGAGATCCGTGGCGTCCGGCCGCGGAGCGGGCGGCTTGAGGGGTTTGCGCGTCCGGGATCCGCGCGAGCGGATTCCGGGCTGCGCCGGCTGGCTAGGCAGCCATGCCCGGCCCGTTGCGGTCCCCGCAGACCGTCTCTAGGCTGTAGCCCCTTCCCCCTGCGCGGCGCAAGGAGACACGATGGCCGTCGCCGTGTTCATGCACTTCCCCGGACTCGCCCAGGCCCAGTACGACGGGCTGATGGCGGACCTCGACCTCGACGCGGACCCGGCGTTCGGCGAGATCCTGCACGTGGCCGCGGAGGCGCCGGACGGAATCAACGTCTGCGACCTCTGGCAGACCCGCGAGGCGGCCGACGACTTCGTCGAGCGGCGCCTGCTGCCGGCGCTCGAGCAGCGAGGCCTCACCGTGCAGGTGCGGATCGACGTGCTGCCCCTCCGCAATGTCTTCGCTCCCGACCTCGACATGATCGAGCGCATCGGCGCCGTCTCGCTGCCCGGCCACGATCCGGGCGCCGCGCTGCGGCGGGCCGCCGATCGCGGGCGCCGGCTATGAGCGAGGGGCGCGTCATCGGCCTCGGTCCGGTCGGGGTGGCGGGGCTCGTGGCCCTCGTGCTCGGCTTCCTGCGACGGTCCTTCCTTCTCTCGCTGCTCGGGGGCGCGGCGCTCGCCGCCGACCTGACCATGCCGGAGCTCGGCGGCCACGCGGCGAGGAGCAGCCACGCGCCGAGCGACGGCGAGACCGGGTAGCACGAGGAGGCCGGCGCCCGGCGGCCGTCCACGCGCCCATGCTCCGCAAGACGGTCACGCTCATCTTCTGCGACGTCACGGGCTCGACGGCGCTCGGCGAGGCGCGCGACCCGGAGGCCGTGCGCGGCATCATGTCGCGCTACTTCGACAGGGCCAGGACCGTGCTCGAGCGCCACGGCGGCACGGTCGAGAAGTTCGTGGGCGACGCCGTCATGGCGGCGTTCGGGATCCCGGAGGTGCACGAGGACGACGCGCTGCGGGCGGTGCGGGCGGCGGCCGAGCTCCGCGACGAGCTCGCCGCCCTCAACGTCCAGCTCGAGCGGGACTTCGGCACCGGCATCGGCGTGCGCATCGGTGTCAACACCGGCGAGGTCATCGCGGGCGATCCGACGCTCGGACAGGACTTCGCCACGGGCGACGCGGTCATCGTCGCCCAGCGGCTCGAAGCCGCGGCGGTCGCGGGCGAGATCCTGCTCGGCGACGCCACCCACCGGCTCGTGCACTCCGCGATCGACGCCGAGGCTGTGACACCGCTGGCCGTCAGGGGCCGCGCCGA
Source organism: Gaiella sp. (assembly GCA_036556925.1). Lineage (GTDB taxonomy): Bacteria > Actinomycetota > Thermoleophilia > Gaiellales > Gaiellaceae > Gaiella. Next base: position 14,874 of record DATBIN010000020.1, read on the forward strand.
GCACGTCCCGGCGTGGCGCCTGCTGCGCGTGACCGCCGGGGCACACGGCGTCGAGCGCCTCTTCGACTCGCCGCTGGTCGGTCGCGCGGAGGAGCTCGCCCGGCTGCGCGAGGCGTTCGGCCAGGTCGTCGCCGCTCGAGCCTGCCGCGTGGTCACGGTGCTCGGCGAGGCGGGCGTCGGGAAGTCGCGGCTCGTCTCGGAGCTCGCGGCTGCCGTCGACGGCGAGGCACTGGTCCTCGAGGGACGCTGCCTGCCCTACGGTCGCGGCATCACCTACTGGCCGGTGGTCGAGGTGGTGCGCGCGGCAGCCGGTGTCACCCAGCAGGACGCCGTGGCCGACGCGCGGGCGAAGATCGCCGCGCTGCTCGAGGAGGAGCAGGACGCGGAGCTCGTCGCAGCGCGGGTGGCCGACATCGTCGGCCTGACGGAGCACGGCTACCGCAGCGAGGAGATCTCGTGGGCGATGCGACGCCTCCTGGAGTGCCTCTCCCGGCGCCGCCCGCTCCTCGTCGTGCTCGACGACGTGCAGTGGGCCGAGCCCCTGCTGCTCGACATGGTGGAATACCTGGCGGGCTGGACACGGTCGGCGCCGATTCTCATCTGCTGCCTGGCGCGGCCCGATCTCCTCGACGTGCGGCCCGCCTGGCACGAGGCCGCAGAGATCCGCCTCCAGCCGCTCCCGCAGAGCGACGCCCGCGTCCTCGGCGACAACGTGGTGGGGCGGCTCGACGACGACGCCGCGGCCGAGGTCGCCCGCCTCGCCGAGGGAAACCCGCTCTTCGTCGAGGAGCTGGTGCGCATGCTCGTCGACGACGGCTCGCTCCAGAGCGTCGACGGCGGCTGGCGGCTGACGCGGGATCCCGCGCGTGTGCGTGTTCCGGCCACCATCCAGGCGGTGCTGACGGCGCGGCTCGACCGCCTGCCCGCGGCGGAGCGCGAGGTCCTGCAACGCGCGGCGGTGATCGGGCAGGAGTTCTGGTGGGGCGCGGTCACCGAGCTCTCTCCGGGCGAGGAGCGGCAGGACGTCGCCGGGCACCTCCATGCCCTGGTCCGCCGTCAGCTGATCTATCCGCACCGTGGGGCGCTCCACGACGAGGACAGCTTCCGCTTCGGACACATCCTCGTGCGGGACACCGTCTACGACACGATTCCCAAGCGGACACGCGCCGACCTGCACGAGCGCTTCGCAGCGTGGCTCGACGCGCGCGCGGCGAGCGGGCTGCACAGCTACGACGAGATCGTCGGTTACCACCTGGAGCAGGCCTACCGCTACCGGCTCGAGCTCGGTCCGACGGACGAGGGAGCGGCTGCGCTCGCCTCGCGAGCAGCCGACCGCCTGGCGGCCGCGGGGCGCCGCGCGCTCGCCCGCGCCGACGCACACGCGGCGGTGAGCCTCCTCGAGCGGGCCGCGGCGATCGACACGGGGCGCCTGGAGCTGCGTCACGAGCTCGCCGTCGCACAGCGCGAGGCGGACGACCTCGCCGGCTCGCTGGCCACGCTCGACGCGCTCCTCGCTTCGTCGCCCGAGCCGAGGGTGGAGTGGTCGTCGCGGCTCGAGCGCGCGTTCGTCCGCGTCTACATGGGAGCCGGCTCGGTCGACGACGTGCTGGCCACGGCCGAGGAGGCCGCGGCCGTGTTCGACGCCCTGGAGGACGAGGCAGGACTTGCGCAGACGTGGGCGGCGGTGGGGATCGAGCTGTTCTGGCGCGTCCGCGTCCGCCAGATGGAGAGTGCGTACCTTCGCGCGCTCGAGCATGCGCGGCGGGCAGGCGACGAGCGTCGCGAGTGGCTCGCCCTCAACCGCCTGTGCGTCTCTCTCGCGCTCGGCGACGTTCCGGCGGAGGAGGCCTCGGCGCGCTGCCGCGCCCTGCTCGGGCGGGCGGAGGAGCTCGCGCCTCCCGCAGTGGGGACGGCGGTGCTCGCGGGCATCGAGGCGATGTGCGGGCGGGTCGAGGAGGGATGGCTGCTCCTCGACCGCGCGCGCGAGATGCTCGGGGAGCGAGCGTCGCGCATCCAGGCCGCGGGACTGCTCCTCTACGCGGAGCCGCTGCTCGCCCTCGACGCCGCCCGTGCCGCGCGGGAGCTGCGCGCCGCGTACACCTGGCTCCAGGAGCTCGGTGAGCGTGCCGTTCTGCCGACGGTGGCCGCGGTGCTCGCGGAGGCCCTGCTCGAGCTCGGGGACGTGCCGGCGGCCGAGGAGCTCACGGTCGCGGCCGAGCGGCTCGCGGTGCCCGAGGACGTCTACACCGAGATCGTCTGGCGGCGGGTGCGATCGCGCGTCGTGGCGGGTCGCGGCGAGGACGGACGGGGGCTCGCACGGGCTGCGACGGCCCTCGCGCGGGAGACGGAGTCGCCGCACATCCTCGCAGGAGCGCTCGTCGCCCTAGGGGAGGTCGAGCGGGCGCTCGCAGGCGATGGCGAGCGGGAGCTCGTCGAAGCGCTGGCGCTCTACGAGGCAAAGGGGAACCTCCCCGCGGGCAAGCTCGTACGCGCGGCACTTGACCTGCAGGCCCAAACGCGATAGCAACGGCTGTCACGAACCCGAGGAGGCGTGGTGGCCGACGAGCACGAGAGCGTGCGGTTCAGGATCGACATGTCGACCGCGGAGGCGGTCGAGCTCACGACCAGGCTGGCGGAGGACGACGAGTTCCGCGAGCGGTTCCAGGCCGATCCGAGAACGGTGCTCTTCGAGTACGGCATCGAGGCATCGGCGGAGATGATCCCGTCGAGCGTCGAGCTGCCCTCGAAGGAGGAGCTCGCTCAGTTGAACCAGGAGATGAGCGCAGGGAACTTCGCCGCAGTTCAGATCGGGCCGCACCGCCTGTTCCCGGTCTGGATGTTCGTCTTCTCCTTCCGGATGCACAGCGGCGAGAGCGAGTCCTGAGCCGCCGGACGCGTCGCACGCGCTGGGCGTTCCTCCGCTGCGACGACCGGCTCCTGCTCGACCTGGGCGCGTTGCTCGCCGGCCGCGCGAGGCTGGACGCCGAGCCGTGCCTCCGCGCCTTCTCGATCCTCACCGGCGAGGAGCACGAGCTGGGGCGCGACGAGCTCGAGCTGCTGCTGCGGCTGCCCGCGGAGGGGTGGCAGGAGTGCGACGAGCCGCTGCTCGACGGGTTGCTGCTCAAGGGCCTCGCGGTCCTCGAGGGAACGCCGGAGGCACGGCGTGACGAGCAGCTCGCCGCCGCGCAGTGGAACCTCTTCGGCGCCCTCTTCCATGCGCGCGGCCGGTGGAGCGGGGTCGACGTGGGCCTCGGGGTGCCGGACCGCGTCGAGGCCGAGCTGGTCTCGGCTGCGACGCTCGAGTGGGTGGAACGCCACGGTCGACCGCCGACGCACTTTCCGTCTGCGGCCGGGTCGCTCTCCACGCACGAGCTGCCCCTCACGGAGCGCGAGCCCGACGGCGAGCTCTTCGCGGCGCTCGGCGGGCGGCGCACCGCCAGGCGCTTCGACCGGTCCCGGCGCATGCGCGAGGACGAGCTCGCCCTGCTCCTGCGGACGGTGTACGGCGCCCAGGGGATCGCGACGATCGCCGGCGACGTGGCCGGCATCCGGCGGACGAGCCCGTCCGGCGGGGGTCTCCATCCCATCGAGGCCTACCCGCTCGTCCTCGACGTCGAGGGCGTGCAGCCCGGTCTCCACCACTACCACGCCGGCCGCCACGCGCTCGAGCTGCTCGAGCCGCTCTCAGAGGAGGACGCGCGCGAGCTGGCGGTGCACTTCGTCTGCGGGCAGGGTTACTTCCGCGACGCGAGCCTGCTGGTCGTCCTCGTCGCGCGCTTCGCCCGCAGCTTCTGGAAGTACCGGCGTCACGAGAAGGCGTACGCCGTCACGCTCATGGACGCGGGCCACCTGAGCCAGACGTTCTACCTCGTCTGCGGAGCGCTCGGTCTCGGTGCCTTCGTCACCGCCGCCGTCAACAACGCGGACATCGACGAGCGGCTGGGGCTGGACGGCTTCGGGGAGGGCTCGCTCGCCATCTCGGGCTGCGGCGCGCCGGCCGAGCACGGCTCCGGCCTCGAGCCCGAGTTCGTGCCGTACCGGCCGCGCTGACGCGGCACGGGGCGGGAGATCGCCGGGCTGGCCGTACACTGACCCGCGATGTTCGACACGCTTGCCGACAGGCTGCAGGCGGCGCTCGGCGACATCGGTCGCGCGCGGCGCCTCGACGAGGAGGCCGTCTCCCGGGGGATGCGGGAGATCCGGCTCGCGCTCCTCGAGGCCGACGTCAACTTCGAGGTCGTCAAGGAGTTCGTGGCGGCGGTGCGGGAGCGCGCGCTCGGCCAGGACGTCCTCAAGGGGCTCGACGCCGGCCAGCAGGTCGTGAAGATCGTGCACGAGGAGCTCACGACCCTGATGGGCGGCGGGGACGCCAAGCTGCTCTTCGGCCGCCCGCCCACTGTGATCCTCGTCTGCGGGTTGCAGGGCTCCGGCAAGACGACGGGTTGCGCCAAGCTCGCTCTCCATCTGCGCAAGCACGAGCACAAGACGCCGGGGCTCATCGCGGCCGACCTGCAGCGGCCGGCGGCGATCGACCAGCTCGAGCAGCTGGGCCGGCAGATCCAGGTGCCCGTCTACCGCACCGAGACGCAGGATCCCGTCGAGGCGGCCCGGGCGGGGCTCGAGCGCGCGACGGCGGACGGCTGCGATGCCGTGCTCGTCGACACGGCCGGACGCCTGCAGATCGACGAAGCGCTGATGGAGGAGCTCGCCCGGGTGCGCGACGTCGTGAAGCCGATGAACGTGCTCCTCTTCCTCGACGCGATGACCGGCCAGGAGGCCGTCAACGTGGCGCAGGCCTTCCAGGAGCGGATCGCCTTCGACGGCGTCGTGCTCACCAAGCTCGACGGCGACGCGCGCGGCGGCGCGGCGCTCTCCGTGAAGGCCGTCACCGGGCGTCCCATCCTCTTCGCGTCGGTCGGCGAGAAGCTCGACCAGCTCGACGTCTTCCATCCCGATCGCATGGCCTCGCGCATCCTCGGCATGGGCGACGTCCTCACGCTGATCGAGAAGGCCGAGGCGGCCGTCGAGGAGGACGACCAGGCGGAGCTCGAGAAGCGACTACGTGCCGGCGAGTTCACCTTCGACGACTTCCTCGCGAGCTACCGCATGCTGCGCCGGATGGGACCCGTGAAGGGCGTGCTCAAGCTCATGCCGGGCATCGGCAAGCAACTCGACGGGCTCGACATCGACGAGCGCCAGATGTCGCGCGTCGAGGCGATCGTCCTCTCGATGACGCCGCACGAGCGCCGGACGCCGCACCTGATCAACGGCCCGCGCCGGCGCCGCATCGCCGCGGGGAGCGGCACCTCCATCGAGGAGGTGAACCGCCTCCTCCAGGCGCGCAAGCAGATGGCGGGGATGATGCGCCAGATGGGCAAGGGCAAGATGCCCGCTCTGCCGCCGGAGCTGACGGGCCAGCCGCGCCGCCGCCGCTGAGGCTGTCGGCGCGGGGTTCGGCGGGCGGTCGCCGGAGCCGCCAGGCATCATTGACCGTCGCAGCAAACGAGAGAAGAGAGGGACATGGCAGTACGCATGAGGCTGACGCGGGTGGGCTCGAAGAAGAACCCCATCTACCGCGTCGTCGTGGCCGACTCGCGCTCCCCGCGCGACGGCCGCTTCATCGAGATCATCGGCCGCTACAACCCGCAGACGGACCCGTCGACGATCGACCTCGACGAGGAGAAGGTGAAGGCCTGGCTGGCCAAGGGCGCGCAGCCGAGCGATCCCGTGCAGCGGCTGATCAAGGCCGCCGGCATCGTCTGAGCCGGACACGGTGGAAGAGCTCCTCGCCTGGGTGGCCCGGCGCCTCGTCGACGAGCCCGACGCCGTGCGCGTCGAGACGGTCGAGGAGGACGACACCACCGTGCTGCGCCTGCACGTGGCTCCGGACGACATCGGGAAGGTGATCGGGCGGCAGGGCCGCATCGCCCGCGCGCTGCGGACGCTCGTCCGCGCCAGCGGCGGCCGCGCGGGTCGCCGCACCGTGCTCGAGATCGTGGAGTAATGGCCGCGCTCGTCTCGGTCGGCCGCGTAGGGCGGCCGCACGGGCTCGACGGCGCCTTCGTCGTCGAGCGCGCGAGCGACGACGAGCGGCGCTACGAGGTGGGCGCCGAGATCCTCGTCGACGGAGAGCCCGCCACGATCGTGCTCACGCGCAGGGCCGGCGGCCGGCGACGGGCGATCAAGCTCGATCGACCGGTCGAGCGCGGCCAGGAGCTCGCCGTACGCCGGGATGACCTCCCGCCGCCTGAGCCTGGCAACTACTACGTCGCGGATCTCGTCGGGCTCACCGCCGTCGAGGAGGGAGGACGGGATCTGGGTCGCGTCGACGACGTCCTGCCGGGCGTCGCGAACGACAACCTCGTGCTCTCGAGCGGCGCGCTCGTCCCGCTCGTCGAGGACGCAATCCGTCAGATCGACCTCGAGGCGAAGCGCGTGGTGGTGGCAGCCGGCTTCGTGGTGTGAGCGTCCCGGGCCGTGCCCGGCGCGATCGACCGCGCGGCCGCGGCTGACACGATCTGTCTGGCCGGTGCCGCTGTGGGCGTGTCCGGTGTCGGAGTCAGGCCGTGTCTCCTGCGGCCGTGGCTGGTGTCAGAGACAGGACATGACCGCCAGGGCCCGTATCTCGCGTGAGAGTGGAACGCGGGAATGTACGCTGGACCGCCGTGCGCCTCGACGTCTTCACGCAGATTCCCCATGCCTTTGCCTGGATGACGGAGCATCCGCCGCTTGCGAACGTGCTCGGCACGGAGCTCGAGCTGCGCCTCTTCAACTACCGCGATACGACGCCGCTCCGTGCCGGTCAGGTGGACGACGAGCCGTACGGCGGCGGCGCTGGCATGGTGCTGCGCGTCGACGTGGTGGCCGCCGCGTTGGAGGCCGTCTACGGCGGCACCCCGCCGCCGCGCGTGATCGCTCTCACGCCGCAGGGCCGGCAGCTCGACCAGGCCCTCGTGGAGGAGCTCGCCGCCGAGCCCGCGCTCACGGTGCTCTCGTCGCGCTTCGAGGGCTTCGACGAGCGGATCGTGGAGCAGCTCTGCACCGACGCCCTCTCCATCGGGCCGTATGTCCTGTCCGGCGGCGAGCTGCCCGCGATGGTGCTCGTCGACGCGGTCGCGCGGAAGCTGCCCGGCGCTCTCGCGGAGGGCTCTGCCGACCACGAGACGTTTGCGGAGGCGCTCGGGGGCGGCCTGGAGTACCCGCAGTACACGCGCCCGGCCGAGTTCCGCGGCGGCCGCGTTCCCGACGTGCTCCTCTCGGGCGATCACGCGCGGATCGAGCAGTGGCGCCGCGAGCAGAGCCGGGCGCGGAGCGTCCGGTGAGCGAGCGCGACCGCTTCGGACAGCAGCGCGAAGACGACCCGCTCGAGGACGACAGCGCCTGGGCGGCGCCCACCTCGAGCGCCCCTCACGCGCGTGGTGACGCGTCCGACCCGGAAGCGGAGCCGTGGCCGACCTGGCCCACGACACCCGACATCGAGGGCGCCGGCGCGGTCGACCCCGAGCTGCCGCATGCCGCCCACGAGGAGCCGCCGCCCCGGCGGCCGGAGTACCACACGCGCAACCCCGTCGACCGCCTGACACGCCGGTTGCCGCGGCCGCTGCGCATCACCATCGACTGGCTCGTGACGATCGTCGGCGCGATCGCGATCGTGCTGCTCGTCAAGGCCTACGTCGTCAACCCGTACCGCATCCCGTCCTCCTCGATGGAGCCCACGCTGCACTGCGCGCGCCCCGGCAGCGGGTGCGAGGCGCGCTTCTCGGACCGTGTCCTCGCGAACCGCTTCATCTACCACCTGCGCGACCCGCGCCGCGGGGAGATCGTCGTCTTCCAGACGCCCCCGCAGGCACAGGCCCGCTGCGGCGCGGGAGGGACGTTCGTCAAGCGCATCGTGGGCCTGCCCGGCGATCGCGTCGAGGAGCGTCTTGTGCGCGGAGACGGCTACGTCTTCATCAACGGCAGGCGTCTGCGGGAGCCGTACGTGCAGCCGGCCCGGCGTCAGGTGCCGGAGAGCTTCGGCCCGGTCACCGTGCCTGCGGGGCGCTACTTCATGATGGGCGACAACCGCGAGTCCTCCTGCGACTCACGCGCCTGGGGATCGGTCCCGCGCGAGAACATCATCGGCAAGGTGTTCGCGACCTACTGGCCGCCGAACCGGCTCTCGCTGCACTGATCCTTTCCCCGCGAAGCAGAAATCTGCAGAGCAGATTTCTGCCGCGGATCCCGCCTGCGGCGGGCAGATCCCTGAAGCGTGGGGGTACCAATGGTTCCCCCACGAACCCCCTCCTGTTTCTTCTTCGGGTCCGCTGCTGCGGGGTACCCTCCGCACGACCGCGGGTGTGGCGGAACTGGCAGACGCGCCGGGTTTAGGTCCCGGTGGGCCTCACGGCCCTTGGAGGTTCGATCCCTCTCACCCGCATCTCGCCCCGCCGCTCATCCGACCGCGCGCCGGATGCCCTTGATCGCCCGTCGCAGCGCCTCCTCGTCGAACAGGTACGGGACGCAGTTGCCGATCGCGTGCACGGGCCAGTCGAGGTCGGACGACGCCGCCGCCGCGTTCGCCGCGTAGCGGATCGGGATCTCGTGCACGACCGCGAGGACGACACTCGCGGGGAGGGCGAGCAGCGCCTCGAAGCCGCGCGCGTACCGGCGGGCCGCGTCGTCGAGGCTCTCGCCGCCCGGAAAGGCGTCGCGGCGCGCATGGCTCTGCTTCCACGCGCGGTAGGCGTCGAGCGACGCTCCTTCCAGGTCTCCGACGTCGACGTCGTCCAGCAGCGGCTGCTCGCGGATCTCGACGGCGCGGCCGGCGAGCACCAGCTCTGCCGTGCGCCTCGTGCGCCCGAACCGTGAGTGCGCGCAGACGTCGATGGGAACGTTTCTCAGCTGGTCTCCGAGCATCTGCGCCTGCTGCTCCCCGCGCCGCGTCAGCGGCACCTCGATCGTGGGGTCGCCGTTCACGCGCCGCAACACGTTGAGCTCGGACTCCGCATGACGGCAGAGCACGAACAGTCGCGGCGCGTCCACGGCTCGTACTCTTCCAGCCCGCTCCTCCTCGGTGAGAGCGGGCGGTGTGCCGAGACCTGTCTGGTTGAATGGGTTCGTGGCCACGGTCGAGCAGCTCGAAGGAAACCGCGTTCGCCTCACGATCGACGTGACGCCCCACGAGCTCGCGCATGCCGTCGAGCACGCCACGTCGGACCTGGCTCAGTCGCTGAAGATCCCGGGCTTCCGCAAGGGCAAGGTGCCGACGCCTGTCCTGGTCTCGCGCGTCGGCAGAGATCGGATCTGGGCCGAGGCCGTCGAGTCGCACATCGGCGGCTGGTTCTGGACCGCGGCTGCGCGGACACGGCTGCGACCCGTGTCGAGCCCCGAGTACGAGTTCGACCTCCCCTCCACGGACGACGCTCCCTGGTCGTTCTCGGCCACGATCGAGGTGCAGCCGACGCCGGAGATCGTCGACTGGACGACCCTGGAGGTGCCGAGGGCGGAGCCGGAGGTGCCGGAGGAGCTCGTGCAGGAGGAGCTCTCGGCGCTGCGGCGCACGGTGGCGGAGCTCGTCCCTGCCGACGACCGGCCGGCCCGTGAGGGCGACACGCTCGTCGTCGACCTCGTCAGCCCCTCGGGGGACACGCAGTCGGACACCGTCGTCGAGCTGGGCGCCGGGCGGCTGACGCAGGAGGTCGAGCAGGCGCTCCTCGGCATGCGCGCGGGGGAGACCAGGGAGGTCTCGTACGAGCTCGGCGACGGCAGCACGGCCGCCGTCACGATCGAGGTCAAGCACGTGAACGAGCCCGTGCTGCCGGAGATCGACGACGAGCTCGCCCGCTCGGCGAGCGAGTTCGACACGCTCGAGGAGCTGCGGGCAGACATCGAGAGCAGGATCGGAGCCGCGATCGAGCAGGAGATCGACCTCGCCTTCCGCTCGGCCGCCGTGGATGTGCTCGTGCGAGCCTCCGACGTCCGTGGGGCCGGGCCGCTCGTGGAGACCCGCGCGCGCGAGCTGCTGGAGGGATTCCTGCGTTCGCTCGCCAATCGCGGCATCTCACCCGACGCCTACTTCGCCGCCACCGGCGCCTCGGCGGAGACGCTCACCGCACAGATCCGCGCCGAGGCGTCCCAGTCCGTGGCGCGCGAGCTCGCCCTCGAGGCCGTCGCGGAGAAGGCGGGCATCGAGATCTCCGACGACGACGTCAGGAGCGTCGTACGGGAGCAGGCGGAGGCGGCCGGCGAGGACGCCGAGGCGGTGATCGCCGACGTCTGGGCGCACGGCCATCAGGAGTCGCTGCGCGAGGATTTGCGCCTGCGGGCGGCGCTCGACCGTCTCGCCGCCGACGTGACCCCCATCTCGGTCGAGCAGGCGGCGGCTCGCGACGCGATCTGGACGCCCGACAAGGAGAAGGGTGGGGCGGAGAAGAAGTTGTGGACACCTGGCAGCAAGGAGACCGAATGAGCCCCCTGATCCCCATGGTCATCGAGCAGACGTCGCGCGGCGAGCGGTCGTTCGACATCTACTCCCGTCTGCTCAACGAGCGGATCATCTTCCTCGGCACGCAGGTCGACGACCAGATCGCCAACCTCGTGATCGCGCAGATGCTCCACCTCGAGTCGGAGGATCCCGACAAGGACATCTACGTCTACATCAACTCGCCGGGCGGCTCCGTCTACGCCGGTCTCGCCATCTACGACACGATGCAGTTCGTCAAGCCGGACGTGGCCACGATCTGCGTCGGGGTCGCGATGAGCATGGGCGCGCTGCTTCTCGCCGGAGGGGCGAAAGGGAAGCGCTCCGCCCTGCCGAACTCGAAGATCCTCATCCACCAGGTTTGGGGCGGCTACCAGGGCCAGGCGTCGGACATCGAGATCCATGCCCGGGAGACGATCGCCCTCAAGCGCAGGCTCGAGGAGATCATGGCGTCCCACACCGGACAGGACATGGAGAAAGTGCGTCAGGACATGGATCGCGACTTCTTCATGACCTCGGAAGAGGCGAAGGAGTACGGGATCATCGACCAGGTCCTCGTCAACCGAGCCCGCACTCCCGGGTAGCCGAAGAGGCCGAAACGGAGTAAAAGGAGACGTGAAGTGGGCCACCACGCCACAGCGGGCGGCGTCTGGCGCCGGTGTCGACTTCTCCGGGGTGACGGGGTGAGCGACTGATGGCGCGCGCGAGCGAGGGCAACGAGCAGCTCCTCTGCAGCTTCTGCGGCAAGAGCCAGCGGCAGGTGAAGAAGCTGATCGCCGGCCCGGGCGTCTACATCTGCGACGAGTGCATCGATCTCTGCAACGAGATCATCGACGAGGAGCTGACGACTCCGACCACGCTCGATCTCGACAACCTCCCGCGCCCGCGCGACATCTACGCGGTGCTGAACGACTACGTCGTCTCCCAGGAGGAGGCGAAGCGGACGCTGTCGGTGGCGGTCTACAACCACTACAAGCGCGTCCGCATGGGCCAGGACGACGGCGAGGTCGAGCTCCAGAAGTCGAACATCCTCCTGCTCGGCCCGACCGGCTGCGGCAAGACGCTGCTCGCCCAGACGCTGGCGCGCATCCTCAACGTCCCCTTCGCGATCGCCGACGCCACCGCCCTGACGGAAGCGGGCTACGTCGGGGAGGACGTGGAGAACATCCTGCTCAAGCTGATCCAGGCTGCCGACTTCGACATCAAGAAGGCGGAGACGGGGATCATCTACATCGACGAGGTCGACAAGATCGCTCGGAAGGCCGACAACCCGTCGATCACGCGCGACGTGTCCGGCGAGGGCGTGCAGCAGGCGCTGCTCAAGATCCTCGAGGGGACGATCGCCTCGGTGCCTCCGCAGGGCGGGCGCAAGCATCCGCACCAGGAGTTCCTCTCCATCGACACGACCAACATCCTCTTCATCTGCGGCGGCGCGTTCGCGGGGCTCGACACGATCATCGCGCGCCGGATCGGCAAGAACGCGGTGGGCTTCGGCGCGGAGGTGCGCTCGAAGCACTCGGAGGAGGCAGCGGAGCTCCTCTCGCAGGTGATGCCGGAAGACCTCATGAACTTCGGCCTCATCCCGGAGTTCATCGGGCGCCTGCCGGTCGTCTCGGCCGTGCACCAGCTGCAGCGGGACGATCTCGTGCGGATCCTCACCGAGCCGAAGAACGCGCTCGTCAAGCAGTACCAGCGCTTCTTCGGCTACGACTCGATCGAGCTCGTCTTCACCGACGACGCGCTGTGGGAGATCGCCGACAAGGCGCTCGCCCGCGAGACCGGCGCGCGCGGCCTGCGCTCGATCATCGAGTCGGCGCTGCTCGACGTCATGTTCGAGCTCCCGTCGCGCCAGGACGTCTCCAAGTGCGTGATCACGCGCGAGACGATCACGCGCGGCCAGCGTCCGACGCTCCTCACGAGCGGCGGGCCCGACGTGGACGAGCTCGGCGCCGTCGCCGAGGCCTAGAGGCTCAGGGGTTTGCGCGTCCGGGATCCGCGCGAGCGGATTCCGGGCTGCGCCGGCTAATCAGCCTCCGGCGAAGGCTCTCAGGCGGAGACGACGAGGACGTCGCGGCCGACGCGCTTGGCCTCGTAGAGCGCCTCGTCGGCGCGGGCGACCAGCATCAGGTCGGACTCGCCCCGGCTCCATTCGGCGAGGCCGACCGAGCACGTGAGGCCGTCGGGCGTCCGTGCACGAAGCCGCTCCAGCACCGCGTGGGCCTCTCCGAGCCTGCAGTGCGGGAGGACGGCCGCGAACTCCTCGCCTCCGTACCGGGCCAACGTGTCCGAGCCCCGGAGAGCGCTGCGCCACGAGGCTGCCGCGCTCTTCAGCAGCCTGTCTCCCGCCTGGTGTCCGTGACGGTCGTTGAAGCGCTTGAAGTGATCGAGGTCGATCAGCGCGATGCAGAGCGCGTGGTCCCGTAGCGTCGCGTCCGCGACGGCCTCGCGGATCGTCTCCTCCCACGCCCGGCGGTTGGGGAGCCCGGTCAGCTCGTCGGTGCGCGCGAGCGCCTCCAGCCGCATGTGCAGATCGGCTCGCTCGATCGCCGCTGCGGCTTCGGCCGCGAGGAGCACCACCGCCTGGGCGGCCGGCCGGCTGAGGTCGTCGAGATGGAACGGCCAGCCGACTCCGAGCACACCGACCGTCACGTCGTCTCGGAAGATCGGTTCGAACAGGGCGGAGACCATCCCCGTGGCCTGCACCACGTCTTGCGACAGCGAGGAGCTCGCGGCCGCGTCGGGCACGAAGAAGCGGCGTCCCTCCGCGAACGCCACGGCCGCGCCGGACGGCTCCGCGCCGATGCGGATGCGCGACCGGCCTGGATCGGCTCCGGCGCCGGCGGTGATCACGAGGTACCCCGTGCCTTCGGGCTCGAAGATCGACGCGATGCTGGCTCCGCCGACCTCGACCGCCGCCTCGCAGATGAGCGCACGCGTGTCCCCGGAGAAGGTCAGGCGCCGCGCAACCTCCGCCACGGCGGACATCGTCTGCTCGTGGTCTGCGAGCCGCGCCGCCTGCAGGCGAGCCTCGCGGGCCTGGACGCGCTTCTCGCGCACGAGCGACTCGACCGCGAAGCCGACGAGCGCCGCCACCGCGGCCCACAATGCCGCCCGCCGCCCCTCGCCGGCGCCGTAGTCGGCCCCGAGCAAGAGCGGCACCACGAACAGGGCGAGCCCCGCGGCGACGCCGATCGCCACCTCCCGCCGCCCGAGATTGAGCGCGATCCAGACGACGGGGAGGATCGCGAGTGGAACGTATCCCGAGGCGCCGCCGCTGTGCGTGTGGCGGAGGAGCGCGATGACCACGAAGTACGCGAGCGGCGGCACGATGTAGGTCCAGCGCGGCAGCTGCGACCAGGGGACAGCCACGCCGGAGATCGCGATCGCGACCGTCAGCAGCGCCGCGAGCACGACGAGCGTCCAGCTGTCCGGGCGCGGTGGGATCAGCGTGACGAGCAGCGCGAGCAGCCCGACGAGCGCAAAGGGGCCGAAGCTCCGCACGGTCTCGTGGTCCGTCGCATGGGGATGTGGCGCGGCCGCATCTACCACTGCCTCTGGATCGGCGGCGGGGACCGTGCCCTTGAGCGCGGTGTGCGGTGCCGGTGACGTCCTGGGTGACCGCAGCCCCGAGGGGCCTCCTCTCCTCCTTGCGTCCGGCGCGAGCCGGTGGGCGTGCCCTCGCCGTCCTTGGTCGTGCGCCCTGCGTCCGCCCGGCGCGGAGCCGTAGAGTCCGGTCGTGGAGGAGCGCACGCGCGCGTACTCGTGGCACGACCCGATCGCCGTCCTTAAGCTGGCGTCGGAGCTCGCTCCGCTGGAGGTGATGCGGCGCATCGCCGCCGGAGAGCTCCCTCAGCCGCCGATCGCCCATACCCTCGGCATCGTCCTCGTCGAGGTCGAGCCCGGCCGCGCCGTCTTCGAGTGCGAGCCGGCCGAGTTCCACTACAACCCCATCGGCACCGTGCACGCGGGCCTGGCGGCGACCCTGCTCGACTCCGCCATGGGCTGCGCGCTGGCGACGACCCTCGACCGCGGTGTGGGGTGGACGACGCTCGAGCTGAAGGCGAACTTCGTCCGCCCCTTGGCGGCCGGGATGGGTGTCGTTCGCTGCGTCGGCACCGTCGTGCACGCGGGCAGGCGGGTCGCGACGACCGAGGCTCGGGTCGAGGCCGACGGCCGGCTCTTCGCACACGGTACGAGCACGATTCTGCTCCTGTGAGAACCGCCTCCCCGCCGGGCCGGACGGCCCCGAGATGCCGGGAAGGAGCGACGTAGCAGCCTCGACGGCGCCTCGATGCGCGCCGGACACGGTCGTGTGCGGCGTCGCGAGCGGCTACGCTGCCGTCATGCGCCACGACGTGAAGGGATCGCCTCCGTCCCCGGTACCCGTGCGGCGCAGCCGCATCCGCTAGAGCCCTCGCACGAGACGCCGCACGCCGCCTCCGTAGACTTGCGCGCCGTGGGCGAGACGAGCATGGAGTCGCTGTACCGGCCAGAAGGCGTGGAGCGACGCTGGCAGCAGACGTGGGAGACGGAGGGCCTGTACGCCGCCGGAGCGGGACGCCGCAGCGACGAGTCCTTCGTCATCTGCGTCCCGCCGCCGAACGTCACGGGCGAGCTGCACATGGGGCACGCCCTCAACGGCACCATCCAGGACGTCCTCGTGCGCTGGCACCGGATGCGCGGGTACGACACGCTCTGGCAGCCGGGCTACGACCACGCGGGGATCTCGACCCAGAACGTGGTCGAGAAGCAGCTCGCCGCCGAGGGGACCTCCCGTCAGGCGATCGGTCGGGAGGCGTTCGTGGCGCGCACGTGGGAGTGGCTCGAGACGACGGGGCGCACGATCATGGGCCAGTACCGCCGCCTCGGCGCCTCGCTCGACTACGGGCGCGAACGCTTCACCATGGACGAGGACTACGTCCGCGCGGTGCTCACCTTCTTCGTGCGGCTGTGGCAGCGCGGGTGGATCTACCGCGACAACCGGATCGTCAACTGGTGCCCGTTCCACCAGACCGCGATCTCCGATCTCGAGGTCGAGCACGTCGAGACGGACGACACGCTCTCCTTCGTCCGCTACCCCTTCGCGGACGGGGACGGCCTCGAGGGCATCGTGGTCGCCACGGTGCGACCGGCGACCATGCTCGCGGACGTGGCCGTGGCGGTGCATCCCGACGACCAGCGCTATGCCGCTGCCGTCGGCCGCGAGGTGGTCGTGCCGTTCGTGGAGCGCCGGGTGCCGGTCGTCGCCGACGAGCGTGTCGATCCGGAGTTCGGCTCTGGTGCGCTCAAGGTCACGCCGGGGCACGACCCGACGGACTTCGAGATCGGCCGAGCGCACGGGCTGCCCGAGCCCATGGTGATCGGGCTCGACGGGCGCATGAACGAGCACGCAGGGCGGCTGGCGGGCGTCTCGCAGAGCGAGGCGAACGACGCGGTCGTCGCGTGGGCCGAGGAGCGCGGCTGGCTGGAGAAGCGGGAGCACTACCGGCACGCCGTCGGGACGTGCGAGCGCTGTCATTCGCGCATCGAGCCGCTCATCTCGCTGCAGTGGTGGTGCCGGATGCAGGAGGCGGTCGCGCCGGCGATCGAGGCGCTGCGGGAGCGGCGCGTCCGCTACCACCCCGAGTCCCAGCATCGCTTCGCCATCTCCTCCCTCGAGGAGTCCCCGGACTGGTGCCTCTCGCGCCAGCTCTGGTGGGGGCACCAGCTGCCCATCTGGTACACGCCCGACGGAGCGGCGGTCTGTGCCGTCACCGAAGCCGATGCTCAGGCTCAGGTCGGCGAGGGGGTGCCGCTGGAGCGCGACCCCGACGTGCTCGACACGTGGTTCTCGTCGGCGCTGTGGCCGTACGCCACGCTGGGCTGGCCCGACGAGACGCCCGAGCTCGACCGCTACTACCCGGGGGACGTCAACTCCACCGCACGCGAGATCATCCGCCTCTGGGAGAACCGGATGATCTGGACCGGGCTCGAGGTCTTCGGCGAGCCGCCCTTCCACGACGTGATCATTCACTCGACCGTGCTCGCGCCGGACGGGCGCCGCATGTCGAAGAGCCTCGGCACCGGCATCGACCCGATGGAGCCGATCGAGCGCCACGGCGCGGACGCCACACGCTACGGCCTGCTCAAGATCTCGTCCACGCAGGACGTCCGCTACTCGCACGGCGCGATCGAGGAGGGGCGCAAGCTCGCCAACAAGCTCTGGAACGTCGCCCGGCTCGTTCTCGCCAACACCGGCGAGGCGGCGCCCGATCTCCGGCCCCGCGCCCTGGAGGAGCGCTGGGTGATCGCGCGGCTCGACACTGCCCGGCACGAGCTCGAGGATTGCTGGGCGCGCTTCGACTTCGCCTCCGCCACGGGCGTCCTCTACCACCTCACCTTCGACGACTTCTGCGACTGGTACGCCGAGGCCGTCAAGCCGCGGCTCTACGACCGCGACGACGACGCGGCGGCCACGGCGCTCGCCGTGCTCGAACGGCTCCTCGCGCTGCTGCACCCCGTGATGCCGCACGTGACGGAGGAGATCTGGTCCCAGCTCCCCGCCCGCGCCTCCCGGCTGATCGTCGCGCCGTGGCCGGAGGCGGACGCACGCTTCGCCGCCGACGCCGCAGCGCTCGACCGCGTGCAGGAGGCGGCGGCCATCTACCGCCGGAGCGGCGTGGCCGTGGAGCTCGGCACCGAGGACGAGCGCCGCATCTTCGAGGCGGTGGTGCGACCCGGACGGGGTCAGCGGGCGGGCGACGTGGAGGCCGAGCGCGAGCGGCTGCGCAAGGAGGTCGCACGCGCCGAGCAGATGCTCGCCAACGAGCGCTTCGTGGCGAACGCGCCCGGACACGTCGTGGAGGCGGAGCGCGAGAAGCTCGCCCGCTACCGGCGTGAGCTCGATGCCCTCGGCAGCTGACGCCGCACTCGGCCCGAACCTGCGCTGGCTCGCTGCGCTGAGCCCGTGGCCGGAGGGAGGGTTCGGCCTCGAGCGCATGCGTGCGCTCCTCGCGGAGCTCGGCGACCCCCAGCGCGACTACGAGGCGATCCACGTCGTGGGCACGAACGGCAAGTCGACGGCCACCCGGACGATCGAGAGCCTCCTCCTCGCGGAGGGGCTGTCGGTGGGCGCGACGGTCTCGCCGCACGTTCGCGCCTGGGCGGAGCGGATCACCGTGGACGGCGCAGAGGTCGACGTCGAGCAGGCCCTCGCCAGGGTGCGCGCGGCGGCGGAGGCCCTGGGAGCGACGCAGTTCGAGACGATCACCGCTGCAGCGCTGGCGGCGTTTGCCGCGGCGGGGGTCGACGTGGCCGTGGTCGAGGCCGGCCTCGGCGGCAGGCTCGACGCCACCAACGTCCTGCGGACGCGCGTCGTGCTGCTGACGAACGTGTCGCTGGAGCACACGGACGTGCTCGGCGAGACGGAGGAGGAGATCGCGCAGGAGAAGCTGGCGGTCGCGCACGAGGACAGCATAGTTGTCCTACCGGACAACAGATTCGCCCATCTCGTTCCCGGCCGCCGGATCGCGCTCGGCGGGGCGCGCGCCGCGGCCGAAGCGTTCGTCGGCCATCCCATCGACGCTCGACCCACCGTCTCCCTGCCCGGCCGGCTCGAGCTGAGGGAGGACGAGGTGCGCGACGGCGCACACAATCCCGAGGGCGCTCGCTGGCTCGTCGAGCGCCTGCCGCGCGCCGACTACGTCGTGTGCGCGTCGATCCTCCGGGACAAGGACGCCGACGCGATGCTCGAGGCGCTGGCGTCCGTCGGCACGCGCTTCGTCGCAACCTCCTCGACGAATGCGCGCGCCCTTCCCGCGGACGAGCTCGCCGCGCGCGCACGGCGTCACTTCGCGCATGTCGAGGCCGTCGGCGACCCGCGCGCCGCGCTCGAGCGCGCTCGCCAGCTCGGCCCCCCCGTGCTCGTCACCGGCTCGCTCTATCTTCTTGCCGACCTGGAGGCGAGCGCGACGAGCGGGAACCGGCGATGACCAGAGTGGGGGAGCGGCTGTCGGTGGTCGCGTTCGTGCTCGTCGTGCTCGCGGCGATCGTGGGAATCGCGTTCGCCGCCGGGTATATCCTCGGCAAGCTGCTCCTGTGACGCCGCCGCTCCCACTCGCCGCCGAGGAGTCGTTCTTCGACTCCAGCACGTGGGCCGTGACCCGCAACCTCGGGCTGCTCTTCGTCGTCGTGCTGTGGCTGGCGACTGCCTACTGGGTGTACAAGGACGCCCGGCGCAGGATCGAAGACCCGTGGCTCGTCGCCATGGCGACCGTGCTCGGCCTCGTGCCGCCCTTCCTCGGCCCGCTCGTCTACCTCTTCTTCCGGCCGCCCGAGTACCTCGACGACGTCCGTGAGCGTGAGCTCGAGATCCGCGCCATGGAGGAGCGGCTCGCCGAGCGCGACCTGCGCTGCCCCGTGTGTCGAGGGCGCGTCGAGTCGGGCTACCTCGTGTGCCCGGTGTGCACGACCCGGCTCAAGCAGGCGTGCGCGGACTGCGGCGCCCCGCTCGAGGCGATCTGGCAGGCGTGCCCCTACTGCGGCACCGCCGTCCCCGCGGCCGTGCTCGGGGACGACGTGATGCTGCCGCTGCGGCCACGCCGGGCGCGGGGAAGCGGCTAGTAGCTCGGTCGCGACGTTCCCCGGCGTCGCCCGAGGCGCCGGGTCGGCGTGAGATCCGATCCGGCCTCGCTCGTCACCGCGCGCAGAAGGCGGTGTCGAGCAGGCGCCGCATGGCGGTGTCCGCGGCGGGCGCGAGAGGGTAGCTGTTGGTCATCGCCACGACGCGCCGGCGGCCGTCCGCAGTGCTCCACGCGGCCGAGACCGTGCCGAGGAGGTTGCCGGTGTGCCCGACGGCGGTGCCGCACGGCGTCTCGAAGGCGGCGAGCCCGAGCCCGTAACGGGCTCCGGGGGCGGGGCGCATCAGCCTGAGGAGACGGGCGGGGAGGAGGCGGCCTTCGAGGAGCGCGCCGAGGAAGCGCGAGAGGTCGGGTGCGGTCGAGACGACGGCGCCGGCGGCCCACGCCCAGGAGGCGCTCGCCGTGCTTCGGTCGCGGGCCGTCGCAGGGCTGGAGACGATGCCGTCGTGCACGCTCGGCGAGTAGCCGTGCACGTGACGGCCCGGCATCCGCCCGCCGGGCGTGAAGCTCGTGTCGCGGAGCGCCAGCGGCACGAGGACGCGGCGGCGCAGCTGGAACGCCAGGGGGGTGCCCGTGACGCGCTCGACGACGAGCCCGAGCAGGATGTAGTTCGTGCTGGCGTAGGCGAAGCGGCGGCCGGCCGGTGTCACCTCGCCGGCTGCGAACGCCACCTCGAGGAGCTCGCGCGGCGTCCACCGGCGCTGCGGCTGCGTCACCGTCCTGCGCAGGAAGGCCTCGTCGCTCGCGTAGTCCGCCAGCCCGGAGCGGTGGCCCAGCAGATCCCGCACGGTGACCCGGTCGCCGTGCGGGACGAGGCCCGGCAGCCACCGCTCGACGGTGTCCTCGAGTCGCAGACGTTCCTCGGCGACCAGTTGCAGCACGACGACCGCGACGAACGTCTTCGTGATGCTGGCGGCACGAAAGCGGTCGCCGGCACGGATCGGAACGCGTCCCTCCAGCACCGCCAAGCCGCTCGCGGCCTTGCGTCGGCCGGCTCGGTCGTCGACGAGCACGATGGCGCCCGGACTCCCCTCGGTCACGACCGCTTCGAGCACGGGCCGGATCGAGTCGCGATGCGACCCGGCTTCGCCCGCGCCGGCGACCACGAGGGCAGCGGTCGCGGCGGCAGCCAGGGTGAGCGCCCTCATCGCATCACCTCCATGCGCGAGCGTACTCGCCGTCGCGGCTCACGTCACGCTCTTCCGGCGAGCCGTCCTCGCCGATCGTGGCTCGACTACGCTTCTCCCTCCGTGGCAGTCGAGACCACACTCGTGCTCGTCAAGCCCGACGGCGTCCGGCGCGGCCTCGCCGGCGAGATCGTCGCCCGTCTCGAGCGTCGCGGCTACGAGCTGCGCGGGGCGCGTCTGCTCCGGATCACGCGCTCGCTCGCGCAACGGCACTACGCCGAGCACCGCGGCAAGCCGTTCTTCGGCGACCTCGTCTCGTTCATCACCTCCGGCCCGGTGCTGGCGCTCGCCGTCCGCGGCGAGGACGCCATCGCAGGCATCCGCACGATGATGGGACCGACGCATCCCAAGGACGCGGCTCCGGGCACGATTCGCGGTGACTTCGCCACGCTCCTGACCGAGAACATCGTGCACGGCTCGGACTCGCGGGCGAGTGCGAAGCGCGAGCTCGCGCTGTTCTTCCCCGACGGCCTGGTCTGACCTCTCGGATGGCCGCGCTGTCCAACGACGCTCGCGCGAACCGGGACGACTGGACCAAGGCGAACCTCGAGTACACCGACGCGAAGGCGACGGCGGACTGGGCCAAGGAGGAGATCGGGTGGGGCATCTGGGGCATTCCCGAGGCCGACGTGGGCGTGCTCGGCGACGTCGCCGGCCTCGACGTCGTCGAGCTCGGCTGCGGCACCGCCTACTTCTCGGCCTGGCTTGCCCGGCGCGGGGCGCGACCCGTCGGCGTGGACGTCACGCCCGCGCAGCTGGCGACCGCCCGGCGGTGCCAGGAGGAGACCGGTCTCGACTTCCCGCTCGTCGAGGCGGACGCGGTCGCGACGGGGCTACCGGACGCCGCGTTCGATCTGGCCCTGTCGGAGTACGGCGCGAGCATCTGGTGCGATCCGTACCTGTGGGTACCCGAGGCGCACCGGTTGCTCCGGCGCGGCGGGCGGCTCGTCTTCCTCCGCAACAGCACGCTGGTCATCCTCTGCTCGCCGGATACGGATGACCCGGCGAGCACGACCCTGCAGCGGCCCCAGCGGGGCATGCACCGCTTCTCGTGGCCGGACAGCGGCGTCGAGTTCCATCTCGGCCACGGAGCCTGGATCCGGCTCCTCCGCGACGCCGGCTTCGAGGTGCTCGACCTCGTCGAGCTCTTCGCCCCGGACGACGCCGAGACGCATCCCTACTACGGGTACGTGACCGCCGAGTGGGCGAGGCAATGGCCGGCCGAGGAGATCTGGGTCGCGGTCAAGCGGTGACCCCGCCGCGGGAACGGCTGGCGCTCGCCTCCACCTCGCCACAGCGGCGCGCCATCCTCGAGCAGCTCCGCATCCCCTACGACGTCGTCGAGCCGAGCTTCGAGGAACGGGACGATCCCGGCGCCGATCCCGTGGCGCTCGTCCGCGGCCATGCGGAAGGGAAGGCGCGGTCGGCTCACGTCGACGGTCGTGTCACACTCGGCGTCGACACGACCGTCCACCTCGACGGCCGCGTGTACGCGAAGGCGGCCGACGCCGCCGAGGCTGCGCGCATGCTGCGCGAGCTCTCCGGCCGGACGCACGCCGTGCTCTCGGGCCTGTGCCTGCTCGGGCCGGGCTTCGAGCGCGTGGAGCACGCGCTGACCGCCGTCTCGTTCCGGCCCCTGACCGAGGTCGACGTCGAGAGCTACCTCGCGAGCGGCGAATGGGAGGGCCGCGCCGGCGCCTACGCGATCCAGGGGCTCGGCGGCCGGCTCGTGGCCGGTATCGAGGGCGACTACCTCAACGTCGTGGGGCTGCCGGGAGCGCTCCTGATCGATCTGCTCGCCGAGCACGTGCCCGCGCTGCTGGCCTGGAGATCGCCCCGCGGACGCTGAACTGCCACGCTTTCGAATCTCCTGCAAAATCGCGGCTACACTCCGGCGACCGTGAGTTGGATGCGCGCCCTCACCGGGTTCGGCGGCCGCGACATGGCCGTCGACCTCGGCACCGCCAACACGCTCGTCTACGTGCGCGGGCGCGGCATCGTCCTCTCCGAGCCGAGCGTCGTCGCGATCGACCAGCGGACGGGCGACGTCCATGCCGTCGGCGTCGAGGCGAAGCGGATGCTCGGGCGCACGCCGGGGACGATCTCCGCCATCCGGCCGCTCAAGGACGGCGTCATCGCCGACTTCGACGTGACCGAGCAGATGCTGCGGCACTTCATCCAGAAGGTGCACCAGCACCGCTTCGCCCACCCGCGCGTCGTCGTCTGCGTGCCGTCCGGCGTCACGGGCGTCGAGAAGCGTGCGGTCGAGGAGGCGACGCTCTCCGCCGGAGCGCGTCAGGCGTACCTCATCGAGGAGCCGATGGCCGCCGCCATCGGCGCCGGCCTGCCGGTCGCCGAGCCGACGGGGAACATGATCGTCGACATCGGCGGCGGCACGACCGAGGTGGCGATCATCTCCCTCGGCGGCATCGTCGTCTCCCAGTCGATGCGTACCGGCGGCGACGAGATGGACGACGCGATCGTCAACCACATCAAGAAGGAGTACAAGCTCCTCGTCGGCCAGCAGACGGCGGAGGAGATCAAGCTCGAGATCGGCTCCGCGTACAGGCTGGACGAAGAGGTCCAGGCCGAGGTGCGCGGCCGCGACATGCTCACCGGCCTCCCGAAGACGGTGATCATCTCCTCCGAGGAGATCCGCCGCGCGCTCGACGAGCCGGTCAGCCAGATCGTGGACGCGATCAAGTCGACGCTCGACAAGACGCCGCCCGAGCTCGCCGCCGACATCATGGACCGCGGCATCGTGCTCGCCGGCGGCGGCGCCCTCCTGCAAGGGCTGGACGACCGGCTGCGGCACGAGACGCAGATGCCCGTCCACCTGGCCGAGAGCCCGCTCACGTGCGTGGCGGTCGGCTCGGGGCGCAGCCTCGAGGAGTTCGAGGCGATCCACCGGGCGAGCCGCGGCCGCGGCCGCCGCAACGGCTCGCGCCGCTAGCCCCTTGACATGAGCCGCCGCGTCGGCCGCCGCCGAGCCGTCCGCGCCCGGCTGACCGACTTCCGGCCGGGCTCCCGCTTCGTGCGGTCGTGGGTCGGACGGCCGGAGGCCGGCTTGGCCGGCCGGGAGGCCAGCCCAGTCGGCGCGGTCGCAGCGGCGAAGGAGGGGGCTCGTGGGGGAACCATGGGTTCCCCCACGCCATCTACACTCAACGCCAGTGCCTCGAAACCGCACCGCACGCCCGGCGGTGCTGGGCGCAACGATTCGGCGCCCGGCCGCGGGGAAGCTGCCCTCCCGTTCATCCGCAGCCCTGCGCCGGCGCGCGGTCGTGGGGGTGCTCGTGCTGCTCGCGATCGTCCTGATCACGCTCTCCTTCGGCTCGAGCGAGGACGGCACGGTGGGCCGCGCGCAGAACGCGGCCGCCGGCGTGCTGCGCCCGTTCCAGGTCGCGGCCGAGCGCGTCGCGGAGCCGTTCCAGGACGGCTACCGGTGGCTCGACAGCCTCTTCAACGCACGCTCGGACGCGAAGGAGCTGCGCAAGGAGAACGAGGCACTGCGACAGCAGGTCATCCAGGCCGAGCTGGCGGCGCGCGAGAACAGGCGCCTCCGCGCGCTGCTCGCGTTCCGTGACGGGCCACGCTTCCCGACCGACTACGACGGCATCGCCGCCGCCGTGATCGCGCGTCCCTCGGGCTCGTTCGCGCAGGCGATCGTGCTCGCCGTCGGCACCAACGACGGCGTGCGACGCGACGATCCCGTCGTCACCGAGGACGGTCTGATCGGGCGCGTCACGCGTGTCGCGTCGCGCTCGTCGCGCGTGGAGCTCCTGACCGACGAGCAGAGCGCGGTGTCGGCCGTCGACATCCGCACCAACGTGGCGGGGCTCGTCCGTCACGGCCGCGGTGCACGCGCGACGCTGATCCTGGACCGCGTGGCGAAGGAGGACGTCGTCCGCGTCGGTGACACCATCATCACCGCGGGCTGGCGCTCGCCGCGTCTCTCCTCGCTCTACCCGCGCGGCATCCCCATCGGACGGGTCACGAGCGTCGGCCAGGCGGACACCGACCTCTACAAGCAGGTGCTGGTCGAGCCGTTCGCCGACTTCTCGGCGCTGGACGCGGTCCTCGTGCTCGTGCCGAAGGAGCAGGCCGGCCGGTGAGCCTCGCGCTCCGCGTCTTCGCACTCGTGTTCGTCGTGGCGATCGTCCAGACGTCGGTGCTGGCGGGCGTCGAGGTGCTCGGCGCGACGCCGGACCTGGCGCTCGTGACCGTCGTCGTCGTCGCGCTGCTCCGCGGCCCGATCGTCGGTGCGACGGCCGGGTTCGTGGCCGGGCTCCTGATCGACGTCGCCACGCTGAGCACGCTCGGCGTCACCTCGCTGCTGTTGTCCGTGGCGGGCTACTGGGCGGGGCGCTACGGCGACACCACGGGACGCGGCCGCGCGTACGCCCCGTACCTCGCCGTCGGCGTGATCGCCGTCCTCGTCGGCGTCGGCGGCTACCTCGTGCACTTCCTCCTCGGCGAGGACGTCTCGGCGGGCACCGCCCTCGGCCCGGTGCTGCCGTCGGCGGCGCTCGACGTGCTGCTCGCCGTCCCCGTGCTGTGGGCCTGCCGCAGGATCGTCGGCTCGGCGCCGCCCTCCGAGCGCGCGCGGGAGATGGAGCTCGTTGTCTAGCTCGCCGTACGACGAGCGGCGCTCCGCGTCGCGGCGGTTCCTGCCGCCGGACCCCGCCGTGGAGGCTCCCTACCGGCTCACCCCGGGCCTGGCCGTGCGCGTCGGCATCCTCGGCGCCGTCGCCCTCGCCATCTTCGCGGTGCTCTTCTTCCGGCTCTACTCCCTGCAGGTGCTCCGCGGCGAGACCTACCTCGACGCGGCGCAGAACAACCAGCTCCGCACGATCCGGCTCGAGGCGCCGCGCGGCCCGATCGTCGACCGCAACGGCCGCGTGATCGTGGACAACGTCCCCGGCACGGCGGTCAAGCTCTGGGTCGGCGACCTGCCCAAGAAGGGCCGCTACCGCATCATCCAGCACCTCGCCCGCGTGCTGGACGTGCGCCCCGCCCGCCTCGCGCGGGAGGTCGACGCCCGTCGCACCGACCCGCTCTCGCCGATCACGGTCAAGACGGCCGTGCACGAGGACCAGGTGCACTACCTGTACGAGCATCGCGAGGAGTTCCCGGGCGTGCAGATCCAGCAGACCTTCCTCCGCGACTACGAGTACATCTCCGTCGCCGCGCAGCTTCTCGGCTACGTCGGAGAGATCTCTCCCGCCGAGCTCCGGGCCAGGCGCAAGGCCAAGCTCGACTACGTGTCGGGCGACAAGATCGGCAAGGTCGGCGTCGAGGCGACGTACGACCAGTACCTGCGCGGCGCGGCGGGGGAGGCACAGGTCCGCGTCGACTCGCTGGGCCGCCCGCGCAGCACGCTCGTCCCTCGCCGCGACGCACAGGCCGGCAACGCCATCCGGCTGACGATCGACATCGGCCTGCAGCGGGCGGCGGAGCGAGCCCTCCGCTTCGGCATCCAGACGGCGCACGCGACCGAGTCGTACAACGCGAACGGCGGCGCCGTGGTCGCGCTCGATCCGGCGGACGGGGCCGTCCTCGCGATGGCCTCGTATCCGACGTACAAGCCGTCCGTGTACGTCGGGCGCGTGGACCCGAAGAAGATCGCCCCGCTCGTCGTCGACTCGGTGGCCAAGCGGATGAACTTCCCCGGGCTCAACCGCGCCACCCAGGTGGCGTATCCGCCGGGCTCCACGTGGAAGCCCGTGACCGCGCTCGCGGCCATGCAGGAGCACCTGCTCGAGCCGTACGAGTCGATCCAGTGCACGCCGCAGGCCGAGTACGGCCTCGACAAGCAGGTGTTTCGCAACTGGGACCCGTACGTGAACCGCCCCATGACGCTCACCGAGGCGCTCGCCACTTCGTGCGACACCTACTTCTACGACGTGGGCTACCGCTTCTACACGGGGGGCGTGGAGCGCTGGGACCGCATGCAGCAATGGGCCCGGATCTTCGGCTTCTCCCGGCCCACCGGGCTCGACATCGGCAACGAGACGCGCACCACGATCGTGCCCACGCCGGCGTGGCGCAAGCGCACGTTCGAGAGCGACTGGGACCGGGCGTGGAACCCGGGGCACGCGATCCAGCTCGCGATCGGCCAGGGGGACGTGACCGTGACGCCGCTGCAGATGGCCCGCTTCTACGCGATGATCGCGAACGGCGGCAAGCTCGTCACGCCGTACCTCGTCTCCAACGTCGAGACGCCGGCGGCGAACGAGCAGCGCCCGGTGGTGCTCAAGGCCTTCCCGCCCGATCCGCCGGTCGACGCGCGGGTCGATCCCACCGCGCTCCAGATCGTGCGCGACGGCCTGTACTCGGCCACCCACTCGCGGGACGGCACGTCCTCCGGCGTCTTCTCCACGTACCCGATCCCGATCGCCGGGAAGACGGGCACCGCCGAGAAGGTCGTGCCGCTCCCCGGCTATCCGCGGGACCACCTCGAGGACCAGGCGTGGTGGTGCGGCTACGGGCCTGCCGACGACGCACGCATCGTCGTCTGCGTGGTGATCGAGAACGGGGGCCACGGCGGCACGGCCGCCGCGCCCGCGGCGCTCAAGGTGTTCGAGAAGTTCTTCGGCGTGCAAGGGGGACCCCAAGCGGTCGTGAAGACGGATTGATCGCCGACGCCGGCCGCCGCCCGCTCGCTGCCCGCTCCGGCCTCGCCACCGCGGCAGAGCTGCGCGACCTCCTGCGCCGCCTCGACTGGGTGCTGCTGCTCGCCGTCGCCGGGCTCGTCGGGTACGGCCTCTGGGCTGTCGCCGGCATCACGCGTTTCGACGTGCCCGGAGATCCGGACTACTACCTGTCCCGGCAGACGATCGCCGTGGTGCTCGGCGGGGTCGGCCTGGTGGCGGCAGCCATGACGCCGGTCGCCGTCTACCGCAGGCACTGGCGCGTGCTCTACGGCGCCACCCTCGTGCTGATGATCGTCGTCTTCCCGCTGGCGGAGGAGATCCGCGGCTCGAAGCGCTGGATCGACGTCGGCCCCTTCCAGTTCCAGCCGTCCGAGTTCGGCAAGCTGCTGTTCATCCTGGCGCTCGCTGGGTTCCTGGTCGAGCGCCACCGGCAGATCTGGCGGCTGCGCACCGTCTTCACCGCGGTGGCGCTGGGCGCGGCGCCCGTCGCGCTCGTCTTCTTCCAGCCCGACCTCGGCACCGCGCTCGTCTACGCGGCTGCGCTCGCGGCGCTGCTCTTCGTCGCGGGTGTGAGATGGCTCCACCTTGCGCTCCTGCTCGTGCTCGCGGGCGTCGTGGTCTGCAGCGTGCTCTGGTTCCTGCCGTCCGCCGGGATCGAGGTGCTGGAGCCGTACCAGACGGCGCGCCTGACCGGCTTCGCCAACCCCGACTCGGACCCGAGCGGCACGACGTACAACGTGACGCAGTCGATCACGGCGATCGGCTCCGGCGGGCTCGACGGCCGCGGAGTCGTCGAGGCCAGCCAGACACGCCTCGACTACCTGCCCGAGCACGCGACGGACTTCGTGTTCGCCTCCTTCGCCGAGCAGCGGGGATTCTTCGGCGCCGCGATCCTGCTCCTGCTCTACCTGCTGGTGGTGTGGCGGGGCCTGCGCGTGGTCACCGTCGCCTCCGATCTCTACGGCGCCGTCGTGGCGGGCGGCATCGTCGTCGCCTTCCTCTTCCAGATCTTCGTCAACGTCGGGATGACGATGGGCATCGCGCCGGTGACGGGCATCCCGCTGTCCTTCGTCACGGTCGGCGGCTCGGCCATGGTGGCCAACCTGGTGGCCGTGGGCGTCCTGCAGTCGATCCACGCGCGCGGACAGATCGCTGCGGCGCGGCGCGGCTGACGATGCCGCTCGGGTTCTCCGCCGGCGACGTCGTCCGTCTCGCCCGGGAGGCGCGCGAGGGGGCTCCACAGGCACGGCCGGTGCTGGTTCTCGGCCCGCTCGCTCCGCAGCTCGCCCGCGCGCTCGCCGCGGGCGCCGATTCGCACGCGGTACGCACCGAGGGCCGGCCGGAGCAGGCCTCGGCACTCGTGTGCGTGCTCGCCGGGGAGCCGCGCGCCGAGCAGCTGGAGCTCCTCCGCGGCGCCGCCCGCGCGCTCGTCCCCATCGTCGCCGTGCAGACCGGGGAGCCGCGGACACGGGTGCCCTACGTCCCGGCCGCAGACGTCATCGACTGCCCTCCGGGGCGGGGGTTCCCCGTCGACGAGATCGCCGCGACCCTGGTGCGCGTCCTGGGAAAGGACGTCACCGGCGTCGCCGCGCGCCTGCCCGTGTTGCGCGACGCGGCCCTGCGTCGGCTGGTGGCCGAGTCCGCCGGCCGGGCTGCCGTGATCGCGGGCGCTCCGTGGGTCCGGCGCTCCCATCTTCCCCTCCTCGTGCTGCTGCAGGCGAGGCTTCTCCGCGACCTCGCGACGGCCTCCGGCCGACCCCCGCCGCAGACCCCACAGGAGGTGGGGGTGGCTCTCGGACCGGAGCTCTCCGGGACGCTCGCCGTCGGCCTCGCGGGACGGGCGCTGAGCCGTTCCGTGTCGTGGGCCGGCGCGCCGGGGCGCGCGGCGATCGCTCTCGCCGGGACGCTCGCCCTCGGCGGCCTCGCGGCCACCGCGCACACGCGGCTCGGCTCTCCCGGCTAGAAGTTCGTTGCGCCCCGGCCGCGCAGCGGTCGGCTCCAGGGGTTTGCGCGTCCGGGATCCGCGCGAGCGGAGTCCGGGCTGCGCCTACAAGCCTCGGTCCGTCCGGACCGGGTCCTAGGATGCGCCCGACTCCGAGTACGAGGGAGGAGCACGTGGCGGACAAGGAGCTCGCGGAAGAGCTGCTGCAGATCGAAGAGGCGGATGCCTGGTTCGAGTACCTGGAGGCGACCAGGGGCCAGTCGGAGACCCGCTACGGCGAGGTCGAGCCGTGGGCGTGGGCGCGTCTCTCGCAGCGACTCCGCGCCGTCCGCGCGCGGCGGGAGCGACTTCGCCCCGCGGCTGCCTGATCGCCGCCGTGGACGTGGCCCGGCCCGGACGGGGCAGGCCGCCGCGACTGCTAGCCTTCGTCCCGAGGCCGATGGCCACTGCTTTCACCATCCGACGCTGCGCGACGCCGGCTGCCCGGGAGGCGGCGCTGCTGTCGCGCGCGGTGACACGAGGAGAATCGATTCTTGCCCTGGTTTCGCTGGCTGAAGAAGCAAGAGCACGATGCGGCGGTCGCGGCCGCCGCCACGCAGCAGGAGGCGCCTGCGCCGGCTGAGCAGCCGGCCGACGCCCCAGAAGACGACGCGTCGGCGCCGCAAGGCGCCGGGACGCAACCCAAGAGACGCCGCCGCGGCAGCCGCGGCGGGAGAGGCCGGAAGAAGCCGGCGGGCGCCGGCGCGTCCGCCGACGGCGAGGTCGAGCCGCCTGCCACCGTCGCGGCCGCCGCGGAGAAGCCCAAGCCGGCGAGGCGTGGACGCGCGGAGGGCGCGGCGAAGTCCGAGCGCGGCGCCGCCCGGCGCTCGTCGGCGCGGGCCGGCGCTCGCCGCCGGCCGCCACCCCGGCGCGCGCCGCTGCCTGCCGCCAAGCGGGAGCTCCTCATCTCCGTGGACGTCGGCGAGCAGCGTGTGGCGATGCTCGAGGACGACCGCGTGGCCGAGGTGTACCTCGAGCGGCCCGAGCGGCGCTCGATCGCCGGCAACATCTACCTCGGCGTCGTCGACAACGTCTTGCCCGGCATGGAGGCGGCGTTCGTCGAGATCGGGCTGGAGAAGAACGGCTTCCTCTACGTCGACGAGATCGTCGTGCCCGAGCTCGAGGGGAAGGCGCGGCAGGGCAAACGCATCACCGACCTGATCCAGCGGGGCCAGCAGCTGCTCGTGCAGGCGGTGAAGGATCCCATGAAGTCGAAGGGCGCCCGCCTCACGACCGAGATCTCGCTGCCCGGACGCTTTCTCGTCTACGTCCCCTACGGCGAGGGGCTCGGTGTCTCGCGCCGGCTGGAGGACGCGGAGCGCCAGCGGTTGAAGGAGATCCTCAAGGGGCTGCAGCCGAAGCAGGGCGGGATCATCGTGCGGACCGCCGCCGACGGCGCCTCGGCGGAGGACCTCGAGCGCGACCTCGTCTTCCTGGAGCGCCTGTGGAAGACGATCCAGGCGCGTGCGAAGGCGGCCACGGCGCCGGAGCTCGTCTACCAGGAGGCAGAGCTGCCGCTGCGCATCATCCGCGACCTCTTCGCAGGCGACTTCGTGTCGGCGTCCGTCGACAACGACCGTGCGCACCGCCGCATCGTCGGCTACCTGAAGAAGACCTCGCCGCACATGGTCGAGCGGGTGCACCGCTACAAGGAGAAGGAGCCGCTCTTCGAGAGCTACGGGGTCGAAGCCGAGATCGCGTCGACGCTCAACCGGCGCGTCGACCTCCCCTCCGGTGGCTACCTCATCTTCGACTACGCCGAGGCGTTCACCGTGGTCGACGTGAACACGGGCCGCTTCGTCGGCTCTCGCTCAAAGTCGTCCGGGCAGCGGCTCGAGGACACGATCGTGAAGAACAACCTCGAGGCCGTGAAGGAGGTCGTGCGCCAGCTCCGCCTGCGGGACATCGGCGGCATCATCGTCATCGACTTCATCGACATGGCGAACCCCAAGAACCGCCAGTCGGTAGAGGGGGCGCTCCGCACCGAGCTCGAGCGCGACCGTACGAAGACGTACGTCGTCGAGATCTCGCCGCTGGGCCTCGTCGAGATGACCCGGCAGCGCGTGCGCCCCAGCCTCTTCCAGTCGCTCTCC
>DATBIN010000021.1:0-33619 GCA_036556925.1 Gaiella sp.
CAAGTTCCTGTGGTGGTCCGCAAACCGGGTCAACGTCACGCTCGGCGACGACCGCCCGCACGACCCGGATCGACTCACCTCGTTCCACTACGACGAGGACGGCGCCTACGTCGTCCACGACATCACGTCCTAGGGAAGCGCCGGCGGGAGTAGCGCCGCCGCGGCCGCCGCCTACGCGAGCAGCGCGCGGATGCGTCGCGCATGCTCGGCGTCACCGCGGAGGTATGCGCCGCGGATCACCGTCCAGGCTCGGATCCGGAAGTCGTCGAGGCCGACTGCGGCGAACGCCGCGATCCGCCGCTCGGTCCGGGCCCGGTCCTCGAGGCGGTTGCCGAGCGGGTTCCAGAGGAACGACGGCACGTCGTACTCGCGGTCCGCGAGGTACGGCTTCGGGTCGATCGCCACGTAGCGCGCACCGTGGCGGAGGATGTTGTGGTGATGGAAGTCGCCGTGGACGATCCAGTCGGCGCTCGAGCCGAGCCCGGCGAAGAGTTCACGGGCGAGCGGCACGAGCTCGCTGCCTTGACGCTCCGCACGGTCGAGCCATCGCGCGACCTCCGGCTCGACCGGCCGGAACGGTGCTCGTGCCGGGCGCCAGAGGCGGACAGCGACGTCGATCGCGACTGCCGTCGCCTCCTCGTCGTCGAGCCCCGAGATGTCGTCTCCGGGCACGGCACGCTCCTCGAGCAGCGCGCGTCCCGAGCGGCCGATCAGGCGCACGGCGCCGTCTCCACCCCAGTGCTCGAGCGCCTCACCTTCGTGAAGCGACTCGTCATCGCCCTCCCAGGCGACCTTGACCACGGCATCCGGCCCCGCGGGAGCGACGTACGACACGTGCGCGAACGCGAACGGCGCGGCGAGCTCGAGCCCCCACCGCCGCGCCGCCTCGAGCGCCGTCGCCCTGGCGACGCCGAGATCGAAGCCGGATGCCGGCGGCCGGGCCACCGCACGAGGCTACGCGCCGGCCGTGCGATCCGAGACTCAGGTCACCGTCTGGACCGGCACCTCGAAGAACTCGACCGAGACGCGGCGCTCGGTGCCGCCCGGATTCATCGCGTTCAGGGCCTCGTCGCCACGTCGCATCGCCTCTTCGCTCTCGAAGAGCGTCACGCCGAGCCCCTTCCCTGTCCGACGGTCGACGAGCATGAGCATCTTGGCTCCCTCGAGCCCGGGTGGCGTGGCACCCGCCACCTCCGAGCGCACCATCTCGATCGCGGCGTCGACGTTGGCGGGGTCGCTCTCGAATGTCGCTACGCGTGCGTACACATCGCCTCCCGGGTCGAGTTGGGTCGATGACGGGAGGATACGGCCCATCCTTCTCACACGCCCTTCCCTCATCGCGCGTCTCGTCGATGCGGTGGCGCCGAGCGGGATCAGACGACGTTCTCGAGAGGATCGGTCGACCCGAGCGGCCCGGCAGGCGCCCAGCCGATCGCCGGTGCGACGTCGCGGGCGATGACCTCGAGGAGCCGGGCGTTGTACTCGACGCCGAGCTGGTTCGGGACGGTCACGAGCAGCGTGTCCGCCGACGCCACGGCTGCGTCCTTCGCGAGCTCGGCGGCGATGACGTCGGGCTCGCCCGTGTACGTGCGCCCGAAGCGGGCGACGGCGCCGTCCAGCCAGCCGACCTGATCCTCGTTCGCGTCGCCGCCGAAGAGGCGACGGTCGAGGTCGGAGGTGATCGGCAGCACGCTGCGGCTCACGGAGACCCGGGGCGTACGCCTGTGGCCCGCACGCTCCCAGGCGTCCCGGAACAGCTGGATCTGCTCCGCCTGCAGCTCGGAGAAGGGCACCGCGGTGTCCTCGAGCAGCAGGGTCGAGCTCATCAGGTTCATCCCCTGCTCGCCTGCCCAGACCGCGGTCTCGCGCGTGCCCGCGCCCCACCAGATGCGCTCCGGGAGACCGGGCGACTGCGGCTGGATGGGAAGGCTCGTGGCCGACGGGACACCGCCGGCATCGGCGCGTACGACCCCGGCCCCGGCGATCGCGGCGCGGAAGAGGTCGGCCTTGGCGCGCGCGAAGTCGCCGTCGCCCATCCCGTCGGGCGGCCGGTAGCCGAACGCGTCGGCGCCGCGGTAGGCGGGCTCGGGCGAGCCGCGGCTGATGCCGAGCTGCAGCCGCCCGCCGCTCAACAGGTCGGCGGCGGCAGCCTCCTCGGCCATGTACAGCGGGTTCTCGTACCGCAGGTCGATGACGCCGGTGCCGATCTCGATCCGCGTCGTGCGCACGCCGATCGCGGCGAGGAGCGGGAACGGAGACGCCAGCTGCCGCGCGAAGTGGTGCACGCGCACGAACGCGCCGTCTATGCCGAGGTCCTCGGCCGCCACGGCCAGCTCGACCGTCTGCAGATGCGCATCCGCAGCGGTCCGGGTGGACGACCACTCCGCCGGCGACCAGTGCCCGAAGGAGAGGAAGCCGATCCGCTTTCTCGCGGCCGCGCCGGTCATCCACCGGTCCGGATCAGGGTTGTTTCGTGGGTGCTCGGATGGACGTGCATTGCCGGAACAGCTGATACCACACGCCACCCGCCGGGCGGCCAGGTACCCGCTCCACGTCTCGCGACCCACGTGTGCGCGCTCGACCGCGTGCGCGCGCTCGACTCTCGCCGGGCGCACTCAGGCGGAGCGGACACTCGAGAGTCTCGTACGCTCCGTCGTGACGTGAGCGTCCTCCGCGACGACCCCCTCCTGCTCGTCTTCGTCGTCGCCGCCGTCGGCTACCTGGCGGGCCGGATCCGCGTCGCGGGCTTCGGGTTCGGGATCGCCGCCGTGCTGTTCGCCGGCCTCGCGTTCGGGATGGCCGACCCGCAGCTCGAGGTGCCTCGCTCGCTGTGGACGCTCGGGCTGGTGCTCTTCGTCTACACCGTAGGGCTCGCCGCGGGGCCCGGCTTCCTCGCCGCGCTGCGCCGCCGGGGTGTGGGCGCGAATGTCGTCGTCCTGGCGGCCGTCGCCGCCGCGGCGGGCACGATCGCCGCCACCGGAGTCGCCGTCGGGCTCGGCGCGGAGGAGACCGCCGGAGCGTACGCCGGAGGCCTCACGAACACGCCTGCCCTCGCGGCGTCCCTGGAGGCGCTCCACGACCTGGAGCCGGAGGAGTCCTTCGCCGCAGCATCGGGTCGCGTCCTGGTCGGGTACTCGCTCGGGTACCCGATCGGCGTGACGGTCGCCCTGCTCGCGGTGTTCGCCGTCGTGCGCCGGCGGGGTCGGGCCGGGCCGACGGCCCCTCCGGCCGAGATCGTGGTGCGGACGGCCCTCGTCGAGCATGGCGGGCTGGGGACGCTCGGGAGCGTTCGCGCACGCGCTCACGACACGGTGGCGTTCGGACGGGTGAAGCGCGGCGAGCTGCTGTTCGTCGCCAGCGACGACGTCGAGCTGACGCCGGGGGACCTGGTCACAGTGGTCGGCCCGGACGCCGAGGTCGCGGCCGCGATCGGGCTGCTCGGAAGCGAGAGCGCGGAGCACGTCGAGCTCGACCGGGGGGAGGTCGACTTCAGGCGCATGCTCGTGTCGAACCGCAGCGTCGCCGGGCTGACGATCGCGGCCCTCGACCTCCAGCACGAGCTGGGTGGCACCGTCACCCGCGTCCGTCGCGGGGACGTCGACATGGTCGCGACCCCGGAGCTCGTGCTCGAGCTGGGCGACCACGTGCGGGTGGTGGCTCCGCCCGGGCAGATGAGGAAGATCGCGGCGTTCTTCGGCGACTCCTACCGGGAGCTGCGGGAGCTCGACGTGCTCACGTTCAGCGTCGGGGTCGCGCTCGGACTCCTGCTCGGGGCGGTCGACGTGCCCGTGCCCTGGGGGGGCACATTCAGTCTCGGTTTCGCAGGTGGCCCGCTTGTCGTCGGTCTCGCGCTCGGCGCGATCGGCCGTACGGGGCCGATCGTCTGGCAGCTGCCCCACGCCGCCAACGTGACCCTGCGACAGCTCGGCATGGTGCTGTTCCTCGCCGGGATCGGCGTGAATGCCGGGGACGCGTTCGGCGACACCGTCCTCAGTGGCGATGCGATCGGCGTCGTCGCCGCCGCCGTCGTCGTCGCGGCGACGGCGTCGTGCGTGACGGCCGTCCTCGGTGTGGCTCTCCTCCACCTCCCGGTGGCCGCGCTGACGGGAATCCTGTCGGGTATGCAGACGCAGCCTGCGGTGCTCGCCTACGCCTCGGAACGGCAGAGGGACGACACCGACGTCAACGTGGGCTACGCGACGGTCGTCCCGCTCGCCATGATCGTCAAGATCATCCTGGCGCCGCTCCTGCTGCGCGTGCTCATGTGACGGGCTGCCGGATGCCGTCCCGGGCGCACATGGCGCAGCGTCAGCGGGCGCGGGCGAGCACGCGGAGCCGGGCGGGATCGAAGGCGAGCCAGCGGAGCGCGATGCGGCGCAGCGTCCCGTCCCGGCGCAGGCGCGTCAGCGCGCGGTTGACGTCGGCGAGCAGCGGGCTTCCCGCGGGAAGGGCCACCGCGAACGCATCCCCCGTGTCGATCGCCCCGACGACGCGGCCGTAGCGGCCCCCGCTGCCCCGCAGGCGCGCGGCCAGCGTCGGCAGGTCCGCGACGGCGGCCTCGCATCTGCCGGTCTGCGTCCAGCGCAGAAGCTCGCCGAGGTCCCTGGCGACGAGGCGCCGCGACGTGCCCAGCCGCTGCGCCAGGAAGGCCGCTCCGGGCGTCCGGCGCACCGCGCAGACGACGAGGCGGCGCAGCGCCGTCAGCCCGCGTGGCCGCGGCACGCCGCGGGCCGCGAGCACCGCCTGGCCCGCCGGCAGATAGGGCACCGAGAACGCGACGGCACGCGCCTTCTGCACCGGCACGAGCTGTGCGAGCGAGACGTCCCAGCGCTTGGCGCCCCCGGCCAGGAGCCGCGTCGTGTCGCGCACCTGGATGAGGCGCACCCGCGCGAGCCCCAGCCTGCGGGCGAGCACGCGTGCGACGTCCACCTCCAGCCCGCGGGCGTACACGACCCGCGCTCCGCGCACGGACCCGACCTGGAAGCCGGGCGCCGGCAGGCTGAGGGCCACGGCGAGCTCCCCCGCCGTCCGCGTGGGCGCGGTCGCGGCGACGGCGCCGGAGGCGGTCACGGAGGCCGTGACGAGCGCCGCCGCGAGCAGAGCGGTGCGGCTCATGCGCTCCACAGCACCCGTACCGGGGTCCCGTACGTCGCGAAGTCGTAGAACATGGTCGCGTCGAAGCTGTTCACGCGCACGCAGCCGTGCGACGCCGGGTAGGCGGGGACGTACGAGTACTCGTGGAAGGCGATGCCGCCGGTGAAGTAGCTCGCCCAGGGCATCCACACCTCGAACGGCACCGACCACGAGAGCCGCTCCTTGCGGTAGACGCGGAACGAGCCCGCCGGCGTCGACCAGCCCGGGGCGCCGGTCGAGATGTGCACGGCGCGCTCCACGCGATCGTTCTCGATCAGGAGCGCCAGCTGCCGGTCGAGGGACACCTCGATGCGCCGTCCCGGACCCACCAGCTGCGAGGGGCGCGGGCGGGAAGCGACGACGAGCGCCGAGATGTCGCGCGGATCGAGCCTGCCGTCACGTGGCAGCCGGGCCCACTTCTCGAACGCGAGCACCGCCACGCCGGTGCGCTCGTCGACCGAGTCGGGGCCGCCGCGCGGTAGGAAGCCGAGGTCCTCGAGACGCTGCCGGAGCGCACCGAGCCCGGTCTCGGGCTCCGCGGGGAGCGCCGAGGGGCGCAGCGGGCGCCGGAGGTCGACGCCCGGGAAGAGGCCGAGCGGCACTCCACCCTCGACGAGGACGCGCACGCCCGTGACGCCGCGGACACTGCCCACGGTGAGCACGAGCTGCCGCACGCGCGAGCGGAGCGTGCGGTCCGGCGCGACGGTCGCCACCCGGGCGCCGAGGTCGAGGGTCACGAGCCGGCGACGGATGACGAGCGAGCGCACCGGCACACCGGCCGGGAGCGCGCTGCTGAGGCCTCGCGCCCGCTCGCGCGCGGTCGGGCCTGCGAGCAGCGCGCGCAGCGTCGCCGCAACGCCGTCGGCGCGACGCTCCACCGCGACGGCATCGCCCTGGCGCAGAAACCACACCTTGCCCGCGGCTGCGTCCGCCGGCCACGCGGCGACGGAGACGAGTGCGACCACCACCGCGAGCGTGCGCCTCATGCAGCGCATGTTGCCCAATCCAGGCCGAATTCCTCTCGCGACGGCGCGGAATCCTCAAGGGCGGATCCTCGCCGGCCGATGAGCGGGTGAGCCCGTGAATCCACGTCCGGACACCCCTGCCGCGGCCGCACGGGAGCGTTCCGGCGCAGCCGGCGTCCCGCAGAGACGGAGCGGTCCCCCCGAGGGAGCGTCTGCCGCGCTCGTCGAGTCGTACCGCCGGCTCGCGGACGTCTTCCACGAGGTGCTGTCGGAGCAGAGCCTCGACGCCCTGCTCGACCGCGTCGCCCGCGCGCTCGACGAGCTCGTCCCGAACGACGGGATGACGTTCTACGAGGCGGACGAGGGCACGCGTGAGCTCGTCGCCGTGTACGCCATCGGCACCGACGCGGAGAAGGTGCTCGTCGACGACCCCTTCCCGTTCGGCACCGGCATCACGGGCTGGGCCGCCGAGCACTGCGAGCCGGTGCTCGCGAACGAGGCGCACCTCGACCCCCGCGTGCGCTGGGTGGCGGACACGGAGAGCGCGCCCGAGTCCCTCATCGTCGTGCCGCTCGTCGCCCGCGGCTACCTGAAGGGCACGCTCAACATCTACCGGGACGGCGAGCAGACCTTTTCGGACGCCGAGTTCGAGCTCGCGCAGCGCTACGCGGACGCCGCCGCGCTCGCGATCGACAACGCGCACATCCGCGCCACGCTCGAGCACCAGGCGCAGACCGACCCGCTCACGGGCCTCTGGAACCACCGCTCCTTCCACGAGCGCCTGCGGCGGGAGCTGCTACGCGCCTCCGCCAACCACGGCGAGGTGGCGCTCGTGATGCTCGACCTCGACGACTTCAAGAAGGTCAACGACGTCCACGGCCACGCCGTCGGGGACCAGGTCCTGCGAGAGCTCGCGGATCTCCTGCGCGGCACGGTGCGCGGATCGGACGCGGTCTGCCGCATCGGCGGCGAGGAGTTCGCCGTCATCGCCCCCGCGAGCACGCTCGACGCCGCCCGCCGGCTCGCCGACCGGATCGCCGAGCGCGTCGGCCAGGCGGGACTCGAGACGGTGGGGCCGACCACGGTCTCGATCGGGCTCGCCATCGGCCCCGAGCACGCCGCAAACCCGCGGGAGCTCGTGGCGTGCGCCGAGGTCGCGATGATGGCCGCGAAGGCCCGCGGCAAGCGCCGCGTGGTGGTCTTCGGGGAGGACACGGACGAGCGGCCGCAGCAGTCGGAGAGCGGCAGGCGGGAGGAGTTCCGCTCCATCGCCCACCTGAAGATGCTGCACGGCGTCTCGCACCGTCTCAGCCGGCTGAACGACGTCGCCGAGATCGGCAGCACCATCGCCGAGGAGCTGCGCCAGCTGATCGACTACCACAACTGCCGGGTCTTCGTCCGCGAGGCGGACGACCTGCACCCGATCGCCTTCCGCGGCGAGCTCTCGTCGCTGCGCGAGGCCGACGTCGAGGTCCTCGAGACCAAGGTCGGCGTCGGCGTCACCGGCCATGTCGCCCTCACCGGCGAGCCGTTCCTCACCGGCGACGCGGCGCACTGCGAGATCGGCGAGACGATCCCCGGCACCGAGACGATCGAGGAGTCCCTCCTCGCCGTCCCGCTTCGCTACGGGCCGGAGGTCGTGGGCGTGGTCGTCGTCTCCAAGCTCGGCCGCGACCAGTTCGACACCGACGACGTCCGCCTGCTCGAGGTGCTCGCGGGCCACGCCTCCACGGCGCTGGTCAGCGCACGACTGTACGAGGCGCAGCGGCGGGAGGCGGAGAGCGCGAAGGCGCTGCTCGAGCTCTCGCGCGAGCTGTCGTCGTCGACGGACCTGGCGGAGGTTCTGAGCCGCGTCGCCGCCGGCGCAGCCCGCATCCTCGACTCGCGCAAGGTTTCCGTGTGGCTCCCGACATCGGACGGCGCAGAGGTCGAATGCCGTGCCATCCATGCGGCACCGGACGTCACGGGCGGCGCGCAGGTC
Organism: Gaiella sp.; assembly: GCA_036556925.1. GTDB lineage: Bacteria > Actinomycetota > Thermoleophilia > Gaiellales > Gaiellaceae > Gaiella. The sequence goes on from DATBIN010000021.1 coordinate 8,080, forward strand.
GGGTCTCGGCTGCCCTTCGAGGCCGGGAGCGAGACGCCGTTCCCCTCCTCGTCCGAGCCGTTCGTGATCGCAAAGGCGGACTACCCTGCGGTCGCGCGCGAGACGATCTTCGCCGACGCCGAGGGCTTCGCGGTGGCGCCGATCCTCCTCGACGGAGCGCGCGGCGCCATCGCCGTCGCCGTCCGCGAGCTGCGCTTGTTCGACGAGCGCCGGCTCCAGCTCCTGGCCGGGATCGCCAGCCAGGCCCGCCTCGCGATTGCGAACGCATCGAGCTTCGCCACCCTCGAGCGCACGTTCCTGTCCACGGTCGAGGCGCTGGCGAACGCGCTCGAGACGATGGACGAGGAGACCTCCTCACACGCCCGCTGGATCTGCGACATGGCGCTCCTCGTGGGCGAGGAGCTCGGCCTCGACCCCGAGCAGCTGAAGCGCGTCGAGCTCGGAGCGCTGTTCCACGACATCGGCAAGATCGGCGTGCCGCCCTCGATCCTGACGAAGCCGGGCCCGCTCACCCACGAGGAGCGGTCGCTGATCGAGCGTCACCCCGAGCTCGGCGAGCGCATCCTCGCGCCCATCGAGCAGCTGGAGGGTGTCCGGCCGATCGTGCGCGCCTGCCACGAGCGCTGGGACGGGAGCGGCTACCCGGATCACCTCCGCTGCGAGGAGATCCCGCTCGAGGCGCGCATCATCTTCGCCTGCGACGCCTTCCACGCCATGACGACCGACCGCCCGTATCGCCGTGCGATCCCCGTCGAGGAGGCGAGGCGCCGTCTCGAGGCCGGGGCCGGCTCGCAGTTCGACCCGAACGTCGTCGCCGCTTGCCTGCGGGTCTTCGACGCGCACCCCCGCTGATCGCGGAGCAGCCCGGCCGACGCCGCCTCAGCCGGCCGCCTCCGCGCGCCGCAACCCCCGCAGCGCCCAGGCGACGAAGACCGCGACGAGACCGACACCGAGCACGAAGGCGAGCGCGACGCCCTCGGGTTCGCCGGAGAGCAGGCTGCGGGCGGCCTCGAGGAGGTACGTGATCGGATTGACGGTCGCTGCGACCTCGATCCAGCCGCTCAGCAGGTCGAGCGGGACGTAGACGGGCGCGAGGAAGAGGAGCATGAACACGGGGAGCTGCATGAGCGGTCCGGCCTGGATCGTGCGCATGCGCATGGCGATGCCGGCCGCCCACGAGAAGCCGACGACGTTGACGAGCAGCGCGAGCGAGTACAGCCCGACGACGTCGGCGGTCGAGCCGCCCACCTCCATGCCCGCGACGAGAGCGATCACCGTCAGGAGGACGGCCACGAAGAGCCAACGCACGGCGGCGGCCATGATGTACCCGAGCAGGATGCCTCGGCGATCGGGCGCAGCGAGCAGCAGCCGCTTGGCGAACCCGCCCTCGAAGTCCCGCGCCACGCCGAAGCCCGTGAAGACGCCGCCGAAGGCGGCGGACTGCAGGAGCACGAAGGCGAACTGGAAGGCCTTGTAGCCGCCGGGGTAGTCGAAGCCCGGCACCTCCGACACCTGCGAGAGGCCGCCGACGAAGGCGACGTAGAAGAAGAGCGGGAACATCACCGTCGGCAGGAGGAGCGACGGCGTGCGCATGACGTTGTGCAGCACCCGCCAGCAGACGCCGCGCGCGACGGGCCACAGGCTCACGTGCGCGTCAACCTCTGCGTCAGCGCCCACGAGGCGAGGAGCACGGAGGCGACGGCGATGACGAGGGCGATGCCGAAGCCGAGCGCGAGCGCCTGCCCGTCCCAGCCCGTGATGATCAGGCTGCGGACGCACTCGATCAGGTACGAGACGGGGTTCGCTGAGGCGACGGCGCGGAACCAGTCCACCTCCATGAGGTCGCGCGGCGCGTTCATGGACGAGATGAAGAGGAAGACGAAGAACACCGGGAAGAACCCCTGGATCGCCTCGCCGGAGCCCGTGCGCAGGGCGAGGAACGAGCCCAGCGCCCCGAAGCCGAGGGAGACGAGCACGGAGAACACGAGCAGCACCGCGATGCCGCCGGCGCCGGAGGCGAACTCGACCCCGCTGAGCAGGCCGACCACGATGTAGACGACGGCCTGGACGACGCCGAGCACGACGATCCCGGTCAGCTGGCCGGCGAGGAGCGCCGAGCCGCGGATCGACGTGAGCGAGAGCCTGTTGAGGAACCCCGTCTGGATGTCCCGTGCGAGGTCGGTCCCCGCGTTCATGGTCGAGAACAGCGCGCCCTGGATGAAGGGCACGGCGAGGGCGAAGGCGAGGAAGGAGTCGGTGGGGAAGCCCGGGAGCAGGGTCGAGGGCTTCAGGCCGGCCGCGTTCACGGCCATGAGCGCGAGGGGGAAGACGATCGGCGGCAGGACGACTGCGGGCTGGCGCATGGTGCGCGTGAGCGAGCGCCCTGCCACCGCGCTCACCTGGACGGCGAGGGCGCTCACTGCTCGTCCCCGTTCCGTTCCTCGCGGCCGCCGCCCCGCTGCGCCTCCTCCTCGGCTGCTCCCTCGAGGGTGCGCCCGGTCTTCGCGAGGAACACGTCGTCCAGGGTCGGCGCGCGCAGCTCGACGTCGTCGACGACGACGCCTTCGGCGTCCATCGCGCGCACGACGTCGGCGAGCCCGAGACCTGCCCGGAGCCGCACGCCGATGTCGTGGTCGCCGCCGAGCGGCTCGCCGAACTGCCCGAGGAACGCCCGCACGCGAGGCGCGTCGCCGGGGCCGCACGGAATGGCGTGGATGCTGGGGCGGCCGATCTCCGCCTTCAGGTCGGCCGGACTCCCCTCGGCCACGATGCGGCCGTGGTGGATGATCCCCACGCGGTCGGCGAGGACGTCCGCCTCCTCCAAGTACTGGGTGGTGAGGAAGACCGTGACGCCTTCGCCGCGGGCGAGACGCGCGACCTCGTCCCAGAGCGCCGAGCGGCTCTGCGGATCGAGGCCGGTGGTGGGCTCGTCGAGGAAGAGGATGCGCGGCCGGTGCACGAGCGCGAGCGCGAGGTCGAGGCGCCGTTTCATCCCGCCCGAGTAGCCGCCCACCTTGCGGTCGGCCGCCTGCTCGAGGCCGACGCGCTCGAGCAGCTGCTGCGAGCGGGAGGCGCGCTCCGCCTTCGGCAGCCCCTGGAGCATCGTCTGCAGGCGCATGTGGTCGCGCCCCGTGAGCAGCGGGTCGAGCGCCGCCTCCTGCAGTGCGGCGCCGATCACCGCACGCACCTTCGGGCCTTCACGGACGACGTCGAAGCCGCCGACCCGTGCGGTGCCGGCCGAGGGCGGAAGCAGCGTCGTGAGCATCAGCACCGTCGTCGACTTGCCCGCGCCGTTCGGCCCGAGGAACCCGTAGATCTCGCCCGGCTCGACGTGGAGGTCGATGCCGTCGACGGCGCGCGGACCCTTGCGGAACTCGCGGACGAGCCCGACGGCGACGATGCTGTTGTCGGCCACTCCCCTCCACACTAGTTGCCCGCGCAGCCCGGAATCCGCGAATGCGGATCCCGGACGCGCACACCCCTAAAAGCCGTCCGCTGCGCGGCCGGACGACACGGATCTCACAGCAAGCCTCGGTGCGCAAGTCCGTCCAGCCGGCTGCGGTACTCGGCGGCGTCGATCCCGGCTGGAGCGAAACGCGCACGAGGCGGCGAACCGCGACGGCAGGTAGAGCAGAGACCGACGCGCAGGTCGCGTTGCCGCCGCAGACGGCGGATGGTGTCTGACCGGTCGTGTAGACACTCCGGGCGTGAGGTCGTCTCGCGTGCTCACACCGCCGCGCGACGATCTTCGCCGTCTCGCACACTCGCGCCTGACGTTCAACGCGCCCCTCTCGGAGGAACGCGCCGCGGCGCTCGTCGGCGCACTCGCGCTCGCGCCCGGCCGGCACGCCCTGGATCTCGCCTGCGGTTGGGGCGAGCTCCTCCTCCGCGTCGTCGGCGCGCACCCGGCGGCGACGGGAACCGGGGTCGATCTCGACCGCGGAGCGCTCGATCGCGCCCGGGCCGCCGCCTCGGCGAGAGACCTGCAGGAGCGCGTCGAGTTCGTCGAGGACGACGCGACCGCCTTCGAGGATCGGGGAGACCTGGTCATGTGCGTCGGCGCGAGCCACGTCTGGGGAGGCGCGACCCCGGCGCTGCGGGCGCTGCGCGAGCGGGTCGAGCGTGGCGGCACGGTGCTGTTCGCCGACGGCTTCTGGGAGCGTGCACCGGGCGCGGAGGCGCGCCGGCTCTTCGGAGACCTCCCGGTGTTCGAGGGCCTCCTCTCCGTCGTCCGGGCGGCCGGCTTCTCCGTGGAGGCTGCCGACCGCTCGACGCTCGAGGAGTGGGATGCCTTCGAGGCCGCGTGGCGCTCGGGCCTCGAGGCGGTCGACGACCCCGACGCACGCCTGCTCGCGGTGACGCGGGAGTGCGAGTACCGCGACGGCTATCGGGGCATCCTCGGCTTCGCCTGGCTCGTGCTCGCGCGCACCTAGGCCAGCCGGCGCAGCCCGGAATCCGCTCGCGCGGATTCCGGACGCGCAAACCCCTGAAGCCGTCCGCTTCGGGTTCCGCTGCGACGAGAATCCGGTCGTGCCCTTCCAGCGCTCGCTCGGGGTCCAGCTGCATCCGACGTCGCTTCCCGGCGGGCGGCTCGGTCCCGAGGCGGAGCGGTTCGTGGACTGGCTGCAGGCTGCCGGCGCAGGCTGGTGGCAGGTGCTGCCCCTCAACCCGCCCGACGAGTTCCGCTCTCCGTACGCGTCCGCGTCGGCGTTCGCCCTGTGGAGCGGGTTGCTCCACGATCCCGACGCGCCGGTCGCACCGTCCGAGGCGAGCTCCTTCCTGGAGCGCCACGGCTCCTGGGCCGAGGAGTGGCTCGCGTTCGCCGGCGCCGGCGCGATCGAGGCCCAGGTGCGGTGCGAGCGCGAATGGCAGGCCCTGCGAGCGTACGCGGCCGCGCGCGGCGTGCGGATCATCGGCGACATGCCGATCTACGTCGCGCACGGAAGCTGCGACCACGTCTCGCATCGCGAGCTCTTCCAGCCGGACGATCTCGTCGCCGGTGCGCCTCCCGACCCCCTCAACGCCGAGGGGCAGAAATGGGGCAACCCGCTCTACGACTGGGATGCGCTCGCGCGGACAGGGTACGCCTGGTGGATCGAGCGGCTGCGACACACGCTGGGGCTCGTCGACGTCGTCCGCATCGACCACTTCCGCGGCTTTGCGAACTACTGGGCCCTGCCGGCCGACGCCGAGAGCGCGCGCGAGGGGCACTGGCTCCCCGGACCCGGAGCTGCCGTCTTCCGCGCCGCGGAGGCGGCACTCGGGCCCCTGCCGCTGATCGTCGAGGACCTCGGCTTGATCACGCCGGACGTGCACGAGCTGCGCAACGCGCTCGGCTACCCCGGCATGGCGGTGCTGCTCTGGGCGTTCCGCGGACCGCGCGACGATCCCCACCGCCTCGAGAACCACCGCGAGAACCAGGTCGTCTACACGTCGATCCACGACTCCGACACGCTGGCGGGCCATTTTGCGACGGACGAGACCTGGCCGCTCGTCGAGCTCGCGCTGTCGTCGCGGGCATCGCTCGCGATCGTGCCCGCGCAGGACGTGCTCGGCCTGGGCAGCGAGGCCCGCATGAACACGCCGGGCACGACCGAGGGGAACTGGCTCTGGCAGCTGGAGCCGGGCCAGCTGGGGGCGCCGGACGCCGCCCGGCTGCGGCGCGCAGCCGCCGCCGCCGGCCGGGCCTGAGCAGGCGCCTGGAACGGCTGGGGTCGACCGCCGCGCCTCAGCCCGCGTGCTCGAGCGGCAGCTTCGTCGCCACCACGCGCCGCCCGCTCCGCTCGTAGACCACGTCGACGGAATCGTTCTGACGGTACGTCCCCGCGACTCCCAGCACCATCGAGGTCCAGCGGCCCACGCCCAGCTTGCCCTCCTGCCGCAGGCGCTGCTCGAACACGAGCATGCCGTCACGGACCACGTAATCCCTTCCCTCCACCTGGGGGACGCCGTTGACGAACACCTCGAACGGCCGCTGCACGTCGGCCGGCAGCCTGGCGCGGGTTGGCGAGGCGGTGTCCTTGGTCACGCTCATAGAATGCCTCGCGGACGTGCGCCCCAGGATCCTCCTCGCACTCGGCGGGTGGTGTGTCGCGCTGTCAGCGGTCGCCGGCCCGGCGCTCGCGGGCAACGGCGGCTTCGCGCCCGTGCCTCCGGAGTCCCCGAACGCGGAGGGCATCACGACCACGTGGTGGTTCATCACCGCCTTCATCCTCCTGATCTTCGTGCTCGTCGAGGGGCTGCTCGTCCTCTTCGTCCTGCGCTACCGGCGCCGGCGGCGCAGCCGCGACGAGGACGGCGTGCAGATCCACGGCTCGACGCGCCTCGAGCTGATGTGGACGGCGGGGCCCGTGCTGGTGCTCTTTGCGATCGCGGTGTTCGTCGCCGTGAAGCTGCCGGGGATCGCCGACACGCCGAGCTCGGCTGCGGGCGCCCCGCTGCGTGTCGAGGTCGTCGGCCAGCAGTTCTTCTGGCAGTTCCGCTACCCCAACGAGGTGGTCGCCATCGACCGCCTGCGCGCCCCTGCGGGAGTCCCGGTCGAGCTCGTGGTCACGGCGCCCGACTGGGACGTGGTGCACTCGTGGTGGGTGCCCGCGCTCGGCGGCAAGATCGACGCCATCCCGGGGCACGTGAACACGACGTGGTTCCAGGTGGCGCGGCCCGGCGTCTACAAGGGCCGGTGTGCCGAGCTCTGCGGCCTCTACCACGCGAAGATGCTCGACGAGGTCGAGGTCATGCCGGCAGACGCGTTCGCCGCCTGGCTCGAGGAGCAGGCGAGCGCGCAGCAGGCCGCGGATCCCGAGCTCGGCCGAGCCGAGTGGGAGGGCGTGTGCGCAAAGTGCCACGGCATGGACGCCGAGGGCGGCTACGGGCCCGCCATTCCCCCGGACACGCTGGTCGACGACCGGGCGATCGCGCGCGTCGTTCGTGCGGGCAGGGCGCTGCCCGGGCGTCCGGTGATGCCGCCCGTCGGCCGTGACTGGACGGACGGCCAGATCGAGTCGTTGAACGCCTATCTCGAGGAGCGCTTTGGCAACCAGGGCTGAGACATCTCCCACCCCCGCCTGGCATCGCGGACGCGTGGCGAGCTGGCTCGTGACCGTCGACCACAAGCGCATCGGCATCCTCTACATCGCCACTGCGGGCCTGTTCTTCGTCTTCGCGGGCTTCCTCGCGCTCCTCATCCGGACGCAGCTGGCGCGCCCCGACCAGAGCGTGCTCACGGGCGAGAGCTACAACGAGGTCGTCACGATGCACGGAACGGCGATGGTGTTCCTCGTCGTCGTGCCGGTGCTCGCAGGACTGGGCAACTTCCTCGTCCCGCTCATGATCGGTGCGCCCGACATGGCCTTCCCGCGGCTGAACGCGCTCTCCTACTGGCTCTACGCCTCCGCTGGCCTCGTCTTCCTGCTCTCCTTCTTCGCGGCGGGCGGGGCCGCGAACACCGGCTGGACCGCCTACCCGCCGCTCTCCAGCATCGCCCCGGGCAACGGGCAGGACCTGTGGATCCTCTCCCTCCACATCCTCACGCTCTCGTCACTCGCCGGCGCAATCAACTTCATCGTCACCATCCACAACATGCGCACCCGCGGCATGACGTGGATGCGTCTGCCGCTCTTCGCGTGGTCGATCGAGATCTACTCCGGCCTGCTCCTGCTCGTGCTGCCGACGCTCTCAGCGGGTCTCACGCTGCTCCTGCTCGAGCGCCAGTTCCCGGGGACGTTCCACTTCTTCCGCCCGGAGGAGGGCGGCAGCCCGGTGCTCTACCAGCACGTCTTCTGGTTCTTCGGGCACCCGGAGGTCTACATCATGATCCTGCCGGCCATGGGGATCGTGTCCGAGATCCTTCCCGTCTTCAGCCGCAAGCCGATCTTCGGCTACAAGGCGATCGCGCTCTCGACCGTGGCCATCGGCTTCTTCTCGCTCCTCGTCTGGGCCCACCACATGTTCACGGTCGGCCTCTCGAACTGGCTCAACGGCTGGTTCATGGTGGTCTCGATGGTGATCGCGGTGCCGACGGGGATCAAGATCTTCAACTGGCTCGCGACGCTGTGGCGCGGCAACCTGAGCCTCGACACGCCCATGCTGTTCGCCCTCGGCTTCATTTCCGTGTTCACGATCGGCGGGCTCTCCGGCATCTACCTGGCCGCGTTCCCCGTCGACTGGCAGGTGCACGACACGTACTTCGTCGTCGCCCACTTCCACTACGTGCTCTTCGGAGGGGCGGTGTTCGGGATCCTCGGCGGCCTGTTCTACTGGTGGCCGAAGATGTTCGGGCGCTTCCTGGACGAGCGGCTCGGGAAGATCACCTTCCTGCTGCTCTTCGTCGGCTTCAACCTGACGTTCTTCCCGCAGCACCTGCTCGGGCTGCTCGGGATGCCGCGCCGCATCTACACGTACTCGGAGGGCGGCCTCTGGGAGGGCTACAACATGGCCTCCACGGTGGGCTCGTTCGTGATGGGCCTTGGCATCCTGGTCTTCACCTGGGCCGTGCTCCGGAGCCTCAACGGCCGCCGGGCGGGCAACGACCCCTGGCTGGCCGACACGCTCGAGTGGTACACCACCTCCCCGCCGCCCCCGCACAACTTCGACGACGTCCCCTACGTCACGAGCTCGCGGCCGCTCTACGACCTGCGCCGCCGCCTCCGGGAGTCCCGTGCGCTCTGACGCCGCTCCCGGTCCGGTGCTGCGGCTCACCGCGGCCGCAGCCGCGCTCGCCACGGGCGCCGTCGTGGTGAGTGCCGCGTTCGAGCTCGGCCACACCCACTGGGGAGCTGCCCTCGTGGCGCTGCCCTTCCTCGCGGCGCTCGTCGTGGCCGCGCGCATGGCGTACCCGCGGCTGCTGCTCCCGGCGGCGGCGGCGCTCGCGTTCCTCGTCGTGGCGATCGCCACCGGAGGCCTCGTCGCCTGGAGCGACCAGGCGGCGTGGGCGACCGCCGTGCACGTCGCCGCGGCGGGCGCCTCACTCGCGGCGGCACTCGTCACGTGCGCGGCCTCGCTCCGAGGCACGCCCGTGCCGCTCGGGCCGTGGCGCGACTACGTGACGCTGACCAAGCCGCGGATCATGGTGCTCCTGCTCGTCACGGGGGCCGCCGGCATGTTCGTGGGAGCCGGCGGCGTGCCCGTACTCCGTGACCTCGCGGCCATGCTCGCGGGACTGGCGCTCGCGTGCGGCGGCGCCAGCGCGCTGAACCACGTGCTCGACGCCGACATCGACCGCCTCATGGGAGAGCGCACCCGAGCGCGGCCGGTCGCCTCGGGCCGCGTGACCGCGCCGCGCGCGCTCGAGTTCGGCCTGGCGCTGTCCGCGCTCTCGTTCGCGCTGCTCGCCTCGACGGTCAACGTGCTCACGGCGGTGCTGGCGCTCGTCGGGAACCTCTTCTACGTGATCGTCTACACCGGTTGGCTCAAGCGGTCGACCGACCAGAACATCGTCATCGGCGGGGCGGCCGGCGCCGTGCCTCCGCTCGTCGGGTACGCCGCGGCGACCGGTGACCTGGGCGTACCCGCGGTGGCGCTCTTCCTGATCGTCTTCCTGTGGACGCCGCCGCACTTCTGGGCGCTGGCGCTGATGATCAAGGAGCACTACGCGAGCGCGAACGTCCCCATGCTGCCCGTCGTGCGGGGCGACGGCGAGACGCGTCGCCAGATCCTCCTCTACTCGGTGGTGCTCGTCGCCTTCACGCTCGTCGTCGGGGTCTGGCTGGGCCCGCTGTACACGGTGGCCGCCGGCGTGCTCGGCGGCTGGCTGCTCGTCCTCGCCGTGCGCCTGCGTCGGGGCGCCACGCGGGCGGGCGCCGTCGCCCTGTTCCACTACTCGCTCGCCTACCTGGCCCTGCTCTTCGCCGCGGCGGCCATCGACCCGGTGCTGGTCTGACGACGATGCTGGACCCCGAGCTCGAACGACGGAACCTGCGGCTGGGACTGGCCCTCTTCGGGCTCGCCCTCGTGCTCTTCGTCGGGACGGTCCTCGTCGCGCTCGTCTACCTGCAGCTCGACTGAGCTTTTCGCGACCCCGGTTTCGGGTGTCGCGCGATCGTACGAGTCGTGTGGCGGCCGTCCCCCTTTCGAGGGACGGCCGCGCGCCCCCGCCTGCCGACATAAGGGGAGCCATGCGCACAGTCCGCCTCGTCTCCGTCTGCGTCCTCACCGTGACGCTCCTCGCCGGGTCCGCGCTCGCCAAGAGCGAGGCGTCGCCGGCGCGTCCCTCCGGCCTCAAGGCCTTCCTCCTGCGGGCGAGCGAGCCCGCAGTGCACGAGTTCCCCCGCACGCCGTCCTTCTCCTGGAGGCCGGTTCGCGGCGCGACCCGCTACGAGTTCCAGCTCTCGAAGAGCCCCGCCTTCGGTGACGCGAGCATCTTCTGGCGCGCCACCGCCGTGCGGAGCCCCGCCGTCGCCGTCCCGCTGCAGCTCCCGTGGATGACGGGGCAGCCGTACGCCGCGTACGCACGGGTCCGCGCGTTCACGAGCAGCGGCGTCACGACGTGGAGCAAGCCGTACGGCTTCAACATCCGCTGGAAGCAGGTTCCGCGGATGATGCCCGGACTCCCCGGCCTCTCCCGCTGGACGCCGGTCGAGGGGGCCACGAGCTACGAGGTCTGGTTCACCCGCATCGGCCCCGGCTCCGGCTGGACGAAGAAGGTCGCCACGCGCACGACGGCGGTCGACCATCGCGAGGCCTACACGTTCCACGACGACGCGAGCTGGACCGGCGAGGTGCGCTGGCGCGTGCGTGCGGTGCGTGTCGTGCCGCCCGCGAGCCGCGTGCACCTGAACGGCCTCCCGGCAGTGAGCTACGGCCCGTGGACGAAGGAGTTCGTCTCGAAGAACCCGCAGGTCTCCGGAGCGCTCTCCGCGCGCATGGCCCTCACGGCGGGCGCGACCTCGCGGCTCAACACGGCTCGCTCGCACGAGCTGACGCCGGCCTTCGTCTTCAGCGGCCGCGAGGCGTACAACGTCGGCCCGTCGGGCGCGTATCCCTTGTACCGCGTCTACGTCTTCTCCGACTCCGACTGCGTCAACGTCGTCTTCAAGAGCGCCATCACGGGCTCGCCGGCGTACGCCCCCCGCACCACCGGCGGCCTCAAGCTGCCGACCACGACGGGCAAGGAGCTCGACGACGCGTTCGTGAACGTGCTCAAGAACGGTCCCGAGGGGTTGACCTTCATGGCCGACCTCACCCCGGTGAAGAGCACCGAGGAGGCCTCGGTCGAGGCCGCCGCCGAGGAGCAGACCGTGACCGAGGGCCAGGATCCGGCCATCGACAAGCCCGGCGAGGACCCGACGCTCACGGGCGCCGACCCGACCGGTGCCACCGTCGACCTGCCCGAGAGCGGCTGGCCCAACGGCCGCTACTACTGGACCGTCGTCCCGGTCGCCGTGTTCGTCGTCGACGGCTCGACGATCGAGTACCACGACGTCCGTCACCCGCAGGACACCTGCAACCAGGGCAGCAGGGTCGCCTTCGGCAAGCAGTCGACGCCCGTCGTCGCCGGTCAGGGCAGCCCCTTCGCCTCCGGGCTCTCGCCGAAGGGGCGGCTCGTCGCTGCCCGCGGCGGCCAGGCCACCTTCTACGGCAAGCCGCTCGTCGCATGGCTGCCCGTGCAGGGCGCGGTCGAGTACGAGGTGCAGTGGTCCCGCAGCAAGTACCCGTGGCGCGCCTCCGGCAGCGTGAAGACGGCAGGCACGGCCGCACAGCTGGCCCTCAACCCGGGCAGCTGGTGGTATCGCATCCGCGCGGTCAACCCGTACCTCCCGGGCAAGATCAAGGCCATGGCCTGGTCGCTGCCGCTGCACGTGCAGGTGGCCAAGCCGCGCTTCGCGATCGCTCGCTAGGCACACGCGGTCGCTTACCTCACGCGCTAAGGTCGGGGCCCCATGGGCCCCGACCTCGCACTCGCCCTCGAGCTCGCCGACGCGGCCGACACCATCTCGCTCGCCCGCTTCCGCGCCGGAGACCTGGGCGTCCGCACCAAGGACGACACGACACCCGTGACCGACGCGGACGAGGCCGTGGAGAGCGAGATCCGCGTGCGGCTTGCCGCCGCCCGCCCGCGCGACGCGATGCTCGGCGAGGAGCACGGCTCCTCGGGGCGCGGACGGCGACGCTGGATCGTCGATCCCATCGACGGCACGCGCAACTACTCGCGCGGCGTCCCGGTCTGGGCGACGCTGATCGCGCTCGAGGAGGAGGGCGAGCTGCGGCTCGGCGTCGTCTCGGCCCCCGCTCTCGGCCGGCGCTGGTTCGCCGAGCGGGGACAGGGAGCCTGGGCGAACGACGACCGTGTCCACGTGTCCTCGGTGCGGAACGTCGACGATGCCGTGCTCCACTTCGCGCTCGACCGCCCGCTGCCAGCCCTCTCGGCGCAGGCGTGGCACACGCGCTCGTACGGCGACTTCTGGGCGCACATGCTCGTCGCGGAGGGGGCCGCCGACGGCGCCATCGACGCGATCGGCGTCTCGCTCTGGGACCTCGCAGCGGTGCAGGTGATCGTGGAAGAGGCCGGAGGCCGCTTCACCGACTTCCAGGGCGTGGCCCGCCCCGACGGCGGCTCGGCGATCTCCTCCAACGGGTACCTGCACGACGTGCTCCTCGCGGCCGTGGCGGAGCGGTAGGCGCAGGCGAGGCCCCAACCGCCGACGCCGCGCGAGCGAGGGTCAGGCCGCCGGCTCGGCGAGCGTCCGCACGGCGCCCTCGTAGACGGCGTCCCGCGCCAGCACCTCGAGCTCGCCGGAGAGAAGGTCGCTCGGCGAGGTCGCAGCCTCCACAGGAGTGGAGACGGGCTCCCCGTCGAGCGCGACCGCCTCGATCCGCGCGGCGTTGCGGCGCGACAGCCGGACCTCGCGGCCGAGGCGCGACCGCAGCCAGCCCGCGAGGAGGAGTGCGTCCGCTCGAGGCCCCGTGACGCGAATCGCGTCGAGCGAGGCGATGTCCGGCCAGCGCTCCGCGATGCGGGCGCGCCACGGGAGCGTGCGCCGGTAGGCGATGTCCGACACCGTCACCTCGTCGAAGAGCGCGACGAGCCTCGCGTACGCGGCAGGCAGGCCCGGCCATTCGCCCGAGTCGACCACGAGACGGTCGACGACGTCGACGATCTCGGTGAATGCGCTCGAGCCGAAGTCCGGACGTCCGCGCCAGCGGCAGAACGCGGGCAGGTCGGAGACGAGGAGCGGCAGCACGATCGAGCCCGGGTGCTCGGCGGGTGTGCCGCGGAGCCGGATCTCGATCACCTCCGAGAGGACCTCGCGCCCGTCGCCGACGGGGAAGTCGCGCACGCTGACGGCGGCGTCGACGCGATCGCCTCGTCCGGCCTCGGGGACGAGGAAGATCGTCCTCGCCGGGTGCCGCTCGGCCAGCCCGGCCAGGGTCCTGCGCGCGGCGGGGAGCCAGCTCGGAGGCGCCCAGACGAGATGCGTGAGGGTGCTCGTGCGGAGCTCGGGCACACCGTCGTCGACCTGCTTGCAGCGCTCGCGCGCGAGCTTGCGCTCGATCTCGGCGACGACGCCCACGTCAGGCGCGGCTTCCCCCGGCCGCGGCTGCGCACCGCTCGACCCGGCGCGAGCGGCTCAGTGCCGTCGCCATGACCGGCCGTCGCGATGCACCAGCTCGTCGGCCGTGATCGGCCCCCAGCTGCCGGCGGCGTAGTTCGGAAAGCTCGGCCGGTCGCGGCGCCAGGCACCGACGACGGCGTCGACGAGCTTCCACTGCTCGTCGACCTCGTCCTCCCGTGTGAAGAGCGTCGCGTCGCCGAGCATGGCGTCCAGGATGAGGCGCTCGTACGCCTCCGGCAACCCTTCCCTGAAGGCGCCGCCGTAGAGGAAGTCCATGTGCACCGTGCGGATCTGCATGCCCGCGCCGGGCACCTTGGCGCCGATGGCGAGCGACACGCCTTCGTCGGGCTGGACGTGGATGAGGAGCACGTTCGGCCGCAGGCCCTCGCCCGCGATCTCGGCGAAGGGCGGGTGCGGCGCGCGCTGGAACTGGATCGCGATCGTCGTCTCGCGCCGGGCGAGCCGCTTGCCCGCGCGCACGTAGAAGGGCGTGTCGGCCCAGCGCCAGTTGTCGACGTAGAGCTTGGCGGCGACGAAGGTCTCCGTCTGCGAGCCAGAGGCCACCCCCGGCTCGTCGCGGTACGCCGGCACCTCGACCCCCTCGATCCAGCCCTGGCCGTACTGACCGCGCACGACGTTGCGCGGGCCGGGGGTGTGCATGGAGCGGAGCACCTTGACCTTCTCGTTCCGCACCGAGTCCGCGGTGAAGTCGATCGGCGGCTCCATGGCCGTCAGCGCGACGAGCTGAAGCAGGTGATTCTGGAAGATGTCCCTGATCGCGCCCGCCTGCTCGTAGAAGCCGGCGCGCCCCTCGATGCCGATCGTCTCGGCGACGGTGATCTGCACGTGGTCGATGAACTGCCGGTTCCAGATCGGCTCGAAGATGCCGTTCGCGAACCGCAGGGCGAGCATGTTCTGCACGGTCTCCTTGCCCAGGTAGTGATCGATGCGGAAGAGCTCGTCCTCCGTGAACCAGCGCTTCACGATGGCGTTGAGCTCGCGCGCCGAGGCTGCGTCGCGCCCGAACGGCTTCTCGACGATGATCCGCGTCCAGCCCTCCCGCTCGCGCCGCTCGCCGATCTCGCGCACCACCGTCTCGAAGGCCACAGGCGGCACGGCCAGGTAATGCAGGCGGTTGCCGGCCGTGCCCCGCTCGGCGTCGAGCTCCTCGAGCGCCGCGCCGACGCGATCCTCTCCCGGATCGCTGGCGAAGTCGGTGGCGACATACCGGACACCTGCCGCCAGGGCCTCCCACACCTCCGTCCGGAAGGGATCGCGCGCGAACTCCTTCACGCCGCGACGCATCGACGCGAGGAACTGCTTGGTCGTCTGCTCGGTGCGCGCGACGCCGACGACCGCGAAGTGGTCCGGCAGCAGCCGCCGGTAGGCGAGCGCGTACAGGGCGGGGAAGAGCTTCCGCCGCGTCAGATCGCCCGAGGCGCCGTAGATGACCAGCACGCAGGGGTCCGGCCTGCGTCGAAGCCCAAGCCCTTCCGCCAGCGGGTTCGGCGTGACGCTCACCGCCGAGCGGGCCGGCCCCGCGCGGCAGAAGCGCGCCTCATGCCGCGGCGAGGGCGCCGCGCTTGGCCTCGATGCCCTCCATCAGATCGGCGAACGAGTCGGCGAACTTCTTCACGCCCTCCGCTTCCAGGACGGCGACGACATCGTCGTAGTCCACCCCTGCGTCCGCGAGCTCCTCGAGCAGGCGTCGCGCGTCGTCGACTCCCTCCAGCAACGTGTCGCCGCGCACCTCGCCGTGATCCTGGAAGGCGCGGATGGTCTCGAGAGGCATCGTGTTCACGACGTCCGGGCCGACCAGCTCCTCGACGTAGATCACGTCGCGGTAGTCCGGGTTCTTCGTCGACGTCGACGCCCAGAGGCAGCGCTGCGTTCGCGCCCCCCTCGACGCGAGGAAGGCCCAGCGCTCCCCGGTGAACGCCTCCTGCCAGTGCCGGTAGGCGAGCTTCGCATTGGCGACCGCCAGCCGCCCTACGAGGTCCGTGCGGCCGATTGCCTCGAGACGCTTGTCCGCCTCGGTGTCGACCCGCGAGACGAAGAAGCTCGCCACCGAGGCGACCTTGGCGGGATCGCCGCCGGCGGCGACGAGCCGCTCCAGCCCGCGGATGTACGCCTCCACGACGGCGGCGTAGCGCGCGAGCGAGAAGATCAGCGTGACGTTGATGGACCGGCCCTGCGCGATGCAGTCCTCGATAGCGGAGAGGCCGATGTGGGTGGCGGGGATCTTCACGTAGAGGTTCGGCTTGTCGACCTCGGCGTGAAAGCGCATCGCCTGCTCGTACGTCGCCTCGCGGTCGTAGGCGAGCGTGGGATCCACCTCCAGCGAGACGAAGCCGTCGATGCCGGCCGTCGCCTCCCAGACCGGGCGCAGGAGGTCGCACGCGGCGCGGATGTCGTCCATCGCGAGCGCGAAGAACACCTCGCGTGTGTCGGCCACGCGTTCGAGCGCACGGATCTGGTCGTCGTAGCGCTCACCCTCGGAGAGCGCCTTCTGGAAGATCGTCGGGTTGGAGGTCACGCCGACGACGGCGTCCTCCTCGATCATGCGCGCGAGCGCGCCGGTCTCGAGCAGGTCGCGCGAGAGGGTGTCGAACCAGACGCTCACGCCTCTCGCGCTCAGCTCGTGCAGCCTCGACCCGGCCATTGCCGTCACTCCCTTCTACGCAACACGTTCCACGACGCCCGCGGCGGCGGCCGCGACCGCGTCCGCGGTGAGCCCGAGCTCCTCGAAGATCCGCTCGTAGGGCGCGGACGCGCCGAAGCGGTCGACGCCCACCGACGTCCCTCGAGGCCCGACCCACCGCTCCCAGCCGAAAGTGATGCCCGCCTCGACCGAGACCCTCGCCTCGACCGAGCCCGGCAGGACCTCGTCACGGTAGTCGTCCGGCTGCGCGGCGAAGAGCTCCCAGCACGGCATCGAGACGACCCGTGCGTTGGCGTCGAGCCGGCGCGCGGCCTCGAGCGCGACGTGGACCTCCGACCCCGTGGCGAGCAGGATCACGTCGGGCTCCCCGTCGCCGGACTGCCACAGCGTGTACGCGCCGCGGAGGGCCCCCTCGGCGGAGGCGACCTCGTCGCGGTCGAGCGTCGGCACCTTCTGCCGCGTCAGCGCGAGCGCCACCGGCCCGCCCTTCCGCTCCATGGCGATTCGCCAGGCGACGGTGGTCTCGTTGGCGTCGGCGGGACGGACGTACCAGAGGTTCGGGATCGCGCGCAACGCCATGTGGTGCTCGACGGGCTGGTGCGTCGGCCCGTCCTCGCCGAGCCCGACGGAGTCGTGCGACCACGCCCAGACGGTGTCGAGGCCCATCAGCGCCGAGAGCCGTACGGCGGGGCGCATGTAGTCGGAGAAGATGAGGAACGTCGAGCCGAAGGGCTTCAGCATCGCGGGCTCGAGCGCGATGCCGTTGACGATCGAGCCCATGGCGTGCTCGCGGACGCCGAAGGCGACGTTGCGGCCCGCGTGGCCGGCGGAGAAGACGCCTCCTCCCGCGAGCTCGGTCTTCGTCGACTCGACCAGGTCGGCAGCCCCGCCGATCATCGTCGGCGCGTACCGACGGATGGCGTTCAGCACCCGCTTCCCGGCGTCGCGCGTGGCCAGGTCCTCGCCGGCCTCGAACCAGGGCAGCGCGTCGAGCCATCCGTCCCGTGGCCGGCCCAGGCGGTCGGCGTCCCACTCCCGGCGCAGCTCGGGGAACGCCTCGGACCATGCCGCGAAACGCCCCTCCCACTCCCGCTCGAGCCCCGCGCCGCGCTCGGCGACGACCGCCATGTGCTCGCGCACCGCGTCGGGCACGTGGAAGTGGACGTCTGGATCCCAGCCGAGACGCTCCTTCGTCGCCCGCACCTCGTCCTCTCCGAGAGGGCTCCCGTGTGCCTTCGCCGTGTCCTGGGCGTGCGGCGCCGGGTAGGCGATGTGGCTCCGCAGCACGATCAGCGACGGACGCGCGGTCTCCCCCCGTGCCGCCTGCAGGGCGGTCGCGAGCGCGTCGACGTCCTCGGCGTCGCCGACGTGCTGCACGTGCCAGCCGTAGGCCTCGAAGCGCGCGCCCTTGTCCTCGGTCGTGTACGTCAGGGTCGTCGAGCCGTCGATCGTGATGTGGTTGTCGTCGTAGACGTAGACGAGCGCGCCGAGGCCGAGGTGGCCGGCGATCGAGGCGGCCTCCTGCGAGACGCCTTCCATCAGGTCGCCGTCCGAGCAGATCGCGTAGACGTGGTGGTCGAGCAGCTCGTGCTGCGGCCGGTGGTAGCGCTCGCCGAGGAAGCGCCCGGCGATCGCGAGCCCGACTCCGTTGGCGAAGCCCTGGCCCAGCGGTCCGGTGGTCGTCTCCACGCCGGGGGTGACGAAGTGCTCCGGGTGGCCCGGGGTGCGCGACTCCCACTGCCGGAACTGCTGCAGGTCCTCGAGCGAGAGGTCGTAGCCCGAGAGGTGGAGCGCCGCGTACTGGAGGATGCAGGCGTGCCCGGCCGAGAGGACGAACCGGTCGCGGCCCGGCCAGTCGGGGTTCGCCGGATTGTGGCGCATGACGTCGCGGTAGAGGAGGTACGCGAGCGGGGCGAGCGCCATGGCGGTACCCGGATGGCCCGCGTTGGCCTTCTGCACCGCGTCCATGGCGAGGACGCGGATCGTGTCGATGGTCAGCCGGCGGGGATCGGACATCGCGGCGAACAATACGGGACTGCCCGCGGGCTCCCCGCGCGCACGTCAGCCTCGTGCAGCCGTCGCAGGACGGAAGCGAGGATCGGCGAGCAGCGCCTCCGCGTCGTCGGCCTCCGGCTGCTCCCGCAGGATCGTCTTCGCCTGCTCGACCACGTCGGCGGACTGCCCGTGGAGCACGGCGCCGACCACCTTGCCGTCCCTGCGGTGGAACCCCGCCAGGCGGCCCTCGTCGATGGAGCCGAGGAGCAGGACGTCGTCCACGCCGCCGTCGACGTCCCCCAGGACTTGCAGCTTGACGTCGAAGAGCTGCGTGAAGAACACCGAGATCTCGTCCCAGGGCTCCCTCGCACCGGCGAGCTGCCGTCCGAGGTGGCTTCCCTGCGCGTTCGCGTTCGACCAGTGCTCGATGCGCCTGGGTCTGCCGAAGACGGGGTCGGGGAACTGCGCCACGTCTCCGATCGCGTACACGTCGTCGGCGGAGGAGCGAAACCGCTCGTCGACCACGACGCCGTTGTCGAGCTTGAGCTGCTCGGGGTCGAGGAAGCTCACGTTCGGCTCCACGCCGACGCCCACGACGCCGAGGTAGGCCTCGACCTCGTGGCCCTGGGCGGTCCGCGCCCCCGTGAGCAGCCGCCCGTTCGAGTGCAGCTCCTCGAGCGCGTCGCCGAGCAGCAGGTGGACACCCTGCTCGCGATAGAGGGCAGCGAGCTGCTCGGACAGCTCGGCCGAGCCGAGGGCGGGCATGAGCCGCTCACCCATCTCGACGAGCGCGACCTCGAGCCCGCGCATCCGCAGGGAGGCGGCCACCTCGGAGCCGATGAAGCTGCCGCCGACGACCAGCGCCTTGCGCGCCTCGGCGGCCGCCTCTCGCACCGCGGTGGCGTCCGCGAGCGTGCGGTAGGTGTGGAGGCCGACCAGGTCCATCCCGGGCAGCGGCAGCGATCGCGGCGTGGCGCCGGAGGCGATCACGAGCGTCCCGTAGGGAACGCGCTCGCCACCGGCCAGCTCGATCTCGTGCGCGCCGGTGTCGACAGCGCGGACCTCCGTCTCCAGACGGAGCTCGATCACGTTGTCGTCGTAGAACCGCGCGGGCTGGACGTACGCGTCCGCCTCGTCCTCCATCTCGCCGCGCAGGAAGCCCTTCGACAGCGGCGGACGGTTGTACGGGGGGCGGTCGTCGGCGGAGAGGATGGTCACGACCTCCTCGCCGCCCGCCTCGCGGTAGGAGACGGCGAGGCTCGCCGCGGCGAGCCCCCCTCCGACGACCACGATGGTGTCGGTCATGTGCGATTCCTACCCGGGGTCACGATTCGGTACACACCCCTCGCTACGCGGCGGCCGGCCGCCTGGTTTGCGCTCGAGGGCGGAGGGACCTAGGCCGTGCAGACCGCGGCCGCGGCCACGGTCGCGCGCGTCCCGCCGGTGAGGTTGTTGATCACCAGCGCCACGACCGTCCACGAGCCGGCCCCGGACGGATACGACTCCTTGAGCACGACGCGCCGCTCCTGCGCCGCCGCCGTGGCGCCCGAACGGCCGCCGCCGCCCAGGAGCTTCTTCCCGGCGGGGCAGCTCGCCGTGGCGGAGATCGTCGTCCCGGCCCCCGCGTTGGCGGCGGACTGGGCGCCCACCGCACCGGTGACCTGGGAGTCGCTCGGGCCCGCGGGCCCCTGCGGGCCCGTCACGCCCTGCGGTCCCTGAACGCCCTGCGGTCCCTGCGGGCCCGGATCGCCCTCAGGGCCTTGCGGGCCGGCAGGCCCCGGATCGCCCTGCGGGCCCTGCGGGCCGATCGTCCCGTCGCTTCCCGCCGGCCCCATGAGGCCCTGAGGGCCCTGCGGCCCGGCGGCACCCTGCGGGCCTGCGTCTCCCTGCGGGCCTTGCGGCCCCGTCGGGCCGACGGCGCCCTGCGGGCCTTCGGGGCCGTCCGGTCCGGGCGCGCCCTGCGGACCCTCCGGCCCGATCGGCCCGGCCGCCCCGGTCGGGCCCACTGCGCCGTCGGGACCGGCCGGCCCCTGCGGGCCTGGCTCGCCGTCCGGCCCTGCAAGGCCCGGCGTGCCCTGCGGGCCGCGTCTCGCCCAGGTCGCTCTCCGCTCGCCGCCCCGGCAGCCGCGGTTGGCGGGCACGATGCGGAGCACCCCCGACGTCACCTGGTAGCACGCGCCATAGACGCCGCGCGCGCTCGGGATGCGGCCCGGGTCCTGCGGGCCGCCTCCCGCCGCGGAGGCGAGCACGAGCGCCGCGAGCAGACCGGCGAGAGCTCCGCTGAGGAGGGGTGAGCGGGTGGTCATGAGACGTACACGATTCGGCGTGGTTGATTCGCCGATATGGCGTACTTTCCTTCCTCATAACGGCTAGACCGCTAGCACGAAACGGGTACGACACATCGCCGTCGCGACACCCTGACCGTCCGTACGCTTCGTGTGCCCGTGGCCGTGCTCATCGCCTCCAACCTCCGCAAGGAGATCGCCGGGACGCTGCTCTTCGACGGGGTGTCGTTCACGGTGCGCCGCCGCGACCGTCTCTCTCTCGCTGGGCCGAACGGCTCGGGCAAGACGACGCTCCTTCGCGGGCTCGTCGGGGAGACCTCGTTCCAGGGCGGCGAGCTCGCGATCGCCAAGGACACCCGGATCGCGCTCCACGACCAGCGTCCCCCACGCGGGCAGAGTCTCAGCCTGCGCGAATATGCGCTCTCGGGCGCCGCCGACCTCGTGGCCATCGAGGCGGACCTGCGCCGTCTCGAGGAGGCGATGGCCGGGGGTGCCCACGACGCCGCGACCATGCGCCGCTACGCGGAGGCGCAGGCCCGCCTCGAGCACGCGGGCGGCTGGGCCTGGCGGGACCGCGCCGTGGCCGTCCTCCGCGGGCTCGGCTTCCGCGACGAGGAGCTCGACCGGCCGCTCGACACGTTCTCCGGCGGCGAGCTCACGCGCGCCTCGCTCGCCCGGGCGCTGTCCGGCGACCCCGACCTCCTGCTCCTCGACGAGCCGACGAACCACCTCGACGTCGAGAGCCTCGAATGGCTCGAGCGCGAGCTGACGACGCTCGACGCCGCCGTCGTCCTCGTGGCGCACGACCGCTGGTTCCTCGAGGCGGTCACCACCGGCGTGCTCGAGCTGGGCGGCCCCCGTGTGTTCTTCTTCGACGGCCCGTGGCACGCGTGGCGGTTGGAGAAGGCGGCGCGCGCGAGCGCCGCGGCCACGACGGTCGACCGCGTCTCGGACGACATCGCCCGCCTCGAGCGCTTCGTGGAGCGCTTCCGGTACAAGAAGAGCAAGGCGAAGCAGGCGCAGGCCAAGCTGACGCAGATCGCGCGGCTGGAGAAGGAGCGCCGCGGCGCCTCTGCCGAGCTGTCAGCCCTCACCAAGCGGCGCCGCACGCTCGGCTTCGAGTTCCTCCGGCCGCCGCGGTCGGGACGCATCGTCGTCGAGGCGGAAGGGCTGACCGTCTCCGCGGGCGAGAAGGAGCTCCTCCGCGACGCCTCGCTCGTGCTCGAGCGCGGCGAGCACGTGGCCCTGATCGGGCCGAACGGCTCGGGCAAGACGACGCTCCTCGAGACGCTGCTCGGCGAGCGGCCTGCCGACCGCGGCTCGATCCGCATCGGCCACGGTGTCGTTCCGGCGTACTTCTCGCAGCACGAGTCCGAGCTGCCGGACCGCGGCTCCGTGCTCGACGTGGCGGCCTCCGCCACGAGCCTGCCCCGCCCGCAGGCGCAGGCGCTGCTCGGGCGCTTTCTCTTCTCGGGCTGGGAGACGCACGAGAAGTCGGTGGCGGTGCTGTCGGGGGGTGAGCGGCGGCGCCTCGCGCTCGCGCTCCTCGTCGCCTCCGGCGCCAACCTCCTCGTCCTCGACGAGCCGACCAATCACCTCGACCTCGAGAGCCGCGAGGCGCTCGAGGCGGCCCTCGAGGCGTTTCCCGGCACCGTCCTCCTCGTCTCGCACGACCGGGCCGTGCTCGACGCCGTGCCCGACCGCATCGTCGCCATCGAGGATCGGGCGCTGCGCTCCTACGACGGCGGCTGGGCCGACGTGGTGCGTGCGCGCGCGGTGGCGGCGGCGGAGCAGCCGCCGCCGCAGGAGGCCGGCCCGAAGCAGGCGAAGCCCCCCGCGCCGCGCAAGCGACGGCCGCCGGGCGAGCTGGAGCAGGTCGAGAGCTCGATCGACGAGCTGGAGCGCACGGTCGCGGGGCTCGAAGAGCGCCTCGCGGCCGACTGGGCCGACATGGACCTCCTCACGGCCCATCGCGCGGCGCGGGAGGAGCTCACCCGCCTGCTCGCCCGCTGGGAAGAGCTCTTCGAGGCCGCCGCGGACACCGCGCAGCCCTCGTAGGGGCGAAGCTCCGGCGCACTCCGACCGATGAGAGAGGCTGTGACGTCTCAGACCCGCGGCGGCGTAGAGAGGGCATGCACGCGATGACGATGGCCCGTCCCGCGACGACGACCGGCGACCGGCTGACCTTCGCGCAGGCGGCGGAGTCCCATCTCGACGACGTCTACGGCTACCTCCTCTACCTCGTGCGCAACCACGAGACCGCCGAGGACCTGGCCGGAGCGACCTTCGAGAAGGCGCTGCGCCTGTGGCCGCGCTTCGACTCCCGCCGCGGCGGCGCCCGCACGTGGCTACTCGGGATCGCGCGGACGACCGCGCTCGACTGGTTCCGTGCGGAGAGCCGCAGGCGTCGCCGCGAAGAGGCGGCAGCGGTGCCCGAGCGCGTCGAGGAGTCGTTCGTGGAGGGGCTCTCGCCCGCCCTCGAGCAGGCGCTCCTGACGCTCACGGCAGGGGAGCGCGAGGTGATCGCGCTCCGCGTCGTGCTGGAGCTCGACGGAGAGGCGACGGCACGCGTGCTCGGTCTCAGCCCGACAGCCGTGTCCACGCGGCTGAGCAGGGCGCTGAAGCGACTCGAGGAGAAGGTGAGCGAGCATGACCTCTGCTGACATCGTCCGTGAGCTGCAGGCCGCGCGGCCCGCCGCGCCCCACGCGCTCCGCGCCCGGGTCGAGGCGATCGCGACGGCGCCCCCTGCACCGTCGACCTCGGGCCGCCGGCCGCCGTTCCTCGCACGGCGCCGGCTGCTGCTCGCGCTGCCTGCGGCAGCGGCCGTGGCGCTGGCGTCTGCCGGCGCGATCGGCATCGTCCAGAGCGACGCGCCACGGTCGACCGCAGTGGCGGAGGGCGACAGCCTCCGCTCGAGCGCGCCGCCGGCGACCGTGACCGGCCCGACGGCGAGCGTCGGAGCCGAGGCCGCGCAGAAGGCGGCCGGCGCTGGCGCCGCTGGCGGCACGGCCACCGACGCCGCGACGCCGGGCCCGACGACGGGCCGCGCGCAGCGCGTGACGGCCAACCTCACCCTCCAGGTCGCCGACACGGACGCCCTGTCGCAGGCGACCCAGAGCGCCCTCGACACGGCACGCTCGCTCGGCGGCTACGTCGTCAGCGTCTCGTACGCGACCGGCGAGGAAGGCACCGCCTCGCTCACGCTGCGCGTGCCGACGGAGCGCGTCCAGGACGCGATCACCCGGCTGTCCGGGCTGGGGACGATCCTGGCGCAGCAGGTGCAGATCGACGACCTGCAGGAGTCGATCGACGCCATGAGCCGGAGGATCGCCACCCTGCGCGAGCGCATCGCGCGGATCTCGGCGCAGCTCACCGACACGAGCCTCGACGCCGAGACGCGCGCCACGCTGGAGGCACGCCGGCGCGCTGCCCGCGACGAGCTCGCCGCGCTGACGACGAACCGCGCCGCGCAGAAGGCGGAGGCGCGCCTGGCCACGATCCAGCTGCAGCTCGTCACCGAGCAGGCGGGCTCGGTCGTCCCGGGATCGCCGTCCCGCATCGACCGCGCGATCGACCGGGCCGTCGAGGTCCTCGCCTGGGAGGGCATCGCCGTCCTCTTCGGCCTCGTCGTCCTCGGGCCGTTCGTCCTGCTCGGCGCCGGCGTCTGGGGCGTACAGCGCCTCGCGCGGCGGCGCGAGCACGAGCGCCTGCTGGGCGCGTCGTAGGGCGGCGCGCCGGCTCGGGCGCAGCCGCCGCGCACCGATCGAGGCGCGTAGGGGCGAGATATATCTCGCCCCTACCGCCTGCCCTGCCCCTACGAGCCGCCGGTCGTGAGCGTGGCGACCAGCGCCTCGGCCACCACCTTGAGCGGCTTGCCGGAGATCTGGCTCGCCTTGCGCAACCGGGCGAACGCGTCCTGCTCCGTGAGCCCCTCGCGCTCCATGAGCAGCCCCTTCGCGCGCTCGATCACCTTGCGCGCCGCCAGGGCCTCCGACAGGGAGTCCGCCTCCGCGCGCAGCGCCACGAGCTCATCGTGACGGGCGCGCGCGGTGGCGATCGCCGGCAGGAGGTCTCCCTCGCGGAACGGCTTCACCAGGTAGCCGAACACGCCGGCCTCGACCGCGCGCGAGACGAGCTCCTCCTCGCCGTAGGCGGTCACCATCACGATCGGCACGGGGCGCTCGTCGAGGATGCGGCGCGCGGCGTCGATGCCGTCGAGGCGCGGCATCTTCACGTCGAGCAGCACGAGGTCCGGCGCCTCCGAGCGAGCAAGCGCCACCGCCTCCTCGCCGTCGCGGGCCTCGGCACAGACGTCGAAGCCCGCGCGCTCGAGCAGCTCGCGCAGGTCGAGCCTGATGATCGTCTCGTCTTCGGCGATGAGTATCCGCATCGTCACGCCCTCTCGGTCAAGCTCGGGAACCGGACCTCGGCGCGCAGGCCGCCGTCGTCGTGCAACGTGAGCGTGCCGCCGAGCTCGTCGCGTACGAGTGCGCGGACGATCGAGATGCCGGTGCCGTCGGCAGCGCCCTGCATGCCACCGCCGTCGTCGGCGACGACGAGGACGACATCGCCCCCGTCGGCCCACAGCCTAATGGAGACGCGCTGCCCACCGTGCTCGAGCGCGTTGCCGAGGAGCTCCGTGAAGACGAGCGCGAGCGCGGTCGAGCGCTGGCCCGCCAGGGTCACGTCCTCGAGCTCTGCCGCCACCTCCTTCTTGCCGGCCCCGAGCCCCTGGACGAGCATCGCGCGGAGGCGGTCGACGAGCTCGTGGAGGTCGACGACGTCCTCGCGGTGCTCGGTGAGCTCCTCGTGCACCGCCGCGATGGCGAGGATGCGGTTCACCGAGTCGCCGAGCGCCTTGCCCGGGTCGACGCCCTCCGCCCGCGCCTGCAGCCGCAGCAGCGAGGCCACCGTCTGCAGGTTGTTCTTGACGCGGTGGTGGATCTCCTGGGCGAGCACGCCGCGCAGGGCCATCCGCCCGTGCTCGAGCGCCACCGCCGCCTGGTGCGCGATCGCCTCGAGCAGCCGCCGGTCCTCGGGCGTGAAG
>DATBIN010000022.1:0-7849 GCA_036556925.1 Gaiella sp.
GCGTTGAGATGGAGGTAGTAGTCGGGCTCCGCCTCGTGGATGTCGCCGGCGCCGCAGCAGGTGACGGACTCGAGCTCGACGAGCTCGTAGCCGACCTTCGGCGCCAGGGCGCGGGTCGAGATGTCGAGCTCCTTCGCGGAGAGCGAGGCGAGGCAGCCCTTGTAGTACGCGACGGTCTTCATGCGCCCCCGCTCCCGTCCGACCCGCCGCCGGCCTCCGGTGCGACTTCGCCGTGGCCGCCCCCGGGCGCGGTGGCGAGGAGCGCGGCGACGACCGGGTCGTCCTCCGGGCGCGAGTCCGGCAGGTACGGGGCCGGCGCCGAGCCGGGGCCGTACGGATGCCTGGCGGCGCCGTCTCCGCCCAGGTGCCCGAGGTGCGTGAGCGCCTTCTCGCCCTGCACGATGCCGAGCGCCCCCTCGCGGCCCTGCTCCTTGACGAGGTCGTACAGCGCCCTCGACTCGCCCACCTCCGCCGCCACGTGCGGCGGGATCGGCGGCGGCACCTTGCCCTTGGGGAGGAGCGACATGGCGAACTTGATCTCCTTGAGCGCCTTGACCACGCCCTGCGTCTTCGGCACCAGCTCCGTCTCTCGGAGCCAGCCCGTCGTCTTGGCCGAGGTCACGAACCACTTCGCGTGGCGGGCGCCCATGTCGCGGTCGATGCCGTTCTTCATCGCTTCCGCGCCGAGCTTCGCGATCGCGTCGCGCGGGTCGACGCCCTTCGGGCAGCGCTCGTTGCAGAAGTAGCACCGCGTGCAGTCCCAGATGCCGTGCTCCTCCGAGTAGCGCTCCAGGCGCTCCACGGTGGCGCCGTCGCGCGGGTCGCCGACGAAGCGGAACCCCTTCGCGAGCGCCGCCGGGCCGAGGAAGTCCGGGTCGGACTCCATCGAGTTGCACTCGGAGACGCAGCACCCGCAGTTGATGCAGAGCGACTCCTTGTGGATCACCTCCATGCGGCGCGGCGCCGCGACGTTCTCGCGCTCCTCCGCCTGGTCGTAGCGCGGGCGCAGGTACGGCACGACCGACCGCATCTTGTGCCAGAAGGGATCCATGTCGACGACGAGGTCCTTGATCACCGGCAGGTTCCCCATCGCCGAGACCACGGGCACGTGGCCGTCGAGGGTGATGTCGGCGATGCGGGTCTTGCAGGCGAGCACGGCGCCGCCGTCGACGCGCATCCCGCAGGAGCCGCAGATCATCATGCGGCAGCTCTTGCGGTAGGCGAGCGTCCCGTCCACCTGGTCCTTGACGATGTCGAGCGTGTCGAGCAGCGTCGCCTCGTCGGGGACGTCCACCTCGTACTCGCGGAGAGCCCGGTCGCCGGTCGCCGCGCTGTAGCGCCAGATCTTCAGTGCCACCTGCATCAGCTCAGTATTTCCTCTCCATGGGCTCCCACTTCGTCATGCGCACCTCGCTCCACGACAGCTCGGGGCCGCCGTCGCGCCAGGTCGAGCGCGAATGCTTGAGGAAGTTGTCGTCGTCACGCTCCGGGAAGTCGTGCGGCCGGGAGTGCGCGCCGCGGCTCTCCTTTCGCGCCATGCCCGCCTGGATCATGCACCGGCCCACGTCGAGGAGGTAGCCGAGCTCGATCGCCTGGGTGAGGTCGCTGTTGAAGACGTCGCCCTTGTCCTCGACGAGGACGCCGCGGCGGTAGCGCTCGGTCAGCTCCTCCAGGAAGCCCAGCTGCCTCTCCATCTTCTCGGCGTGGCGGAAGACGCCGAAGTTCTCGAGCATGGACACGCCGAGCTCGTCGCGAATCCGCCACGGACGCTCGCCCACCGCGTTCTCGAGCAGTCCCTTGACCCACGCCTCGGCGTCCGAGAGCGCGGCCTCGCCCGACCCGTTGGCACGGCCGGCGACGGACTGCGCGTACTCCCCGGCCGCCTGGCCGGAGCGGCGGCCGAAGGTGATCGTCTCCATCAGCGAGTTGCCCCCGAGGCGGTTCGCCCCGTGCACCGACACGCACGCCGCCTCGCCCGACGCGTAGAGGCCCTCGAGCTCCGTCGCGCCCCAGTTGTCCGTCTCCACGCCGCCCATGTGGTAGTGGGCTCCCGGACGCACCGGGATCGGGTCGTAGATCGGGTCCGCGCCCGCGTACGTCATCGCGAGCTCGCGCGAGCTCGGCAGCCGCGTGTTGATCCTCTCCGGGCCGAGGTGCCGAAGGTCGAGGAGGACGGAGCCGTTGATGCCGCGGCCCGCGTCGATCTCCGTCTGCTCCGACCGCGAGACGACGTCGCGGGAGGCGAGCTCGAGCGCGTTCGGCGCGTAGCGCGCCATGAAGCGCTCGCCGTCCTTGTTGATGAGGTAGCCGCCCTCGCCGCGGCAGCCCTCGGTGATGAGGATGCCGCTCGGATACAGGGTCGTCGGGTGGAACTGCATGAACTCCATGTCCTTGAGCGGGACGCCGGCGTGGAGCGCCAGCGCCATCCCGTCGCCGGTGCAGGCGTAGGCGTTCGTCGTCGCGCGGTAGAGCCGCCCCACGCCGCCTGTGGCGAGGACGACGGCGTTGCCGCGCAGCAGCTTCACGCCGCCGTTCATCAGGTCCCAGCAGATGACCCCCGTGCAGCGGCCGCCGTCCTCCACGAGACGGAACGCGAAGTACTCCTC
Source organism: Gaiella sp. (assembly GCA_036556925.1). GTDB lineage: Bacteria > Actinomycetota > Thermoleophilia > Gaiellales > Gaiellaceae > Gaiella. The sequence goes on from DATBIN010000022.1 coordinate 2,607, forward strand.
GTACACCGTCATGCCCTCGTCCATCCGCCTCTGCAGCTGCTCGTAGAGCACCTGGATGAGGACGTGTCCCGTGATGTCCGCGGCGAACACGGTGCGGGGCGAGCCGGCGGCGCCGAACGGCCGCTGGTCGAGGCGCCCGTCCTCGTTCCGCGAGAAGACGGCGCCCCAGTGCTCGAGCTGGTAGATGTCGCCCGGCGCCTCGGCGGTGAGGATCTCGATCGCGTCCTGGTCGCCGAGGTAGTCCGACCCCTTCACCGTGTCGAAGGCATGCGTCTCGGGGCTGTCCTCGGCGGAGTTGCCGAGCGCGGCGTTGATGCCGCCTTCTGCCGCCCCGGAGTGACTGCGCGTGGGATGGAGCTTGGAGATGACGCCGACGTTCGCGCCGGTGTCGTGAGCCTCGATCGCAGCGCGCATGCCGGCGCAGCCGGCACCGACGACGAGCACGTCGTGCTGGGCTTCCACGAAAGGTGACGCTACCTGATCGGTTCGCGCCGACGGTGCGTACAGCGACACGATGAGGAGGCCGCCGGTCGCGGCGGCGTACGTGTCCTCGTGCCTGGCACGAGGACATGGCCCCAGGTGGGAAGCCGGAGGTCGCGGCGGCGTACATGTCCTCGTGCCTGGCACGAGGACATGGCCCCAGGTGCTCCTTTCGGGCGCCCCGTCGCGCCCCTAGCCTGGCGTGACGTGGGACGGCCACTCCGGGCACAGGCTGCGGGTGAGATCTTCCACCTGACCGCTCGCGGGGTGAGAAGAGGCCCCGTGTACCTCGACGACCTGGACTACCAGCTCTACCTCAGACTCCTCGGGCAGACGACAAGGCGCTTCGAATGGCAGGTGCTCGCGTACTGCTTGATGCCCAACCACGTGCACTTGCTGGTGCGCGTCCTCGAGCCCACCCTTTCCGCCGGGATGCACCGACAGCAGGGCCTGTACGCCCGGCGATACAACGAGCGGCACAACTACTCGGGCCATGTGTTCGAGGCGCGCTTCCACTCGGTGCACGTAACTCGCGAAGAGCAGCTCTTCCTGACGCTCCGCTACCTGGCCCTGAATCCGCCCCAGGCGGGGCTCTGCGTAGACCCGGCCGATTGGCCGTGGAGCAGTCACGCGGTCCTCGCCGGTCGTAGCCGCGACTGGTCGCCTCTACATGTGCTGTCGATCCGAGAGCTGTTCGGTGCGGGACACCAGTGGCTCGCGCGCTACGCGAGATTCATCGACGGGCCGGCCGCGGCGGAGCCATAGTCCTCGTGCCAGGCACGAGGACATGCTGCGCTCGCGCGTCGGCCGGGCGCCGCGGAAACGAGAGTCAGCCGTCGCCGTGTCCTCGTGTCAGGCACGAGGACACGGCTGCGCTCGCGTCAGCCGCCGTCGGCCCCGAGGTCCTGGAAGAGCGTCAGCTGCAGGCCTGCGGGGGCCTCGAGGCGGGCGTTGAGCGAGTTCCACGGCGTCTGCGTCGGCTCCGCGACCACCGTCGCGCCCGCCTCCACGAGCGCCGCCGTGGCCGCCTCGGCGTCGTCGACCATGAAGGCCACCCGGATGTGGCCGGCAACCCTCCGGCCCACCTCGACCTCGTCGACGAACGCCGCGTTCGCCGGGTCGCTGAGCTCGAGCGTCGCCCGGCCGGCGTCCAGGATCGTCACGCGCCCCCCGCCCTCGGAGATGAACTCGGCGGTCTCCGCAAGCCCGAGCGCGTCGCGGTAGAACCGGAGCGCCTCGTCGTAGTCCTCCGCGGTCACGACGAGCCGGAGCTCGCGGACGCTCATCCGTCCCGCGGCCCGGCAGCGGCGATCTCGTCCCCGGCGTCCGCTGCGAAGCGCCCGAAGTTCTCGCGGAACATGGCGGCGAGCTCCCGCGCCTTGGCGTCGTAGGCGTCGGGGTCGCTCCAGGTGCTGCGTGGGTCGAGCAGCGCGGCCTCCACGCCCGGACAGGCGGTCGGCACATCCAGCCCGAAGACCGGGTCGCGGCGGAACGCGGCGCCGTCGAGCGCGCCGGAGAGCGCCGCGTGCAGCAGCGCACGCGTGGCGGCGATGGGCATCCGCTCGCCCACGCCGAACGGGCCCCCGGTCCAGCCGGTGTTGACGAGCCACACCGTGGCCCGGTGCGCGTCGAGCTTCTCGCCGAGCATGTGCGCGTACACCGCGGGCGGCTGCGGCAGGAACGGCGCCCCGAAGCACGTGGAGAAGGTCGGCTGCGGCTCGGTGACGCCGATCTCCGTCCCGGCCAGCTTGGCGGTGAAGCCCGAGAGGAAGTAGTAGAGCGCCTGCTCGCGGGAGAGCCTGGCGATCGGGGGCAGGATGCCGAAGGCGTCGGCCGCGAGGAAGACGACGGCGCTGGGATGGCCCGCCTGCTTCCCCGGCAGCGCGTTCGCGATCTGCTCGAGCTTGTACGCCGCGCGCGTGTTCTCGGTGCGGGAGTCGTCGTCCAGGTCGAGCACGCCACGCTCGTTGACGGCGACGTTCTCGAGCACCGTGCCGAAGGTGCGCGTCGTCTTGTGGATCTCGGGCTCCGCGGCGGCGGAGAGGCGGATCACCTTCGCGTAGCACCCGCCCTCGATGTTGAACACGCCGCCGTCCCCCCAGCCGTGCTCGTCGTCGCCGATGAGGGAGCGCTCGGGGTCGGCGGAGAGGGTCGTCTTCCCCGTCCCCGACAGCCCGAAGAAGACGGCCACCCGGCCGTCGTCGCCGACGTTGGCGGAGCAGTGCATCGGGAACACGCCCTCGAGCGGCAGGCGGTCGTTCATGACCGTGAAGATCGACTTCTTGATCTCGCCCGCATAGAAGGTGCCGCCGATCAGCACCTCCGAGCGCGAGGGGTGCAGGACGATGAAGGTGCCGCTGCGCGTGCCGTCGACTTCGGGGACGGCCTCGAGGTCCGGCGTGTGCAGGACGAGCGTCTCCGGCGCGTGCAGGCGCAGCTCCTCCTCCGTCGGCTCGATGAACATCGTCTTCGCGAAGAGCGCGTGGTAGGGGTTGGCCGTGACGACGCGCACCCCGACGGTGTGCGCGGGATCCGCGCCGGCGAACGCGTCGACGACGTAGAGCAGCTCCTGCGCCTCGAGGCGCGCGACCACCTTCGCGCGGAGGCCCTCGAAGCGGTCCTCGGCGAGGGGGCGGTTGACGGTGCCCCACCAGATGCGGTCGCGGGAGCCCGGCTCCTCGACGACGAACTTGTCCTGCGGCGAGCGCCCCGTGTGGACGCCCGTGTCGACGACGAGCGGCCCGCCCTCGGCGATGCGGCCGACACCGCCTCGCAGCGCGTGCTCGTACAGCTGCGCGGTCGAGGGCTGGTAGACGATGCTCCCTCCCGGCTCCAGCCCGTGCACGGACAGGTCGACACCGGGGCGTACCGGCGTGATCGTCATCGCGCAGTACGGTAGCGCGGCGCGGCGGGCGCCTGCGCCGGAGGCGTCCACGGCACCGGCCCTGGAGCCGACCGGCGCGCCTACGACGGCGTCGGCACGATGGTGTCCGCGTCGCGCGCCACGAGCGACGCGTAGCGGCCGCCCCGCGCCAGCAGCTCCTCGTGCGTGCCCATCTCGACGACGCGGCCGCGGTCGAGCACGACGATCTGGTCCGCGTCGCGGACGGTGGAGAGCCGGTGGGCGATGGCGATCGTCGTGCGGCCCTCCGAGAGCCGCTCGAGCGCCTCCTGCACGGCCCGCTCGGTCTGCGTGTCGAGCGCCGAGGTCGCCTCGTCGAGCACGAGGATGGGCGGGTTGCGGAGCACGGTCCGCGCGATCGCGATGCGCTGCTTCTCGCCGCCCGAGAAGCGGTAGCCGCGCTCCCCGACCACCGTGTCGTAGCCCTCGGGCAGCGTCGAGACGAGCTCGTGGATCTGCGCCGCGCGCGCCGCCTCCTCCACCTCCTCGTCCGTCGCGTCGGGTCGCGCGAAGCGGAGGTTCTCGCGCACGGTCGCGTGGAAGAGGTACGTCTCCTGCGAGACGACGCCCACCGCGCTCGCGATCGCCTCGAAGCTCAGGTCGCGGATGTCGACGCCGTCGATCGTCACGGCTCCCTCCGTCGCGTCGTAGAGCCGCGCGACGAGGTACGCGCACGTGGTCTTGCCCGAGCCCGTCTCCCCCACGAGGGCCGTCTTCGTGCCGGGCGGCACGGTGAAGGAGACGTCCTCGAGCGTCCAGGCCGCGTCGTCGTAGCGGAACCAGACCTCGTCCATCCGCACCTCGCCGCGCGGGGCCGGCAGCGAGCGCTTGCCCTCGACGATGTCGACCGGCTGGTCGAGGTACTCGAAGATGCGGTCGAAGAGGGCGAGCGACGCGGTCACCTCGACCTGCACGCCGAGCAGGCTCCCGATCGGGAAGAAGAGCCGCGTCTGCAGCGTCGTGAAGGCAACGAGCGTGCCGAGCGTGATCGTCTCGGAGCCGCGCGAGATCATCCAGCCGCCGAACCAGTAGACCAGCGCGGGCATGACCGCGAACGTCGTCTGGATGGCCGCCATCATCCAGCGCCCGGTCATGCGGCTCCGCACCTCGAGCTCCGCGAGGCGCCCGGACTCCAGCTCGAACCGCTCCGCCAGGTCGCCTGCACGGCCCATCGTCTTGCCGAGCAGGATCCCGGACACCGAGAGCGACTCCTGCACGATCGAGGACACGTCCGCGAGCGACGCCTGGCGCTGCGCCGTCACCTTCTTGCGCTGCTCGCCGACCCGCTTCGTGAGCAACACGAAGAGGGGCAGCAGCGCGAGCGCGAAGGCGGCCAGCCGCCAGTCGAGCAGCACCATCGCGACGACGGTCGCGAGCACCGTGGTCACGTTGGCGAGGACGGAGGTCGCGGTCGAGGTGACGACGTTCTCGATGCCGCCGATGTCGTTCGCGATCCGGCTCTGCACCTCGCCCGTGCGCGTGCGCGTGAAGAAGGCGAGCGAGAGCCGCTGGAGGTGCCGGTAGACGGCGGTCCGCAGGTCGTGCATCACCGCCTGGCCGACGCGGTTGGAGAGCAGCGTCTGCCAGACGCCGAGGACGCCGGTGGCGACCGGGATGGCGATCATCCCCGCGACGAGCGCGGTCAGCAGCCCCACGCGCTGCTCCGGGATGGCGACGTCGAGCACCTCGCGCAGCAGGAACGGCGAGACAACACCGAGGGCCGCGGAGACGAAGATGAGCGCCGAGACGGAGCCGAGGCGGCCCTTGTACGGGCGGAAGAGCCGGACGATGCGGCGCATGTTCGCCTTGCGCACCGCCGGATCGGCGGGGCGCTCGGGCATCTCGTCGGGTGCGAACGCCT
>DATBIN010000023.1:0-30363 GCA_036556925.1 Gaiella sp.
TCGCGGCCCCTCGCGCCGGCGCCCCCATCTCCCGAGACGGTCGCACCGCGATCGTCAGCGCCGGCGCGAGGGGATCCACGACCGCCATGGTCGCCGCGGCCGGCTCGCTCGCACCGCGGCTCGAGGCCGCCGGCGGCGACGCCGTCGACGTGAGCCTCACCGGCGCCTCCGGCATGTGGTCGGACTTCAACGAGGCCAACAAGAGCGCCATGCTCAAGTCCGAGCTGCTCTCCTGGCCCGTCACGATGATCATCCTCGTGCTCGCCTTCGGCTCGCTCGTCGCGGCCGGGCTGCCGCTCATGCTGACGATCCTGGGGCTCGTCGCGTCGGCGGGGACGCTGTTTCTCGGCGCGCAGCTCTTCGACGTCTCCATCTGGGCGATGAACTTCGCCCTCATGTTCGCCCTCGCGCTGGGGATCGACTACGCACTCTTCGTCGTGCACCGCTTCCGGGCGGCGTTCTTCGGCTCCAGGCTGCCCGCGCGCGACGCCGTGGCGGTGACGATGGACACCGCCGGCAAGGCCGTCCTCTTCTCCGGGCTGACGGTGCTGATCTCCCTGTCCGCGGTGATGCTGGTGCCGAGCCCCGCCTTCCGCTCGATGTCGCTCGGGATCATGGTCTCGGTCCTCTTCGTGCTCCTCGCGAGCCTGACCCTCCTCCCGGCCGTGCTCGGCAAGCTGGGGCCGCGGGTGGACCGGCTCGCGCTCAGGTGGGTCCACTCCGGGGAGCATCGCTCGCCCGCGTTCGCCCGCTGGGCGGAGCGCCTCTGGCGACGTCCGGCGCTCTTCGGCATCGGCGCCCTCGTGATCCTCGTCGCGCTCGCGCTTCCGGTCCTCGGCCTGCGCACGGGCATGCCGTCGATCACAGTTGTCCCGAAGGACGACGGCTCGCGCCGCGGGTACGAGCTCGTGCAGTCCGCGTTCGGCGCCGGCGCACCGGGCACCCTGCAGATCGTGGCGCCGGCCGGCCGGCTCGGCGCGGCCTCCTCGGTCGCGCAAGCCGATCCCGGCATCGCCCGCATGCTGCCGGCGCAGGACGGCGCCGACGGCCTCGCCCTCCTCCAGGCGGTGCCGGCCGCCGATCCGTCCGACCCGAGCGTCGGAGCGACCATCGACCGGCTGCGGGCCGCGCTGCCCACGGGCGTGCTCGTCGGCGGGGCAGCCGCCGAGAACCACGACCTCGAGCAGGTCCTCTCCGAGCGGACACCGCTCGTGGTCGGCGTCGTGCTCGTGCTCGGGTTCCTGCTCCTGCTCGTCGCGCTGCAGGCGCCCGTGATCGCCGCCGTCGGCGTCGTCGCCAACCTCCTCGCGACGCTCGCAGCGTTCGGCGTCGCCCGCGTGATCTTCCAGGGAGGACACGGCGCAGGGCTCCTCGGCTTCGAGCCGCAGGGCTTCGTCGACGCCTGGGGGCCCGTGTTCTTCTTCGCGATGATCTTCGCGATCTCGATGGACTACACGGTCTTCCTGCTCTCCTCCGCGAAGGAGCACCACGACCGCTCCCAGGACCCGCGGGAGGCGATGGTCGGCGGTGTCGCCCACTCGGGCCGGGTCATCTTCGCCGCCGCGGCGGTGATGGTCGCCGTGTTCTTCACGTTCGCGCTCTCGGGGCCGCTCCCGCCGAAGGAGATGGGGATCATCCTCGGCGTGGCGGTGCTCCTCGACGCGCTGCTCATCCGGCTGGTGCTCATGCCGGTGCTGCTGCGCCTCCTGGGGCCGTGGGCATGGGCGCTCCCGCGCTGGCTCGACCGCGTCCTCCCGGACGTCACCTTCGGGCACACCTAGGCCGAGCCTGCCGCGCGGCGGGCGGTCAGTCCTTCCACCAGCCCTGGATCAGCTCCGCGTCCTTGCCGAGAGCCTGCGTGGCCGGCGCGCCGACGGCGAGCATCACCGCTCCCTCCGGGCCGCCTTCGAAGGCGCGCACGGTCTCGGGCGCCACGCGGACGGCGTCCCACTTGCCGAGGTCCCGCACCTCGTCGTCGAGGCGCACCCGTGCGGCGCCCTCCACGACCACGTAGACCTCCTCCTGCTCATGGTGGCGATGGCCGAACGGCACGCGAAAGCCGGGTGCGAGCCTGAAGTACGTGAGACCGAGCTTCTCGCACTCGAGCGGCCCGCGCGCGTACCGCGCCTCGAGGCCCGGCGAGAGCCCGAAACGCTGCGCCGCATCGTCGACGCCCTTGAGGTTCTTGATGGTGTAGCCGGCCATGAGCCCTCCCTTGGGGCGATCATGCTGTCGCGATGGCCGCCGCACGCAGTCTCCTCGTCGTCGTCCTGGCCGCGGGCGTGCAGCTCGGTGCGACCGGAGCGCCGGCCACCGTCAATATCCCACCGGGGAGGATGACGGAAACGTCCGCCACGTCGACCGCGCCGCCCGGCTTCGGGGCGATCATCCCCAAGCCGTTCGAGGTCGTGCCCGGCCGCGGGACGTTCACGCTCTCGCCCGAGGCGTCGATCCGCGTGCGGCCGGCCTCCACGGAGCTGCGCCGCGTCGCCGAGCTGCTGGCGGGGACGCTGCGCCGCGCGACCGGCTACGAGCTGCGGGTGGCTGCCGCACGGGGGACCGCGTACCCCGGCGACATCGTCCTGGCGACGGCCCGCGGCAGGCGGGACCTCGGCGAGGAGGGATACGAGCTCCGCGTGGCCGAGGGCGGCGTGACCGTGACCGCCCATCGCCCGGCCGGCCTCTTCTACGGGACCCAGACGTTGCGGCAGCTTTTCCGGCCGGCGATCGAGGGCTCCTCCCCGGCGCCGGGCCCGTGGCGCGTCCGCGCCGGGACCGTCCGCGATCGCCCGCGCTTCGCATGGCGGGGCGCGATGCTCGACGTCGCGCGGCATTTCTTCGGCGTCGACGACGTGAAGCACCTCGTCGACCTCATGGCTCTGTACAAGCTCAACCGGCTCCACCTCCATCTCACGGACGACCAGGGATGGCGCATCGCGATCCGCTCCTGGCCCCGGCTGACGTCCGTGGGCGGCCGCACGGCCGTCGGCGGCGGCGCGGGCGGCCACTACACGCAGCGCCAGTACGCCGACCTGGTCGCCTACGCACGGGACCGCTTCGTCACCGTGGTCCCCGAGATCGACATGCCCGGCCACACGAACGCCGCCCTCGCCTCCTACGCCAAGCTCACGTGCGACGGCGTCGCACCGCCCCTCTACTCCGGCATCGACGTCGGCTTCAGCTCCCTCTGCATCGGCAAGGAGCTGACCTACACGTTCGTCGACGACGTCGTGCGCGAGGTCGCCGCGCTGACGCCCGGCCCGTTCGTCCACGTCGGCGGTGACGAGGCCAAGGCGACTGACCCTCGCGCGTACGTCGATTTCCTCGAGCGGGTCGAGCAGATCGTGCGCTCGCACGGCAAGCGCATGGTCGGCTGGGAGGAGACGGCGCGCAGCAGGCTGCATGCGACGTCCGTCGTGCAGCACTGGTACGACGCCGCGCTGGCCGCTCGGGCGGTGGGGCAGGGTGCCAAGGTGATCATGTCGCCCGCGGCGAAGGCCTACCTCGACATGAAGTACACACCCGACACGGAGCTCGGCCTGGTCTGGGCGGGGACGACGGACGTCCGCGACGCGTACACGTGGGATCCGGCAACGCAGGTCGCTGGGGTATCGGAGAGGGACGTCCTCGGCGTGGAGGCGCCGCTCTGGTCCGAGACGACGAAGACCATCGCCGACGTGGAGCAGCTCGCCTTCCCGCGCCTCATCGGCCACGCCGAGATCGGATGGTCGCCGCGGCAGGGGCGGAGCTGGAAGGAGTACCGCTGGCGCCTCGCGGCGCACGGACCGAGGCTCCGCGCACAGGGGGTCGCGTACCACGCGTCCCCTCAGGTGCCCTGGCGGGATCGGTAACCGGCGCGTGAAGCCGCTCGGGCGCACGTAGTGTTGGCGGCGTGGCAGGAAGGCGACGCTCGCCGGCACCCTCGGAGCGCACGCGCGTGCGCCGCGTGCACGAGAACGCGCGCTACGACCGGGCGACGGTGGACGCGGTCCTGGACGCGGCGCTCGTGTGCCACCTCGGCTTCGTCCACGACGGGCAGCCGTACGTCATCCCCACGCTCCACGCCCGCTCCGGCGACCGCCTGTACGTGCACGGCTCGGCCGCGAGCCGCACCCTGCGTGCGCTCGGCAACGGCATCCAGGCATGCGTCACGGTGACGCTCCTCGACGGCATCGTGCTCGCGCGGTCGGTGTTCGAGCACTCCGTCAACTACCGCTCGGTCGTCGTGCTCGGTCGGGCCGAGGCCGTCGCCGACACGACGGAGAAGCGCGCGGCGCTCGAGGCCTTCACCGAGAAGCTGCTCCCCGGCCGCTGGGAGGATGCGCGGCAGCCGACCGCCAAGGAGCTCAAGGCGACCAGCGTGCTCCGACTGCCGCTGGACGAGGCGTCGGCCAAGGTGCGCAGCGGCCCGCCCGACGACGGGGACTCGCCCGACGCAGAGCTCGACGTCTGGGCGGGGGTGATCCCGCTCACGGTGCAGGCGCTGCCACCGGAGCCGGACCCCGTGCTGCGCCCGAACATCCCGGTGCCGGCGTACGCGAGACGCTACCGGCGCCCCGGGCTCACGACCCGGTGACAATGACCCCGTGAGCGCGCCTGCCGCCGAGCCGTTCGACACCGTCGTGATGAAGTTCGGCGGCTCGTCCGTCTCCGACCCCGAGAAGGTGAAGCTGGTCGCGCGGCGGTTCGTCGACGCCAAGCGCCGCGGGCTCGACGTGGTCGGCACCGTGTCGGCGATGGGCGGCACGACCGACCAGCTGCTGGCGCTGGCCCACGACGTCTCGCCCACGCCCGATCCGCGCGAGCTCGACATGCTGCTCTCCACCGGAGAGCGCATCGCCTGCGCGCTCGTCGCCATGGCCGTCCACGACCTCGGTGAGGAAGCCGTGTCCCTGACGGGCTCGCAGGCGGGCATCCTCACGGACGCCGCCTACACGAGGGCGAAGATCAGGGAGATCCGCGGCGACCGCGTACGCGACGCGCTGCGGCAGGGGAAGATCGTCCTCGTCGCAGGGTTCCAGGGCTTCTCCCGCGACACGATGGACGTCACCACGCTCGGACGCGGCGGCACGGACGCCACGGCCGTCGCGCTGGCCGCAGCGCTCGGCGCCGCCTGCGAGATCTACTCCGACGTCCGAGGCGTCTTCACGGCCGATCCGCGCATCGTCCCCGAGGCGCGCAAGCTGGACGTCGTCTCGTACGACGAGATGCTCGAGATGTCGGCATCGGGCGCGAAGGTGCTGATGTTGCGCTCGGTGGAGCTCGCGCGCAGCCACGGCGTGCGGGTGCACGCACGATCGACCTTCTCCGACGAGGAGGGCACCTGGATCCAGGAGGGAGATGTCATGGAGCAGCCGATCGTGTCGGCGGTCACCCACTCGGAGAACGACGTCGTCTTCGTCCTCACCGGCATTCCGGACCGGCCCGGTGTGGCCGCGCACATCTTCGACGCGGTCGCGGCCGCCCAGGTGAACGTCGACACCATCATCCAGAACGTCGTGCACGGGAAGGCGGAGATGTCGTTCTCCGTGCCCGCCGAGGACGTGGCCGCGACGAGAGCGGCAGTGGGTGCGACGCAGGACGACCTGGGCCCCTTCCAGGTGGAGGAGGACCACGACCTCGGCAAGGTGTCGCTGATCGGCGCGGGCATGCGGTCGCACCCCGGCGTGGCCGCGAAGATGTTCCGCACGCTGGCCGACCTCGGCGTCAACCTGCAGATGATCTCGACCTCCCCGATCAAGATCTCGTGCATGATCGCCCGTTCCGAGATCCCGACGGCGGTGCGCGCGCTGCACGCGGCGTTCGAGCTCGAGAAGCCGCCGCTCCCCGAGTAGGGGCGAGATCCATCTCGCCCGGTCGGCGGCGAGATCCATCTCGCCCGGTCGCGGCGGCCCCGCCCGGTCGTGGCACGACGTATCCGTCCGCGGGGGCCGGAGGCGGCAGGCACCGGCGCCGCGGCGCCGAACTCGCACTCCGTGGACGAACGCTGGGTCCGCGTGCTCGTCACGGCGGCGGTGTGGATCGCCGTGCTCTTCGTCGTGCGCTGGCTGCTCCGGCGCGCGTTCTCCACGTGGGAGCGCCGCCACGCCGAGAGCGACCCGGTCGAGATCGCCCGGCGGCGGACGACGTTCAGCTTCCTCGCGCGTGTCGTCGTCACCGTCGTGGCGCTGATCGGTACGTGGAGCGTCCTGTCCATCTTCCCGCAGACGGACGAGATCGCGCGGGCGCTGCTCGCCTCGAGCGCCGTCCTCGCGGTCGTGGCAGGGCTCGCCCTGAGCACGCCGCTCGGGAACCTCGGGGCCGGGGTGCTCGTCTCGTTCACGCAGCCGATCCGGCTCGGCGACCGCGTGACGATCGGCGACCAGACCGGGTTCGTCGAGCAGATCAACATCATCTACACGACGCTCGTGACCGACGACGAGAAGCGCATCTTCATCCCCAACACGCAGCTCACGACATCGGCCATCGTCAACCGGACGATCCGCGATCCCCGGCGGACGGTCGCCGCGACCTTGCCCGTACGCCTCGACGCGCCCGTCGCGGAAGCACGTGCCGGCCTGCTCGACGCCGTGCGCTCCACGGCCGGCGTGCTGGACGCCCGGGTCTCCGTCAGCGACGTCACCGACAAGCTCGTCTGGATCACCGTGACCGCGTTCGCGCCGCTCGACGCCGACGTCGCCCAGCTCTCGAGCGACGTGCGCGAGGCCGGTCTGCACCACCTGGGCAAGGCAGGATTGCTGCCCGCCGCCTGAGCGCGTCAAGGGGTGCCCGCGCCCTGCCGATGCAAGGCACGTGACCACCGCTCCCGTCGTCCTCGCGCGCGGGGCCGCTGCGCGTGCCGCGACTCTCTCCGGCGCCACGGTGGCCCGTCTCGCGCTGGCCGCGCTCGTCGCCGGCGCCTTCGCGTGGCGGATCGTCGCCTCGCTCGGGCGCACCACGGCGACCTACATGCCGGACGAGTTCCTCTACTCCGACATCGCCCGCTCCCTGGCGCGGGAGGGACGGCCCGCGCTCCGCGGTGAGGCGCTCGCGTTCCCCGCGCTGCTCGACCCCATCCTCACGGCGCCGTTCTGGCTCGCAGGTGACGTCGAGTCGGCCTTCCGCGCGACGCAGGCGTTCCACTCGCTGGCGATGGCGCTCGCCGCCGTGCCCGCGTACCTTCTCTGCCGCTCGCTGCGGCTCGACCGCAGCCTGGCGCTGGCCGCGGCGGCCTTCACCGTCGTACAGCCGGCCGGCATCTTCGCCGGGTGGGCGACGGCGGACGCCGTCGGCTTCACCCTCGCGCTGTTCGCGCTCTGGGCCGCCGTGCGGGCGCTCGAGCGCCCCGCACCGGCTGCACAGGCGCTCGCGTTCGCGCTCGCCGCGCTCGCGACGTTCGCACGTGTGCAGTACGTCGTCCTGCTGGCCGTCGTCCCCGTGGGGGCGCTCGTGCTCGACCGCAGTCGCCTGCGGCACTGGTGGCCGACCGCCGCAATGCTGCTCGCCGGCGCGGCGGGCGCCGTCGCCGTGGGCCCGGGGCGGCTGGCCGGCATCTATCGCGGCGTGACCACCTTCGACCACGGTGCTGCCGACATGGCGGACGCGCTCGAGGTCCAGCTGACGGGGCTTGCGCACGCCTGGAGCGCCGCCCTGCTCCCGGGAGCCGTGGTCGGCGCCGGGCTCGCGCTCCTGCGGCCGCGCCACCGGGCGGAGCGGGCCTTCGGCACGGCGGCGGTCGTCGTCTGCGTCGCGCTCCTCGCCGAGGCTGCCGTGATCGGCGCCGGCGTCGGGGGTGGCCGGTTCCTGGAGCGCTACCTCATCGTGCTCGCCCCGCTCCTCGTGCCCGCGTTCGCGCTCTCGCTCGCTCGAGGGCGCGCACCCGCCCTGGCGTCGGTGGCCGGAGCGGCGGCGCTCGTGGTCGTGACGGCCCGCGAGCCGGTCTCCGAGCTCACCGGCGGCGACTTCGCCAGCGACTCGCCCACGCTGCGAGCCGTGCTCGAGCTCCAGCAGCATGCCGGCACGGCGGGGGCGGCGGCCATCGCAGCGGCGCTGGTCGGTGCGCTCGCGCTCGTCGGAGCCGTGGCAGCCCTGCGGCCGCACCTGCGCATGGCAGCCCTGGGCGCCGCCATCTGCGGCTCGCTCGCCGTGGCGCTCCTCGCGTCGGCACTCGATCGCGACGGGGCGCAGCGCGCAGCGGCGCTGCTTCCCACGTCGAAGTCGTGGATCGACGACGAGCGGCTGCCACGCGTCGCCCTGCTCGCCACGCCGGGCACGGCGCCCGGCGTCGCCTACCAGCAGCTGTTCTGGAACCGCAGCGTCCGCGACGTGCTCCGGATGCCCGGCGTGGCCGCGATCGACCAGGCCTCCTCGCTGGACGCGACCGTGGCGCGGGACGGCACCGTCCTGGCCGGCGGCGTGCCGGTCTCGACGCCGCTCGCGGTCTCCACGTACGGTTCGACCGTGCGCATGCGCGGCGTCGACCACCTCGCGTCGACGCCCACCGCGACGCTCGTCCGCCCCGCCGGCAGGATGCGGCTCGAGCTCCTCGCCGACCGCACACACGACGGCTGGCTCGGCCTGCGGGGATACGTGCGCATCTGGCAGCCCCCCGGAGCGGTGCGGGGCACGCTCGTCCTGACCCTGCAGGGGCCGGGAGCCGGACGGCGCTCGACGATCTCGCTCCGCGCCCCCGGTCTCCGCCGCGCCGTCACCCTCGCCGGCGACGAGCGGCGTCAGCTCCGCATCGCGGTCGCGTCAGCCGGGCCCTGGCGGCTCGAGTACCGCGCGGCCCGCGGCACGATGCGGGACGGGCGCGTGACGAGCGCCCGCGCGCCGGCGCCGCCGCGTTTCCTTCCCACGCGGACTCCGCTACCCGGTAGCTAGCCGGCGCAGCCCGGGAACCGCTCACGCGGATCCCGGACGCGCACACCCAGCCTTCGAGCTCAGACGCAGTCGCGGAGCGCCTGCGCCTCGGGCAGCGACTCGAGCTTCTTGAGCGTGTTGTTCTCGATCTGGCGGATGCGCTCGCGGGTGACCCCGAAGGCACGGCCCACCTCCTCGAGCGTGCAGGGCGGCTCGCCGGAAAGGCCGAAACGCAGCTCGATCACCTTTCGCTCCCTCTCGGGGAGCGAGGCGAGCGCCATCTCGATGTCCTCGCGGCGCAGCGAGAGCGACGCCGTGTCGAAGGGCGACTCGGCCTGCTCGTCCGGGACGAAGTCGCCGAGCGACGACTCCTCCTCCTCGCCGATCGGCTTCTCCAGCGAGACGGGCAGCTGCGCCATGCGCAGGATCTCGCGCACCTCTTCCGGCGCCATGTCGAGCTCCTCCGCGATCTCGTCGGGACGTGGCTCGCGCCCGAGGCGCTGCACGAGCTGGCGCTCGATGTGCACGACCTTGTTGAGCTTCTCGACCATGTGCACGGGGATGCGGATCGTCCGCGCCTTGTCCGCGATCGCGCGCGTCACCGCCTGCCGGATCCACCAGGTGGCGTACGTCGAGAACTTGTAGCCCTTGCGGTAGTCGAACTTCTCGACCGCACGGATGAGGCCGAGCGACCCCTCCTGGATGAGGTCGAGGAATGACAGCCCGCGTCCGAGGTAGCCCTTGGCGATGGAGACGACGAGCCGCAGGTTCGCCTCGATCATGTGCTGCTTGGCAGCGGGGTCGCCACGCTCGATGCGCTTGGCGAGTGTGACCTCCTGGTCCGCGGTGAGGAGCGGCACCCGGCCGATCTCGCGCAGGTACAGGCGCAGGGAATCGAGCGATGGCTCGACCGTGAGGTCGAGCTTCGGCGGCGCGACCTTCTCCTCCTCCGCCGGCGGCGGCTGCTCGCTCATGGGCAGCGCCTTGTGGAGCTCGCCCTCGACGAGCTCGACGGAGTGGTCGGTCAGATAGGTGGTGAAGTCCTCGAGCTGCTCTTTGGTGAGGTCGACGTCTTCGAGCGCGCTGGCGATCTCGTCATAGGTGAGGAACCCCTTCTCCTGACCCTGCTCGACGAGTTTGTGGAGCTCCTCGACGTCCGGAAGGGCGATCTCGACGGAGAGCATGGACCTCTCTTTCTCCTTCGCGGTTGACGGAGACAGAACCCACCTCGAAACCACTGAGAGCCGGAGCTCCCCTGCCCCGGCCCGTGACCCATCGGCGCCGCATCGTATACGAGGACACGCCGTTTGGGAACAACCCCCGATGAGCGATTCTCGATTATTTCGACACCGGCGATACCGGGCCGGAGGCGGTCGCGACCCGGCCCACGACCTCCCCCTGACTCGACTCGATCGCCACGGTGCCGAGGTCACCGGGGTCGACGCCGACCCGCCGCAGCACCTCGGCGAGCGCCGGCAGGATGGCCCGGAAGGCGCCGTCCTCCACCTTGAGCGCGAGCCCCAGGCCGTCCGCCGAGCACGCGCAGAGGAGACCCTCGGCGCCGCCCTTCGCGATCCAGCCGGGGACCGACGCCATGAGACTCGTGTCGGCCGCCACGACTCCCAGCAGCAGCTCGGGGTGCGCCCGCATGGCGGCCGTCACGCGCGCGCCTCCCTCGAGCTCCGGCAGGCGGCCGAACATCGCCGCCGCGCGCTCGAGCGGAAGCGCGAACGTGAGCACGCCGCAGCCGTCGACGGAGGTCGGCAGCGAATCGGCGTCGACTCGCGCTGCACTCGCGATCTCGGCCCGCATCGCCTGCTGGCACGGGTGCGCCGCGAGCCGGTAGCCGCGGGCAGGCCAGCCCATGGCGCGACAGAGAGCGAGGAAGCCCGCGTGCTTGCCCGAGCAGCTGTGCTCGACCGGCGTCGGCCCGCCGCACTCCAGGTCCTCCTCCCGCGCAGGCGCGGCGGCGAGCAGGCGACGCACCGCGGCGAGCTGCTCTGGGGTCCCGCGATGGGAGGCGCAGGCGACGGCGATCTCGCCGTCGCCGAGATCGGGTCGCGCGCGGGCGAGCGGCAGCGCCTGGATCGGCTTGGCCGACGAGCGGAGCATGGTCGTGAGCGCCGGGTCGCCCGCCGCAAGCACCCGCCGCGACCCGTGCACGGCGACCGCGTGCACGCGGTGCCGCGCCTCGACCACGTCGCCGCGTGTGACCTCGACGACGATCGGAGCCGGCACGGCCGCAGTCTAGGGACGACGGCGCCGGGCCGGACACGGCACGGCGACGCGCCGGCAGGCACGATTCGAGCGATGCCGGAGCTACCCGAGGTCGAAGCGTGGGTGCGGGAGCTGGCCCCGCTCGTCACCCGCTCGCCGGTCGCACGCGCCGGCCCCGCGCATATCGCGACGCTGAAGACGTTCGAGCCCCCGCTCGCCGCCCTCGAGGGCCGCAGGCTCGCCGGCAGCGAGCGCCGGGGCAAGAACCTCGTCTTCCCCACCGACGACGGCGAGCTCGTCCTGCGCGTTCATCTCATGAGCGCCGGACGGCTGCGCTACCACGCCGCCGGCGCGAAGACCCCCAAGTCGCCCATGTTCCGCCTGCGCTTCGCGGACGGCGGCGAGCTCGTCCTCACCGAGGCGGGCAAGAAGAAGCGCGCCGGGGTCTGGCTCCTCTCCCCCGACGCGCTCGAGCGCGAGCTCGGGCACCTCGGCCCCGACGCGCTCGGCCTGGGCCCGGCCGCGCTCGCGTCGATCCTGCAGCGCGAGCGCCGCCAGCTGCACCCGTTGCTCCGCGACCAGCGCGCCCTGGCGGGAATCGGGCGTGCGCACGCCAACGAGATCCTCTGGCTGGCGGGACTCTCTCCCTTCAAGCTCTCCACGGAGCTCACCGACGAGGAGACCTCACGGCTGGCCGCGGCCGTTGACGAGGACCTCACCCGCGCGCTCGAGCTGCGCGAGGCAGGCAAGGGCGACGCGGCCGTGTACCGCGTCCACGACCGCCTCGCCGAGCCCTGCTCGCGCTGCGGCGACACGATCCGCCGGGTCGACTACGAGGAGCACACGATCTACTACTGCGCCACGTGCCAGACCGGCGGCAAGGTGCTCAAGGACCGGCGCCTGTCTCGCCTGCTGCGCTAGTGCTCACCGGCGCAGCCCGATACTCACCGGCGCAGCCCGGAATCCGCGAGTGCGGATTCCGGACGCGCAAACCCCTAAAGCCGTCCGCTGCGCGGCCGGGCGCCACGGCTTCACAGCAAGCACCTCGTCACCGGCGCAGCCCGGAATCCGCGAGTGCGGATCCCGGACGCGCAAACCCCTGAAGCCGTCCGCTGCGCGGCCGGGCGCCACGGACCTCACAACAAGCGCCTCCTCGCCGGCGCAGCCCGGAATCCGCGAGTGCGGATCCCGGACGCGCAAACCCCCGATTGCTAGCGTGACTCGCATGAGCGAGCTGCCGCGCCTCGCCGAGGACATGCAGGCGTCGCCGCCGCCGGTCGAGCTCGCGCTCTCGCGGGCGGGCGTGACCGGCGTGCAGAAGGCGATCCGCATCCGGCACGGCGGACGCGAGACCGTCATGCAGGCCACGATCGAGTGCACGGTCGACCTCGATCGCGACCAGAAGGGCGTGCACATGTCTCGCTTCCCCGAACTCTTCGACGAGGCGATCGGCGAGGTGGTGCTCGGCGAAGGCTTCGACGTCGAGGTGCTGGCCGAGCGGATCGCGCGGCACATCGTCGCCCGCCAGCGGGCGCTTCGCGCCGAGGCCTGGATCAGGGCCGACTGGCCGATTCGCAGGACGACGCCGGTGAGCGGACTGCACACGCAGGAGATGGTGGCCCTCATCGGCATCGCCGCCGCGACCGACAGCGCCTCCCGCCGCGTCGTCGGCGTGGAGGCGACGGGCATCAACGCCTGCCCCTGCGCGCAGGGGCTCGTCCGTGGCCGGGCCGCGGAGCGTCTGCTCGAGGCGGGCTTCGGCGACGGCGACGTGGAGCGCATCCTCGAGCTCGTGCCCCTCGCGACGCACAACCAGCGCGGGCGCGGCACGCTCCTCGTCGGGAGCGAGCACGACCTGGAGGCGGAGGACCTCGTCGGCGTCGTCGAGCGCTCGATGAGCGCCCCTGTCTACGAGCTGCTGAAGCGGCCGGACGAGCTGTTCGTGGTCGAGCACGCCCACCTGCGGCCGCGCTTCGTGGAGGACTCGGTGCGCCTCTCGCTCAAGGGCCTCCTCGACGCATACCCGGAGCTCGCCGACAGCGACTTCGTGCTCGCGCGCCAGGTGAACCTCGAGACGATCCACGACCACGACGTGCTCGCGGAGCGGTGGGGCACGGTCGGAGAGCTTCGCGGAGAGCTCGAGAGCGGCAGTCCCGCTCCGCGTCAGACGACGCTCGCGGAGTGGCTCACGACCTCAGAATCGTCTTCGCCGTCTTCGTGACGCGCACGAAGACCGCGCGCGCCGAGCGGTCGCCCTTCATCGGCACGAGGCACCTCGCCGCCGTGCCGCGGCAGGCCCCGTACCAGCGGCTGAAGCGCCAGCCCTTCGCCGGCTGCGCCGACAGCACCGCGGAGATGCCGGCGGCGACCTGAACGGCGCAACGTGCCGGGCAGTTGAGTGCGGACGGCGTGCTGCGGACGCGCCCCTTGCCCCGAAGCGACACCTTGATCCCGAACACCGCGGGCCCGAAGACCGCGCCGACGGCTCCGACCTCGCCGACCTTGACGACGCACGCGGCAGCGCCGGTGCAGCCCCCGTTCCAGCTGACGAAGCGCTGACCGGTGGCGGGTGCGGCCTTGAGTGTGACCTGGGTGCCGGCATCCCACTGGCTCGTGCAGGCGGCGGAGCACTGCACTCCGGGAATGTCGCTCGTGACCGTTCCCTGGCCGGCGAACGTGAGGCTGAGCTGGGCCTGCGCATCGAGATGCGTCAGCCACGGCGAGTCCTGCACGTCGAACCAGGCGCCCGAGTGCCCGTAGTAGTCGTCGCGACCCGGATCGAGCAGGTGCGCGAAGAGGTTCTGGCCGTCGGCCTGCCAGTACATGATGTCCGCAGCCGTGTCGCAGGTGTGCCCGCTGTTGGGCCGCGGGCACTGGTGCGGCGCCGCCCCGGGAACCGCGCCCAGCGCGTGTATCAGCTCGTGCGCCACGACGTCGTCCGTCGGCACGTCCGTGCACGCGTTCACGTAGACGAAGGCGAAGTTCCGGCCTCCCTGACCACAGATCTTCTGGCTCCCCTGGCGGTCGGCGCCGTCGTAGTAGACGACGAGCTTCTGGTACGGGGAGCTGGAGAGGCCGGTCGACGAGAGCCCGGCGAGAATCCTGTCGGCACGGATGTCGATCGGCTCGGTGTCGCCGTCGCTTGACGAGAGGCGCAGCAAGGTGATGTCGAGCTGCGAGGCGCACGGGAACGGATACGTGTCGAAGCGCGGCGCCCGCGTCGGGTCCTCGCGGCGCCACCAGGCGTCGATCGTCTCGGCATCGGTCTGCATCCTGCTCGCCCACTCCGCCAGCCGGTCGACGCCGTCCGACGGGATGGCGTAGACGACGTGCACGGAGTAGCCCGCCGCGACCTGCGGCAGCCGGTCGGTCGAGCCCGGTGTCCCGCACCACGTCGCCGCGCTCGCGTTGCCGGCGAGGCCCAGGCCGAGCGCAGCGGCCACGAGGACAGCCGCGAGAAGCGGGGCAAGGGTTCGCTTGTGAGACATCGAGGGCTCGCTCATGGTTGCAGAACCCGGCTCCTGCCCGGTGAAAAGCCCTCCAGAATCTTCACAAGTTCGGGCCGGCGGCAGGTCGCCCGACCCTCAGGCGGCGGCCCCGCGCCGCCGCGTGAAACGTGGCTCGGTGCCTGCGAGAAGGCGCCGCAGGTTGCCACGATGGAGGACGACGACGCCCGCCGCGGCCACTGCCGCGAACCCGACGATCGGCCAGGAGGCGCCGAACAGCAGGCAGAGAAACGGCAGTGCGAGCGACGTCACGATCGAGGCGACGGAGGCGTACCGGACGAGGGCGAACGTCACGATCCAGATCACGACACAGGCCGCGGCGGCCAGCGGCGCGAGCGCGAACGACACGCCGCCGGCGGTGGCCACCATCTTCCCCCCGCGGCTGAAGCCGAGGTACACCGGGCGGGCGTGGCCGAGCATGGCCGCCGCCCCGGCGAGGACTCCGACCCAGTCGCCGCCGACCTCGAGCCCGACGAGCGCCGGTGCGAAGCCCTTGGCGACGTCGAGCAGCGCCACGGGGACGCCCAGCGTCCAGCCGTACGTGCGCCAGACGTTCGAGGCACCGATGTTGCCGCTGCCTCGCGCCCGGATGTCCTCGCCGCGGGCGATCCTGACGACGACCAGCCCGGAGGGAATGGAGCCGACGAGGTACCCGAAGACGAGCAGGACCTCGGCCGTCACGCCGCCTTCACGCCGGCCCGAGCGTCAGGACGGGATGCGGTACGCCGAGACCCACCCGTTGACGACGTCCCAGTCCAGGTTGTCGAAGAACGCGTCGATGTACGCGGCGCGGTCGGTCTGGTAGTCGATGAAGTACGCGTGCTCGTAGACGTCGAGCGCGACGAGCGGCGTCGAGTTCCAGACGGGGAAGGTGTTCTGCGCGTCGCCGATGAGGTTGAGCACGCGACCCTCGTCCCAGTCGTAGGCCGTCCACGCCCAACCGCGTGCGGCCATGCCGGTCGCCTTGAGGTCGGCCCGCCACGCGGCGACCGAGCCGAAGTCGCGCTCGATGAGCCGTGCCACGCTCCCCGTGGGATCCCCTCCCTCACCGCCGAGGTGCTCGAAGTAGACCTCGTGGTTCTTGATGCCGCCGAGGGCGAAGGAGAGGTCGACCTTGAGCGCGCGCAGGTCCGAGTAGACCTGGTTCGCCGCCTCGCGGTCGACGACGGCCAGCTTGCCGAGGATCTCGTTGCGCTTCGCCACGTAGCCCTGATAGAGACGGTGGTGGGCCTCGACCGAGACGCGCGAGATGCCGTTCAGCTCCAGCAGCGCGGGCTTCAACGGGCGGGCGGCGATCTCCTCGATGGTCGTCATGCAGGCGTCTCTGGCGCGGCTCGGGACACGGCCGGGAGCATATCCTTGCCTCAACCCCCGAATGGAGAAGGAGACGACGATGGCGTACGCGGTGCCCGACCTCCCCTACGGCTTCGACGCGCTGGAGCCGCACATCGACGCGCGCACGATGGAGATCCATCACGACAAGCATCACGCCGCCTACGTCACGAACCTGAATGCGGCGCTCGACGGCACGGAGTGGATGGACCGTCCGATCGAGGCGGTGCTCGCCAACCTCGACATCCTCCCCGAGGACAAGCGCACGGCGGTGCGCAACAACGGCGGCGGGCACGCCAACCACGCCCTCTTCTGGGAGATCATGGGGCCGAGCGGCGGCGGCGAGCCGAGCGGCGCGCTCGGCGAGGCGATCCAGTCCACCTTCGGGGCGTTCGACGTGCTCAGGCAGCAGGTGAACGACGCCGGCATCAAGCGCTTCGGGTCGGGGTGGACGTGGCTCGTGTGGGACGGCACCGGGCTGGCCGTGCTGTCCACCGCCAACCAGGACTCCCCCCTCATGGACGGGAAGACGCCGGTGCTCGGCATCGACGTCTGGGAGCACGCCTACTACCTCAACTACCAGAACCGGCGGCCCGACTACCTCGAGGCCTGGTGGAACGTCGTCGACTGGGACGCCGTGGCGGCGAAGTTCGAGGCGGCGCGCAGCGCGTAGCCTGACGCCGCAGCGAGGGGCGGAGCGTCGCCGAGCCTGCGTTCGACGAGCACACGCTCGCTCGGCGCGCGCCCACGCCGCCCTCGGCGATCGGCCGATGGCGGCCGCAGCCGGCGCGCGCAGCCAGGCTTGCGCGAATCCGCACGAGCTGGCGCCGCGTAAGAGAGAGGAATGGCAGAGCTGGCGTTGCCCTTGCCGACTGCGGCACGAACGGCGAGCATCTCGGTCGAGTTGCCCGCCGCCACGCCGTCCGACGCCGAGCTGATCGAGCGCATCGCCGCCCGCGACCACGCCGCGTTCGAGGAGCTCCACCGCCGCTACGCGCGCGCGGTGCTCGGCCTCGCCCTCCGTCGGATCGGGGACCGCGGCCGCGCCGAGGACGCCGCGCAGGACGCGTTCTCCGCCATCTGGCGCTCCGCCGGACGGTACGACCAGCGGCGTGGACCCGGGGCGCCGTGGCTGTTCACGATCGCGAGGAACGCCATCGTCGACGGGCTGCGGCGAACGCCCGAGCCCGCCGCGGATCCGAAGGATGCTCCCTCGGACGAGCCGGGCCCGCCCGAGGCGGCAGAGGCGTCGTACGACTCCTGGCGCGTGCACCGCGCGCTCGAGACCCTGCCCGACAACGAGCGCCGGGTAATCGAGCTCGCATACTGGAGCGGCCTGTCCCAGAGCGAGGTGGCCGACTTCCTGCAGATCCCGCTCGGCACCGTGAAGACGCGGACGCGTGCCGCGCTTGCGCGGCTCGCCGACGAGCTGGAAGGAGCCCTGCGATGAGCGAGCGGGAGCCCGACATCGGCGGGATCCTCGAGGGCGTCGGGCCCGAGGAGCGCGATCGCCTACGCGCCGTGCACGAGCTCCTCGTCCAGGCAGGGCCTCCGCCTGAGCTGTCGCCGGCGCTCGCCGCGCCACCGCGGCCGCCGGAGGCGACCGTGCTCCCCTTCCGGCGTCGCCGCGCCACCGTGATCGGGGCGGCCGCTGCGGCCGCGGTGATCCTGCTCGGCGTCGGCTACGGGATCGGACGCAGCGGGCAGGAGAGACCGGAGTTCACGGTCGCGATGAGCGGCGCGGGAGGCGCGAGCGCCGAGCTCGCGGTCTTCGAGCAGGACGCGGCGGGCAACTGGCCCATGTCGCTCGAGGTGCGAGGCCTCCCGGCCCTGCCGTCGAGCAAGCGCTACGAGCTGTGGCTCACGAAGCGCGGCGAGCTCGCCCAGCCGTGCGGCACCTTCGCCGTGGCCGGCGAGGTGACCGAGGTGCCGCTGAACGCTCCGTACCTGCTCCGGAGCTTCGACGGCTGGGTCGTGGTCGTCGAGGGGAGCGACGACCCGGTGCTGCGCACCACGAAGGTGTAGCCCTCTCGCGGCCCGCGGTTTCCGGCCCGGCGCTCCGCGCCGGACCCTCCGGGCCGGCGGCTATCGTCGCTACCGAGATGCCCGACGCCGCGCGAACCGTCCCGGCTCCCACGCAGTACGAGGACTTCGTGCGCCACGTCCTCGCCGCGGGCGTGCCCAAGGCCGACCGCACGGGCACGGGCACCGTGAGCGTGTTCGGCTACCAGATGCGCTTCGACCTGGCCGAGGGCTTCCCGCTCGTGACGACGAAGAAGGTGCACTTTCCGTCGATCGCCTACGAGCTGCTCTGGTTCCTGCGCGGCGAGCGGAACGTGCGCTGGCTCCAGGAGCACGGCGTCACCATCTGGGACGAATGGGCGGACGAAGACGGCGACCTGGGGCCGGTGTACGGCGTGCAGTGGCGGAGCTGGCCCACGCCCGGCGGCGGCCACGTCGACCAGATCGCGGAGGTCGTCCGGCTGCTGCGCGAGGACCCGGACTCCCGCCGCATCGTCGTGAGCGCGTGGAACGTCGCCGACCTGCCCGAGATGGCGCTGCAGCCGTGCCACGCGTTCTTCCAGTTCCATGTCTCGGAGGGCCGTCTCAGCTGCCAGCTGTACCAGCGCAGCGCCGACGTGTTCCTCGGCGTGCCCTTCAACATCGCGAGCTACGCGCTCCTCACCCACATGCTCACGCAGCAGTGCGACCTCGAGGCCGGCGAGCTGATCTGGACCGGAGGCGACTGCCACATCTACGACAACCATCGCGAGCAGGTCGAGACGCAGCTGGAGCGTGACCCCTACCCCTACCCGTCGCTCGTCCTGCGCCGCCGTCCCGCCTCGATCTTCGACTACGCGTTCGAGGACTTCGAGGTGGTGGGCTACCAGCACCACCCGGCGATCCGGGCCCCGGTCGCGGTGTGAGGCTGTCCGTCGTGGCGGCGGTCGCACGCCGCGGCGTGATCGGGCGCGACAACGCGATCCCGTGGCGCATCCCCGAAGACGTCGCGCGCTTCCGCGACCTTACGATGGGGCACGCCGTCGTGATGGGGCGACGCACCTGGGACTCGCTCCCCGACCGCTTCCGCCCGCTTCCCGGCCGGCGCAACGTCGTCGTCTCGCGCAACCCCGGCTGGAGCGCCGACGGCGCCGAGCGCGCCGGCTCGCTGGACGAGGCGCTTCGTCTCCTCGCGGGGGCTCCAGAGGTGTTCGTGATCGGCGGCGCCGAGCTCTACGAGGCGGCGCTGCCCCTCGCCGACGAGCTCCTGCTCACCGAGATCGACGCAGACGTCGACGGCGACACGCTGTTCCCGCGGTTCGACCGCGCCGCGTTCGAGGAGGTCTCGCGCGAGCAGCACGTCTCCCAGACCGGGCTGCCGTTCGCGTTCGTGACCCTGCGCCGACGGCCGCCGTGAGCGGCGCCTTCGTCGGCACGAGCGGCTGGTCGTATCCGTCCTGGCGGCCGGGCTCCTATCCGGCTGCGGTCGCGCCGGACGACTTCCTGCGCCACTACGCCGGGCAGCTCCCCGCAGTCGAGCTCAACGCGACCGCGTACCGCCTCCCCGCCGAGGAGCAGTTCCACCGCTGGGCACAGCAGGTGCCCGACGGCTTCCGCTTCGCCGTGAAGGCCCCTCCCGGGACGATGCGGCGCATCGGCTTCGTGGAGGAACGTGTCCGGGCGCTCGGCGACCGCCTCGGCTGCGTACGGCTCGTCGTCTCGAACCGCCGGGACGACGGGCTGCTCGAGCTCCTGCTCGGGTCGGTCGACCCGGCCGTCCGCTGGGCGCTCGATCTCCGGCATCCGTCCTGGGACGGCGTGGAGTCGAGGCTGGCGCAGGCCGGCGTCGTCCGCGTGGACGACTGGGAGGCCCGTCCCTCCTGGCGCTATCTCCGCTTCCGCGAGCCGCCCCACACCGACGACGACCTGCGCCGGATCGCCGCGCGCATCGCGCCGCTGGTCGCGTCCGGCATCGACGTGTTCGCGTTCTTCCGCCACGAGGATGCGCCCACCGCACCGGCGTACGCCGAGCGCGTGCGCGACCTGCTCGACGAGGGGAAGGCCCATCAAGCCTCTAGCTCCGTCACCGCGCTCGAGAACACCTCGGTATGACGGTCGACGTCCGCCTCGGTCGTCGCGGGGCACATCAGCGCCATGTTGTGGAACGGTGTCAGCAGGATGCCGCGGTTGAGCGCGTAGAGGTGCATGTAGCGCTCGAGCGCGGCGTCGGAGCCCGCGTGCGCCTCGCTGCCGGTGCGCGGCGCCTCGGGCGTGAACAGGTACTCGGCGCGGCAGCCGAGCCGCGTCAGGTGCCACGGCAGGCCCGCGCCGGCGATCGCCTCCGCCACACCCGCCGTCCAGCGCTCGGCGAGCGCGATCATGCGGGCGAACGCCGCCTCCGTGAGCACCTCCGTCAGCGTGGCGCGCATCGCAGCGAGCGAGAGCGCGTTCGCGGCGAGCGTCCCGCCCACCCCGCCCACGTCGACGTCGTCGACCTCGATCGAGGCCACGACCTGCTCGGCGAGGTCGGCGGTGAAGCCGTACGCGGCCGCCGGCACGCCGCCGCCGATGGTCTTCCCGATCGTGAGCACGTCCGGAGTGAGGGCGTGCGCGGCGGTGAAGCCGCCGGGGCCGCAGCAGACGGTGTGCGTCTCGTCGATCACGAGCAGCGTCCC
This sequence comes from Gaiella sp., assembly GCA_036556925.1. Lineage (GTDB taxonomy): Bacteria > Actinomycetota > Thermoleophilia > Gaiellales > Gaiellaceae > Gaiella. Next base: position 20,573 of record DATBIN010000023.1, read on the forward strand.
CGTCGAGCGGGTCAGCTCGCGTAGCGCCTCGTGGAAGCCCGCCTCCGGATGCACGATGCCGACGTTGGTCAGCGCCGGCTCAGCGAGCACGCAGGCGACGTCGCGGGCGGCGAGCGCCGCCTCGAGCGCGTCGACGTCGTTGAACTCGACCACCTTCGTGGTCAGCGCGGGGTCGACCGGAGGCCCGAGATTGCCCCTGCGGGGAGCGACGGCGCCGCCGGCGAGCGTCGCGAAGGCCTCGTCGACCGTGCCGTGGTAGCACCAGTTGAAGACGAGCACGTAGGGCCGCCCGGTGACGTGCCTGCAGAGCCGGACGGAGAAGCGGTTGGCGTCCGTGGCGGTGAGCGCGAACTGCCACTGCGGCAGGCCGAAGCGGCGGGCCAGCTCCTCCGCCACGGCGGCGGCGTCCTCGGTCGGCAGCATGAGCGTGATCCCGCGCGCAGCCTGCTCGGCGAGCGCGCGCAGGGTCGGTGCGGGCGCGTGCCCCGTCATGGAGCCCGTGTCGCCCAGGCAGAAGTCGACGTACTCATGCCCGTCGACGTCGACGAAGCGGCTGCCCACCGCCTCGGCCACCACGACCGGGAAGCCGCCGGGCCAGCGCGCCATCCAGTGCATGGGGACGCCGGCGACGAGATGCGCGCGTGCCCGCGCGGCCAGCTCTGCCGAGCGCGGGTGCGTGCGGCGAAAGCGCTCCTCCTCGCGCCCGAGCAGACCGGCCAGGCGCTCCTGCCCCGACACGCCCGACTCAGCCGCGACGGATGGCGCGCACCGTCGCCCGCCAGGCGCCGCTGGGAGCGTCGACGTCGACCGCGTCGCCGACCGCCGCGCCCATCAGGGCACGCCCGAGCGGCGACGTCGGCGACACCCCGCCGCCGACGGAGGAGATGGTCACCTCGATCACGTCCCCCTGCTCATCCTCGATCTCGACGATCGACCCCGCCCCGACGTGCTCGTCCGTGTCGTGGTCGACGACCTCCACGTGCCGGAGCCGCTCGCGCAGGGCGCGGATCCTCGCCTCCAGGAGGCCCTGGTCGTTCTTCGCCGCGTGGTACTCGAAGTTCTCCGAGAGGTCGCCGAACGACCGCGCCGTCTTGATCGCCTCGATCGCGGCGGCGCGCTTCGGGCCCTCGAGCTCCGCCAGCTCGGCCTCGAGCGCGGCTTTCTGCTCCTCGGTCATCGGCTCGTGACGCGCGTCACTCATGGGAAACCACCCTACCCATCGGCACGCACCCCGACGCCAGCCGGGGCGGCGTGGTGGTGCCGAGTCCGTGCCGAGCGGGCCGCTACGAGGCGCGGACGCCGCTCGCGGCCGCCTCCACCGGGGTGCGCGGCGGCTCCTCCCTCCAGTGGGGTGCCTCGCCGTCCTGCACGATGCGGCGGAAGAGGAACAGGAGCACGGAGATGAGCAGCACGGCGATGCCGATGATCTTCTCCTTCGTGCCGCCGTAGCCGCCGGCGGCCGTCTGGAACCAGCCCACACCGACGATCGTCAGCAGCGCCGCCCCGGCCGCGAAGAACCCGGCGATCGGCACCCAGATCCGGCCGAGCAGGATGGGACGCGGCCAGTCGGGCCGGTCCTTGCGCAGCAGGATGAATCCCGACAGGGCGAAGAAGTGCGCCAGCACGTACCCGATGTTGCTCGCGGCGAGGATGCCGAAGATGTTGCCGATGAAGAAGACGAAGAACAGGTTGACGAGCATGTCGAGCGTCATCGCCCGCGCCGGGACGTGGAAGCGGTTCAGGTGGTACAGCTGCTTGATCGTCATGTCGTCGCGCGCGATGCCGTAGAGCGCACGCCCGCCGTCGGCCGTGGCCGTGTTCATGGAGATGATGAAGCTCACGCAGATGACGACCACGAAGAAGTCCGTCAGCCCTTCCGACCCGGTCAGCTGGGTGAGCGCGCCGACGTAGTCGAAGTTCGCCACCGTCTCCTCGCCCACGCTGCCGATGAGGCCGAGCGGTAGCAGCGTGTAGACGACGAGCGAGAACAGCGCCGCCGAGCGCAGGGCGAGCTTCGTGTCGTTGACGGTGTCCTTGTACTCGGGGGCGAAGGTCGCACACGTGTCCACCCCCCAAGCCGACCAGGCCATGATCCAGAGCCACACGAGCGCGAGCTGGATGCCGCCCCACGCCGCAGCGTCGGAGCCGAGCGTGCCCCACGTCATGTTCGCGGTGTCGAAGTCGCCGTTGAAGTAGCCGGCGAACATGAACACCGCCAGCGGGATCATGAGCAGCGCGCCGGCCGCGTAACCGAACGTCACACCGACGCGCACGCCGAAGACGTTGAACAGCCAGACGCCGATGATCAGCCCGGCGGCGATGAAGTGCGGCAGGCCCACGTCGACGCTGAAGATGGAGAAGTACCCCTCGCCGAGCGGGCTGCCCGGCTTCGCGTCGGCGAACCAGGCGCCCTGCACGATCTGGCCGATGAAGATGCCGAACACGGAGAGCACGACCGACCAGCCGATCCAGTAGCCGAACGTGGCCACGGGCCCGACGAGCGTCGTGTACCTGCGCCAGGCCTCGTGCGCGTAGAGCGGGAAGCCCCCGGGCTTGTCGGGGAACATCGTCGCCATCTCCGTGTAGAGCGTCATGATGAAGACGGCGGCGAGCGCGGAGATGCCCCAGAGCAGCACGCAGCCCCAGCCGCCGAGGTCGGCCACCGAGTAGCCGAGCGTCCCGAGCAGGAAGCCGGGGTTCGCGAGCGCGATCACGAACCCGTCGTACCAGCGAAGCTTCTTGAGGAGCTGACGTTCCTCGATCCGGGCCTCCGCCACCTCGCCCTCCTCGCTCGCTCTCCCCGGCGCACGACCGCCGGCTGGGCTGTCGGGGCGCTTATAACAAGCACGCCCGACGGATTCAATTGCCGCTCCCACACATGCGTTGCCTATGGGGCAACAAGCCGACACGGCGCGGCGGCCGTACAATCGCCCCCGTGGAGGCGCCGCCGATCGCGATCACGTGCGAGTGCGGCGCCGCGGGAAGCGTGCCGCTCGGGGAGACGTGGGCCTGTGAGGAGTGCGGCCGGCGCTGGAGCACCGCGCAGATCCCCGCGGACGAGTACCGGCGGCGGCTGCGCAGCCTGCGCCGCTTCAAGCTCGAGGCCGGCGCCATCCTCGTCGTGCTCGCCGCCGTCTTCGTGCCGCTGATCGTGCTCGTCGACCAGTCGGTCATCTTCCTCGCCGCGATCGCGTCCTTCGGCTACCTGTTCCTCTACATGCCGTTCTGGCGACGGCGGGTCCGGCGGGCGGTGCGCGACGCACCGCGCTGGCAGCTGACGCCGGAGTAGGCACGGCGCCGTGCGGGACGGCGTTTGCGCCCCGCTCCACGCTGCCGCAGGATGGCGCAGTGCTGATCTTCCTCATCCTCGGGTTCACCCCGTGGCTCCTGATCCTGACGCTCGCCGCCGCGCTGTACCTGACGGCGGTGGAGCTCCGCGAGATGCGGGTGCACTACCTGTGGTGGTTCTGGTGGCTGCTGCTCGTCTTCCTCACGCACTTCATCGGCTACCTCGTGCTCCGCGTCTACGTGATCGTGCGGCGCCGCCGGGAGGCCCGCGCCTGAGCGGAGGCCCGGAGAGGAGCGGGCCGGCGGTGCGGAGGGGCCTGCGCGACCGGCCGCTCGGCCGGCTGCTGATGCTCGCAGCCGTCCTCGGCGCGGCCGTCCTCGCCGCGCGCAGCTGCGCGGACGCGACGCCGAACGTCTCCAAGGAGCGCGCCGTCGAGCTCGCCCGCAAGGAGGCGGTCTTCGAGCCGGAGCACGTCCAGATCCGCTTCGTGCGGCGAGGGATCCCGTCGCGCGGCGTGTGGGCCGTGTCGCTCTACCAGGGACCCGCAGACCAGCCTCGCCGCTACCAGGTGGTGGTCGTCGACGCCCAGGACGGGACCGTGATCGACGACGGCAAATAGCGGCGCCGGCGCCTCGTTGCGTATGTAGCGAGTGCACACATACCTGCGGCGAACCACGGAGCTACCGGACATGGATCCCGAGCGCCGCACCTCGTACGGTCCTCGCACCTTTCCACGGGAAGCCGGGCGGAGGACGTGCGCATGGACTGGTTGATGGACTTGCTCGCGCAAGCGAGCCCGACGGTCGAGGAAGTTGCGAACCAGGTCTCCCTGGACTCGCAGATCCTGACCGAGCAGTTCTACTTCTGGACCGTCGTCGTGATGTGGCTGATCCACGTCGGCTTCATGGCGTACGAAGCCGGCGCGGCAAGGCGCAAGAACATCATGTCGACGGCGATGAAGAACATTCTCACCATCGCCGTCGTCACGCCGACCTTCTACTACTTCGGCTGGTACATCTACGGCTGCTTCGAGGAAGGCTGGCCCAAGGACGGGCACGACAGCCCGACGGTGGAGGGTCTCGACATCCTCGTCGGCTTCTGCAGCAACACGGCCCCCTGGGCCGCGCAGATGGGGCCGAACCTCGCCGACCACGTCAGCGCCGTCTTCTTCCTCGCCTTCCTCCTCTTCTCGTGGACGACCGGCTCGATCATGTCCGGCGCCCTCATCGAGCGCGTGCGGCTCTCCGCCTACCTGATCCTCACCGCGCTCCTCGGCTCGGTCGTGTGGATCATGGACGCCGCCTGGGGCTGGAGCTCCGGGGGCTGGCTCGTCACTCGCTTCGGCTTCCACGACTCGATCGCGTCGCTCGTCGTGCACGGCGTGGCTGGCGCGTTCACGCTCGGCGTGCTCCTCAACCTGGGGCCACGCATAGGCAAGTACGACTGGCAGGGCCGGGCCCGCAGCTTCCGCGGGCACAACACGCATCTCACGCTGATGGGGCTGATGCTCATCTTCACGGGCTTCTACGGCTTCTACGCAGCGTGCCTCGTGATCCAGTCCACGATCTTCCCGGGCTGGCTCAACATCTACGGCTCGCCGACGACGCTGGGCGCGATCGCATTCGTGATCACGATCGGCTTCGCCGGCGGCTTCACCGGCGGGTGGTTCGCCTCGAAGGGCGATCCCTTCTGGACGCTGTCGGGCGGCCTCGCCGGCGTCATCTCCGTCTCCGCGGGCGCCGACGTGTACCACCCGTCGCTCGCCTACCTGCTCTCGATCTCCGGCGGCTTCGTCGCCGTCTGGTCGGGCAACTTCATCGAGAAGAAGCTCCGCATCGACGACGCGGTGGGAGCGGTGGCCGTGCACGGGGTGTGCGGGTTCTACGGCGCGCTCCTCGTCGGCATCTTCGCCGGCGGCTATCCGACCGGCATCAACAACGTCGAGAGCTCCTTCGGTGGCCAGCTGATGGGGATGATGGCGTTCCTGCCGCTCGCGTTCCTTCCCGGCTACGCCGTGAGCTGGGCGTTGAAGAAGATGAACCTGCTCCGCGTGCCGCCCGAGGTGGAGCTCGAAGGACTCGACCTGGCGGAGTTCGGCCAGGACTTCTACCCCGAGTTCGAGCGGCTGCCGGAGATCGTCGTCCAGCCGGACGGCGAGGAGGTCGAGGCGGCGCCCGTGCTGCTCGACGCATACTGGAAGTCGTCCGCCGGGACGAGGAGATAGGGAGAGGAGGCGACGATGTTCGACAGCTTCCCGTACAGCGCGTGGGACGAGGCGACCGCCGAGTTCTGGACCTGGGGCGGTCAGGGCTCGACCGGCACGTGGATCCTCACCATCCTCGGCTTCGCGGTGATGCTCATCGCCTTCGTGGGGTTCGTGCGCCTCGAGAACGGCAAGCTCGCAGCGCAGGCCGCCGCGCTTCGCGCGACGGGCGCACTCGACCGCCCGCCCGACGCCCCTTCGACGGCAGCGACGACGAGCTAGGAGGAAGGCACCGTGGCCGACAAGCAGATCGACTTCCCGCCGGAGCAGAAGGAGGACCCGCGCGTCGCGCCCTTCATGCTCGGCCTCTCGATGCTCTGCATCGTCGTCGTCGTGATCGTCCTGCTCACGGACCTGGACGGCCCGTTCATCGGGCCGTGGGGGTAGACGAGCCGGCGTGAGGCTACGCTGAGGGCATGGCGCGCCTCTACCTCCACTGCGCGCTCTGCGACCGCAAGCAGGCGGACGGGCTTATCTCCGGCGCGGCGTGGGGCCGCTACGAGGTGGACACCGACGCGGCGCGCGACCACCCGGCGCTCAAGGGCACGTCGCTGCGGGTGTGCCCGACCTGCGTCGGTCGCCATCCGGACTGGCAGCAGCGCCTTGCCGGCGCGCTCGGTCTCGGCGCCCGGCCGCCGCTCGAGACGGCTCAGTAGTTGACCGTGGAGCGCATGGCGGTGATCCCGATGTGCGCGACAGCCGCCGGCGACGATGATCCGGCAGCCGGAAAGCGAGAGGAGACTTGATGAGCACCATCGTCGTCGCCTACGACGAATCCGCACCGTCGGAGCGCGCGCTCGAGCGTGCGGCCGACCTGGCGCGCCTGTACCAGGACCAGCTCGTGGTCACGAGCGTGATCCCTGTCCTGATCGGCGGCACAGCAGACGGGAAGCCGGGCCCGGAGCTCCGCAAGGCGGGCGAGCGCGTCAAGGCGCTCGGCATCGACGCGGAGCTCGTCGAGGCGATCGGCGACCCGGCGCAGGCGATCGTCGAGGTCGCCGACATGAAGAACGCGCAGCTCATCGTCGTCGGCACGCGCGAGCCGAGCCTGGTCGAGCGGCTGATCGGGAGCAGCGTGAGCGAGGGCGTGCAGCGCCGCGCCCGCTGCGACGTGCTCATCGTGCACTGACGCCCGAGGTTGACGCTGAGCGTCACCCCTCGAGCCGGCGCGACGCGCGCGCCTAGAACAGCCCGACGGTGTTGCCGCTCTCGTCGATGTCGATCGCGAACGCCGCCGGTGCCTTGCCGAGGCCCGGCATGGTCATCATGTCGCCGCAGAGGGCGACGATCCACCCGGCGCCCGTGTAGGGGCGCAGGTCGCGCACCGGCACCGTGAACCCCGTGGGAGCGTTGCGCAACGCCGGGTCGTGGGTGAGCGACAGGTGCGTCTTCGCCATGCAGATCGGCAGCGTGCCGAGGCCCGCGCGCTCGAACTGCGCCGCCTTCTCCCGTGCGGCAGGGAGGAGCTCGACACCGTCCGCGCCGTAGACCTTCGTGGCGATGGCGCGGATCTTGTCCTCGATGGGCGCGTCGATCGGGTAGGCGAGCTCGAAGGTGCTCGGCTGCTCGGCCGCCGCGATCGCCGCCTCGGCCAACGGCACCGCTCCGGCGCCGCCCTCCTCGAAGGCGGTGTTGATCTCGGCCGCGTAGGCGCCGTGCTCGAGCGCGAGACGCTGCACGAGCTGGAGCTCCTCCTGCGTGTCGGAGGGGAACTTGTTCACGCCCACGACCGCCTGCAGTCCGAACCCGTTGACGATGCCGATGTGCCGCGCGAGGTTGGCAGCGCCCGTCTCGATCTCGGCGAGCCCGCCCTCGATGTCGCCGCCGTGGTGCTTCAGCGCCCGCACGCTCGCGACGAGCACGACCGCGGACGGCTCCAGGCCGCCGATGCGGCAGGTGATGTCGAAGAACTTCTCCATCCCCATGTCGGAGGCGAAGCCGGACTCGGTGATCACGTAGTCGCCGAGCTTCAGCGCCACGCGGTCGGCGACGAGAGAGTTGTTGCCGTGCGCGATGTTCGCGAACGGCCCGCAGTGCACGAACGCCGGCTGGCCCTCGAGGGTCTGGACGAGGTTCGGCTTGATCGCGTCCTTGAGCAGGACGGCCATCGACCCCGCCGCCCGGAGCTCCTCCGCCGTGACCGGCTCGCCGCCGTAGGTCTGCCCGACGGTGATCCTGCCCAGGCGCTCGCGCAGGTCGGGGAGGTCGCGCGCGACGGCGACGAGACCCATGATCTCGCTCGCGGCCGTGATGTCGAAGCCCGTCTGGCGCGGGTACCCGTTCGCCCGGCCGCCGAGGCTCGTGACGACGTCGCGCAGGGAGCGGTCGTTCATGTCCATGCAGCGCCGCCACGAGATCGTGAGCGGGTCGATGCGGAGGTCGTTGCCGTGCAGGACGTGGGCGTCGATCAGCGCCGCCAGGAGGTTGTTCGCGGCCGTGATCGCGTGCAGGTCGCCGGTGAAGTGGAGGTTGAGGTCCTCCATGGGCACCACCTGGGCGTACCCGCCGCCGGCGGCGCCGCCCTTGACGCCGAAGACGGGCCCGAGCGAGGCCTCGCGCAGGCACAGGACGGGCCGCCGACCCAGGCGGCCGAGGCCCTGCGTGAGCGAGACCGAGGTCGTCGTCTTGCCCTCGCCCGCCGGCGTGGGCGTGATCGCCGTGACGTTGATGAGCTTCGCGTCCGGGCGGTCCGCCAGTCGCTCGAGGACGGAGAGGCCGACCTTCGCCTTGTACCGCCCGTACTGCTCGAGCTCGTCGGCCTCGATGCCGGCCTCGGCCGCGATGTCGGCGATCGGGCGGAGCTCGGCGGCCTGGGCGATCTCGAGGGAGGACGGCATCTTCGTGGTCATACGGCTCCTTGTGTGCGAGTCGGGGGTGTCGCCCCGCTGTCCGGGGTGACACCCCGGCCGTTCGTTACGCCGGGCGCGCTCAATGGCTCACCGCCGCCGCCGCCAGCTCGGAGACGAGCCGGTCGTCGTAGAAGCGCTCCAGCTTGAACGGCTCGATCAGGGCAGGCGTGCTCCCCGTCGCGATCAGCTCCGCCAGCGTGACCCCGACGATCGGCGCCGCCTTGAAGCCGTACGTGCCCCAGCCGCAGTCGACCAGGAAGCCGTCGAGCTCGGTCAAGCCCATGATCGGGCTGTAGTCGGGGCTCATGTCGCAGAGGCCTGTCCAGTGACGCAGGATGCGGGTCGCGTGGAGCTGCGGGAAGAGCTCGAGCACGTGGCGGCAGGCGTACTCGACGAACTCGAACGTGCCCTTGCTCGAGTACGTCGGGTACGGCTCCACCTCCGCACCGATGAGGAACTCGCCGCGATCCGTCTGCGACACGTAGATGTGCATCTGCGCCGAGACGATGATCTTGTCGAGGAACGGCTTCACCGGCTCCGTGACGAAGGCCTGCAGGATGCTCGTCACGATCGGCAGCGGCAGCCCCGCCATCCGCGCGACGATGCTGGACCAGCCGGCGGTGGCGCTCAGCACCACGCCTGCCGAGACGTCGCCCTTCGCCGTGCGCACGCCGGTGACGCGGTTGCCCTGGCGGAGGAAGCCTGTCACCTCCGTGTCCTGGTGGATCTCGACGCCGGCGTCGTCCACATTCCGCGCGAACCCCCACACCACGGCGTCGTGCCGGATGATGCCCCCCGGCGGGTGGTAGAGGGCCCCGAGGATGGGCCACGTGACGCCCTCCGGCGAGACGTTGATCTGCGGGCAGAGGCTCTTCACCTCGGCCGCGTCGACGACGCGGCTGTCGATGCCGAGGAGCTTGTTCACCTCGGCGCGCTCCTGCTGCACGACGAGCGAGCGATCCGAATGCGCGAGCGTGAAGTGCCCGTGCTGGGAGAACATGAGGTTGAAGCTCAGGTCCTGCGAGAGGCGCTCGTAGAGCCGCACGCTTTCGGAGTAGAACGCGGCGCCTTCCGGGGTGCGGTAGTTCGAGCGGACGATCGTCGTGTTCCGCCCGGCGGCGCCCGAGCCGATGTAGCTCTGCTCGAGGATCGCCACGTCCGTGATGCCGTGGTTCTTGGCCAGGTAGTACGCGGTGGCGAGGCCGTGGGAGCCGCCGCCGACGATGACGACGTCGTAGTGGCGCTTGAGCCGCTCCGGCCGCGTGAGCATCTTCTTGGGGAAGAAGATCTCCTTCACCGCGCCATCCCCTCTCCGCAAGGTGGGGGAATCCGCCTACGGCGGCAAACCCCTGAAGCGGCCGCTGAGCGGCCGGCCGTAACCAGGCTCATC
>DATBIN010000024.1:0-16402 GCA_036556925.1 Gaiella sp.
CGCGCACCGGCGCCGTGCACGCCGTCGACTTCAAGGGCCGCTACGGGCTCGAGGTCAAGCACCCGGACGTGCTCCCCGCCCTGTACGAGCGCGTTCTCGCAGGGCTGCCCGAGGCGCTCGTCGAGGACCCGCACGACCTGCCCGAGGTCACGGCGCTGCTCGGACCGCACGCCGACCGCGTCTCCTACGACGCGCCGATCCACACCGTCGCCGACCTCGACGCCCAGCCCCTCCCACTGCGCACGTGCAACATCAAGCCCAGCCGCGTAGGGCGGTTGCGCGACCTGTTCGCGCTCTATGCGGCGTGCGAGGAGCGCGGCCTGGCGCTGTACGGCGGCGGCATGGGCGAGGTCGGCGTGGCGCGCGGGCAGATCCAGCTGCTCGCCGCGATGTTCTCGCCGGACGGGCCGAACGACATCGCCCCACCGGGCTTCAACGCGCTCGAGCCCGCGGCGGGCCTGCCGCTGAGCCCGCTCCCGCCCGACCCGGCGCCCGTGGGGTTCCGCCGGAACGCGGACCGATGAGCATGAGCCGGGGTCAGGTCTTGAACTATGCCGTTGAAGGTGCTGGTGTGCGCGTGACGGCGGACTCGTCGGCCGCTGGAGGGGGCGTCAGGCCGGGTACTGGGGACAGGCATCGGCGCGGATCGGCGCCGGCGCACAGATCAAGACCTGACGCCGATTCCAGGAGCTCGGAGACCGTGACCCCGTATCAGGCGCGCGCCAGCTCGAGGAGCGCGCCAGCGAGCCCGTCCGTCGCTGAGAGCTGTGGCATGTGGTCGGTGTCGAGCTCGATCACCCTCCGGCACGGGTGCTCCGCGATCATCCGCCGCTGCAGCGCAGCCGGGATCGACTGGTCGCGCGCCGTGAAGACGTACGACCGGGGGATCGACGCCAGCAGCTCGTCGTCGACCGCGACAGGGGTCGCGAACGGCGCGACGGCCTGTGGACGATGCCGTGCGACGGCTGCCCTCGCTTGCTCCGGCGAGCAGTTGTTGTAGATGGCCTCGATCGCCGCCTCCGACGACAGCGTCGCGACCGGCGGCTCGCCCTCGACCACGATGTTCGCCTGGATCTTGTCGTCCTGCCCCTCCGGAAGCTGCGTCAGCGCCAGCAGGCTCTGCCCGTTCGCCGGCATGAAAGCGGTGACGTAGATCAGCATCGCGACCCGCTCGGGGCAGCTCGACGCCGCCTGCGTGATGACTACGCCGCCCATGCTGTGGCCGACGAGAACCGCCGGCTCGGAGCGCTCGAGGAGCTGTGAGCGGACGCGTTCGGCGCACGACTCGAGAGTGACGCCCGCCGCCGGCGTCGGGTCGTTGCCGCCGCCCGGCAGGTCGAGCGTCTCCACAGTGTGGCCGGCTGCTTCGAGCGGGCCGACGATCGGGTCCCAGCTCCAGGCGCCGCCAAACGCGCCGTGGACGAGGACGAAGCGTGCCATCGAGCGATCTTATGCTGTGTCGGTTCATCGGCGCTATGGGCAGGCACGAGGACGTCTCGATCCTGATCGTGGGCAGCCTTGGCCGATGATTGTCCGACGCTCGATGAGAGAGCGCCGGCAGTGGAAGGTGCAGCAGAGCGGCTTCGTGATCCATTTGGACGCCGCTCACCCGACAACGATCGTCCCACACCACCGCCGATGAAACATGAAAGATCTGACCCCGGGTCCAGGGTCCAGGTCTTGAGTTGTGCGGCACATCCCGGCGCGCCGTCACACGGACGCAGGTGGAAGGGGGGATCCTGAAGGGGAAACCCTAGGTTTCCCCCCTTGAAGATATGGAGGCGGCGGGAATCGAACCCGCGTCCGCGGCCGCACCGGCCTAGCGTCTACGAGCGTAGTCCGGGCTTCGCTCTCGCCCGCCGGGACGGTTCCCGGACGACCACCCGACGGGCCAGCCATCCTGCGGTGTCGCGCCTCAGGCGATTGGCTCTCCCTCGGCGCCGAGCCCGATCGTTGGCGCCCCGACCCTGGCCTCGGGCCGAGCCAGGCGGGACGTCGCCTTACCTAGTCTCGACTAGGCGGCGAGTGCGAGATCGTTCTTCGCACTTGCGTTTGGTGCCGGTTGTTTTACGAGGCCGACCGGCGACCTCGGCTCGCAACTCGACCGGAGAACCGACCACGTCGAAACCTGGTCGCCCCCGTATGTTCGTTCCCTCTCAGGGTAGCGGGACGAGGCGGGCCCTGTGGGGCGCCGGCGACGCCTGCCCGGTCTCGGGCTCGTCGTCGGCAACGACCGAGAGTCGCGGCCGGTTGAGCGCCGAGCGGTACACGGAGAGCGTGCGGTCGGTGACGACGTCCCAGGAGGCGCGCCGGATCACGTCCTCGCGCCCTGCGGCACCGAGCCGCGCGCGGAGGTCGGCGTCGTCGAGGAGCAGGCGCAGCGCGCCGCGGAGCGCGGCCGCGTTCGCGGGCGGTACGAGCAGGCCGGTGCGACCGTGGTCGATCAGGGTGGCGATGCCTCCCACGGCGGAGCCGACGACAGCCCGCCCGTGCGCCATCCCCTCCATGAGCACGTTGCCGAGCCCTTCCTTGCGGGAGGGGAGCACGACAACGGAGGCGCGGTCGTACCAGGCGTGCACCTCGGCGGGCGGCAAGAAGCCGAGCGCGTCGGGGAAGAGATCGCGGCGCGGACCGTCTCCGACGACGACCAGCGGTAGGTCGAAAGCGGCCTGCGCGAGCACGTCGAGCCCCTTCTCGTCCGCGAGCCGGCCGACGTAGAGGACGAACGGCGGGTCGTCGGGCTGCGTCACCGCGGGCGGCACGTCGATGCCGGAGGGGATCACGTGCACGTCCTCGATCCCGATCTCACGCACGGCCTCGGCGAGCGCCTCGGAGACGCAGATCACGCCGCGCGCAGGTGCGAGCGCCCAGCGCACGAGCCCGGGCGCCCGTTCCACGACCGAGAGGTCGTCGAAGCGCCCCGCGCTGGGGGAACCGTGGAGCGTGACCACGAAGGGCCGGCCTGCGAGGCGCGCGACGAGCGCGCCGGCGAGCCAGTTCGCGTGTACGAGGTCCGCCTGGCGGGCGGCCCGGCGGAGCGCCTGGGCCATGCCGACGAACGCGGCGGGCGCCACCCAGGGGCGACGGCGCAGGTTGCCGACGAGCCCGGCGCCGGTGACGTCCGTGAGGCCGAAGTCCCGGAACGTGCCCGGACAGACGACGTCGACGTCGACGCCGCGCGCCCGCACGTGGCTCACGAGGTCGGCGACGAAGAGCCCGGCGAAGTCGCCGTCGTGGCGCGGATAGGACGTCGTGAACACCGCCACGCGCAGGCCGTGCCTGCGGCTGCCGGGCCGGGGCCGCGGTCGCGGCCTGGGCACGGGCCGCACCGCGGAGGGCATCACCTGTGCAGGTAGGGGGCTCACACCCCATAGATCGGCCTCGCCTGGCCGCAGCTTGATACGCCAGAGGGGCGACAGCGTCCCCCCGCACGAGTATCTTCAGGACAGGATTCACGACAGCGGGAGGGTGGTGTAGGGCGTGACACGGTCGCTGCTGGGGCTGGCGCAGCCGGCGTACGAGAGCCTCGCAACACTGCGCGAGCAGGCGAAGTTCGAGGTGGGCAAGGTCGTCGTCGGCCAGGAAAAGGCCGTGGAGCTCCTGCTCGTCGCCGCGCTGGCGCGCGGGCACGTGCTCATCGAGGGGCCGCCGGGCAGCGCCAAGACGCTCCTCGGGCGGGCGATGGCCCACGCGCTCGGCGCCAAGTTCCGCCGGGTGCAGTTCACGCCCGACACGACGCCCGTCGAGATCACGGGCGAGTACGTGATGAAGGCGGGCGAGCCGGTCTTCATGCCCGGCTCCGTGTTCACCAACGTGCTGCTCGCCGACGAGATCAACCGCACGCCGCCGCGCACGCAGGCGGCGCTGCTCGAGGCCATGCAGGAGCGCACGGTCACCGTCGAGGGCGAGACGCATCGCCTGCCGGACCCGTTCATGGTCATGGCGACGCAGAACCCCTACGAGCACGAGGGCATCTTCCCGTTGCCCGAATCGCAGCTCGACCGCTTCCTCTTCAAGATCGACCTCGACTACTGCGACCTCGAGCATGAGGTCGCAATGCTCCGGCTCCCGCACGCGGGCGTCTCCCCGGACATGCTCGGCGAGATCAAGCCGCTCCTCGGCGTCGTCGGCCTCGACAAGGCGCGCCAGGAGCTCGACGCGACCGAGGTGCCGGAGAGCGTGGCGCGCTACGCGATCCACCTCGTGCGCAAGACGCGAGAGCTCGACGGCGTGGCGCTCGGCGCGAGCTCGCGCGGCGCCATCCACCTGATGAGCGCGGCGAAGGCGAACGCGCGGCTCGTGGGACGCGACGTCGTCACCGCCGAGGACGTGCGCGCGATCGCGCCGTACGTGCTCCGCCATCGCCTGATCTGCGAGGGCACGACCGCGCAGGAGGCGCTACGGCGGGCGCTCGAGGCGGTGCCGCTCTACAGCTAGGGGCGTCGACGCCCGGTCGTCGGGGCGAGATGTTTCTCGCCTTGGTGTCAGAGACAGGTTGGTGTCAGAGACGGAACACGTCTCCGCGGCACACGTCCGGTGTCAGAGACGGGACGCGTCTCCGCGGCACACGTCTGGTGTCAGAGACAGGACGGGTCTCCGCGGCACACGTCCGGTGTCAGAGACAGGACGCGTCCCCGCGGCACACGTCCGGTGTCAGAGACGGACCTACGCAACGTGACCCGCCGGCGATCTGGACGTGCGCCGGGCGTCAGGCTTCAGCCTGACCCTGCCGTTCGGCCAGCGAGGGACGGTAGGCGGGATGAGGCCGAAGCCTCACCCCGCCTACCGATCGTCAGCTCAGGGCCTGCTCGATGGCGCGCCGGCCGAGGACGCGCGCGAGGTGCTCGCGGTACTCGGCGCTGCCGGCATGGTCGCTCGGCGGCTCGGTGCCGTCGGCCATCAGCGCTGCCGCGTCCTCCGCGGAGGAGCCGCCGGCGAGCGCCTGCTCGGCCGCCGTCGCGCGCAGCGGTGTGCCGCCCATGTTGGTGAGGCCGATCCCCGCGGACTCCACCGAGCCGTTCGAGCGGCGGACGACCGCCGCCACGCCGACCGTGGCCCAGTCCTGCGCCCGCCGGTGTGCCTTCAGGTAGGCCCAGCCGGCCGGGCCGAGCTTCGGCACCCTGACCTCGACGAGGAGCTCGCCCGACTCGAGCGCGGTCTGGAAGACGCCGGTGAAGAACGCCGACGCCGGGATGGTGCGCTCGCCGCCGGCTCCGCGGGCCACGAGCTCGGCGTCGAGCGCGAGCATCACCGCCGGGAGGTCCGAGGCGGGATCGCCGTGGGCGAGCGAGCCGCCGATCGTGCCGCGGTGCCGCACCTGCGGATCGCCGATCAGGCCGGCGGTGTGGCTCACGAGCGGGCAGTGCTCCTGCAGCAGCGGATCCTCCGCCACCGCCTTGTGCCGCGTGAGCGCGCCGATGGCGACCTGCTCGCCCGCGTCGCGGACGTACGACAGCTCCGAGAGCCTCCCGATGTCCACGAGCTTCGTCGGGCGGGCAATGCGGAGCTTGAGCGCCGGGATGAGCGAATGCCCGCCGGCCAGCGCCTTCGCGTCGGCGTCGGCGCCGAGCAGCTCCACCGCCTGCTCGACGCTCTCCGCCACCTCGTACTCGAACGGTGCCGGGATCACTGCCGTGCCTCCTCGATCGCGCGCCACACCCGTTCCGGGCTGGCGGGCATCTGGACGTCGGTGACGCCGAGGTGCGAGAGGGCGTCGACGACGGCGTTGATGACCGCCGGTGCCGACGCGATGGTGCCCGTCTCCCCCACCCCCTTGGCGCCGAGCGGATGATTGGGACTCCTCGCCTCGACCCGGTCGAGCTCGAACGACGGCAGCTCGGCCGCGGAGGGGACGAGGTAGTTGATGAGGTTCGGCGTCATGAGATTGCCCTCGTCGTCGTAGACGCCCTCCTCGTAGAGCGCCGTGGCGATGCCCTGCGTGACGCCGCCGTGCACCTGCCCTTCGACGATCAGAGGGTTCACCACGGCGCCGACGTCGTCGACCGCGACGTAGCGGACGAGCCGCGCGTCACCAGTCTCCGTGTCGACCTCCACGACCGCCGCGTGCGCGCCGCCGGGCCAGGAGAAGTTCGACGGGTCGTACGTGGCCGTCGCCTCGAGGTACGGGTCCATGCCGTCCGGGAGGTTGTGCGCGGCGAACGCCGCCCAGGCGATTTCCTTGATGTGCATCGTCCGGTCGGGGGAGCCCTTGACCGTGAAGGCGCCGCCGGCGAACTCGAGGTCGTCCCCCGAGACCTCCAGCTGGTGCGCCACGATCTCGCGCGCCTTCTCGATCACCCGCTCGCCGGCCAGGTGGAGCGCCACCGCACCGACGGGAAGGCTGCGGCTGCCGTACGTGTCGAGGCCGTAGGGCGCGATCGAGGTGTCGCCGTGGACGACCTCGACCTCCTCGATCGCATAGCCGAGCTGGTCGGCCGCGATCTGCGCCCAGGCGGTCTCGTGGCCCTGGCCGTGGGGCGACGTGCCGGTCACGACCTGGACCGAGCCGGTCGGCAGGGCCCGGACGGTGGCGGACTCCCAACCGCCGGCGCCGAAGCCGATCGCGCCCAGGATCCGCGACGGCGCGAGGCCGCACATCTCCGTGTACGTCGAGAAGCCGACGCCGAGCTGCGTCACGTCGCCGCGGTCGCGGCGGGCCTTCTGCTCGCTGCGGACGCCGTCGAGGTCGAGGTGCTCGAGGAGCTTGTCCAGCGCACCCTCGAAGTCGCCCGAGTCGATCGTCAGGCCCGACGCGATCTGGGCCGGGAACTCCTTGATGAAGTTCTTGCGTCGGAGCTCGATGCGGTCCATGCCGAGCTCGGCCGCCAGGGCGTCGATCGTCCGCTCGATCACGAACGTCGCCTCCGGGCGGCCGGCGCCGCGATAGGCGTCCGTCGGCGTCGTGTTCGTGAACACGCCCGTGCAGGTGAAGCTGTAGTTGGGGATCGCGTACGGCCCCGAGTAGATCCAGGCCCCGAGCAGCGGGATCCCGGGCGTGACGAGCTGCAGGTACGCCCCCATCGCCGCGGTGACGTTGGCGCGGACCGCCGTGATCGTCCCGTCCTTGGTGGCTGCGAACTCCATCTCGGTGACGAAGTCGCGGCCGTGGATCGTCGCCACGTAGCCCTCGGAGCGCTCCTCCACCCACTTCACGGGACGGCGCAGCCGCCGCGTGAGGGCCAGCACGAGGAGCTCCTCCGCGTAGACGTCGACCTTCGAGCCGAAGCCGCCGCCCACATCCGGTGCGATCACGCGCAGCTTCGCCTCGGAGAAGCCCAGCGTCGCCGCGGCGAGCGCGCGCAGGATGTGCGGGATCTGCGTCGTCGACCACAGGGTCACGTCGCCGTTCGGCTCCAGGCGGGCGGCCACGGCGCGCGGCTCCATCGCGTTCGGGATCAGGCGGGGCTGGTAGTAGCGGCGCTTGACGACCACGTCGGCCGCGTCGAACGCCGCAGCGACGTCATCTGTCTCGAGCTTCCACACGTACGAGACGTTCGACTCGAGCGACTGGTGCGCTCGCGTGGAGCCGTCCTGAGACGACTCCCAGACGTCCACGGCCGCGTCGAGCGGCTCGTAGTCGATCTCGACGAGCTCGGCCGCGTCCTTGGCGAGCGCACGGCTCTCGGCCAGGACGACTGCGACGCCGTCGCCCTGGTAGCAGGCCTCCTCGACGGCGAGCGGGAAGTGCTCCGGGCTCTTCATGTCCGGCGTCACAGGCCACGCGCACGGCATCGGCGCCTTCCAGTCGTCGCGAAGCTCCGCGCCGGAGAAGGCGGCGATGACGCCTTCGGCCGCCCGTGCAGCGTCCAGGTTGATGCCGCGGATCCGTGCATGCGCGTACGGACTGCGGACGACGACCATGTAGGCCGTCCCGGGCAGGCTGATGTTGTCGACGTAGGTGCCGACGCCGGTGAGCAGCGGCCTGTCCTCGCGACGAAGGATCGGCGCCCCCACGTACTTGGTGGTCTCGGTCGCGCTCATGCCGGTGCTCCCTTCTCTCCGCAGGGCGCGGATCCGCAGAAGCGGATCCCCGCCGCGGGAATCCGCCTACGGCGGCAAACCCCTGAAGCGGCCGCTTCGCGGCCGGCGGCGACGGCGCTCATGCCGGTGCTCCGGCCGCCGCCTGCACGGCCTTGACGATGTTGTGGTAGCCGGTGCAGCGGCAGAGGTTCCCCTCCAGCCCGGTGCGGATCTCCTCCTCGCTCGAGGCGTGGCCGGACTCGATCAGGGAGATGGCGGCCATCACCATCCCGGGCGTGCAGTAGCCGCACTGGAGCGCGTGGTGCTCGTGGAACGCCTGCTGCACCGGGTGCAGGGTGCCGTCGGCTCCAGCTACCCCCTCGATGGTGGTCACGGTCGTGCCGTCGGCCTGCACGCCGAGCACGGTGCACGACTTCACCGACTCGCCGTCGAGCAGGACGGTGCACGACCCGCAGGACGAGGTGTCGCAACCGACGTTCGTCCCGGTGAGCCCGAGCCGATCGCGGAGCACGTACACGAGCAGCTCGCGTGGCTCGAGCTCGACCTCGTGGCGCGTTCCGTTCACGGTCAACGCTACGCGTTGCACGTCTTGGCCTCCTTCGTCGGGGGGAAGACGAATCGAGCCTACTCCTCCCGCGCGCCCCACTCAAAGTGGCACTTACACTGGCGATTGTGATCCGTGTCAGCGAGGTCGAAGTCGACGGCCTGGAGCAGCTCGTCGAGGTCCACAACAGCGTCCACGCCGGGGGCCCGGCGTCGGTGGACGAGTTCGTCGACTGGCGCCGGCAGGCCGAGGACATGGCCTGGCTCGTGGCGGAGGACGAGGGGCAGGTCGTCGGCGCGGGCGTCGGCGTGGTCGGCTGGCACGCGCGCCCCGGCACGGCGTTCGCCGAGGCGTGGACGCTCCCGGACGCGCGGGGGAAAGGCGTCGGGAACGCCCTCTTCACCGAGCTCCTGCAGTGGGCGGGAGAGCGCGGCTGCATCGCGGTCGAGACCGCGGTCGAGGAGACCGACGGCGCGAGCCGGGAATGGGCCGAGCGGCGCGGCTTCCGCGAGGTCGGCCGCAACAGCCGCCTCGTGCTCACCCTCGAGGACGTCGAGGCCCCCGAGGTGGCGCCGCCCGACGGCATCGAGATCGTCACCTGGGCGGCGCGGCCGGGGATCGAGCGCGGGATGTACGAGGTCTTCTGCGAGGCCGAGGTGGACATCCCGGGCGACGAGGAGACCGTGGTCTCCTCGTTCGAGGAGTGGCTGGCGAACGACATGCAGGGCGTGTCCGACTCGCCGGAGGCGGTCTTCGTCGCGCTGGAGGGGGACAAGGTCGTGGGCTACGCGAAGCTCGCCCTGTCCCCGGAGCAGCCCGACGTCGCCTTCCACGACCTGACCGGCGTGCGGCGCGCGTGGCGCGGGCGCGGCATCGCGGGCGCGCTCAAGCGCGCGCAGATCGCGTGGGCGAAGGAGCGGGGCTACCGAAAGCTCGTGACGCAGAACGAGGAGCGGAACGAGCCCATCCGGCGGCTCAACGAGCGGCACGGATACCGGGTCGAGCCGGGACGCGTGATCCTGCGCACGGCGATCTCCGGCCCCGACTGAGGCTGCGGCGGAACCTGCCGTGGTTCCTAGGCCGATCCCTCGGCGCCCATAGGCGTCGGGTACGTCCGCTCGGCGAATCGCGCGACACGCTCCGACACCGGTAGGGCCTCCTCGGCTTCGATCGCGACGTAGCCGCGGTGATCGTCGACGGCGCGCATGAGGTCGAGGAGTTGTTGCTGAAAGTCGTCCAGCGGACCGTCCTCGATCCGTTCCAACGGCGTGAACCAGTCCTCGTTGGCGTACGCGCGCAGATCGGGTGTCTCTTCCGTCGTCCGAGGGCTGTCTCGGGTCAGAAGATGCATCACGGTATTCGAGGCCGCCTCACGTTCGCTCAGGGAGGTCTCGATATCGAAGATCTCCCTCACTGTATGAGTCAACGAGGTGTGGTCGTAGTCGAAGTCACCATCGACCGTACCGCTCTCCACCCACGGCGAGATGATCAATGCCGGCACCCGGGGACCGAGCAGATCGAAGTCGAACTCGGCGGATGAGTCTCGCTGTGCGGCCACTTGCGGCGGTGGACGACGGTCGAAGAACCCGCCGTGCTCGTCATACGTGACGATGAGCAGCGTCCTGTCCCATTTCGGGCTTTCGCGCAAGGCGGAGTAGACGCGAGCGAGGAGCGCATCGCCGCGTCGCACGTCATGCGGCGGGTGCTGGCTGCTGACCTTCCCGAGCCTCGTGTCGAAGTGATGCGGCTCGATGAACGTATACGACCGCAGCTCATCCTTCCGCGCAGCACCATCGAAGAAGTTGAGGAGGCGCACCTTGTCCGGGAGGAGCGACTTCGCGAACGTGATTGCCTGCGGGACATCGCCCGCATAGACGCGCGATCCGTGGCCCGCCGCGTCGAGCAGATCGAAGATCGTCGGGCCGTCGTGGAGCGGGCGGTCATACCGCACGGCACCGAAAGACGTCCCCGCGTGGGCAAACAACCGGTTCGGCCACGTTTCGCTCGGCAGTGAGCAGTGCCAGCGACTGCAGACGGCGAACGCTTCGGCCAGGCTCTCGAGGACAGGTAGCGAGCCTTTCGGGTAGCAGCCCATGATCTCCGACGCACGAACCGGGGGAAGGCCCGGGCTACCGTCCGAAGCCTGCGTACGCCGCTCGGCGTAGTCCCAGACGAAACCGTTCATCGGCAGGCTGTATGGCTTCGACCAAGGCCCGTCCGAGCCGGCCAGCTGACGATGGACGCTCTCCAACCCGTGGCCCGGATCGACGGTGACATCGGAGTAGGTCCGGTGCCAGAAGACGTGGACGAACTGCTGCGGGTCGGTTGGATCTCGCGGGACGCTGTCCTGCTCCGTGAGGGGCGGCAGTATGCCGCCGGAAACCCACCCGAGCATGTGATCGAAGGAGCGGTTCTCGAGCATGAGCACGACGACGTGCTCGATGGTCGGAGCGGTCACTGTCCCTCCCGCGGATCGACTACAGGAGCCTAGGGCTTGACCCAAGGCAACGCAAGCGTTCGGCTTGCCGTGCGGGGCAAAGGCTCGACCCGCAGCTCGCGGATCAGCGACGCCGGCGCAGGGCGCGCTCCATCTGCCGCTGTGCGTCGCGCTCGGCGATTGCGCGCCGCTTGTCGGCCTTCTCGCGGCCGCGTGCAAGCGCCAGCTCGACCTTCACCTTCCCGTCCTTGAAGTACATGCGCGTGGGGACGACCGTGAGGCCCTTCTCGCGCACCTTCCCGTACAACGAATCGATCTCGTGCCGGTGGACGAGCAGCTTGCGGTCGCGCTCGGGCTGGTGGTTCTGCACGTTCCCCTGGGCGTACTCGGCGATCGTCGCGCCCACCAGCCACAGCTCCCCGTCGCGGACGTCCGCGTAGGCGTGGCCGAGCTGCACGCGGCCCTGGCGCAGCGACTTCACCTCCGTGCCGGTGAGCACGACGCCGGCCTCGACGCGGTCGAGGAGCTCGTAGTCGTGCCGCGCACGGCGGTTGTCCGCGATCAGCTTCGTGCCGGTGGGCTTCGCCATTGCCGGCGAAGTGTAGGGACGGCCACCGGCGCCGCAGGCCCGATGGGCCGCGACAGACGAGCGTCAAGGCCAGACCCAAGGGGTCTGGCCCCCGCCTCGGCGCGACGCCACGCCATAGGCACATCGGGGGCCCGACCCGCCCCTCAGCGGCGGGCCTGCGCGCAGCGGTCGCAGAGCGGATACCACGGCGGGCACGTGCGCCCGCACGACTTGCAGCGCCCGATCGCGCCCGCGTCGACCTCGGCCTTGAGGCGCGCGACGACCCGCTCCGCGGCTGCCTCCTCCAGGGCGGCGGCGCGCTCGATGGTGACGCCGCCGACACCGGGGAACTGGAGCGCGAACCAGCGCAGGATGCTGGCGACGCCTCCCGCTTCCTCGGCCTCCTCGAGGGACGCGTCCCGCAGCCGGGACGTGTCGAGCAGGAACTGGAGCAGCGCCCGCTGCGCCGTGTCCCCCGCGACGGCGAGCGCGAGGATGCCCAGCAGCTCCGCCTCCTCCTCGTCGATGGGCGCGTTGACGAGCGTCCAGGTGTCCGCCAGCGAGAGCCTGCGCCCGCGCTGCGCGAGGTGCCGCTGCACGACGGCGAGGCGGCCGCGGATCGGCTGCAGCGACTCGACCGCCAGCCAGCTCTCGTGTGCCCACTGACGCACCGCCACGCGGTGCCAGGCGGCGAGGGCGGCGTCGAGGTCGCGCGGGTCGTCCACGTTGAGGTCGGCCAGGCGCGGCCCGATGCGTGCCTCGTCGACGACGCGGTAGGCCATGTGCCCGTCGACCGGCACGTGCGGCACGAGAGCGGACTCCACGAGGTCGGGGTCGGCCCGCGCCCAGGGAACGCCCGCGAGCACACCCACGTGGCCTCGCTCGACCAGGCCGAAGCGGCCGGCGCGGCCGGCGATCTGGGCGAGCTCCCACGGCTCCAGGTCGCGGCGCTCCTGGCCGTCGAACTTCGTCGTCTCGGCGAAGAGGAGCGTCTCGCAGGGGAGGTTGACGCCGTGCCCGAGCACGTCCGTGGCCACGCAGATGTCGGCGTGGCCGTGGAGGAACCGGTCGATCTCCTCGCGCCGCGAGGCGAGCGGCATCGCCCCGTAGAGCACCGCCACGCGGCCGGGGTGCAGCCGGTTCGCCTCCCCGGCGAGCGCGAGCACGGCCTTGCGGCTGAAAGCGACGACGACGGTGCCCGGCTCGAGCGAGCGCAGGGTGCGTTCCCGGACGAACTCGAGCGGCAGCTTCCGCTCGAAGATCCGGATCTCCACGTCCGGGAAGGCGCGGGTGACGAGCGGCAGTGCGTCGAGGGCGCCGAGCACGCGGAGGTGGCGGTACTCGCCCGCGAGGAGCAGGCGCGTCCAGGCCGCGCCGCGCTCGTCGTCGTCCGCCCACTGCACCTCGTCGAGCACGAGCACGTCGCCCGAGAGCGGCGCCATCTCCGCCGTGGAGCAGACGATCGGCGCATGCTCGTTGATCCGCTCCTCGCCGGTGACGAGCCCGACGCGCTCCTCGCCGAGCTCGGCCGCGAGCCGCCGGTGCGCCTCCTGCGCGAGCATGCGCAGCGGCCCCGCGTACACGCCCTTCCCCTGCTCGGCGAGGAAGCGGAGCGCGTCGTACGTCTTGCCCGAGTTCGTCGGCCCGAGGTGGGCGACGATCGACTCCGGCTCGGTGCGCCGCTGAGGCAGCTGGATCTCGATCAGCCGCTCGGCGCGCTTGACCGCCGCTCGGCGGTACGCGTCAGACGCGCGCGCGTACCGTTGCGAGCGCGAGGGCCGCTTCGGCGGCCGGCGCGGTCTGCGTCCTCTGGGCATCGTGCAACCGTAGCGACCGCCGCGCGCGGGGCCGGCGTCAGGAAAGGCAACCTGCCGCGCAGGCCGTAGGGGCGAGATACATCTCGCCCCTCCACGGCGTTGTTGACCCGTCAGATGCGCAGGTAGCGCCGCAGCGTGAGGCCCGAGCCGACGGCGCCCACGGCGAGCCCCACCACGACGAGGATGAGAGCCGTCAGCGAGAAGCCGAGCGCCTTCACGTCGTCGGAGGTGTCGATGTGCCCGAGAATGGCGGGCAGCGCGACCTCCTTGCCGATCAGGAGCAGGACGATCGCGGCGCCCGAGCCGACCGCGCCGCACAGGAGGCCCTCCACCATGAACGGCCCGCGCACGAACCAGTTGGTGGCGCCGACGAGCTTCATCACCTCGATCTCACGGCGGCGGGCGAAGATCGAGAGCCGGATCGTGTTCGCGATCAGGAGCACCGAGGCGGCGAGCAGCACCATCACGGCGACGAGGAAGACGACCTCGATCACGCGCGCCACCTGCAGGATGCGCCTGGACGTCTGCTGCCCGTCCTTGACGCGCTCCACCCCCGCGAACTTCTGCTGACGGATCTCGGCGGAGAGCGCCTTCACCTCCTCGGCCCGCTTCGGCGCCACCTCGAACGAGGCGGGCAGCGGGTTGGAGGGCAGGTTCGCCGTCAGCTCCGGGTACTTCCTGCGCATCCGCGCGAGCGCCTCCGACTTGGAGACGAACTCGTAGCTCTTCACCCGCTCGTCGTTCGCGAGGAACGCGCTCACGGCGTTGACCTGCTTCGGCTTCACCTCCTCGACGAAGAAGACCTTCACCTCGAGCTGGTTCTTGACGTGGTCGGACCAGGACACGACCCAGGAGCCGAGCGCGATCAGCAGGCCGAGCAGGAACATGCCGATCAGGACCGTCATCGTCGCCGCGAACGACGTCGAGATGTTGGAGGCGATGGAGCGGATCGCCTCCGTGCCGATCAGGCGGAAGCGGCTCACTCGGTCTCGTATCCCCCGCGCCGCTCGTCGCGGACGATGCGGCCGAAGTCGAGCGCGATCACGCGCTTGCGCATCTTGTCGACCATCTCGCGGTCGTGGGTGACCATGAGGATGGTCGTACCCGCCGTGTTGATGCGGTGCAGGAGCTGCATGATCCCGACGGACGTGTCGGGATCGAGGTTGCCGGTCGGCTCGTCGCAGATCAGGAGCGGCGGATGGTTGACGACGGCGCGCGCGATCGAGACGCGCTGCTGCTCGCCGCCCGAGAGCTCGTCCGGCCGCGAGCCCATCTTGTGCGCGAGGCCGACGAGGTTCAGCACCTCGGGCACCTTCTTGCGGATCGAGGCCGTCGACTCGCCCTGCACCTTGAGCGCGTAGGCGACGTTCTCGTATGCGGTGCGGTCGCGGAGCAGCTTGAAGTCCTGGAACACGCAGCCGACGTTGCGGCGCAGGAGCGGCACCTTCGAGCGCTTGAGACGGCCGAGGTCGCGCCCGCCGACGACGATGCGCCCGTTGGTCGGCTCGAGCTCCTTGAGCAGGAGCCGGATGATCGTCGACTTGCCGGAGCCCGACGGGCCCACCACGAAGACGAACTCGCCCTTGTCGATCACGAACGAGACGCCTGCCAGCGCGGTCACGTCCGGCAGGTAGACCTTGCGCACGTCCTCCAGCACGATCATGGACGACGCGGTGGCCCGGACGCCCTGCTGCGCTCCGTTCTCCTCCGCCGGGGGATCGGCGAGAGCGGTCAGCGTCGTTCCGTCGGGCGTGATGTCGGTCTCGAGAGCCTCGTCCTGCACCGGAATCATGGATTCAGGCGGCCGGAAGGCCGCTCCGGTCTTGGGTTCGCGCAAGTGTAGCCGACTCCTTTCCCGTCTCCCCCGTAGAGGCGGCACCTCCAACGTTACGCCTTGCCGGCCGCTCGGGCCAGTAGGTAGGCATGGACGAAGCCGTCGAGCGCGCCGTCGAGGACACCCTGCGCGTTCCCCGCCTCGTGGTCGGTGCGGTGATCCTTGACCATCTGGTAGGGGTGGAGCACGTAGGAACGGATCTGGCTGCCGAAGCCGACGTCCTGCTTGGCGCCGCGCTCCTTCTGCAGCTCGGCCTCGCGCTCCTCCTCCCGCAGCTCGGCGAGGCGCGACTCGAGGATGCGGAGCGCGGTGGCCTTGTTCGAGGTCTGCGAGCGCTCGTTCTGGCACTGCACGACGATGCCGGTCGGCAGGTGGGTGATGCGGACGGCCGAGTCCGTCTTGTTCACGTGCTGGCCGCCGGCGCCGCTCGCGCGGTACGTGTCGACGCGCAGGTCGCTCTCGTCGATCTCGATCGCCTCGCTCTCCGGCAGGAGCGGCGCCACCACCACCTGCGCGAACGCCGTGTGGCGGCGGTGCGCCGCGTCGAACGGGGACAAGCGCACGAGGCGGTGCACGCCGCGCTCCGCCCGGAAGAGCCCGTAGGCGTTCTCACCCTTCGCGGTGAACGTCGCCGACTTGAGACCCGCCTCCTCGCCCGGGCTCGCCTCGATCAGCTCGGTCTCGAAGCCGCGGTCGGCCGTCCAGCGGAGGTACATCCGCAGCAGCATCTCTGCCCAGTCCTGCGCGTCGGTGCCGCCCGTGCCGGCCGTGAGGGAGACGACGGCGTCCCCCGCGTCGTAGGGGCCGTCGAAGAGCGCCGCCTCTTGGAGACGGTCGAGTTCGGCACGAAGCTCACCGAAGAACGGCTGGGCCTCGGCGTCGTCCTCCCAGCCGTCGGTGTCGGTCATCTGCTGGAGGAAGTCGACGCCTTCGACCAGCTTGTCGTAGCGCTGCAGCTTCCGCAGGGCGCGGGCGTGCTCCTGCGACACGCGGGCGGCCTCGGCCTGGTCGTCCCAGAAGCCGGGCTCCCCCATCTTCTCCTCGAGCTCTGCTGTGCGCGCCTTCAGCTTGTCGGGGTCAAAGGTATTCACGGACCCAGACGAGCTGGGCCCCGAGCTCCTCGAGCTGCTCCGTGAGCGTCCGGTCGATGACGTCGGCCATGCGACAAGCGTACCGGCGGTAGCGGCTGCGACACCGCGCCCCCGACCGTCGCCTGGTTTGA
>DATBIN010000025.1:0-19616 GCA_036556925.1 Gaiella sp.
CGCGTCCGGAAACTCGCGCGAGCGGATTCCCGACAGTGCCGGCGACAAGGCCACAGAGTCACCCGGACGCGAAGCGGCCGGCTTCAGGGATCTGCGCGCCTGGAATACGCGGGAGCGGATTCCGGACAGTTCTGACGACAAGGCCACAGAGCCACCCGGCCGCGAAGCGGCCGGCTTCAGGGATTTGCGCGTCCGGAATCCGCGCTAGCGGATTCCGGATTGCGCCGGTCAGTATAGGGTCGCCCCGATGAGCTCGTTCGACGCCGTGTTCGTCGGGTCCGGCGTCAACGCGCTCGCCGGCGCGGCGTTGCTCGCCCAGGACGGCTGGCGTGTGTGCGTGCTCGAGCGCGAGGAGCGCCTCGGAGGCTGCCTGTACACGTCGGACGACCTCACGCTGCCCGGCTTCACGCACGAGGTGATGGCGTCGTGGCATCCGCTGTGGACCGGCGGCGCAGCGTACGCCGAGCTGAAGGACGAGCTGGACCGCCGAGGGCTCGAGTACCTCAACACCGACCTCCCCACGGGCACCGCCTTCCCCGACGGCTCGGCGTCGTTCGTCTGGACCTCGCTGGAGGGCAACGTCGCGGAGCTCGACCGCCATGCGCCCGGCGACGGGAGCGCCTGGGAGCGCTTCTTCACGGACTTCATGTCGAACGCGGATCTCGCCTTCGGCATGCTCGGCACCGAGCTCTGGTCCGGCGCCGGCCTCTCGCTGGGGCGCACGGCCTATCGGCGCCTCGGGCGCCGCGGCCTGCTGGAGTACGCCGGCCGGACGCTCGTCACGTGCCGAGACTGGGTGACGAGGACGTTCCGCGCCGAGGAGGCGCACGGGCTGCTCGCGCCGTGGGTGCTCCACACCGGGCTCGGCCCGGACCAGGCGACGTCCGGCTTCATGACCCAGGTGATCGCGGCCGCGCTGCAGCTCGGAGGCATGCCGGTGCCCCGTGGCGGAGGCCGGGTGCTGGTCGAGGGACTGGCGGGGATCGTCAGCGACGCCGGAGGAGAGCTCCGCACGGGCGCCCACGTGGAGCAGGTGCTCGTCGCCGGCGGGCGCGCGAGCGGCGTCCGCCTCGCGGGCGGAGAGACGGTCGGCGCGACCCGGGCGGTGGTCGCCGGCGTGACGCCGACGCAACTCTACGGCGGCCTCCTCACCGCGGGCGAGGTGCCGGCCCCGGTCAGCGCGGCGGCCGAGCGGTACCGGTACGGGCGCGGCGAGATGCAGATCCACCTCGCGCTCGACGAGCCGCCGCGGTGGCGGGGCGATCGGGCGGAGGAGCTCGCGCGGTGCCCGATCGTCCACGTCACACCCGGCCTCGACGCCGTCTCCCGCGCCGTCAACGAGGCGGAGCGCGGACTCCTGCCGGCCGAGGCGACGATCGTCTGCGGGCAGCCGTGCGCGCTCGAGCCGGGCCGGGCGCCGGAGGGCAAGGCGATCGTCTGGATCCAGCTGCAGGAGCTCCCGGCAGGCAGGGTGAAGGGCGACGCCGCCGGTGAGATCGACACGGGCGACGGCTCGTGGACGGAGGAGCTGCGTGAGGCCTACGCCGACCGGATCGTCGCTCGGCTGGGGGAGTCGATCACCAACCTGTCGAGCTCGCTCCTGAAGCGCGTCGTCCTCTCCCCCGCCGACATCGAGCGGCTCAACTGCAACCTGGTGGGCGGCGACATCTACGGCGGCTCGTGCGCCCTCGACCAGAACCTGCTCTGGCGGCCGCTCGCCGAGACCCCGGGTCACCGCACGCCGGTCGAGGGCCTCTGGCACGTCGGCGCCAGCACGCATCCGGGCCCCGGGCTCGGCGGCGGCTCCGGCTACCTCGTGGCGAAGGCCCTGACGAGGCCGCCGCTGCCGCGACGGCTGCTGGCGCGTCTTCCGGGGCGGTAGGGCCTCGATGCCGCCCTCGAGACACCCCGGGCCACAGCGGTGAGGCTGTCCCTCTCCGAGATCTCGACCGTGAACGCGTCCTTCGCCGACGACGTGGCCGCGTACGCCGCGGCGGGGTTCGAGGCGATCGGCATCTGGGAGTTCAAGCTGCCCGACGACGACGAGGCCAACCTCGAGCTGCTGCGCAGCCACGGGCTGGCGGTCGCCAACTGTGTCCCCACGGTGCCGTCGCTCCTGCAGCTTCACCTTCCGGGGATGGAGGGGCCGGCCGACCCCGAGGTGCGCATCGAAGCGCTCTGCGCCTCCGTCGAGCGCCTGGCGCGCTACGAGCCGGAGTGCGTGATCTGCCTGTCCGGCCCGGCCGGGGAGCGGGACGAGAGAGCGGCCGGGCAAGTCCTCGTCGCCGGCCTCGGGCGGATCGCAGCCCGGGCCCGCGAGGCCGGGGTGCGCCTCGGCTTCGAGCCCATCAACGCGGCCGACCGGGAGACGCTCTCGTTCGTGCACTCGATCGCCGAGGCGCTCGACGTGCTCGACGAGGCGGGACTCGACGACGTGGGGCTGATGGTCGACACCTACAACCTCCGCGACGAGGATCCGTCCGCCCTCGTCGCGGCGGTGGAGCGGGTGGCCGGCGTCCACGTCGCGGACGCGCCCGCGGACACGAGCCGCGGCGACCGGCTGCTTCCGGCCGCCGACGGGCGGAGCGCGGCACTCGTCGCTGCGTTGCGTGCCGCCGGCTGGGATGCCTCGCTCGACGTCGAGATCTTCTCCACGCCGGAGGCGTTCTGGGGCCTTTCCGTGGAGGAGGCGGCCCGCGCGGCATACGCGGCCGCCGCGGAGCTGGCCGCGCGCACGTCGGGTTAGGCTGAGGAATGGCCCCCACGACCGCGGCGGACGCAGACCGCGCCGGTCCCGAGGGCGCGCTGCGAGCCGATGTGCGGCTCCTCGGAGACCTGCTCGGCGAGGTGCTCGTGGAGCAGGAAGGACATGCCTTCCTCGCGCTCGAGGAGCGCGTTCGGGCTCTCGCGCGAGACGCACGCGCAGGCCGTGGCCGCGGCGAGCTGGAGCGCACGGTGGCCGACCTCGACGTCGCCACGCAGGCGAAGGTGCTGGCCGCGTTCGCGCTCTTCTTCCAGCTCGCCAACATCGCCGAGCAGCACCACCGCGTGCGGCGCAGACGGGACTACGAGCGTGAGGGATCGATCGCGCGCGAGTCGATCGCGGAGGCCGTGGCCCATCTCGACGCAGCGGGGATCGGCGGCGAGGAGCTCGGGCGCGCCGCACTGGCGCTTCGCGTCGAGCCGGTGCTCACGGCCCATCCCACCGAAGCCGCGCGCCGCACGGTGCTGGCCGCACACCAGCGCGTCGCGCGCCGCCTGCGTGCGCTCGACGACCCGTGGCTGACGCCGTTGCGGCACGAGCGGCTGCTCGCCGGCCTGCGGGCCGAGATCACGGAGCTCTGGCAGACGGACGTGGTGCGGTCGTCACGGCCGCGGGTGATCGACGAGATCCGCAACGGGCTCTGGTTCTTCGAGACGTCGCTCTGGGAAGCCGTGCCCAACGTCGCGCGCGCGCTGAGGCGCTCGATCCCGTCGGCACCGCTCCCGCTGCGGTTCGGCACGTGGATCGGCGGCGACATGGACGGGAATCCGGCTGCCGGAGCGGACACGATCGCGGAGGCGGTCGAACGAGCGCGAGTGCTCGCCCGTGACCTCGTCCGTCGCGACGTCCGCGCGCTCGCGCAGGCATGGGGCATGTCGACGACGGTGATCGGCCCGGTGCCGGAGCTCGCTGTCGAGAGCGACGAGCCCTACCGCGCGTTCCTCACCTCGATCTGGGAGCGGCTGCGTGACGACGGCTACCGCACCGGGGCCGAGCTGCGCACAGACCTCGCGCGTCTCGACGCCGCCCTGCGCGCCCACCGCGGCACGGCGATCGCCGAGGCGGCGTTCGCCGACCTGCGCGACCGCGTCGACGTCTTCGGCCTCTACTTCGCCTCGCTCGATCTCCGCGCCCACGTGTCCGAGGTGCGCGCGTCGGCGCCCCGGCTCGTGGCGGCAGTCGAGCGGGCCGCCGAGCTGCAAGCGCGGTACGGCGAGGAGGTCGTGGGGCGGCTCGTCGTCTCCATGACCGAGTCCGTGGACGATGTCCTCGCCGCCGAGCGACTCGTGCACACCGCCGGCGCCGGGCTGAGCGTCGTCCCGCTGCTCGAGACGATCGCGGACCTCGAGGGTGCGCCAGCGCTCGTCCGCGAGCTGCTCGAGACCGCCCCGCGTCGGGAGCTCGAGGTGATGGTCGGGCACTCCGACTCGGGGAAGGACGGCGGCCCGCTCGCCGCGCAGTGGGCCATCTACCGGGCCCAGGAAGGCCTCGTCCGGGTGGCGGCGGAGCACGACGTCGTGCTCACCCTCTTCCACGGCCGTGGCGGCAGCGCCGGGCGCGGGGGCGGCCCGACGCACGCGGCGATCCTGGCGCAGCCGCCCGGTGCGGTCGCAGGCAGGCTGCGCGTGACCGAGCAGGGCGAGACGATCGCGTTCAAGTACGGCCTCCACGGCCTGGCCGAGCGCAACCTGGAGGCCGCGGTCGCGGCCACGCTGCTCACCGCCCTCCCCACGCGAGCCGACGCGGAGCCGCACGCGAGAGAGGAGGCGTTCGGGACGATGGACGCCCTGGCCGCGACGGCGCTGTCGGCCTATCGCACGCTCATCTGGGAGGATCCGGCTCTTCCGCCGTTCTTCCGCAGCTTCACGCCGGTCGACGAGCTGGCCCTGCTCGAGATCGGCTCGCGGCCGGTGTCGCGCCCGGAGACGGCGGCGGCCGGCGAGCTGCAGGCGCTCCGCGCCATCCCCTGGGTGTTCGCCTGGACGCAGAACCGCTGCCTGCTGCCTGCCTGGTTCGGGTGCGGCAGCGCCTTCGCGGCGCACGGGCTGGAGGGCGCGGACCTCGCCTCGCTGCGTCGCCTGTATGCAGGCTGGCCCTTCTTCCGCTCGTTCGTCGAGAACCTCGAGATGGCGCTCGCCAAGTCGTCGCTCGACATCGCGGAGGCCTACCTCCGGCTCGTGCCGCCCGGGCCCGATCGCGATCGCATCTGGGCCGCGATCGCCGGAGAGCACGAGCGCACGGTGGCCGCGGTGCTGGCGATCGTCGAGGCGGACGAGCTCCTCGATCGCCACCCCGTCCTCCAGCGCTCGGTCAGGCTCCGGAACCCCTACGTCGACCCGATGAACGCCATCCAGGTCGAGCTGCTCGCCGCGCACCGCGCCGGCGACGAGGCAGCGCTCCGCCCGCTCCTGCGCTCGATCGCCGGCATCGCAGCCGCCCTGCGCAACACGGGCTGAGGTCGTACCCTCCGGGCCGTGCGCGCAGCCCTGCCGACCGGCACCGTCACGTTCCTGTTCACGGACGTGGTGGGCTCGACGAGGCTGCTGCACTCGCTCGGGCCGGAGGCGTACGCAGAGGCGCTCGCCGGGCACCGTCGCCTCCTGCGTGCCGCGTTCGCCGCCCACGGCGGCGCCGAGGTCGACACGCAGGGCGACGCGTTCTTCGTCGCCTTCCCGACCGCGCAGGAAGCCGCCGCCGCCGCGCTCGACGCGCATGCCGCGCTCGGCGAGGGGCCGGTGCGCATCCGCGTGGGCCTCCACACCGGCACGCCCACGACGACGGACGAGGGTTATGTCGGCATCGACGTCCATCGCGCCGCGCGCATCGCAGCGCTCGCGCATGCCGGCCAGACGATCCTCTCGGAGGTCACTGCGGCGCTCCTCGATCCGGAGCCCCTCACCGACCTCGGACGCCACCGACTGAAGGACTTCGACGCTCCGACGCGCTTGCTGCAGCTCGGCACCGCGGCGTTTCCCCCTCTGCGGACGCCCGGCGCCGTCGCCCTGCCCACGCCCGCGACCGCCTTCCTCGGCCGCGAACGCGAGCTCCACGAGGCCGTGACGCTCGTGCTCGAGCGCGATCCGCGCGTGCTCACGATCCTCGGCGCCGGCGGCACGGGGAAGACGCGCTTCGCGATCGAGCTCGCCCGGCTCCTGGCCGAGGAGGCTGACGGCGGCACCCTCTTCGTGCCGCTGGCCTCCGTTCGCGATCCGGAGCTCGTGCTCTCTCGCATCGGCGAGGCGCTCGGCGCCGGCTCCCCGGAGGCGGCAGCGGTCGCGGCGCGCGTCGGCGAGCGACGCACCAGGGTCGTGCTCGACAACCTGGAGCAGCTCCTCCCGCAGGCGGCACCGGTCCTCGCCGCGCTGGCCGAGGCAGCGCCCGCGCTGCGGCTGCTCGTCACGAGCAGGGAGGCGATCCGCATCCAGGGCGAGGAGCAGCTCGACTTGCCGCCCATGATCGACGCCGACGCCGCCGCGCTCTTCGTCGCGCGCGCACGTTCGGTGGGCACGGAGCTCGAGCGCACGGAAACGGTGGATGAGCTCTGCCGGCGGCTCGACTGCCTGCCGCTCGCCGTCGAGCTCGCGGCTGCCCGGACGAAGCTGCTCGCTCCGGAGGCCCTGCTCGAGCGGATCGGGGCACGGCTCGACCTCCTGCGCGGCACCCGGGACGCGGATCCCCGGCACGCCACGTTGCGCGCCACGATCACGTGGTCGGTCGACCTCCTCGGGTCGGCAGAGCAAGAGCTCTTCGCCCGCCTGTCCGTCTTCACGGCAGGCTGCACCCTCGAGTCGGCGATCGCGGTGTGCGACGCCGACCTCGCCGACCTCGAGTCGCTCGTGGACAAGAGCCTGCTCCGGCGTCGGATCGGCGCGATCGGCGAGGAGCGGTTGTGGATGCTCGAGACGATCCTCGAGCTCGCACGGGAGCTGCTCGGCGACGACGAGGACGCGACCCGGCTCAGGCGCCGGCACTGCCAGCGGATGCTGGAGATCGCGCGCTCGGCGCATCTCGTCGACGACGGGCTCTCCGAGGGCCCGCAGCGGCACGACCTCGTGGTTGCCGAGCGGGACGACATGGGTTCCGCGCTCGACTGGGCCACCGCGAACGACGCCCGGCTCGGCCTGGAGCTGGCCGTCGCGCTCGAGGCGTACTGGGTCGCGCGCGATCCCGCGAACGCCGCGCGGCGCGTTGGTGACCTGCTGGCCCACGCCGGGCCGCTCCCGCCCGAGCTTCGCGCCGCTGCTCTCCGCGTGCAAGGCGGCAGTGCGTACAGAGCGGGCGACTTCGAGCTGGGCCGGCGCCTGCACGAGGAGAGCATCGCCGCGTTTCGGGCACTGGGGGACGAGCATCGGGCCGCGAACCTCATGGCACGCCTCACGGTGGACGCCGGCTACCACGCGGAGCCGCGAGAGGCGAGGATGCTGGCCGAGGAGCTGCGCGAGCGCGGACGGGTGCTCGGCATGCCCAGGCTCGAGGCGGAAGGGCTGGGAGCGCTCGCGACCGTGCTCCGCCGCGAGGGCGATCTCGAGGGAGCGTTGGAGCTCGCCCGCCGCAGCGCCGAGACGGCCGCGAGCTGCGGCTTCGTCTGGTGGCAGGCGAACATGCTCGCGGAGCAGTTCGAGCTCGTGCTCGGGTTCGGCCAGCTGGAGGAGGCCGAGCGAACGGGGTGCGGGGCGCTGCGCCTGGCCGTGGCCATGGACGAGCGGTTGCTGAAGCTGTGGATGCTCACGGGGCTGGCGCTCGTTGCGGTCGAACGAGACGACCTCGAACGGGCGGGACTCCTCTGGGGCGCCGTCGACGCCGAGTGGTCGATCGAGCCGCTGCCGCAGGACGCGACCTTCGTCGAGTTCGCCGCCCCGCTCGCGAGCCTTCAGAGCGCCCGCTTCACGGCCGCCTGCGCCGCGGGGCGCGAGCTGGGTCTCGAGGGCGCGATCGCGCTCGTCCTCGGTGAGGATCAGACGCTGCCGTAGAGGCGGAGCACCACGGTCACGAACTGCTTCGTGTCGTCGTACAGCCCGATCTCGCGCACCGCACGCGCCCCCTGGTACCAGCCCGCGAGGGCCAGCCTGACGTTCCCGCCGAACTCGTCGAGCTGCCATCGCAGGTAGCGGACGCCGGCCTGGACGTTGCCCGCCGCGGTGCGCGGCGTGGGCTGGCCGATCAGCATCGTGTCGACCCACTCCCACGTCTCCGGCAGGAGTTGCATCACGCCGAGCGCACCGACGCTCGAGACGACGTCCTGCTGGAAGCCCGACTCCATCCACGCGAGCGCGCGCACGAGGGTGGGATCGACCCCGTAGACGGCCGCCCAGTGGTTCAGGTACGAGCGCACGGTCTCGCGGTCGACGGGGGCGAGCGTTGCCCCGAGCTTCGCCCCCGCGGGCAGCCGCAGCCGCTGCCCGGGGACGATGACGTTCGTCAGCGAGAGCCGGTTCACGCGCGCGAGCTGCCACGGGCTCACGCGGAAGACCTGCGAGATGGAGAAGAACGACTCGCCGGGACGGACGACGTGCACGATCGGCGCCGATCGTGTCTGCGGGCGGGCGACGCCGGGCAGGCGCAGGCGCTGCCCCGGCACCAGCACCGAGGAGATCGTCAGCCCGTTCGCGCGTGCCAGGCCGAACGGATCGATCCGGTAGCGCCCGGCGATGACGAAGAACCCCTCTCCGGGCCGTACCGTGTGCAGGGCGAGCCGCGCGCCTCCGCGCGCCTTCCGCGCAAGCGCACGGTAGGTGTTCGGGCCGGCGATCCCGTCAGGCGACAGACCCGTAGCACGCTGGAATCTCCGCAAGGCCGCGGAGGTCGCGGGCGTGAACCTGCCGTCGATCGCGTTCCGCGGCAGCCCGTAGCGGCGCAACCGGAACTCGAGCGAGGCGACGTCCCAGCCGCGGAGCCCCACGCGAAGCTCACGTTGTCCCAGGAGCGGACGGCCCATCCGTCCGAGGGCGCGCCGGGTCGCGCGGCCGAGCTTCCCGGTGGCCTCGATGCCCGAGCGTCGCTGGAAGGTGACAAGGGCCCGGCGGGTCAGCGGCCCGCGAACGCCGTCGACCGGTCCAGGATCGACACGGTGGGCACGCAGTGCCACCTGGAGCGCCGCCACGCTCCCGCTCGCTGCACCCGCCGCGGGCGCGCCGAGGAGCGCGCACAAGCCGACGGCGCCGATGACGACCACACGGCGCACGGGGCCTGCCTTCGCGGCCCGCGCGGCGGTTCCTCCCCGGCCGCCTAGTAGTCCTGGACCGGGGCCGAGGAGAACGACCGCCTGAAGTAGACGATCGGCACGTCCGACGCCGCAGGCGCCGATCCGGCCTCGACGAGGCCCGTGACGACGACGTGGTCGCCGACGTCCAGCTCGTCCAGGGTGGCGCACTCGGCGTGCGCGACGGCGCCCTCGTGCAGGATCGGGACGCCGCCGATGCCGGGCGTCCACGCGACGTGCTCGAACTTGTCGTCCGCCTTCGACGCGAAGAGGCGGCAGAGCGCCTCGCAGTCGTCGCGCATGAAGTTGACGACGAACCGCTTCGTCCGCACGAGCGCGGGCAGCGTCCGCGAGTTGCGGTCGACGCAGACGAGCATGATCGGCGGATCGGCGGAGACGCTCGTCGTTGCATTCGTGGTCAGGCCGCGCGGTGTCCCGTCGGGCTCCAGGGTGGTGACGATCGCGACCCCGGTGGGAAACGCGCTCATGATGGCCAGGAACTCGTCCCGGGTGACCGCCATGCCCACAGCCTAGTGCCCACCCGTCGGGCGTGGGCTGCGCCGCAAACGAGGCTCGCTGTCACGTCGTGGCGCCCGGCCGCGAAGCGGACGGCTTCAGGGATTTGCGCGCCCGGCATCCGCGCGAGCGGATGCCGGGCTGCGCCGGTTAGATAGCTAGCCCGCCGGCCAGGACAGGGGTGTGGCGACGGGACGCCGCCAGAGCTGGTGGAACGCCGGGCCGACCGGGCCGGCGCCGTACCGAAACGGCGCCACGGAGGGAAAGCCCACGTACTGGTCCTCGCCCCAGGTGCCTCGGAATCGCATCCAGGGTGGCGCGGCTCCGGAGATGCGAACGACCGCGGGCCGCACGGTCCGCCCTACGCCGACGTGATCGACGATCGGGACCCGGTACGCCCTGTAGATGGCGAGCGCCTCCTTCGGCCAGCACCGGCGCAGGTGGAGCTTGACGCCGGTCGAGAAGTAGTTGGCGTGTGAGCCGACTGCGACGTAGACGAGTGGATGTGTCCCGCGCCGGGGCATCCGTTGCCAGTCCCGGCGCGCGCCTGCGCAGTGCCTCGAGAGGCCCGCGAGCAGCGGCTTCTGCCCCCTGTCGAGGAGGACGGTGACCGCCTCCCAGTCGCCCTCGTGCGACTGCCAGAAGGTGCCGGGCGGCACCGTCGGGCTGTACACGTTGGCCGGGTAGAAGAGCCAGTACTGAAGGGCGACGTGCGTCTTCGTGCGGAAGACGGCGCCGTACAGCGTGACCGGTGCACCGTGTGCCTCCTCCGCGCTCGCGTAGCACTCGATCGCGGCCGGCCCGTCGATCGCGCGGCAAACGCGCTGGTCCAGCCGCGACGCTCTCGGCGCCTCCTCGAGAGGCACCGTGGCGGGCACCCAGAGGACCCCTGCCGTATCCCACACGAGCAGGTCGCTGTCGGCGACGAAGCCGTCCACCGGGACGGGCGCGAACCGCTCGGCCGGGTGCAGCACGAGAACGGGCGCGTAGCGGGCGAGGAGCTGCGCGTCGGTTGCGGCTCCACCTGCGGACGTCGCCGCCGCCGAGACGAGGCCCACCGCGACGGCGGCGAGGAAGGCGGCGGGCCGGAACGGTGACACGGCCCCCGAATCGTCGCAGAACCGGCCCGGCCCGCCCCGATCCACTCCGAGTCGGTTACGGCATCCGGCTCCCCGGCGTCCGCGCCTGCGCCTGCGCCGGGTCGAGTCGGCGCGTGCGCCGGAACCTCGAAGCTCCCCGGGTTGGACTCGAACCAACAACCCTCCGGTTAACAGCCGGATGCTCTGCCAATTGAGCTACCGGGGAAGGCAGCCCGCGCATTGTAGCCGGGGCCTGCGCAGGGTCAGCGCACGGAATCGGCCACGTCGAGGCGCAGGAGCTCGGGGCGGTGGTAGTGCCCTGCAGGGTCGAAGCGCTGCCTCTCCTCGAGCAGGCGGGCCGGATCCAGGTCGGCGTACAGGATGCCCTCCTGGTCGTAGAGCGGTCCCGCGAGGTAGGAGCCGTCGGGTGCAAGGATCGCGCTCCCACCGCGTCCGAGCAGGTCGCGGCCCTCGAGATAACGGCGCAGCGGGAAGTCCGCGGGATACGAGGCGGCGCGCTGGAAGTGGCACGGAGCGACGACGAAGGCCCGGGACTCGCGGGCGATGTGCACCAGGGTCGCCTGCCACGCATCGCCGTCGTCGGCGGTGGACGCGATGTAGATCTCGACGCCGGACTCGTACAGGGAGAAGCGTGCCAGCGGCATGTAGTTCTCCCAGCAGATGAGGCCGCCCAGCCGCCCGAGCGGCGTGGCCAGGGCCCTCAGCCCGCGACCGTCGCCCTGTCCCCAGACCAGGCGCTCGTGGTTCGTGGGGACGAGCTTGCGGTGGTGCAACGCCAGGCTTCCGTCCGGCGCGTGGTAGAGGAGCGAGTTGTAGATCGTGCCCGGGCGCTCCGGATCGACCTCGTTCACGCCCGTCACGAGCCAGACGCCGTGCTCGCGCGCGATCTCGCCGAGGCGGTCGCACGCGGGTCCCGGTACGGCCACCGACTCGCGGGCGAGCAGCGCGAAGGCCTCCTTGGCGCCGGGCTCGGCCCAGCCCGCGAGCGCCTTCGCCCAGGCCGACGAGGGGTAGACGGGCACCAGCGTCTCGGGAAACACGACGAGCCCGGCGCCCCCACCGGCCGCCTGGGCCGTGGCCTTCGCCACGAGCTCGAGCGTGCGCGCCCGATCGAGCACCGCAGGCTCGATCTGGCAGCAGGCGACGCGGACGGGGTGCTCCACGTGCGGGAGCCTAGCCGCCGCCCGCCAAGGCGCTCGTATCCAATGAACACAAGCTCGTCCCGACGCCCCGCGGCCGCCGGCCGGGCGGCCCGCGCCTAGGCGAGCTCTGCGAGCGCCTGGCGCACCTTCGTCAGGTGGGCCTGCAGCTCCGTCGTCCGCGCCAGGTCCGCGTCCTGGAGATCCCGCCGCAAGCGGCGCTCGCGGAGCCGGAGGAGCAGCTCCCGACCCGTCCGCTCGTCGAGCTCCTCGCGCTCGGCACGCGCGTCGAGCTCGGCCCGAAGCGCCACGAGCTCGCCGTCCTCCTCCGCGCCGTCCACGAGCACCGCCCGGAAGCGGCGGTGGAGGTCGGCGTCGAAGTGCGCCGGCGAGAGCGCCTCGAGCTGGCGCCGGAGCTCGACGTGCGCCACGCACGCGGCCAGCGCATCGCGCTCGAGCCGCTCGCCCGCGGCGAGCAGCCGCGGCGGCTGCTGCGGATCCTCGCCGCCCGCGGCCCGCCGCGCCGAAGCGAGGCCGGCGAGCGTCTCGCGCGGCAGGTCGAGGCGGTCGCCCAGAAGCCGCAACGCCTCCTGCCGCTCCGGCGAGTCCTCGGTCCTCGCGAGCACCTCGCGCGCCCTCACGAATGCCTCCTGGCGGTCCTCGGCCCGCTCGATCTCGATCCGCACGCGGTAGAGGACGTAGCTCTCCGCCCCGCCGAGCCGCTCCTCGAACCCCTCCGGGGCGTCGGCCGGGTCCTGCCCCGGAGGGAGCGTGACGACGCGCACGTCGAAGCGCTGCTGCACGGCGAGCTCCATGCCTCGGAGCGCGGCGTCCTGCCCCGCCGCATCCGCGTCGAAGCACAGAAAGAGCCGCTTCGTGAGCCGCCCCAGCTCCCGCAGGTGCCCCTCGGTCAGCGCCGTGCCCATGGCCGCCACGACGGGCTCGAAGCCGGACTGGCGCAGCGCGATCACGTCCGTGTTCCCCTCCACGACGACGGCACGATCCTGCTTCGCGATCGCCGGCCGCGCGAGGTGGAGCCCGTACAGGACGTTGGACTTCTTGAACAGGTCGCCCTCGGGCGAGTTCACGTACTTCCCGCGCAGCGGGTCGTCCTCGAGCAGCTTGCGCGCCTGGAAGCCGATCACCCTGCCGCGCGCGTCGGTGAGCGGGAACATGAGCCGGAAGGTGAAGTAGTCGCCTCCCCGGCCGGAGACGAGGCCGACCGCGCGCAGCTCGTCGGGCGAAAACCCGCGTTCTCGCGCCTTCTCCACCAGCCCGCGTCCGGGCGAGAGGCCGAGGCGGAACTCCTTCACGACACCCTCGCGCAGGCCCCGGCCGGCGAGGTAGTCGCGCACGGGCGCGCCGGCCTCCGTATCCCACAGGTGCCGCTCGAAGTACGCCGCGGCCTGCTCGAGCAGCTGGTACTGCCGCTCGCGGCGCTGACGCGCCTGCTCAGCGCCCGGCGAGAGCTCCTCGTACTCGAGGGTGACCCGGAAACGCTCCGCGAGCGACTCGATCGCCCCGACGAAGTCGAGGTTCTCCGTCTCCTGCACGAAGCGCACGACGTCGCCCCCGCGGTTGCAGCCGAAGCAGTAGTAGAGCTTGTCGGCCGCGTTCACATTGAAGC
The DNA here is from genome assembly GCA_036556925.1 of Gaiella sp. GTDB lineage: Bacteria > Actinomycetota > Thermoleophilia > Gaiellales > Gaiellaceae > Gaiella. The sequence continues at coordinate 13,346 of DATBIN010000025.1, forward strand.
TGGGCGTGCGCTCCTCGTGAAACGGGCAGCGGCCCGTGTATCGCGCGCCGCGCTTGCGCAGGGCGGTCCGCTGGGAGACGACCTCGACGATGTCGGCTGCGGCGACGACGTCCCGGACGGACGAGTCCTTGATGCGGCTCACGACAGCCGAGCGTAGTACGCCAGCGCAAAGCGGTCGGTCATGCCCGACAGGTAGTCGGTGACGCGCTCGGCGAGCTCGCCGTCGCCCGGCGGGAGCTGCCCGGGCTCGTCCGCGAGATGCTCGAAGATCGTGCGCACGACGTCGCGTGCGCGGCGATGCTCCGGCTCGGCGTGTGGCCCCAGGTAGACGCGGTCGAACATGAAGGCCCGCAGGGAGAGCATCGCCTCGCCTACCTCGTCGCTCTGCCGGATCTCGTTCTCGCCGGCGGAGGCCTCGACGATGTCGTGCACGAGCCGGTCGATGCGCTCCGAGCCGGTGCGGCCGAGCAGGTCGATCTCCTCCCGCGGGAGCTCGTCGTCCTGGAGGATCCCGTAGCGGATCGCGTCGTCGATGTCGTGGTTGATGTAGGCCACCCTGTCCACGAGCCGCACGACGCCGCCCTCGAGGGTCTCGGGCTCCTGGACACCCGTGTGCGTGAGAATCCCGTCGCACACCTCGTGGGTCAGGTTGAGCGCGCGGGCGATCCGGCACGACTGCTCGTTGTGGCGGAAGCGGCGGCCGAACCGGTCGCGCAGCGCGTCGTCGAGCGCCTGCTCTCCGGCATGCCCGAACGGCGTGTGCCCGGTGTCGTGGCCGAGCCCGATCGCCTCCACCAGGTCCTCGTTCAGGCGCAGAGCCCGCGCCACCACGCGCGAGATGGCGGTCGTCTCCAGGGTGTGGGTCATCCGCGTGCGGTAGTGATCGCCCTCCGGGTCGATGAACACCTGCGTCTTGCCCTTCAGGCGGCGAAACGGCTTCGAGTGCACGAGGCGGTCGCGGTCCCGCTGGAACGGCGTCCGCACGCCGCACGGCTCCTCCTCGCGCGCGCGCCCGCGCGACTCGTACGAGCGGAAGCCGAGCGGGGAGAGCCAGCGCTCCTCGTGCGCGCGTACGAGCTGCTCGAAGGACTGGACGGTGTGCCCCGCGATCTCGGCCATCTCGAGCGAGCGTAGCCGGAGCAGCGGATCGCCGGCCGGCGTCTCAGACGATGATCGCGACGGTGCCGCCGTCGGCGCTCCAGGCCGCCCCGGTCACGTAGGAGGAGCGGTCGGAGCAGAGGAAGACGATCACCTCGGCGATCTCGTGCGGCTCCGCGAGCCTGCCCAGCGGGCGGCCCCCGGCCGCGGCAGCCAGCGCCGCCTCGCGGTCGCCCTGCTGGTCCGCGAGCCCTCCTTCGGCAAGCCAGGCCTCGGTGGCCGTCGGGCCCGGAGTGACGGCGTTGCTGCGGATCCCGTCGCGCGCGTAGAGGTCGGCGACGAGCCGCGAGAGCGACAGCACGGCGGCCTTCATCACGGAGTAGTGCGGCATGCTCGTCGACGGCCGCTTGCCCGCCGACGAGGAGACGTTGACGATCGCGCCGCCGCCCGCCTCGCGGAAGTGTGGGAGCGCGGCCCGGATCGTCCGCACGTAGCTCATCACGTTGAGCTGCCACGACGTCTCCCACTCCTCGTCGGGCACCTCCTCGAAGCGGGCGATGCGGGCCAGGCCGGCGTTGTTGACGAGCACGTCGAGCCCTCCCAGAGCCGCAGCCGCCTCCGCCACCGCCCGCTCGGGCTCGCCCGGAAGGCCGAGGTCGGCCTGCACGTGCATCGCCTCGCCGACGCCGGGAGCGGGCCGGCGCCCGCACGTGGCCACCCTCGCGCCCTCGCCGCACAGGAGGCGGGCCACGTCGAGGCCGATGCCCGCCGTCGAGCCGGTCACCAGGCAGCGCCTGTCGCGGAGGCCGAGGTCCATGGCGCGGCTAGCGTATCCCCGTGACCGAGACGACGATCCTCCTGGCACGGCACGGCGAGACGGAGTGGAACCTGCGCAACCGCTTCCAGGGGCATGCCGACGAGCCGCTCAACGACACCGGCCGCGAGCAGGCTCGTGCGCTCGCGGAGGCCCTCGCAGCCGAGCGGCTCGACGCCGTCTACACGAGTCCCCTGCTGCGTGCGCGCGAGACGGCGGAGATCGTCGCCGCGTCGTTCGGCCTCGCGGCGTCGACCGACCCGCGGCTGATGGAGGTCGACGTCGGCTCCTGGTCCGGGCTCACGCGTGACGAGATCGCCGCCACCTTCCCCGACGCCTATCGCCGCTGGCAGCACGGGCTGCACGGCTGGGAGGGCGGCGAGACGTACGAGCAGCTCGCGATCCGGGTGCTGGAGGCGCTCCGCGACATCGCCGGCACGCACCCGGCCGAGACGGTCCTCGTCGTCGGGCACGGCGGCACCGTGCGGGCCACGCTCGCACACACGGACGGCATGGACGTGGTGGCGCACCGCAAGGTCGTCGGGCCCGCCGCCAACTGCGCCGTCTACCGTCTCGGCGTGAAGGACGGAGCCTTCCGGCGAGTAGACTGAGCCGCCTCGTGGAGGACTACACGAACAAGTACAAGGGCGAGCAGGTGGAGCTCGCGCTCTTCGGCGGCGAGTACCAGGAGGGCGTGCTCACCGCCTACTGCTCCATCGAGGACGTGCCGCACGTCGAGCTGAACGGACACATCCTCGTGCCGCTCCAGAACGTCGCCTCGCTGCACTGCTCCAGCCGCTGCGACGCCCCGCAGGGCGACGACTGGCCGCCGCGCGGCCTGCTCGAGGACGACCGCGACGGCGACGGCGACAGCGACGACGTGTGAGCGAGCGCCGGCCGGGGGCCGGAGGACGCGCGGGCAGCGTGCTGAACCTCGTGAAGAGCGCGCTGCTGGCCGCCATCCTCGCCGGGCTGGCGGGTGGGTTCGGGTGGCTGCTCGCCGGCACGCGCGGCGCGGCGCTGTTCGCCATCTCGGCGCTGCTCTGCGCCGTGGCTGCGGTCTGGGTGGGAGACCGCGCGCTGCTCGGCATGCTCGGGGCGCGCCCGTACGCGCTGGCCGAGGACCCGTTGCTGCGCTCGACGGTCGACCGCGTCGCCGCGCAGGTCGGGGTCACCCCGCCCAAGCTGTACCTCCTCGACGACGGCTTCCCGCGCGCGTTCGTCGTCGGCCGCGGGCCGCGATCGTCGTCGCTCGCCGTCAGCGCCGGCCTGCTCGGGGCGTTGCTGCCACGTGAGCTCGAGGCGGTGCTGGCCCACGAGCTCACGCACGTGCGCTCCCGCGACGTGCTCGTGCAGACGGTGGCCGTCCTCTTCGCGACGACGCTCGTGGAGACGAGCCGCCTCGGAGGCTGGTTCTCGCGCGGCCTCCTCTACGTCTTCGCCCCGGTCGCGGCGGCGTTCGTGCATCTGCTGCTCTCTCCGCGACGGGAGCTCGCAGCCGATGCCGCGGCCGCGCGCATCGCGGGATGGGAGAACGTCGCAGACGCGCTCCTCCGGCTCGACCGCGCGGGTGACCTCGTGCAGTTCCATGCCTCGCCGACCACCGAGCCGCTCTACACGGTGAGCCCGTTCGACACGGACGACCGGCTGACGCGCATGTTCGTCACCCACCCGCCGCTGGCCGAGCGCGTGCGGCGACTCGGTGGCGGGACGCCTCAGCCGCCCGACGGGTAGCCGAGCCGCTCGAGCGCCACGACCATCTCGTCGAGCGCCGCGGGATCGTCGATCGTCGCAGGGACCGTGACCTCCTCCCCGTCGGCCATCCGGCGGACGGTGCCGCGCAGGATCTTCCCCGAGCGGGTCTTCGGAAGACGCGGGACGACGGTCGCGGACTTGAACGCGGCCACGGGGCCGATGCGCTCCCGCACCATCTGCACCACCTCGGTGACGATCTCGGCGTCGTCGCGCTCGACGCCGGCCTTGAGGACGAGGAACCCGACCGGGATCTGGCCCTTGATCGCGTCGGCCACTCCCACCACGGCGCACTCCGCGACGGCAGGATGGGCGGCGAGCACCTCCTCCATGGCGCCCGTGGAGAGCCGGTGGCCGGCGACGTTGATGATGTCGTCGGTCCTCGCCATCACGAACACGTAGCCGTTCTCGTCGATGAGTCCCGCGTCGCCCGTCTCGTAGAAGCCGGGGAACCTGTCGAGATACGACGCGCGGAACCGCTCGTCCGCGTTCCAGAGCGTCGGCGTGCAGCCGGGAGGCATCGGCAGCCTGCCGACGAGCGCCCCGGTCGTCCCGGCCGGCACCTCCTCCCCCCGGTCGTCGAGCACGCGGAGATCCCACCCGGGGACGGCGCGAGTGGCGGACCCCGGGACGACCGGGAGCCGCTCGATGCCGATGCAGTTGGCGGCGATGGCCCAGCCGGTCTCGGTCTGCCACCAATGGTCGATGACGGGGACGCCCAGCTTCTCCTCGGCCCAGCGGAGCGTCTCCGGGTCCAGGCGCTCTCCGGCGAGAAACAGCGCCCGCAGACACGAGATGTCGTGGCGACCGATGTGGAGGCCCTCCGGGTCCTGTTGCCGGATGGCCCTGAACGCCGTCGGGGCGGTGAAGAGCGTCGAGACGCCGTGCTCCGAGATGACGCGCCAGAAGGCGCCCGGGTCCGGCGTGCCTACGGGCTTGCCCTCGTAGAGCACCGTCGTGCAGCCGTGGAGCAGGGGCGCGTACACGATGTAGGAGTGCCCGACCACCCAGCCGACGTCCGACGCCGCCCAGTACACCTCCCCGGGAGCGACGCCGTAGACCGCGGGCATCGACCACGAGAGCGCGACCGCGTGGCCGCCGTTGTCCCGGACGATTCCCTTCGGGCTGCCGGTGGTGCCGGACGTGTAGAGGATGTAGAGCGGGTCGGTCGCCTCGACGACGGCGCAGCCGACGGGCTCGGCGCCGGCCAGCGCGTCGTCCCAGGTCACGTCGCGATCGGGAGCGAGCTCGGCCTCCTCCATGGGGCGCTGCAGCACCACGCACCGGTCGGGCTTGTTGCGGGCGAGCTCGATCGCCCTGTCGAGGAGCGGCTTGTAGTGCACGACGCCACCGGGCTCGAGCCCGCACGAGGCGGCGACGACGACCTTCGGTGCGGCGTCGTCGATCCTGGCCGCGAGCTCGTGCGCGGCGAAGCCTCCGAACACGACCGAGTGGATGGCGCCGAGCCGTGCACACGCGAGCATCGCGATCACGGCCTCCGGCACCATCGGCATGTAGAGGACGACCCGGTCGCCGCGGCCGACCCCGAGCCTCGCGAGCGCTCCCGCGAAGCACGCCACCTCGTCGCGCAGCTCGCGGTACGTGTAAGACCGCACGGTGCCGGTCATCGGCGAGTCGTGCACGAGCGCGAGCTGCTCTGCGCGTCCGCGCTCGACATGACGGTCGAGCGCGTTGAAGCACGTCGAGAGGCGCCCGCCCGTGAACCACCGGTAGAACGGCGCCTGCGAGTCGTCGAGCACGACGTCCCAGCGCCGCTCCCAGTCGACGGCCTCCGCGGCCTCGGCCCAGAAGCCCTCCGGATCCTCCAGAGAGCTCCGATGGATGTCGTCGAATCGGCCCATCTGCCTGGAGCGCGGCGTGAGACTCGGCCGTCCGCGCGGTCGCGATCTTCGCACATCGCGCGTGCCCGCCAGATGCCGGCGCGAGCGGGTCGCCAACGACCGAAGGGCCGCTCTCGCGGCCCTTCGAAATAACCGGCGGCATCCTACTCTCCCAGGAGCTTGCGCCCCAAGTACCATCGGCGCGAGCGGGCTTAACTTCTCTGTTCGGAATGGGAAGAGGTGTTTCCCCGTCGCTATGGCCGCCGAACTGTCAAGGGCGGGCGCCGCGTCTCGGATGACCCGGGACGGGCGTCGCACGACACCCTCAAAACTCCATAGCGACTCACGTGTTCAAATCAAGACCTCGGGCAATTAGTACGGGTCAGCTGAACGCGTTGCCGCGCTTACACCGCCCGCCTATCGACGTGGTGGTCTTCCACGGCCCTTACTCACTCGAGGTGATGGGGAGCCTTATCTTGAGGTGGGCTTCCCGCTTAGATGCTTTCAGCGGTTATCCCATCCGGGCGTGGCTAATCAGCAGTGCCCTTGGCAGGACAACTGATACACCAGCGGCCCGTTCGTCTCGGTCCTCTCGTACTAGAGACGACTCCTCTCAAGCTCCCAGCGCCCATGGCGGATAGGGACCGAACTGTCTCACGACGTTCTGAACCCAGCTCGCGTGCCGCTTTAATGGGCGAACAGCCCAACCCTTGGGACCTGCTTCAGCCCCAGGATGCGACGAGCCGACATCGAGGTGCCAAACCCT
>DATBIN010000026.1:0-28926 GCA_036556925.1 Gaiella sp.
CCTCCCCCCGCACCGGCCGCTCGAGGCCGAGCACGAGCCGCACGAGCGTCGTCTTCCCGCCGCCGTTCGGGCCGGCGATGGCGACGAACTCGGCGGGCTCGACAGAGAGGTCGACGTCCCGAAGCACGGGCGCGGCTCGCGTCCGGGCACGCAGGTGGTGGCCGCCTTCTACCCCATCGCCTACGCGGCCGATCGGCTCGCGCCCGGCGCAGGGATCGAGAACCTGACCCCTGCGGGAACGGAGCCGCACGACCTCGAGCTCTCGCCGCGCGACGTCGAGAAGGTCGCCGGAGCAGACGTGGTGCTCTACCTCGGCCAGGGGTTCATGCCCGCCCTCGAGGATGCCGTCGCCGGACGCGACAACGCCGTCGACCTCCTCGCCGGCGAGGAGCTCCAGGCGCCGCAGGATGGCGGCGCTGCGAACGACGAGTCGCGCCTCGATCCGTATGTCTGGCTCGACCCGGTGCGCTACGCGGCGATGGTTGCGCACCATCGCCCGGACGCTCGACGTCCCCACCGCCGCGGACAGTGCCGCGCAGGCCGAGAGCGTGGTCGTATGCTTCCCGCCGTGGCGGCGGTGATCCCGGAATCGGTGCGCGAGCTCCTGGCGACAGGGCCGCTCGGGACCGTGATCACCACGAACGCCGACGGCACGCCGCACGTGACCGTGGCCTGGGCGGGATTCGACGGCGACGAGCTCGTGATGGCCACCTTCTACAACCTCGCCCAGCGGAAGCTGCGGAACCTGCGTCGCGACCCCCGGGTGGCGGTCTCCTTCCTCGCCAAGGAGCACGCGGGCCAGGGCCTTCATCCCTATGCCGTGATCGAGGGCCGCGCCCGGATCTCGGAGGGGGGAGCGCTCGACGTGATGGACCACCTCGCCCAGTACTACATCGGACCCGGGCAGCGCTTCCCCATGCGCGACGTCCCCGAGGGGATCGTCGTCCACGTGGCGATCGACCGGATCTACGGGCAGGGCCCGTGGCGCGAGGAGGCGGGCGGCTCCTAGCGGAGGACCCGCGGTGACCCGAGGGCGCTAGGCATCGAGCCCGCGACGGCTGAAGCCTGCGCGAATCTGGATCACGCGCGAGCGCAGGTCGTCGGCCGGCAGCCCCGGATTGAGGAGCGGGCTGGCCGCGAGGTCGGTCAGCAGCCGCTGGCAGGCCACGGCGCAGGCGGGGTCGAGTCGGAGGTCCTCGTCGTCGAGCTCGCCGGCAAGCGCCTCGAGCTCCGTCGCCGCGGCCGCGATCCTCGGCGCGAGCGCGGGCTCCGGATGGAGCACCTTGCTCCGGATCCAGGCCGCGTAGCCGTGCCGCTTGTCGCTGCCCGCCTCTCGCGACGCGTACGCGCGGACCTCGGAGATGACGTACGCGTCCGGCTCGCCGGCCAGCCGGTCGACGAGCTCCCAGCGGCGCCACAGCGCTCTCAGGCCGAAGGCCCCGACGGCCAGGCCGCCGATGAACAGGGGCACCACCAGCTCCGGGCGGACCTGGGTCGCGACCACCGCGAGCCCCAGCGCGAGTGACGCCAGCCCGAGGTCCTCCCGCTCCTCGCGACGGAGCTCGCCCAGCCGCGACGCAGCGTCGTCGACCGCCCGTGCATACATGGCACCCGACACTGTCCCGGCGCCGGCGCGCCGCGGCATCGGTGGCCGGCCCGAGCGCGCCTGTGGGTTTTCCACAGGTCGCGCTCGACGCTCGGGAAATGGCCAGAGGCTTGATGTGAATCCGTGCCGTCCGGCCGCGAAGCGGACGGCTTCAGGGGTTTGCGCGTCCGGAATCCGCGCGAGCGGATTCCGGACTGCGCCGGTTAGCCAGCGCCGTTCCCGGCGCCGTCGCGCATCGACTTCGGCCAGATGCCCTGCTTGCCCGGAGAGAGGATGCCGTTCGGGTCGAGGGCGTCCTTGATGGTCTCGCAGAACCGGCGGTACGCGTGGTCGTTGAAGCTGTACTGCTCCGCGGCGAGGTCCATGAAGTCGAGGTGGGCACGGTACTCGCCGTAGCCCTCCTTCGCGGCCTCGCGCACGAGCAGCTTCGAGGTGTCGTAGGCACGCCGCACCTGCGCCTCGTTCTTCGTGTCGAAGATGACCATCACGACGTTGATGAAGCTGCGCGCGTTGATCGCCAGCAGGCCTGCGATGTAGTCGAGCCCGGCCTTCTGCTCGACCAGGCCGCGGAGCAGACGGTGCACCCTGAGCGCCTCGCTGCCGGTCAGCCGGGCGACAGGCGAGAAGCCGATGTGGCCCCCCTCCTCGCCGCCGTACCAGCCGGTCATGTTGTTCCACTCGAGGTTCGGCACGCCGCCCTGGATGCGGTCGCCGGGATGCTCGAGCGCCGGGATGTCCTCCGGCGCGCACTTCTGGCCGCGCACGTCGGCCCCCGGGATGCGCTCGAACGCCTCCTTGATCTTGCGGAACCTGTGGTCGACGACCGCCTCGTCGCCGTAGAGCGCGAAGCGCATGATCCAGCGCCCGACGTCGAGCTCGCGGGCGATCCGGTCGATGACGTCGTCGGGCATCGGCTCGTCGCCCTGGAACCACTGGTCGCGTCGTGTCAGCACCGAGCCGAGCACGAGCGCGTTGTAGATGGAGGGCACGCCCTCGATCGTGCGGTCGAGCAGCAGCGTGCGGAGCGTGTCCATCACCGCCCCGAGGTCCTCCTCGTTCCAGACCCGCAGCCAGAGCGGCATGTAGCACTCCGGATAGGGCATCAGCCAGACGCCCATCTTCGTCACGATGCCGTAGTTCGACTGCATGAAGAGCTGGTCGGGGGTCGGGCCGAGGCCGCGCTTGTAGACATGCCAGGCCCGGTTGCCGGGCATCGCGCCCATGCCGGTGCGCATCACCTCGCCGTTCGCGAGCACCACCTCCATGCCGCACTGCATGCCCATGTCCTGGCCGTACGGCATGTACGTGACACCGTGGTCGAGCGTGTTGCCCACCACGCTGCCCCAGCCGAGGTCGGCGATCGAGAGCATCAGGCGGTGCCCGCCCGCCTGGATGGCCTCGTAGAGGTCGAACCAGCGCACGCCGGGCTCCACCACCGCGTACGCGCACTCCTCGTCGATCTCGAGCACGCGGTTCATGCGGCGCAGGCTGACGATCACGGAGCCCTTGACGCGCGGCGCCGGGCCGCCGTAGCCGTTGTTGCGGCCGGTCCCGTGCGTCCACAACGGCACCTTGTGCTCGTTGGCGGCGCGCACGATCTGCTGCACCTCCTCCACCGTCTCCGGCATCACGACGGCGGAGGCCGTGTACTCGTCCCACGTCGCGAAGGCGAAGGGGTCACGGAACTCGGCGAGCTCGTCGTCGCTCGTCAGGACGAAGTCGGGCCCGACCGCGGCGGCGAAGGCGTCGAGTGCGCGGGCGAGGCTCCGGTGAGAGACGTTCGGCGGGACGAGAAGAGACACGTGACCACCTCCGAGTTCGCGGCTGCTCACCCACGAGCCTAGAGCACCTGCGTGGCAGGACGAAAGCCCGCCGGGGCCGGACCCCGCGTCACGGACGACGACGGCTGGGATAGGGTTCGAATCGGTGTCCGGAGCGTCCGGCTCGAGCGCCCGGGCACGACACAGGCGTTCAGGAGGAGGCCAGGAGATCATGAGTCACCGCAGTCTGCAGGACGTGCTGAGCGCGGCCGGCAACCCCGTCGACCTGGTGCGCAACTCGCAGATCGGGCCGTACGTCTACCCGAAGGTGCCCGCGGAGTTCTCCAACTGGAGGGACGAGCAGCGCGCCTGGCGCGAGACCAGCGCCCTGTTCGACCAGTCGCATCACATGACCGATCTCTACGTCGAGGGCCCGGACGTGATCCCGCTCTTCTCGAGCCTCGGCGTGAACACCTTCCAGAACTTCGGCGTCGACAAGGCCAAGCAGTTCGTGGCCTGCAACCACGAAGGCTACGTGATCGGCGACGGAATCCTCTTCTGCGTCGCAGAGAACAGCGTCATCCTCGTCGGGCGCCCCTCGGCGCACAACTGGGTGCAGTACCACGCGGAGACGGGCGGCTACGACGTGAAGGTGGAGCGGGACGAGCGCACGGCCGTGAACCCCACCGGCCGTCGCAGGCTCTACCGCTACCAGGTGCAGGGCCCCAACGCGCTGCAGGTGCTCGAGAGGGCAACGGGTGGGCCCCTCCCCGACATCAAGTTCTTCAACATGGGCGAGCTCACGATCGCGGGGCACGCGGTGCGCGCGCTGCACCACGGCATGTCCGGCGTGCCCGGCATGGAGCTGTTCGGGCCATGGGAGCATGGCGACGAGGTCAAGGCGGCGATCCTCGAGGCGGGTGTGGACTTCGGGCTGCGGCACGTGGGCTCCCGCGTGTACGCGACCAACACGCTCGAGTCGGGATGGATCCCGTGTCCGCTGCCGGCGGTCTTCACGGGCGACGAGATGCGGGCCTACCGCGAATGGCTGCCGGCCAACGGCTACGAGGCCACGGGCTCGCTCGGGGGGAGCTACTACTCCGACGACATCAGCGACTACTACCTGACGCCGCACGAGCTCGGCTACTGGCCGTTCGTCAAGTTCGACCACGACTTCGTCGGGCGGGAGGCGCTGGAGGCGATGGGCGACGAGCCGCGGCGGAAGAAGGTCACGCTCGCGTGGAACGGCGAGGACGTGGCGCGCGCGATGGGGACGTGGTTCGAGAAGGGGGACCCGGTCAAGTACATCGACCTCCCCCTGTCCAACTACGCCACGTGGCCGTACGACAAGGTGCTGGAAGACGGCCGCACGGTCGGGGTGTCCACGTTCTCCGGCTACAGCTCCAACGAGCGCTCGATGCTCTCGCTCGCGATGGTCGACGTCGACGTCGAGCTCGGCACCGAGGTGACGCTCGTGTGGGGCGAGGAAGGCGGCGGATCGTCGAAGCCCGTGGTCGAGCGCCACGTGCAGGCCGAGATCCGGGCGATCGTCAGCCCGTGCCCGTACTCGGAGTTCGCGCGCACGTCATACGCCGAGGGCTGGCGAACCGAAGCCACCGTCTCGTAGGGCAGCCGGCGCTCGCCCGGCCGGGGCCTGCGCCGCGAAACGCAGGCCCTCAGACGTGCTCGTGCGCGTCCGCCTCGCGGAGCCCCGCGCCTGCGACGACGCGCGGCACGGCCTCCGCCTCCCACCCCGGTGCCATCACGTGCACCCCGGCGACGCCCGCGACGTCGCGCAGGCGGCGGGCGACGTCGACGGCGATCTCGACCCCGGCTGCCTTCGCCTCGTCGCCCTCGAGACCCGCCATGCGCGCGAACGTCGCCTCGTCCACCTCGATGCCCGGGATGCGGTCGTGCATGTGCTGGAGCATCCGCGTGCTGCGCGGCGGCGTGACGCCGACGAGCACGGGGGCCCGCTCGGGGATGCCGGCCGCGACGACCGGGCCGAACCAGTCGGCGAAGCGGTCGACGTCGTAGACGATGTTCGTCTGGAAGAAGTGCGCGCCCGCCTCGAGCTTCTGCTCGAGCTTCTCAACGGTGTCCACGAGCGGGTTGGCGGCGCTCGCGACCAGGAACCCGGTCGGCGTCTCCAGCGTCTCCCCCGCCGCGAGGCGTCCCTCGTTCAGCCCGGCCACGAGCCGGATGAGCCCGCTCGAGTCGAGGTCCCCGACCCGCGTGGCGACGCCGTCGTAGGCACCGACCTTCAGCGGGTCGCCCGACAGGGCCAGGATGGCACGAACGCCGAGTGCCCACGCGCCGAGCAGGTCGGCCTGCAGCGCCATCACGTTCCGGTCCCGGGTGGTCACCTGCATGATCGGCTCGAGGCCCTCTTCGAGCATCCACACCGAGCATGCGAGCGGCGACAGCTTGACCGTGGCCGCCTGGTTGTCGGTGACGTTGGCCGCGTCGACCACGCCTGCGAAGGCGCGCGCCGTCCGGCGTACGCGGTCGGGATCGGGCTCGAGCGGCGGGCCGAGCTCGGCCGTGACCACGAAGCCGCCCGAGGCGAGCGTCTCGCGTAGCGTCATCTGCGGGCTGCCGCCGTCAGCCGCCACCGCAGCGGCCGTTCACGCCTCACTCGGCTCCGACTCGGGCTCGGCGCCGTACCTGCCCTCCGCCTCGCGGTCGTGCGGCGGCTCGATCGTGATGTTCGGAAGCAGCCGGTCGAGCCAGCCCGGGATGTACCAGGTCTTCTCGCGCATGAGCGTGAAGAACGACGGGATGAGCGTCATCTTCACGATGAGCGCGTCCGTCAGGATCGCGACCGCGAGCAGCAGGCCGAACTCCTTGGAGACGCGCTCCGGGGTGAGGATGAACGCCGCGAAGACGGTGGCCATGATGATCGCCGCGGCGACGACGACGCGGCCGATCGCGGCGACGCCGTGCTCGACCGCCTCCCGCGTGTCGAGGCCGTGGACGTGCTCCTCTCGGATGCGGCTCGTCAGGAACACCATGTAGTCCATCGAGAGCCCGAAGAGGATCGCGAATGCGATCGGCGGCACGAACGTCTCGATCGGGCCGGTCCGGTCAAGCCCCGTGAGGCTCATCAGGTGACCCTCCTGGATCACGAGCGTCAGGACCCCGAACCCGATGAACGCGGACAGGATCGTCGTGACCGCCGCCGTCAGCGAGACCACGATCGACCGGAACGCCATCGCGAGCACGAGGAACGTGACGCCGACGACGTAGAGGAGGAAGAGCGGCAGCCGCTCGTAGATCCGGTCTGCGATATCGATGAACGCCGCGTTCAGGCCGGAGACGTAGACCGCAGCCGGGCTGCCCTCCGTGGCCGCCGGCACGACGTCGCTGCGCAGGCGGTCGACAAGCTGCTCGGTCTTCTCGTCCTGCGGCGCCGAGTCCGGCGTCACGAAGACGATCGCCACCGTCTTCGGGTCGTTGAACTGCGGCTCGCCCGCCGACGCGACCGCCTCGAGCTTGCGGACGCCGTCGTAGACCCGCTGCGGGGCGCCCTCGTCGCCGTTGACGTCGATGACGATCGGGATCGGGCCGTTGAAGCCCGGCCCGAAGCCCTCAGCCAGCAGGTCGTACGCCCGGCGTGCGGTCTGCTCCGTCGGCTGGGTGCCCTGGTCGGACGCGCCCAGGCGGACGAGCGCGGACGTGCCCGCGAGCACGACGCCGAGCACGAGCAGGATCACGAACACCGGCTTCGCGTGCGCGGTCACGAACCGGCCCCAGCGCGCGATGAGCGTCTTCTCGCGCGCCGCTTCGGAGTCGTCGAGCGGCCGCAGGAACGGCACCTTCAGGCGGTCGAGCTTGTGCCCGAGCTTGGCGAGCACCGCGATCAGAAGCGAGTTCGCGATCAGCACCGTCGTGAGCACGCCGAGCGCCGCGCCGATGCCGAGCTTCGTGACGAAGTCGAGACCGAAGAAGGCGAGACCGGTCACGGAGATCGCGACCGTCAGGCCCGCGAAGATCACCGCCCGGCCGGCAGAGGCGCCGGCTTCGGCGGCTGCTTCTCGCGGGTCGAGGCCCTCGTGGAGCAGCTGTCTGAAGCGCGTGACGATGAACAGCGAGTAGTCGATGCCGACACCGATTCCGATCATCGACACGAGAATCGGCGTGATCGTGTTGATGGCGGTCAGCCCGGCGAGGATGAACAGCAAGATGAACGCGGTACCGACTGCGGCGATGGCGAGCGCGAGGGGGATCGACGCGGCCACGAACGTGCGGAAGACGATCAGCAGCACGATCAGCGCGGCGAGGAATCCGAGCAGCTCCTGCGTGCCCTGCTCGATCGGCGGGAACTCGGCCTCCCCGTTGAACTCGGCGGTCACGCCCGCCGGCTCGACCGCCTCGCGAACCGCATCCTGCACCGCCACGACCTGCGGCCGGTCCTTCGACTCGACCAGATCGGAGAACTGCGCCTCCGCATAAGCGATGCGTCCGTCGTCGGAGAACGTGTTCTCGTCGAAGGGGTCGCCGACGCTGTCGATGCCGACCTTGTCCCCTGTGGGCTTGAACTCGGAGGACTTGAGCTTCGCGATGGCGGCGTTGACCGCCGCCGTGCGGTCCGGCGTGTCGAGGCGCTCCCCCGGCGGTGCGGCGAAGACGAGGTTCAGGACCGAGCCCCGCTCGGAGGAGAACTCCTGCTCGATCAGGTCGGTCGCACGCTGGGTGTCCGAGCCGGGGATCTCGAACTCGTCCTTGAGTCCGCCGCCGACCAGGACCACGAGAACGATGAGTGCGACGAGGATGCCGCCCCAGCTCGCGAAGACGCGGCCCGGATGTTCTGCACAGGCGCGCATCCAGCGGGCGAGCGCACCTGTCGAGAGCCGCTCGTGGGCAGCAAGCCGCGGCGCAGTCTCCTGGCCGGACGGCGCCGGCCCCTGGTTCTCGTCGGTTCCGTTCTCGTGGTCGGTCATCGTCGTCCCACCCCTCCGTGATCCTCTCCTGCGTTGCCCCCGAACCTACCGGTTGCCGCGTCGGCCACGCCGCCGGCGACTCGAGCTTCGCCCGGACCTTTGGCCTCCCCGGAGTCTAGACCTGCAACGGCGGCTGAGACTCAGCGGTCGTTCCGTCGCGGTGCGTAGCGGTGGTGGAGCATGAGCGCATTGCCGTCGGGATCCTCGAAGAACGCCATGTGGCAGACACCGCTGTCGAGCGTGTCCGCGGTGAACGAGACGCCGCGCGACTCGAGCTCGACGCGCGCAGCGGCGACGTCCTCGACGCGCAGGGCGATGGCGTTCGCGTTCGGCGCGAAGGCGACACCGAAGGCCTCCGACTCGATCACCGCCAGCGTCAGCGTGCCGGTCTCGAACTCGGCCCCGGGCATCTCCCCGTAGCGCGCCGAGCACGGCAGTCCCAGCACGCTGCCGTAGAACTCGACCGCGGCCTCGAAGCTCCTGGTGGGGACGTAGACGAAGTCGACGCCGGTGACGAGTGGCGTGGCGCTCATGCGGCTCTTGCTCCTTCCCTCGGGTGGGAACGCGTCGGCTCGGCGCGACAGTCCCTGCAGGACTGAGCTGCCTCCCTCGCCACCTTGCCATGTCCCATCGCGGTCACGCGACGATCCGGTGGCGGAGATGGGTCGCAGCACGAAGCTCTTACGACGGCATGGAAAGCCTTTACCTGCGGTTGTCCCGCGGCTTGCCGGCCGGCTCCTACGGTCGACGTGCACATGTCGACCAGGAGGTTCTCGATGTCGCGCAAGCACCTGTTCCCCATCGTTGTCCTGCTCGGAGCCGCCACGATTGCGGGCCTACTCGCGGTCACGCGCACGGTCGACCTCGGCACGGCCGCGCAGTCGGCCTCCGGCGCGGAGATCGCCGCGCGGTCGCGCTCCCTCGACCGGCTCGAGGCGTCCTTGCGGCGTTCGCTCGCATCCCGACCACCTGCTCTTCCCTCGCGGTCGTCCGCGCCGTCTTCGTCCCTGCGGACCGTGGCTGTGCGCGCGGGTGCAGCACCGGCACCGACGTTCGCCGGCGAGTGGGAGGACGACCACGGCCGGCGCGGGCACGAGGACGAAAGCGAGCACGAGGAGCACGGAGGCGAGGATGACTGACCACGTCGTCCGCCTCTACGCGGCCGCGGCGGCTCTCGTCGCGTTCTTCCTCGCGTGGGCCGGCATCGCCGCGCGCCCCTGGTCCCCACCGCCCCGGGACCCGCAGCTCGCCGCGCTCGACCGGCAGGAGCAACGGCTGCGGCGCGACCTCGGCCTGGCGCAACAGGTCGTCGACCGTCGCTGGGCCGCCTATCGAGCGACGCTCGCCGGGCAACGCGCCGCCGCTGCCGTCGCGGCGCGGCCGCCCGCGCCGCCCGTGCGCGTGGTGACGCTCCCCCCCGTCGCGACGACGAGAAGCTCCTGATGCTGCGGCGCCGGTTCCACGCCATGGGCACCGAGATGGAGCTCGTCCTCGACGCCTCGCCGGGGCTCGAGGCTCTGCGGGCGATCGCAGCTGCCGAGCAGGAGATCCGCCGGCTCGAGCGGCTGCTCTCGCGCTTCGACCGGGGGTCGGAGCTCTCCCGGCTGAACGCGCGCGGAGCGATGGAGGTCGGAGCGGAGCTGCTCGCCCTGGTCGAGCTTGCTCTCGCGGCTCGCGAGCAGACGGGCGGACGCTTCGATCCCACCGTCCACGACGCGCTGGTCACGGCCGGCTACGACCGGTCGTTCGACCGGCTCGAGGCGGATGGGCGCCACGAGCCCTCCGGCCCCGTCCGCTGCGGTGGAGGGGTGCACGTGGAGGCCGCAGCCTCGCGGATCTCGCTCGAGCCCGGCGTCCGTCTCGACCTCGGCGGCCTCGCCAAGGGCTACGCGGCCGACCGTGCAGCCGCGATCCTCGAAGACGCCGGCGACTGCCTCGTCGACGCGGGCGGCGACATCGCGGTCTGCGGAGGGCCCTGGCCCATCGGGGTCGAGACGGCCGGCGGGATGCTCACGCTCGAGCTCGCAGACGGTGCCATCGCCACCTCCGGCCGCGACCGCCGCCGCTGGATGCACAACGGCGCGGAGCAGCACCACCTGATCGATCCTTCGACCGGGCGACCCGCGGCGGGCGGCCTGCTCCGCGTGACGGTCGTGGCGACGCGCGCCGCCGAGGCCGAGGTGCTGGCGAAGGAGCTCTTCCTCGCGGGCGTGCCCGCGGCCGCGTTGCAGGCGGACACACGAGGACTTCCCGCCGTGCTCGTGACCGATGCCGGCGAGACGCTGCTGGCAGGCGGGCTCGCGTGAAGAGCGACCCGACCTTCTGGATCCTCGCCCGGGCCGGCGGCATGGTCGCCTACGCGCTGCTCGGCAGCTCCGTGCTCGCCGGCCTCGTCCTCCGCGCACGCCCGTTCGGGGCCAGGCTGAAGCCGGCCACGGTGACGGACGTGCATCGCTTCCTGGCTCTGCTCGGGCTGGCCGCGGTCCTGCTACACGGCCTCACCCTCCTCCTCGACGGCACCGTCTCGATCGGGATCGCCGATCTGCTCGTGCCGGGCCTGGCGCCGTACCGCCCGCTCCCGACCGGCCTCGGCGTGCTGGCCGCCGAGCTGATGGCGCTCGTCTACGTCTCCTTCTCGCTCCGCAGGCGGATCGGAGCGCGCAACTGGCGGCGCCTGCACTGGACGACGTACCTGATCTTCGCGCTCGCCACCGTGCACGGGCTCGCCGCCGGCAGCGACAGCGGCACCCCCTGGGCGCTCGCCCTCTACGGCGCCATGACCGGCGCCGTGCTCGCCGCCACCGCGTGGCGTGCCCTCGTCCCACCACCGAAAGGAGCATCGCGTGTTCCGCATCGAGATCGACCGCTCGCTGTGTAGCGGCTTCGGCAGCTGCGCCGGCCTCGCGCCCCACAGCCTCGTCATCGGGCCAGACGGCCTCGCCGCCGCGACCGATCCCCACACGGACGAGGAGGCCGTCCTGGACGCCGCCGCCTCCTGCCCGATGGGGGCGATCGCCGTCCTCGACGAGTCCGGGGAGCAGGTGGCGTGATGCCCGCGCACGTCGTGGTCGTCGGCGCCGGCCTCGCGGGCAGCCGCTGTGCACAGACGCTGCGCGCAGAGGGCTTCGGGGGCGCCATCACGCTCGTCGGCGAGGAGCGACATTTCCCCTACGAGCGGCCGGCGCTCTCCAAGGCGTTTCTGGCCGGGGAGCGCACCGAGCTCCAGCTGCAGCCGGCAGGCCTCTGGGCCGACCTCGGCATCGACCTCCGACTCGGCACGAGAGCCGACCGGATCGACGTCGCGAAGAAGGTGATGCGTACATCGTCCGGGGACCTCCGCTGGGACGTCCTGGTTCTCGCGACGGGCGCCCGCCCGCGCCGCCTGCCGAACCTCGCCGCGGGCACGGACGTGCACGTGCTCCGCACGCTCGACGACGCCCACCGCCTCCGGCAAGAGCTGCTCCCAGGTCGGCGGCTGGCGATCGTCGGCGCAGGCTTCGTCGGCGCGGAGGTCGCCTCCACGGCCACGGACCTCGGCCTCGACGTCGCGCTCGTCGACGCCGGGCGCCTGCCGTTCGAGCGACTGCTCGGGCAGGAGATGGGCGCCTTGCTCGCCGACCGGTACCGCGCGCACGGCGTCGATCTCCGGCTCGGGACAGGCGTCGGCGGCCTGCGCCGCGACCGCCGTGGAGCTGTCGCGGCGCTCACCCTCGCCGACGGCTCGGAGCTGCCGGCAGACGTCGTGCTCGCCGCCGTCGGAGCCGAGCCCGCGGGCGATCCGCTCGGCCTGCCGACGGGCATCCCCACCGACGGCGCGGGCCGCACGGCGTTTCGCGATGTCTACGCCTGCGGAGACGTGGCTGCGGTCTGGCACGCGCCCAGCGGGCGACACCTCCGCCTCGAGCACTGGACGAGCGCCGCCGGCCAGGCGGCCGCAGTGGCTCGCACGATCCTCGGAGGCGAGGAGCCGTCATCCTCCACGCCGTACTTCTGGTCGGACCAGTTCGGCTTGAGGCTCCAGCACGTGGGCAGCGCCGACGGTTGGTCGCGAGCCGTCCTCGAGGGCTCGGGCGACTCGATCGCAGCGCGCTATCTCGACGCAGACGATCGACTCGTCGCCGCGCTGCTCGTGAACATGCCGGAGCGGGTCGGCGAGCTTCGCCGGCAGCTGGTGCCCGAGCTCGTCGCCGCGTGACCGCTGCCGTGGCGCCACCACGGGCTGCGCATCCTCAGTCGTCCGCGAGGCGCCCCGCAACCCGGTCGAAGAAGGATGACCACCCCGCCCCGGCGCGCTCGTACTCCTCGGGCGGCATCGCACCACGTTGCTCGAAGCGCATCTCCGTACGACCGTCGCCGAGGTCGACGAGCACGACCGTGACGAGCTCGCGAGCTTCCAGCTCCGGCTGATCGGACACCGTGAACACGAGGCGCTCCGGCTCGACCACCTCGCGGTACTCCCCCACCCACCGGATCTCGTGGCGTTCGGGGCCGACGAGCATCGTCAGCCGCCACGAGCCTCCGTCGCGTACGTCCATCGCGACGGTGTGCAGCGGCACCTCGCACTCGGGACCGCCGAACCAGTCGGCGAAGGCCGCGGGGTCGGTCCACTCCCTCCACACGCGGGCGCGTGATGCGTCGAAGACGCGGACGATCGAGATCCCGGCCTCGTGCGGGCTGCCGGGAGTCGCAGCCGGCGGCTCACTCACGGTCGCGTCCCTTCTCGGCGTCGAGGCGCCTCTCGAGGCGGTCGAACCCGCCCTGCCAGAGCTGACGGTACCGCTCGAGCCAGGCGACGGCGTCGCCGAGCGGTGCAGCCTCGAGGCGCGAGGGCCGCAGCTGCGCCGAGCGCCCACGCGTGATGAGGCCGGCGCGCTCGAGGACCTTGAGGTGTTTCGAGACCGCTTGGACGCTGATCGGGAACGGCTCGGCGAGCTCGTTCACGGTCGCCTCGCCCTCGGCGAGACGCGACAGGATCGCCCGCCGCGTGGGATCGGCCAGCGCGGCGAACGTCGTCGTGAGCTGGTCCGCTGCCGTCATTCCTCATCCGAATGGTTTATCAACTAGCTCGTTGATTATGGTATCGGGAGATGAGGACGGAGCCGATTCGACCGAAGGAGGATCGCGTGGGCAAGATCGTCGTGACGGAGTTCGTGTCGCTCGACGGTGTCATGGAAGCCCCGGGCGGAGGAGAGGACTTCGAGCACGGGGGCTGGACGTTCGACTACGAGAACGCCGAGGGCATGACGTTCAAGCTCGAGGAGACGATGGCGTCGGAAGCCCTGTTGCTGGGGCGCGTCACCTACGAGGGCTTCGCCCGGGCATGGCCGGAGCGCGAGGGCGAGTTCGCGGACAAGTTCAACTCGATGCCGAAGTACGTCGTCTCCTCGACCCTCGAGCATCCGGAGTGGAGCAACTCCACGGTCGTGACGGGCGACCTGGCGGAAGCGACCGAGAAGCTGAAGGCCGCACACGATGGCGACATCGTCGTCCACGGGAGCGGGCGGCTCGCCCGGGCGCTGATCGCGGACGACCTCGTCGACGAGCTCCGGCTGATGGTCTTCCCGGTCGTCCTGGGCAAGGGAAAGCGCCTCTTCGGCGAGACGAGCGACAAGAAGCGCTTCGACCTCGTCGACTCGACGATCGGGGCCGAGGGCATCGCCACCCTCGTCTACCGTCCGGCGCGCAAGGACGACTAGAGGCTCGGTGCGAGATCCGTGGCGCCCGGCCGCGCAGCGGACGGCTTCAGGGGTTTGCCGCGCCCGGAATCCGCGCGAGCGGATTCCGGGCTGCGCCGGCTAACGACAGGCGCTGATGTACCAGCGGAGGTAGGTCAGCATGCGTCCTGCCCAGCCCGAGTGCCCGCCGGGTACGAGGCGGAAGGTGATCTTCGTGCCGTGGGCGCGCACGGCGTCGGCGAAGGCGGCGTCGGGGTAGCGCAGGTCGTCCGCCCGGCCGACGTCGAGGTACACCGGGATCCTGTAGAGACGCTTCGCCGCCGCGAGGGAGAGAAGGTCGTGCCGCGCGAAGTCGGCCTCGCTGTCGAAGGCGCCGACGCTCGACCAGTACTGCTGAGGGAGCACCGCCGGCGAGTGCGCGCCGACCGCACAGAAGCGGCCGGGTGCCAGCCGCGCGAGATCGAGCGCACCGAAGCCTCCCATGGAGATCCCGCCGATCGCGACCCTCCGCGGATCCGCACCCGTGCGCCGCAGCGCCGCCGGGATGACCTCCCTGAGGACGTAGGAGCCCCACTTCCCGCTCGCACGGTCGTGCCACCAGCTCGTCAGGTCACCGTCGTCCACGAGCAGCACGACGGGCGCGCGTGTGCCGAGCGTGCGGAGCGCAGGGCGCATCCAGTCCGCGTTCTCCGCCGTCGGCTGCGTGTAGCCGTGGAGGAAGACGAGCAACTGCCGCCCCCGGGTGCTTCCCGCCGGGAGGAGCAGGATCTCCCGGAAGTCGCGGTCGAGCAGCGTGCTGTGGAAGGTGAACGGCTGCACGCGCACGGGGCCGGCGGCGATGCGGGCGTCCCTGCCCGCCGTCGCGCCCGCCGCGAGGGCGAGCAGCGACACGAGGCCGACGAGAACGCCGCGGCGCAGCACAGCTCGAGTATGGGCGGGCGCAGCGCCGGCGCCATCCGCAGAAGGCCGCGGATCGCGGACGGCGGGCCGAGTCCTCTCAGGCGGCGAGGCAGACGCGGTTGCGGCCCGAGCGCTTGGCGCGATACATCGCGTTGTCGGCCGCGACGAGCGTGTCGACGTCTCGCTCCCCGGAGGAGCGGTCGAGCAGGACCACGCCGATGCTGACGGTGACGCTTGCCGCGCCCCCGGCGGTGAGGATGGTCTGCGAGCCGATCGCCGTGGCGAGCTCCGATGCGATGACCCGTGCGTCGTCGGCGTCGTGGAGGTCGAGCAGCAGCGCCGCGAACTCGTCGCCGCCGAGGCGGGCCACGAGGTCCGAGGAGCGGAGCCGGCGCTCCAGCGTGCGTGCGACCGCGCACAGGACCTCGTCGCCGGAAGGATGGCCGAGAGAGTCGTTGACGAGCTTGAACCGGTCGACGTCGAGCACGAGCAGCGCGGCCAGCCGGTCCGGCTCGCGGTCGAGGCGCTTCAGCTCCCGGTGGAGCTCCTCGTCGAAGCGGCGCCGGTTGAGCACGCCGGTCAGCGGATCGTGGTTGGCGAGCCGCTCGAGCTCGTCCTGGGCCTGCTTGCGCTCGCTGATGTCCTCGATCTGCGAGACGAACTGGAGCGGTCGCCCCGCGCCGTCGCGGACGAGGGAGACGGAGAGCAGGACCCAGACGACGGTGCCGTCCGGGCGCAGGTAGCGCTTCTCCATCTGGTACGCGGAGATCTCACCCGCGAGGAGCCGCTCGGCCTGCTCGAGGTCCGCGTCGAGATCCTCGGGATGGGTGATCTGCTGGAACGTCTGGCCGAGCAGCTCGGGCTCGGTGCGTCCGGTGAGCTCACAGAGCCGGCGGTTGACGCGGAGGAAGAGCCCGTCGGGGGCGACGAGGGCCATGCCGATGGGCGCATCCTCGAACGCCCGGCGGAAGCGCTCCTCGGCATCGCGCAGCGCATCCTCGATCTCGCGGCGTTGCGTGATGTCCTCGATCTGGGCCACGAAGTAGAGCGGTGCGCCGCTCGCATCCCGGACGACCTCGTTGGTGAGGGCCACCCACACCACCTCGCCGTCCGATCGCACGTAGCGCTTCTCGATGCGGCGCTCCCAGTCCCCTCCCTCGAGCTGCTTCCGGCTGCGCTCGAGGTTGTCGGCGAGATCGTCGGGATGGGTGAGGTCGGCGAACGTCCGCTCGGCGAGCTCCTCGGCCGAGTAGCCCAGCAGCTCGCAGAGCGCCGGGTTGACGTGGAGCCAGCGGCCGTCGGGCGCGAGCAGCGCCACACCGATGGGCGCGTTGTCGAAGGCGACGCGGAAGCGCTCCCCGGCCTCGGCGGCGGCCGTCTCGGCCTCCTTGCGCTCCGTCAGGTCGAGGCACGTGCCGACCCAGCCGACCACCTGGTCGTCGTCGTCGCGAACCGACGTCGCGAATCCCTGGATCCACGTCGCAGAGCCGTCCGGCCGCAGGAAGCGGAACTCGACGACCGAGTCGCGCCCCGCGACGGAGGCCGCTTCCCACTCCGCGAGCACGCGCCGGCGGTCGTCCGGATGGAGCGCAGTCGTCCAGCCGTCGCCGCGAGCCTCGTCGCCCGTCAGCCCCGCCAGCTCGCACCAGCGCGCGTTGACGAACGTGCAGGCGCCCGCGGCATCCGTGACGAGCACGCCGACCGGGGTGTGCGCCGCCAGCGAACGAAAGATGTCCTCGTTCGAGCTGAACACGGGCGTGTCCTACGCCGGGTGTGCTCCGGCGTGGCTGGATGATCGCGCGCTGCGCACCACGAATCTCATCGGCACGAGGGCGCGAAACGTGAGAGCCGAGCCAGGCCGTGTACATTCGGCGCACGATGGAGCCCAACGTGCCTCTCCCCGGGGAAGAGGCCCCGCCCGCGCAGCGCGAGCTGACGAGCGTCGCGCAGGCGTTGGGAGCCCGGATCCGGAGCGAGCGCGAGCTCGCCGGGCTGAGCGTGCGGGAGCTCGCGCGACGCGTGGAGGTCTCGCACAGCCTCATCTCGCAGATCGAGCGCGGGCACGTCACGCCCTCGGTCCCGACCCTGTGGTCGATCACCCGGGCGCTGAGCCTGTCGGTCGCCGACCTCTTCAGCGACGCGGAGCTGCGGCGGGCGTCCGCGACCCCCTCCGGGGACGGCCGTAGCGCGCCGGGCCCGCTGCAGCCGCACGAGACGCGCGCCGTGCTCGGGCTCGAGGGCGGCGTCCGCTGGGAACGGCTCACCTCGACCTACGACGACGAGGTGGACTTCATCCACGTCGTGTACCCGGTCGGGAGCGCCTCCTGTGCCGAGGACGGCCTCTCGCGGCACAGCGGCAAGGAGTACGGCTACGTGATCAGCGGGCGGCTGGGCGTGAAGCTCGGATTCGAGACGTTCGAGCTCGGGCCGGACGACTCGATCTCGTTCGACGCGATGGTGCCGCACCGGCTCTGGACGGTCGGCGACGAGCCCGTGCGCGCCATCTGGACCGTCGTGCAGCCGGGACAGCCGGGCGTGCGCAGGGCCGCACGGAGCCCGTCGCCGTAGGGCACGGCCCCGCAATCGCGTCGACGGGCTTGACTCTCCTCCAGGGAGAGGGTCGACAATCGGCACGTGGACGTCGAGACGGACGCGCTGCTCCCGATCGGGCGGTTCGCCCAGGCGACCGGGCTGACGGTGAGGGCGCTACGTCACTACGCGGCGCTGGGGCTCCTGCCACCGGCCCGGGTCGACGAGCGGACCGGGTACCGCTACTACGCCCTCGCACAGCTGCATGCTGCCGCGGCGATCGCGCGCCTGCGGGCGCTGGACGTGCCGCTCGGAGAGATCCGGCACCTCGTCGGTGTGGACGACGCGATGCTCCGAGCGGGACTGGCGGAGCACCGGAAGCGGTTGGCGGAGCACGCCAGCGAGACGCGTCGCCTGATCGACGAGCTGGATCGTGTCATCGACGGAGAGGAGAGCCTCGTGCCCGAGGAGACGGTGCCGGAGCTGACGGTGGAGGACGTGCCCGCGTGCACCTACGTGATCGCGCGCGAGCGGGCGCCGATGGAGGAGCTGACCCGGGTCATCCCGCGTCTCATCGCGGAGACCCACGCCTGGGTGCTCGGGCACGGCGGCTCCACAGGGGCGCCGATGGCGGTCGTCGGGCCCCCCGACGACGAGGGCGTGGTCGGCCTGGAGGTCGGATGGCCGGTCGAAGGGCTGCCCGAGCCGCCTGCTCCGCTCGAGACCGTCACGTACGAGGCGACGCGCGCCGTCGTGCACCGCCACGTCGGCCCCTACGAACGACTCCACGAGACGTACGGTCTGCTCGAGCACGCGATCGCGGCTGCGCGGCTCGTTCCGGCGGGACCCGCGCGCGAGAGCTACGAGACGAACCCGGAGGAGGAGCCGGATCCCGAGCGATGGATCACCGAGATCGTCTGGCCGGTGGTGTGAAGATCAGTGAATTCACCGACGCCCCGGTGATGACCCCGCGCGACGATGGTGGGGCGCTAAGCACGGATCGCAAGTAGGGCGAACCTCCGGCGAGGGGCGGAAGGAAAGACCCAACCAACAACCTCCCGCCGAAGCGGACGAAAGCGACACCGGCTCGACGAAGGTCATAAGGGCCCGCGAACAGCGGGCCCTCTTTCGTAGCCGCAGCCGTGCCGCAACGCGCAGGCCCGAGCAGAGGCGAGGCCGGCGTGCGCTCAGCGAGCCCGGACGTCGGCGATCCGCAGGTGCCTGACGCCGTAGGGCGCGCGAGCGTCGACCACGTCCCCGCGGTGACGGCCCGCGATCGCCTTCCCCACGGGCGACTCGCTCGACAGCCGGCCTTCGGTGGGATCGGCCTCGGCCGAGGAGACGAGCACGTACTCGTCGCGCGTGCTGTCGTCGAGGTCCTCGAGCACCACCCGCGAGCCCAGGCAGACGATCTCGCTCGAGGTCTCCTCGGCCGTGAGAACGACGTCGTCGACGCCGCCGCTCCGGGCCCGCTTCGCGTGGGTGGCTTCGAGGGCGATGCTCACGGTGATCTCGTCGTCGACGACGGTCTCTCGCCGTCAATCGACCGGTCCCACTCTCCCGCAGGCCGCCGGCGCGGGCATCCGGGAGCCGACTGAGCCCGATACGGCTTTGCCGCAGGCCGCAGCGGACGCGAGGGCGGACGCGAGCGCGCCGGGAGTCCGTACTTCTCCGGGGCCGTCTCCGCGCCCGCCACGATGCGATCCGGCGACCCCCGCGCGAGGGTGCAGGCGACGAGCGTGGCAGATGGGAACTGCGACGACGAGCTCCGGCACGGTTGCGCCTCCGGAAGCACGACAGGCGGTCGTCGTGCTGAACGACGTCCGCCGCTACTACGGCACGGGCGACACAGCGGTCAAGGCCATCGACGGCGTCGATCTACGGGTGGACGAGGGCGAGTTCGTCGTCCTCCTCGGTCCCTCGGGCAGCGGCAAGACGACGCTGCTCGGTCTCATCGGCGCACTCGACACGCCCACGAGCGGCCGGATCGTGGTGGCGGGGCAGGAGCTGACGGGCGCGTCTCGCAGCGAGCTGTTCGCGCTGCGACGCCACACGGTCGGCTTCGTGTTCCAGTCCTTCAACCTCTTCCCCGGCCTCACGGCGCTCGAGAACGTCGAGTTCGGGGCTGACGTGAGCGGGCGGAGCAACGCGCGCGCGGTGGCACGCGAGATGCTCGAGCAGGTCGGCCTCGGAGCGCGCGTCGACCACTTCCCGCACGAGCTCTCGGGCGGTGAGCAGCAGCGCGTCGCGATCGCCCGCGCGCTCGCCACCGGCAACCGCGTCATCCTCGCGGACGAGCCGACGGGGGAGCTCGACTTCCGCACGGGGGTCCAGATCCTCTCGCTCCTCCACGACCAGACGCACGCGGCGGGCACGGCCGTCCTCGTCGTCACGCACAACCGCGAGATCGCGCGGATGGCGGACCGCATCGTCGAGCTCTCGAGCGGTCGAGTGGTCTCCGACGGACCGCCTCCGGCGGGCAGGGCGGACGTCTCGGAGCTCCACTGGTGAATGATGGACCGCGCCCTCCTCTGGCTCCGCTGGTCCTGGCGTGATCTTCGTCAGCGCTGGGTCCTCGTCGGCGCCATCTCGCTCGTCATCGCGCTCGGCACCGGGCTTGCCACGGGCCTCGGCAGCGTCGAGCGCTGGCGTGTCGACTCGGCGGACGCGAGCTACGCCGCGCTGAACGGGCACGACCTGCGGGTCACGCTCGCGGCAGGCAGCTTCGCCCGCGCGGGCGAGCTCGCACGCGCGGCGGCAGGCGTCGCTCAGGCCTCCGGGATCGCGGCGATGGAGGAACGGCTCGTCGTCCCGACCCAGATCGACGCATCCCACGACGGGGCGACGGTCCTGACCCGCGGCACGCTGGTCGGCGTCGACGTCGGCGGCGGCGGCCCGGCGATCGACAGGATCGCCGCCGAGCGCGGGCGCTCGCTCTCTGCGGCGGACGCCGGCAGGCCGCATGCCGTGCTCGAGGCCTCGTACGCCGAGGCGAACGACCTCGACGCCGTGGGCACGCTACGGGTCTCGGGCGGCCAGACCCTCCGGTACGTGGGACACGGCCGGGCGCCCGGCTCCTTCGTCGTGACCCTGCCCGGCGGCTTGTGGGTCGCGCCCGGCTCGTACGGCATCGTCTTCGTCCCGCTCGACACGGCCCAGCGCCTGACCGCACGCCCCGGGGCCGTCAACGAGCTGGTGCTCGACCTGCGTCCCGGCGTCGACACGCTGCGGATCGTGCGCGGCCTGGAGGACGCGCTCGTCGCGCGCGTGCCCCGCTACGGGCTGACGGTGACCGCCCTCCCGGACGAGGACGAGCAGCGAATCCTCTACGAGGACGCCAGGAACGACCAGGAGGTGTTCAACATCTTCGCGCTGCTCGTGCTCGCGGGCGCCGCCTTTGCGGCGTTCAACCTCGCGAGTCGCGTCGTGGAGGCGCAGAGGCGCGAGATCGGGATCGGGATGTCGCTCGGCGTGCCGCCGCGCTCGCTCGCCGTCCGCCCACTCCTGATGGGGGCGCAGATCGCCCTCCTCGGCGTTGCGTTCGGCATGGTCGTCGGGCTGGTGGTCGGCGCCGCGATGCGGAACGTGCTCGAGACGAGCTTCCCGCTCCCCGTTCTCGAGACGCCGCTCGAGCTCGGCGTCTTCGCGCGGGGTGCAGCGCTGGGCTTCCTCCTGCCCTTCGTCGCAACCGTCTACCCGGTCTGGCGCAGCGTGCGCGTGGCGCCCGTGGCGGCGATCCGGGTCGGCCCACGCGGCGCCAGGGGCGGGGGGGTCGCACCACTCCTCAAGCGGCTCCCTGGCGGCACGCTGGCACGGATGCCGCTCCGCAACCTGCTGCGCGCACCGTTCCGGACGGGGGCGACGATTCTCGCGCTGGCCGGCGTGATCGGCGTGGTGATCGCGCTGGCAGGGATGGTCGACTCGTTCCGAGCGACCCTCGATCTCGCCGCCCGCGACGTCCAGCGTGGCGCGCCACAGCGGGTCCTGGTCGACCTCGACACGTTCTACCCAGCCTCGTCGCGCCAGATCGAGGCGGTTGCGACCGCGCCGAGCGTCGCGCGCGCGGAGCCCATCGTCAAGGTTCCCGCCGAGGTCCGCGCGGGCGGGACGACAATCGACGTCTACGTGGAGATCCTCGATCCGGAGAGCGAGCTCTGGCGGCCGAAGATCGTCGCCGGATCCTTCCGCCGGGGCTCGAACGGCATCGTGCTGGCGAGGGAGGCGGCAGGCGATCTCGGCGTGACGGTCGGCGACACCGTCGTGCTGCGGCACCCACGCCGCGTTGGGGCGAACGCGTTCCGGACGGTGGAGACCCGCCTCCCGGTCGTCGGGCTGCACCCGAACCCTTCTCGCCCACTCGCGTTCCTGGACGAAAGCAGACGGTCGCTTCTGGCACTGGCAGGCGCGGCCAACGGGTTGACCGTCGTGCCGAAGCCCGGCCGCACCGTCGTCGACGTCGAGCGCGACCTGTTCGCACGACGAGGCGTCGTCTCCGTCGCTGCCGCCACTGCCACGGTCAACGCGCTGGACGACCAGATCGACAGCTTCGTCTCCATCATCCAGGTGGCCGAGGTCGCGGCGGTGCTCCTCGCGGTGCTCATCGCCTTCAACTCCACCAGCATCAGCGTCGACGAGCGGCGCCGGGACGTCGCGACGATGTTCGCGTTCGGTCTCCCGGTCCGCGCGGTCGTCGGCGTCAGCGTCGCCGAGAACACGATCGCCGGCGCCGTCGGCACCCTGCTCGGGATCGGGCTCGGCTACGGGCTCCTCTCCTGGATCGTCCACTCCCTGGTGCCCGAGTCGTTCCCCGAGATCGGCATGGTCGTCGCCGTCGCGCCGGGCACCTACGGGGCCGCCGTCGTCGTCGGCCTCGTCGCCCTCGCCCTCGCGCCCTTCCTCACGCTGCGCCGCCTCCTGCGCATGGACGTCAGCGCCACGCTGCGGGTCGTCGAGTAAGGCGGCCCGCCCTCCCGGGTCCCACTGCAGCTCTCAGCCGGACGGGCCGGAGCCGTTGTCACGCAGACGGCTGGACGGCGGCCGTGCCCACGCGAGGAGCACGCACGTCGGGATCCGCACCCGCGTCGACGCGGGCGGATGTGCCGCGCGGTAGGCCGCGGGACTGACGCCGTACGCCTTGCCGAAGCTCGTCGTGAAGGACCCGACGCTGCGCAGGCCGACCGCGAAGCAGACGTCCTGGATCGAGCGATCGGTGTGGCGAAGCAGGGCCGCGGCGCGCTCCAGCCGCCGGGTGAGGAGGTACTGGTGCGGCGTCTCGCCGAAGGCGCCACGGAACTCGCGGCTGAAGTGCGACGGCGAGAGGCGCGCTGCCCGCGCGAGCGTCGGGACGTCCAGCGGCTCTCGGTAGCGGGCGTCGATCAGATCCTTTGCGCGGAGGAGATGACGCGCGGGCGGCTGGATCGTCAGCATCGAGGGCAGTATCGCGGTCAGGGCCGAGAGCGAGGCGGGCCGGATCCGCGAGCGGATCCGGCCCGTGAAGGCGTCCTAGCCCGTCTGGATCATCCGGATGTTGTTGCCCGAGGGATCGCGGAAGCCCGCGTCGATGCCGTAGGGCTGTTGGGTCGGCTCCTGCATGAACTCCACGCCACGGCCCTTGAGCTCCTCGTACGTCGCCCGGCAGTCGTCGGCGGCGAAGAACAGGCCGCCTGCGGCGCCCTTCGCCACGAGCGCCTTGAGCTGGCTCTCTGTCTCGGCGTCGAGCACCGGCGGTCCAGGCACTGCCATGAGCGTCAGCGCCACGTCCTCCTGGCCGGGGATACCCACGGTGAGCCACCGGAAGTCGCCCAGCTCGGGCACCGTCACGTCGTCACGGAGCTCCATCCCGAGCTTGCCCGTGTAGAAGTCGAGCGCCTCGTCCTGGTCGTGCACCCAGACGTTGACGTGGGTGAGCTGCTTCAGCATCGCGATCCTCCCATGTGGTCGAACGGTCGCAGACCACGCTAGTCGGGCGCGGGAGGGCCGTCTTCTCGAAAACTGCTGTCCTCCAGCGCCCGGCCGCGGAGCGCTGCTCGCACTGCGCCTCTCTACCCGACGACGAACGCGACCTCGTCGACGTAGCACCAGCCCCAGTCCTCGCCCGGCTCGGCGGACCGCGCGATCGGATGGCCGGCATCGCGGGCATGGGCGCTCGCGTGACGAAGCGGGGACGAGTCGCAGCAGCCGATCTTCCCGCAGCTCATGCACATGCGCAGGTGAACCCAGGTACTGCCGATCTTCAGGCACTCCTCGCAGCCGCCGACGAGCGACGGCAGGGCCTTCAACGAGATCTGATCCAGGTGGCTGCAGGCAGGCACGGCCATCGATCGCGGCTCCTACACCCTAGATCCGTCGCAGCCTCCCCGCCGGCAGGCCGGCCGGCTACTCGGCTTCGGCGGCGGCCGGAGCGCCGATCGCCTCGTGGCCCTCGTGGCCCCCGTGTGCGGGCTGCAGCCCGGGGCGGAGGAGCAACCCACCGAGTGCGGCCGCGCCGAAGGCGCAGAGCGCGCCGACCAGGAAGGCCGCGTGGTAGCCGCCGGCGAGCGCGACGAGCGAGTCGTCGCCCGAGGCGAGCAGGGTGTCCGTGCGCGAGGCGGCCAGGCTCGCGAGGATGGCCAGCCCGAGCGCCCCGCCCATCATGAACGACGTGTTGACGACGCCCGAGGCCAGCCCGGCCTCGGCCGGCTCGACGTCGCTCATGGCGGCCAGCAGCACCGGATTGAAGGCCATGCCCGCGCCGAGGCCGAGCAGGATCATGCTCGGGAGCACGTCCACGACGAACGTCCCGTCCACGGGCGCGCGGGCGAAGAGCAGGAGCCCGACCGCGGCGAGCGACAGCCCGGCCGCAAGCGGGAGCCTGATGCCGAAGCGCGTGACGAGCTTCGCGGAGAGGCCCAGCGACAGCGCGCCCATGATCAGGTTGCCGGGCAGGAAGGCCAGTCCGACCTCGAGCGGGCTGTAGCCGAGCACGAGCTGGAGGTAGAGCGCCGAGAGGAAGAACCAGGCGAACATCGCCGCGGCCCACAGCACGCCGACGGTGTTCGAGACGGCGATGTTGCGCAGGCGGAACAGGCGCAGCGGCACGAGCGGGGAGCGAACCCGGGCCTCGATGACGAGGAAGAGCACCAGCAGCGCGGCCGATGCCGCGAGCAGCCCGACGGTCTGCACCGAGCCCCAGCCCTCCTCGTTCCCGTTCACGATCGCGTAGACGGCGAGCATCAGCGACGCCGTCACGGTCACTGCCCCGGCCACGTCGAGCTGCCGGGCACCCGCCATCGCGTCTGCCACGGGGATCACGCGCAGCGAGAGCACGAAGACGAGGACGCCGATGGGGAGGTTCACGAGGAAGATCCAGTGCCAGTCGAGCACGTCCGTGAGGATCCCGCCGAGAAGCACGCCGATGCTCCCGCCGCCCGACGCGACGAACCCGAACACGCCCATCGCCTTCGCACGATCGGCCGGCTCGGTGAACATCGTCACGATCAGCGAGAGCGCGACGGCCGAGACCACGGCGCCGCCGAGTCCCTGGACGGCCCGCGCGCCGATCAGCACCCCTTGCGAGGTCGCCAGCCCGCAGGCCAGGGAGGCCGTCGTGAACAGCGCGATGCCCGCGAGGAAGAGGCGGCGGTGGCCGAAGAGGTCGCCGAGGCGCCCGCCCAGCAGGAGGAAGCCGCCGAACGTGAGCAGGTACGCGTTCACCACCCAGGCCAGCGAGGTCTCCGAGAATCCGAGATCCTCCCGGATCGACGGCAACGCCACGCCGACGATCGTCACGTCGAGGACGATCATCAGGTCGCCGAGACAGACGACGAGGAGCGCGAGCCACCTTGTCCTCGAGTCGACCGTCATCGTCCTCCCCGATCGCCGACGCCTGCGCTCGTCGAGCGCGCCGCCTCGGTCATGACGTCACCATGCGTCCAGCCTACGTGCGGGTGGGGCCCCAGCCGCAAACCCCAGTCGGTCCTAGGACCGGTGAGCGGTGCCGGCGCCGGCTCGGGCCGCGGGGAGAACCGGCCGACGAGCCCCGGGTCGGGTGGCGGCGCCGGGCCGCGGAGCGACCCTGCGACAGGACCTCGGAGCTCGAGCCTCTCGCCGTGCGGGAGGCCCTGCGAATGCCTCCGGTGGGCGAACAGATCCATCGAAAGTTGTTATATACAACTAGACTCTGTCAATGCAAGTCTAGTATGTTTTGTGTATGAGAGCACGCACCTACGGCCAGTATTGCGGACTCGCCTACGCGCTCGAGCTGGTGGGCGAGCGCTGGGCGCTGCTCGTCGTCCGGGACCTGCTCACGGGACCCAAGCGGTTCACCGACCTGCGCCGCGGGCTCCCACGGATCCCCAGCAACGTCCTCTCGACGCGGCTCAAGGAGCTCGAGCAGGCCGGGATCGTCCGCCGCCGGCTGCGAGAGGCCCCCGACCGCGGGGTCGTCTACGAGCTCACCGAGTACGGCGGCGAGCTCGAGGACGTCGTCGTGCGGCTCGGGCGCTGGGGCGCGCGATCGCTCGGCACCCCGCGACCCGGGGACGTCCTGACGACGGACGCGTTCCAGATGGCGCTCCGGGCGACCTTCCAGCCGGAAGCCGCGCGCGGCGTGCGCGCGACCTTCGAGGTCCGGCTCGGCGAGATCGTCGTGCACGCGCGCGTCGACCGGGGCGCGCTCCAGGTCGGCGACGGGCCGCTCGAGGACCCCGACCTCGTGCTCGAGACGGACCTCGCCGTCCGAGGGCTGATGACCGGCGCGCTCACTCCTGACGATGCCGTCGCGAACGGCGCGGCCCGGATCACCGGAAAGCCCGAGCTGCTCGAGCGCTTCGTCGAGATCTTCCACGTGTCCGGCTCGCGGGTGGGGCTGACGGCGTGAGGTGCGTGTTTGGCGGGTCGCTACGTCGCGGCCGGGACCCGGCGCCGCCGATCGTGAGCCCGGCCGGATGGTCAGGAGGTAGAGGTCAGGCGCCGGCGGGCAGCTCGACCGGAGCCGGCGCCACCTCGAGCAACTGCTCCAGCAGTGCGCGGTCGCCGTGCACCGAGACGAGGTCGAGGCGCCGGTCGACGAACAGGTAGTAGACGCCCTCGGGCTCGCCCTCGACGACGACGTCCGGCTCGTCGACGGGTCCCGGCTGCGCCTCGCCGTCGACGATCGAGGCCACCTCGTCGCCGACGCGGAACTCGAACCGGCCGGGCGGGGCGATCGGCGCGAGCACGGTGTCGAGGGCGTTCGCGAGCCAGCCCGGGAAGAGCTCGTCGTCGGCGGTCGGCGGCCCGAGCGAGCGGGCTCCCCACAGCGCGAGCTCCCGCATCACGGAGCGCAAGCCGCGCCCGTAGTCCGTGAGCTCGTACACGCGCGAGGCGGCCGGCGGGGGCAGCCTCCGCTTCGCGACGATGCCGCTTTGCTCGAGGTCGCGGAGCCGCGCGGCGAGGATGTTCGTGCCGATCCCGGGGAGATGCTCGGCGAGATCCGTGTAGCGCTTCGGGCCGTGCATCAGCTCCCGCACGACGAGCAGCGCCCATCGGTCGCCGACGAGGTCGAGCGCGTGCGCCACCGGGCAGTACTGGTCGTAGCGCTTGCGCATGACCGCAAGTGTAGCGACCGGACTTGCTGTTGTGAAGGGTTTTCTTGCAAAAGACAAGTTCACTCTGCTAAGTTGCAAGCCTTCCCTACACAAGCGAAAGGAAATGGACGGCATGGTGGCTTCGGATCAACGCAGGTGGCTGGCACTGGCGCTCCTGAGCGCAGTCCAGTTCATGGTCGTCCTGGACATCGCGATCGTGAACGTCGCGTTGCCCTCGATCCAGGTCGACCTCGGGTTCTCGCAGGAGAACCTGCAATGGGTGATCAGCGCATACGCGCTCGTCTTCGGCGGCTTCCTGCTGCTCGGCGGGCGGGCGGCCGACGTGCTCGGGCGCCGGCGCATCTTCCTCGTGGGCGTCGTCGTGTTCACGGTCGCCTCGCTCCTCGCCGGCCTGGCGTGGTCCGAGGCGTCGCTGATCACGGCACGCGCACTCCAGGGGCTCGGTGCGGCGATCATCTCGCCGGCCGCGCTCTCCATCCTCTCGACGACGTTCGCCGAGGGTCGCGAACGGAACGTCGCTCTCGGCGTCTGGGGCGCCGTCGGCGGCTTCGGGGCCGCCGCGGGCGTCCTGCTCGGCGGCGTCCTCACCGACGCCCTCAGCTGGGAGTGGATCTTCTTCGTCAACGTCCCCGTGGGCGTGGCCGCGTTCGTCCTGGCGCCCATCCTGCTGGCGGAGAGCCGCGACGCGCGGGTCCAGCGCTACGACGTCCCGGGCGCCGCGCTCGTGACGGCGGGCCTCTCGTCGCTCGTCTACGCGATCACGCAGGCGGGATCGGACGGGTGGCTCGCCACGACGACGGTGGGCTTCTTCACCGCAGCCCTCGTCCTGCTCGTGTCGTTCGTCGCCTGGGAGCTTCGCTACCCGGAGCCGTTGATGCGGTTCGGCCTCCTCCAGATCCGCACCGTGAGCGGCGCGAACGTGGCCGGCTTCATCATGGGCACGGCGATGTTCTCGATGTTCCTGATGCTGACGCTCTACATGCAGCAGGTGCTCGGGTTCTCGGCGATGAAGACCGGCGTGGCCTACCTCGCCGTCGCCGGCACCGCCATCGTGTGGTCGGGAGTCGCCGCCCAGCTGGTCACGCGGATCGGCGTGAAGCCCGTGCTCGTGACCGGCATGACGGCGCTCACCGCGGGCCTCGTGTACTTCACGCAGGTCTCGGTCGGGGGCTCGTACGTCACGGACCTCCTGCCCGGGTTCCTCGTGATCGGGCTCGGCATCGGCTTCTCGTTCGTGCCGATCTCGATCGCCGCGCTCGCGGGCGTGTCCGCCCCCGAGGCGGGCCTGGCGTCGGGGCTGATCAACACCTCGCAGCAGATCGGCGGGGCGCTCGGCATCGCAGCGCTGTCGACGATCGCCACCTCGCAGACGGAGGACGCCGTCGCATCCGGGTCGGCGCTCCCCGACGCTCTCGTGGACGGCTTCACGATGGCGTTCATGGCCGGCGTGATCATCGCCGCGCTTGGCGTGGTGGCCGCGCTCACGCTGATCCGCCGCGACGAGCTCGAGCAGGCGCCGGAGGCCGAGCCGGCGCTCGATCTCGCCGCCTAGGCAAGCGAGCCGTGAGGGAGCCTCGCCGCTCCCTCACGGCTCCGCCTCGCACCCGGCCACGATCGCGTCGCCTGATCGAGGGCATCGGGAACAGCTGTGGTGTGACCGCCCTCCCGCCGGCAAGCATGCATGAGGCAGTCCACGAGACGAAGGGAGGCGCGATGCACCACCTCTACCTCGCACAGCTGCTGTACCGGGAACGCGTCGCCGAGCTCGAGCGAGTCGCCGCGTTGCGGGCGACGTCGGCGCAGCAGCCGAGGCTGCGCCGGCGCAGGAGCCTGCCGGCCGTCCGGCTCCGGCGGCGCACCGTCGCCGCGTGCCGCTGAGAGCCCGGGCGCTGGAGTGCCGAAGACCGCAACAATGCGCTCGATGAGCCCGGCGCAGGAGCGGTCGGA
>DATBIN010000027.1:0-56233 GCA_036556925.1 Gaiella sp.
GGAACAGCTTCGCCTGCTCTGGCGTCGCTCGGATCGTGCAATCGGAGGTCGTACAGATGGCGGCGATTGTCCCTAGGCCGGCTAGCAAGCCGACTCTGCCGATCCTACCTCGATCCGTTGACCCACACCCGATCACTGGCGTGACGATAGCCTGGCTCAAGGGTTGGGTGCGCACGCCCGCGCAGCTCCACGGCCTTCCGTGAACCTCTCCGCATCGGGGAAGACGGGAGCGCAAGGGAGATCCTCGGTGTTCTGCGGAAGGCTTCCGTGACCCCAGAGAGGTATCGCGCGTTTGCACGGCGTTTGCAAGCAGCCACGCGGGAAACCGCGAACGGCGTGGTTACGGGCCTCAGCGGAGCTCCTTGTTCGACTCCTGGTCGAACCACATCGCGAACAGCGTGAACTGCGTGCCCGAGATCACGAGCAGGGCGACGAGGACGATCGTGGCCGGGCTGATGGTGTTGCCGTAGAAGATCCGCAGCACCG
Source organism: Gaiella sp. (assembly GCA_036556925.1). Classification (GTDB taxonomy): domain Bacteria; phylum Actinomycetota; class Thermoleophilia; order Gaiellales; family Gaiellaceae; genus Gaiella. Next base: position 487 of record DATBIN010000027.1, read on the forward strand.
TCACGAACAGGCCGAGCGCGACGCCCAGCAACGTCATCAGCGCTCCCAGCACGTAGAAGAACACGAGCGGATGGAAGTCGCGGATGACGTACTTCTCCTTCAGCCGCCACCAGAAGCCCTTGAAGAGGAGCCAGGCGATGCGCGGCGCCACGCGGCGGATCTTGATGCCCGAGGCCTCGCCGACGCCGTAGATCGGCCGCGAGGGCACGTCGCGCACGCGGGCGTTGACGACGTTCAGGTGCACGAGCATGTCGTTGGGGAACCCGTAGCGGCGGTACACGCGGTCGAGGTCGAGCCGCGCGAGCGTCTCCAGCCCGAGCGCCGTGTAGCCCGCCTGCGAGTCGGCCACGTGCCAGTAGCCCGAGGCGATCTTCGTCAGGAGCGACAGCACGGCGTTGCCGAGGTAGCGGGCGCGCGGGATGAGCCTCCACGCCTCGCCCGTGACGAGGCGGTTCGCCTTCGTGTAGTCGACCTCGCCGCGGGCGACCGGGCCGGCGATGCCCGGCAGCTCGGCGGGGTCCATCTGGTTGTCGGCGGCCATCACGCACGTCACGTCGATGCCCTCCTCCAGCGCACGCCGATAGCCGGTCACGATGGCGGCGCCGACGCCGCCGTTGCGCTCGTGCACGATCACCTCGACGCGCGGGTCGCCCACCGCGCGCGCGCGCTCCGCGGTGGCGTCCGTGGAGTGGTCGTCGACGACGTAGACGCGGTCGACGACGTCGGGGATCCCGCGCAGCGTGTCCGCGACGAGCAGCTCCTCGTTGTACGCCGGCACGACGACGCCGACACGCTTGCCCTCGAGCATGGCCTGAGGTGAGTTAGCTGCCCGCGGCAGCCTTCCTGCGCGCCGCGAACGGCTCCCAGAGCCACGCGGCGAGCGCGCCGGCGAGGAGGCCGATCAGCGCGCCCACGGCGGCGGCGTTGCGGCGGCTCGTGGCCTGGGTGCGCACGGCGACCGCCGGCTCGATCACGCGCGTCCGCTCGACCTGGTTGGCGAGCGACAGCAGCTGCCGCGCGGTGTTTAGGTCCTCGAGCACCGTGCCCCGCCGCTGCTCGGCCGCGTTGACGGTCGCGTTCGAGTTGGTCGAGACGAGCAGCTTCTCCGCCAGGGTCAGCCGCTGGTCGGCGAGCGCGATCCGCTGCTGCTCCTGCGCCTGGGCGATCCGCGCCGCGATGTCCGCCAGCTGGTCCTCGTCGTCCTTGATCTGCTGCTCGAGCAGCGCGATCTTCGCGGTCACGTAGGTGGCGGCCTGCGCGATCACGCTCTCCGCGAACGAGTCGGCGGCGCGAGCCGCCTTCGCGGCCTGGTGCGCCTGCACCTTGATCTCGACGAGCGGGGACAGGTTCCGCGCCGCCTGGCCGGGCGAGGTGATCGCCTGTGAGGTGACGTTCCCGCGAAGCTGGCCGAGACGTAGGCCGCTCGCGGCCGAGGCACGCTTGCGGGCGCCGTCCGAGCGGATGATCTCGCTCACGGTGCGCGGGTTCGTCTGCAGGCTCTGGATCTGGCCGCCGCCCTGCGGCGTGAACGGCTGCCCGAGGTAGACCAGTGTCCTCGCCTCGAAGACGTCGCCGCCGCCGACCGAGACGAGCACGCCCAGCACCGCACCGACGACGAGGCCCACGACGGGCAGCCACCAGCGGTCGGCGATCCGCCGCCAGGCCGATCGCAGGTCGATCTCCTGCTCACCCTCGAGGTCGGGCGGGGCCGTCCGGCGGGGCTCGCTCATCCCGCCGCGACCCTACCAGCGACCCATTCCCACTGAGCCCTCATCCCCTCGGCGAGCGGTGTCGTGGGCCGCCAGCCCAGGTCACGCTCCGACTTCGTCCCGTCGGCCTTCGTGCGCCGGACGTCCCCCATCGCGCTCTCGCGCCGCTCGAGCTCCAGGGTGCGCTCGGCGACACGCTCGGCGAGGGCGATCGCCTCGGCCATCGTCGCCTCCTCCCCGCCGCCGACGTTGTAGATCTCGCCGGTGCGGCCCCGCTCCATGGCGGCGATCGTCGCCGCCACCGCGTCGGCGACGTACGTGAAGCTCCGCGACGCGCTCCCGTCCCCGTACAACGGAAAGGCAGCGCCGGAGCGGAGCGCCTCGAGCAGGCGCGTGAACGCCATGTCCGGCCGCTGGCGGGGCCCGTAGACCGTGAAGTAGCGGAGGCCCACGGCATCCAGGCCCTCCGTGCGCGCCAGCGCATGCGCGAGGTGCTCGCAGGCGAGCTTGGTCACGCCATAGGGCGAGATCGGCCGCGGCGTGGCGTCCTCGCGGGTGGGGTAGGCCTCGGCCTCGCCGTACACGGACGAGGACGACGCGTAGACGACCCGCACTCCCGCGGCGGCCGCGACTTCGAACAGCCGCGCGGTGGCGAGGATGTTGCGGCGGACGTAGAGCTCGAACTCGGGGCCGAAGCTCGCGCGCACGCCCGGCTGGCCGGCGAGGTGGTAGACGCCGTCCGTCCCCTCGAGCAGCGGCTCGATCTCGGTCTCGGCGAGGTCGGCCTCCACCACGAGCCTCCCGGTCGCGTTCTCGCGCTTCAGCGCCGGGTCGTAGTAGTCGGTGAACGCGTCCACGGCGAGCAGCTCGTGCCCTGCAGCCTCCAGGGTGTCCGCGAGCGTCGAGCCGATGAAGCCCGCCGCGCCGGTGACGAGGTAGCGCATCCGCGGAACGCTAGATGATCGCGCCGCGCGAACCGGCGTCGTCTAGCGGGTCCCCTCTGCTTTCTCCCACACGAGCGGCGCGCCGCCCTCGCGGAGATAGCGGACGAGCGCGACGACGGTCGCCGACGTGACGAGCACGTAGTACTGGGCGATCGTGGCGCCGGGGACGCGGAGCCGGAGGCGTCCGGCGCCGGCGAGCCCGAGCAGGACGAGCTGGGCGGCGAGCGCGGCGCGGTAGACGCGCCCCTCCCCCTGGAGGCCGACCGTGGCGCCGAGCAGGGCCAGGTGGATCACGCCGCTCCCGTAGCGGAGAAGGCGGTGCGAGACGATGGAGACGGCGTACAGCGGCGGCACGCCGCGCACCATCTCTCCCTCGAAGACGGTACGCCAGCACCAGAGGAACATGCGCACCTTGCGGCGGTACTCCTCCTCGTTGTCGCGGGAGGGCTTCTCGAAGGCGTGTGCCGCGGGCTCGTAGACCGCCCGGCGGCCCCGTTGCGCGAACAGGTACGGGAAGCCGAGGTCGTGGCCGAGCGGGTACTCGACGTAATCGCTGCGTCGCACGGCGTAGATGGAGCCGTTGCCGCCCGTGATCGAGCCGAGCTGCGACTCCTGCTCGCGCAGCCAGAGCTCGTAGCGCCAGTAGACGCCCTCGCGGTTCGTCCCGTCGGCGTCCTGCAGGCGGAGCTGGCCGCAGACGTAGGCGACGTCCTCGTCGCCGAAGTTGCGGACGAGCGCACGGAGCGCGCCGGGCGCCCAGGTCGCGTTGGCGTCCGAGAACGCGACGACCTCGCTCTCTGTCGACCGCACGGCGCGATCGAGGGCGGGACGCTTGCCCTCGCGCGGGCAACGGAGCAGCGAGACACGTGGCTCGCGCGCGGCGATCTCCTCGACGATCTCGTCCGTGCGGTCGGCCGAGTCGTCGGAGGCGACGACGATCTGCACGAGCTCGGGCGGGTAGTCGAGCGCGAGGAGGTTCTCGACGCGGCGGCCGATGACCGCCTCCTCGTCGTGTGCGGCCACCGCGATGGCCACGCTCGGCGTGCCGTCGCCCTTGCGCACGGGCCGCGACCGCAGCCGCGCGAGCGCGCCCGCCGCCAGTGGATAGCCGACGTGGGTCCACGCGAGCGCGCCGACACTGCCCCAGAAGACGCCCTTGAGGAACACGCGGGGACGCTAGCTGGCCGCCGCGCGGTACGCGGGGAAGAAGCCGTCGTACGAGACCTCCTCCACGCCGGCGAGCCGGCGGTAGGCCTCGACGTCGTGCACCGCCTTGCCGACCGACGCCGTGAGCAGTCCCTCGGGGCAGAACCGGCGCTTGAACTCGAAGAGGGAGTCCTCCCGCCCGCCGACCCCGCCGCCGAGGTGAAAGCGGGTGTAGCCGTGCGCCTGCGCCCACTGCGCGGCGGCGAGCAGGGCGAGGTGGCTGGCGCCGAGACGCCGCCCCTCGTCACTGGAGCCGCCGAGGTGGTAGTGGAGCCACGGCGGTGTGGCGAAGCAGAGGACGCCCGCCATCGTGACGTCCTCTCGCCGGACCTCGACCTGCACGAGCGCGTCGCCCAGCCGGGACAGCGCCTGCCAGTACGGCGCGGAGAAGAAGTAGAAGGCCGCCGCCTCGTTCCTGCGCATCGTCTCCTCGTACAGGCGGGCAAAGCCGTCGAGCGAGCCGGGCGCCGCCGTCACCTGTGCCGTGAGCCCTTCGCGCTCGGCCCGGCGCACGAGACGCCGGTGGTGGCCGTCCATCGCCGCCGCGAGCTCCGGAGCGCCGTCGAGCCGCCAGCCGACGGTCGGCCCGAGCGCCTGCACCCGCATGGTGCCGCCCGCGGCGGCGTTGCCGAGCAGGGGGTGAAAGCGGACGAAGGTCGAGACGACGCCCACCTCGCGGGCCCACTCGTCGTACGCCGCCCAGAAGTCTTGCCCCACCTCGCCTCCGAGACCGAGCGGGCCGCCGTAGCCGTAGGCCGAGGTCGCGTCGCGCGGATCGTCGCGCACGAGCAGGGGGAGCACCGCGCCGCCCCCGCGTCCGGGCCGGTGCAGGAGCAGCGGGCGGGCACCCTGCTCGAGGAGCGCGGAGGCCTCGACGTACGCCCGCCGGAAGTAGACGTCCCGGCCCTGCACGAGCTCGTCCCACTCGTCGCCTCCCACCTCGCGCATCCCCTCACCTCCGCGCTGCGCCCGCTCGATGTTCATCGAGTCCTCGACGGGAGCAGGCTCCGGCCGCCTGAGCTGGGCGATTGTCAGCCAGACGATCTTGAGGTCGAGGCCGAGCGACCAGTGGTCGACGTACCAGATGTCCTGCTCGATACGCTCGGGCCAGCCGATCTCGTCGCGCCCACGCACCTGGGACCAGCCGGTGATCCCGGGCCGCACCTCCAGCCGCCGCCGGTCCCGCTGCGAGTAGTTCGCCACCTGCTCGACGAGGTCTGGCCTCGGCCCGACGAGGCTCATCTCCCCCTTGAGGACGTTGACCAGCTGGGGCAGCTCGTCGAGGCTCGTCCGCCGCAGGAAACGTCCGCTGCGGGTGATGCGGGGGTCGTTCGACAGGAGCCCGTAGGGGTCGGCCAGGCCCATCTGCCGGCCGACGTCGATCGCGTCACGGACCATGGTGCGGAACTTGAGGAGGCCGAAGGGTGTGCCGCCGCGCTTCGCCCGTTGCTGGACGAGCACGACGGGCCGGCCCGTCTCGAGGAGCACCCAGACAGCGATCGCGGCGAGGAGCGGCGAGAGCAGGACGAGGCCGAGCGCCGCGCCGACACGGTCGACGAGCCACTTCACCGAGAGCTGCAGCGACCTCATCCGCCGGCCACCTCGCGGTACAGCTCCTCGTGCGCGCGCGCGGACGCCTCCCACGTGAGCGCCGCGCGCGCGCGGCCCGTGCCCTCGTACGCCGACGCGAGCAGCGCCGTGTCGGTGAGCAGCTGCACGCACGCGTCGGCGAGCGCGGCGGCGTCCTGCGGCGGCACGACGAGGCCTGCCCCGTGCTCGCGCACCGTCTCCCCGAGCGACCCGACGTCGGTGACCACGGCGGGCCGGCCGAGCCCGAGCGCGGTCGCCAGCGCGCCGGAGGAGTCGAGCTCCCGGTAGGGCAGGACGACGGCGGCCGCGGCGGCGAGGAGCGCCACGATCTCCTCCTCCGCCAGGTAGCGCAGACGCCACTCGACGGAGCCCTCCACCCCGAGGCGCGCGGCCTGCTCCTGGAGCGGCCCGACCGGGTCGACCGGGTCGCCGGCGATCACGAGCCGCGCGTCGGGCACCCGCTCGAGGACCGAGGGCAGCGCCGCGAGCAGGACGTCGAGGCCCTTGTACGCGCGGAGCAGGCCGAAGAAGAGCAACGTGCGGCCTGCGGGCTGGGCCAGGGGCTCGCCGGAGGGCGCCTGGAAGATGGGATGCGCGATGCGCGCGACCCGCGCCCTGTCGAGGCCCATCCCGACGAGCTGCTCGACCGCGCGAGCCGAGTGGACGACGACCCTGTCGACGGCGCGCAGGACCGCGAGCCACGCCTCGTCCTGCCCTCGCCGGCGAGGGCGGACGTCGTGGGCGGTGAGCACGGTTCGCCGGCGGCCGGCCAGGCGCTCCACCCAGCGCCTGTCGACGCGGGGCAGGGGCAGCCACTGCAGGTGCACGACGTCCGGGTCGAGCGACTCGAGCCGCCTCGTCAGCCGCAGCACGCTCGGCCCGTACTCGAGCCCCTTCACGACCAGCCGCAGCCGCGAGCGGGGCGAGCGCCGCGTGAGTCGCGTGGAGAGAGGCAGGAAGACCTCGTGGCGACGGTAGCCGTCCGGCGCCGGCGGGACGCCGAAGACGAACGCGGAGGTGACGAGCTCGACCTGGTGCCCGCGCCGTGCGAGAGCCGTGGCCAGGCCGTGGTCGTACGGCGGCGTGAAGCTCGCGGGGTCGACGATGGCGATCCGCATCAGCGCCGCGAGCGGAGATACCCGAGCGAGGCGACCGCTGGCTTGAGGTCGTCCGCCGCGAACGTCGCGCGCACCTTGCGCGCGCGCAGGTACGGCGCCGCGAAGCCGCGCAGCCCGAGCTCTCGCCGCCGCGCCATCTGCAACGACACCCACACATCCTTGCCGAGGTAGATCCACGACACGTCGGTCTGCAGCACGCCGCGCGGCGCCACGTCCTCGCCGCAGAGGTCGAGGTAGGCGACACGCGCGAGGTCGAGGTAGCGGCTCATCACGAGGCCGCCCCACACGGGTGGCCGCGTGTTCACCTCGAGGAGCTTGAACGAGCCGTCGCGCTGGTCCTCGGCGAACTCGACGTGCGCGAAGCCGCGGTATCCGCTCGAGCGGAGCAGCCGCTCCGCGAGCTCGTGGACGACCGGCTGGTAGCGCACCTCGAACACCGCCGCCGTGCCGAAGCCGAGCGGTCCCTGGCGCACCTTGCGGCCGACGACCGCGCCGAGCGGCGTACCCCCGCGGCCGAGGTAGCCGAAGTACGAGTAGATGCGGTCGGCCGCGTCCGGGACGAGCTCCTGCACGATCGTGTCGAACCCCTGCTCGCGCGCGCGGCGCGCGGCGAGCACGGCCTCGTCGACGCTCTCCGCCACCACGGCCTTGTGCCCGAACGCGAGAGCGAAGCCCTGTCCCTCGGCCGGCTTGACGAGGAACGGGGGATGCAGGCCGGCGCGCGCGATCGCCTCGTCGTTCGCCGCCACGACGGTGTGCGGCGCCGGCACGCCCGCCTTCTCCGCCTCGAGCGGCAGCAGCTCCTTGCGGCGCAGGCGTTGAACGACGTCGGGATCGTCGGGAAGGGGCAGGTCGGCGAGCTCCCGCACCTCGCCCCATCGCCGCAGGACGACCTCGACGTTCTCGTCCCGCTCCGGGAACAGGACCTGCCTCCCCCGCCGGGCGGCGCGCCGCAGCGCGGCGAGGAACTGCTCGTCCGGCGACGAGGCGCCGTTCGCAGCGAGCACCTCCCGGTCGTGCAGGTACCGCGAGGCCATGCCGAACTCGGAAGGGCTGGACGCCACCCCGGTCACCGGCACCCCGCTGCGGCCGAGGCTGCGCACCATCGCGAGACCTGCGTGGAGAAGCCCGAAGACGAGCGCACCGCGCTCACGCGTCTCTCCCCGCGCTGTCCCGATCGGCACATCGCTACCGTACCCGGGCGTGAGCGCGAGCGAGCCGATCCGGGTGCTCCGCGTGATCGCGCGTCTCAACGTCGGCGGCCCCGCGCTCCACGTCTCCTACCTCTCGCACGGCCTGCAGGAGCGCGGCTACGAGACGACGCTCGTGGCCGGAGACGTCGGGCGGGGCGAGGAGTCGATGGCGTTCGTCGCCGAGCAGGCGGGTGTGGACGTCGTCCGACTCCCCGGCCTCTCACGCGAGCTGTCGCCCTTTCGGGACACGCTGGCGACGGTGCGGCTGGCCCGGCTGATCCGCCGGGTTCGCCCGCACGTCCTGCACACGCACACCGCCAAGGCCGGCGCCGTCGGCCGCGCCGCGGCCCTGCTCGCGGGCCGGCACCGCCCGCCGGTGGTCGTGCACACGTTCCACGGCCACGTCCTGCGCGGCTATTTCGGGCGGACCGGGTCACTCGTCTTCAAGGCGATCGAGACCGCCCTGGCCCGCGCGACGGACGCGCTCGTCGCGGTCAGCCCGGAGGTGCGTGACGAGCTCGTCCGCATCGGCGTCGCCCCCGCCGTCAAGTTCGTCGTCGTGCGACTCGGCATCGAGCTGGAGCCGCGGGTCCGCTCCACGGAGGACCGCGCCGAGGTCCGGCGGCGGCTCGGCATCGCGCCGGACCGCTTCGTCGTGGGCTGGTTCGGCCGCATGACGACCGTCAAGCGCACCGGCGACCTCATCGACGCGCTCGCGGCGCTCAGGGCCCGGGGGGTCGACGGCCTGCTGCTCCTCGTCGGCGACGGCGACGACCGCGACCGCCTCGAGCAGCGGGCCCACGAGCACGGTCTGGCGCGCTCGTGCCTGTTCCTCGGCTACCAGGAGGACGTCGCGCCGTGGTTCGCCGTGTGCGACGCCGTCGTCCTCACGTCGGCGAACGAGGGCACGCCGGTGACGATCATCGAGGCGCTCGCGGCCGGCCGCCCGGTGGTGGTCACGAACGTGGGCGGCGTCCGCGACGTCGTCGAGGAAGGCGTGACCGGCTTCCTCGTCCGCGCAGGAGACACCGACGCCGTGGCCGAGCGGCTCGAGGCGATCGCGCACGACCCGGACCGCCGCACCCGCATGGGAGAGGCCGGCCGCAGCCGCGTATTGACGCGCTACGCCGTCTCGCGGCTCGTGGACGACATCGACGCGCTCTACCGCGCGCTGCTCGCGAGCACGTCCTCCACGAGCCGGCGGTAGCGCTCGAAGGCGATCCGGCAGTCGGCCTCCTGCTCGACGTAGGCGCGGCCGCGGGGGCCGAACGGCGCGAGGTCGAGCGTGCCCTCGACCGCCTCGCGGATCGTGCGGGCGAGCACCTCGGGGCGTCCGGGCGGGAGGACGATGCCGCACTGCGCCTCCCGTACCACGCGCACCGTCTCGCTCTCCTCGTCCGCGGCGACGAGCACCGGCCGGGCGGCGGCGAGGATCCCGTACAGCCTGCTGGGGACGACGTAGCCGGAGAGCCCGCGCGCGAGGCCGACGTAGTGGACGTCCGCGGCGGAGAGCGACTCCGGCAGCACGTCGCGCGGCTGGTAGGGGAGGAAGCGGACGGTGTTCCGCACGTCGAGGCGGCGCGCGAGGCCGATCAGCTCTGCGTGCCGTGCTCCGAAGCCGACGATCACGATGCGCAGCTGCTCGAGATCGCGAAGGAAGGTGGCGGCGCGGACGAGCGTGTCGAGGTCCTGCGCGTGGCCGATGTTGCCGGAGTGCATGACGACGAACATGCCCGTGAGGCCGTGCGCCTCTGCCCAGGCGTTCTCCCGCGGCCGCGGCGTGATCTCCCTCGTGTCGATCCAGTTCGGGATCACCTCCACCTTGTCCGGCGGCGCGCCCTTCGCCTCGAGCCTGAGCTTCATCGTCTCGCCGATGGCGACGATGCGGTCGGCGCGCCGCAGGTAGAGGCCGACGAGCTGGCGCAGGACGCCGAGGAGCAGCCTGCTCTCGAGCCGCTTCACGCGCTCCGCGATCTCGGGGAAGACGTCCTGGCTGATCACGACGAGCGGGACGCCGAACCGCCGCGAGACGAGCAGGCCGATGTCGCCGACGATCGGGGGGTCCGTCATGCAGAGCACGAGATCGGGCCGCCTGCCGCTCAGCGTGGTGAGGATCGAGTCGGCGAGGTACGTCGCGTAGTTGGCGGCGCGGAGCGAGAGCTGCGAGCGCTCGTAGGCAGTCGAGCGCACCCGCACGATGCGGACGCCCGCCCGTTCCTCCTCGTGCGGGAGGCTGTCCAGGCCGTGCAGGTTGCCGGTCACGACCGTCACCTCGAAGTCCTCGGCGAGCGCTTCGCAGAGCTGCGAGAGGAGGTGCGCGGTCGCCTCCACCCCCGGCCAGTAGTACTGGTTGAGGACCAGCAGCCTCGGCTTCGCGCGCTGCTCGGCCGACGATGGCGCGTGACCGCGCACGGCGGTGGCGTCGCTCACGTCGGGACCCTACCCGCGGCCTCGGTAACGGCCCTGACGAAGGACTCCACGCTCGGGCCGTAGCCCCAGCCCTGCACGAGCTCGAGCGAGCGGGCCCCCTGTGTCAGGCGGAGGTCACCGTTCGCCGCCAGCCGGGCCAGTGCGGCGCCGGCCGCCGCGACGTCGCCGGCCGGGACGACCGCGCCGTTCTCGCCGTCGCGCAGGAGGTCGGCCGCTGCGCCGACCCGGTCGGAGAGGACGAGCGGCTTGCCGCAGGCGGCAGCCTCGTTGACGACCACCCCCCACGGCTCCCAGAGGGACAGCAGCGCGAACACGTCCGCGGCGACGTAGGCCTCCAGCAGCCGCTCCCAGGCGAGATCGCCGGCGAGACGCAGACGGACGCCGAGCTCCCCGGCGAGGGTTTCCAGCCGTTCCCGCTCCGGCCCCTCGCCGGCGACGACCAGCGCCAGGCGGGGGTCGCCGGCCGCGGCAACCGCGCGGACGAGGACGTCCAGCCCCTTCTCGGGCACGAGGCGTCCTGCCGAGAGCACGGCCACGTCGCCCGGCTCGAGCCCGAGCCCCGCGCGCAGCGCCTCCCTCGACGACGCGAGCTCGTCGGCGCGAGCCGCGACCGTCCCGACGTCGATCGTGTTGGCGAACAGGCGCACGCGCTCGGCCGAGACGCCGTTCGCGACCAGCGAGTCGCGCGAGAGCGTGCCGAGGGCGAAGGCGCCCCAGGCGCCCTTCGCGATGGCGGGCACGACGGGGCGGCGTACGGCTCGCCGCCACCACGCGCGCTCGACGGCGTCGTGGCTGGAGACGAGGAGGAGGTAGGGCACGTGGTGCGACCGGCTCCAGGCGATGGCCCCCTGCGCCGGGAAGGTGCTCCAGCCGTGCGCGACGACGACGTCCGGACGCGCCTCCCGCAGAACGCGGAAGAGGCCGGGCGTGACGGGATAGTCGTGGCGCAGGAGCGGGCGCACGCCCGGCACGCGCACGCCGTCGAGGACGATCGCGCGGTGCTTCGGAACGACCTCCCAGGTGCGGCCGGCCACCGTCTGCGCGGCGTAGACGACGGTCAGGTCGACCTCGGGCCGCTCCGCCACGCGGTCGAAGAGCGGCGAGCGGTATGGCGTCGGCTCGGGCGAGACGACGACGACGCGGACGGGGTCGTCCGGCACGAGCGACCGCAGCCACGGCGCCGCCTGCCGCACCGTCGCGTGTCGCAGCGAGCGCCGGCGCGCACGGGCGGCGGCGACCTCCAGCGGCAGCAGCGGATCGAGTCGCAGCGCACGTTCCCTGAGGCCTACACGGGCGAGGGCGCGTGCCGCGCCCCGCCGCGCCGCCCGCGCTTCCCCGTGCCGCCGTGCGAAGGCGTCGACGAGGGCCGTCAGCGCATCGGCGGCCTCGTCGCGCCGGTCGGGAGGCGCCCAGCCTGCGCCGCCGAGCGCGAACGCCAGCTCGGCGCCGTCCGCGCCCAGCTCCGGAGCGAGCGCGCCGATCTCTCGCAGTGCGACCGTGCGCTGGAAGGAGCGTTGCAGCTCCCCGCGGCGCTTCGACGCCTGCCCGGGGTGCACGCGGCGGAGGACGAGCGGCACATCCAGGTTGTCGCCCTCGGCGACGGCGAGCAGCCTCGCCCACAGGTCGTAGTCCTCGCTCTCCGCATACGCCGGGTCGTAGCGGAGACGGTGGCTGTCGAGCACGTTCCTGTCGACCAGCACGGTCGGGTGGAAGAACGGCGCGCCGAACAGCGCGTGCCAGCGAACGGCCGCGTCGCCGACAGGAGGCACGTGCACCGCGCCGAGCCGGCCGCCGTCGTCGAGCTCGAGCACGGCCGTGCCGAGCACCGCGACCGGCCAGCCCGAGCGCACCCGCGCGAGCTGGCGCTCGAGACGCCGCTCCAGGGCGACGTCGTCGGCGTCGAGCCGCGCCAGCCACCGTCCACGAGCGTGGTCGACACCGCGGTTGAGCGACGCTGCGAGCCCAAGCCGCTCGTCGTTGCGGACCACCACGAGCCGCTCGTCCCGCACGCGATCGAGCAGCTCCGGCGTGGCGTCGCTCGAGCCGTCGTCGACGACCACGACCTCGAGATCGCGCTCCGACTGCCGCAGCACGCTCGCGACGGCGGGCGCGATCGTCGCCGCCGCGTCGTGCGCGGCGAGCACGATCGAGACGAGCGGGGTCGATGCGGGCTTCACGGCGGCTCCGGGACGGCGGCACCTGACGATAGCCTCTCGCGCGTGCAGGGGCCCGGGCTGCCCACCGTCGACCTCGTCGTCGCGACCCTCGGCCGCTCGCACGAGCTCGACGTGCTCCTCACGTCCCTGGAAGGCCAGGCGCACGGCGGCTTCCGCGTCGTGATCGTCGACCAGAACGACGACGACCGGGTGGCGCAGGTCGTGGCGCGGCACCCGGCGCTCTCGATCGAGGCGGTACGCTCGGCGCCGGGCCTCTCGCGGGCGCGGAACGCCGCGCTGCCGCTCCTCACCGCCGACCTCGTCGGATTCCCGGACGACGACTGCACCTACCCACCGGACCTCATCGGCGCCGTCGCGCGACGGTTCGCCGCGCAGCCGGACCTGGACGGGCTCACGGGCCGCACCGCCTCCGCCTCCGGAGAGGTCGCGCCGAACTGGTCCGACACCCCAGGGCCGGTCGACCGCAAGACGATCTGGCACCGCGCCAACTCCGCCTCGCTCTTCCTCCGCGGGCAGCTGGTGGAGCGCGTGGGCGCGTTCGACGAGCGGCTCGGGATCGGCTCGGGCAACCCGTGGTCGTCTGCGGAGGAGCTCGACTATCTCCTGCGCGCCCTCGCGCTCGGGGCCCGCGTCCACTACGACCCCGATCTCGTGGTGGTGCACGAGCTGCGCTCGCCTGCGGCCGACGGCCTGCGCGCGCTCGGACGGCGGGACGGGGCCAGCGTGGGGTTCCTCCTGCGCAAGCACCGCTACCCGGCGACGGCGGTGGCGCGGATGCTGGTGCGGCCGCTCGGCGGGGCTGCCGTCTCGCTCCTGGGCAGGGACACCGCGCGTGCCGGCTACTACGCCGCCACGCTGCGGGGCCGGGTGGCCGGCTACCGCGCCGCGTCGAGGAGCTCGGCGAAGAGCGCCGCGTGACGGTCGAGCCAGGGGCCGAGCGCATAGCGCTCGACCGCCCGCCCGCGCGCCGCCTCGCGGAAGCGCGGGAGGTCCGCGAGCACGCGACCGACGGCGGCGGCCATCGCCTCCGGCGCCGGAGGCACGAGGCGCTCCCAGCTCGCCTCGTGCGGGACGCCCACGCCGCCGACGTCCGCGACGAGCTCGACCGTGCCGCCGCTCGCCGGATGCACGACCGGCAGCCCGCAGGCCATCGCCTCGAGCACGAGGCTGGGGCATGAGTCGTTCATCTGCGTGTGCAGGAGGACGTGCGCGCGGCGGTAGAGCGCGGGCGCGTCCTCCTGCGCATAGCGCCCCACCAGCTCGACGCGGTCGCCGACGCCGAGCTCCTGGGCCAGAGGCTCGACCGGAGCGACGAGGCGCCCGGTGACGACGAGTCGTGCTCCGGCATGCTCGCGCCTCACGAGCGCGAGGGTGCGCAGCGCGAGCTCCACCCGGTACGCCTGCGTCTGGTCGCCCCCCAGGAGCAGGATCGGCCCTTCCGCGGGTGCCGTCTCCGCCGGGGCGAAGCGCTCGACGTCAACCGCGTTCGGCAGCACCTCCCACGCGCCGTGCGGCGGGCCGAGAAAGGCGTCGGCGGCGCGCTTGCAGAACTCGCTCTGGTAGAGGACGTGGTCCGCCGCTGCGAGCGCCCGCCCGAGCGGGAGGTTGACCTCGTCCGTGCGTGGCCCCGCCCAGGCCGGAAAGCCGACCCCGTTCTGGTTCAGGACGACGGGCGCGCTCCGCCGCCGGGCCGCCCAGAGCAGCGGTCGCAGGTCGCGGGGCAGCCAGCTCGAGCCGAGGTAGAGCAGGGTGAAGTCCGCGGGCGAGTTGGGAAACGCCTGCGCGAGCCGCTGGAACTTGGCCGTGCCCCCGCGTGCGGCCTCCCCCGGCCCCGGGATGCGGTCATGCCCGTAGAAGACATGGAGCCCGCGCGACGCGCGAGGTCCGAGGAGCAGCCGGCCCCAGCGCGACGCCGCACGGCCGTAGCGCCCGGCCCGGGCCCGGTCGATCACCCGGCTGCCCCTCCCCGGCCGACGAACCCCTCGAAGAATCCCGCCCACAACGGATCGAGCCGCTCGTACGCGTACGACTCCGCGGTCGACCGGCCCGCCCGGCGCAGCGAGGCGACCAGGCTCGGGTCACGGTGGACCCGCAGCACCGCCGTCGCCAGCCCGTCCGCGTCCTCGACGTCGACGAGCAGGCCGTTGACGCCGTCGGCGACGAGCTCCTGGGCCTGCCCGACGCGTGTGGTGACGAGCGGCACGCCCGTGGCCATCGACTCCAGCACGGCCTTCGGGCCGCCCTCTTGCCGCGACGGCACGACGTACGCGTCCAGGGCGTGGTAGGCGCCCGCGAGCTCCTCGCGCGAGGCTGCGAGCACGTGGCGGTACGGGACGCCGAGCTCCTCGAGCCGCCGCCGCACGTAGCCGCGGGCCGGCCCCGTGAGCAGCACCCACAGCTCCGGCACGTCGCGCACCAGCGCCTCGAGCGCGGCGACGAGCACGTCAGGGCCCTTGACGAGCTTGGGCTGCAGGCCCTCGCCCCAGCCGTCGCCGTCCTTGTGGAACGAGCCGACGACGAATGCCGACACCGGCAGCTCGAGCGCTGCCCGCGCCCGCGCACGCTCTGCCGGGCCGCCGAGCGCGAAGTGCTCGAGGTCGATGCCGATCGGGATGCGGAACACCCGGTCGGGCTCGACGCCGGCCTCCAGCACGAGGTCGTGCATCTCCGCGTGCGTCACCTGCACACGCCAGAAGAGGCGCGCGTGGCGGCGCAACGCCTCGTACGCGTCGTCGAAGGCCGGGTAGCCCGGTGTCCCGGGACGGCCGTGGAACCAGGAGGTGGCCAGGCGGTGGGTGGTGGCGAGCGCGCGAGGATGCACTGCGGCGAAGTGGCTCGTGTGGAAGACGGCCTGCTCGTGGGCGAAGCGCGCCCAGGCCGGAGGCCCGGTGAGGACCCCCAGCCGGTGCGCGGCGGCAGTGAGGTGCTTCGCATCCTCGTCGAGCGACCAGCCGCCGCCGTCGCCGACGACGAACAGGCGGGAGCACGGAGCCCAGCCGCGCGTGCGAGCGCCCACCAGCCCGCGCAGGACGAGGCGCGCCGGGGGAGTTGCGGCACGTCGGGCGGCGGCCCGCAGGCTCACGAGCGGAGAACCTCGAGGTAGCGGTCGGCGACGTCCGAGAGGGACGGCACGCGGATCGCCGCCCGGCGCGTCTCGAGCTCCGCGGCGAGCCGGTCGAGGGCGGCGGGGAGCTCCTCCACGTCGTCGAAGCCGATGCCGCCCTCGCCCACGAGCTCCGGGTGCCCGCCGCTTTGCCGGTAGAGGGCGGGCAGGCCTGTCGCGAGCGCCTCGAGCAGCGCGTTCGAGCACGGATCGTCGAGGCTCGCCGCCAGGTACACGTCCTGTGTCCTGAGCAGCTCGGCGAGGGTGTCGGTGGGCAGCGCACCGACGTTCCGGATGCGCGTGAACGAGACCGCGGTACGGCCCGCGAACGTGACCTCGTACCGGTCCGGGTCGAGGTGCCGGTCGAGCCACTCCAGCGCGTCGAAGCCCTTGCGCGGGTTGTCGGACCAGCTCGAGGCGAGCACGCGCAGTCGCCGGCTGTCGAGGGAGGGCCGGGCCGCGGGCGGATGGAAGACGGACGGGTCGGGCGCGTTCGGGATCACGACCGGCGAGCGCAGCTCGTAGCCGAGCTCGAGGTGCTTCTCGAGGCTGTAGCGGGACTGGAGCACGGTGGCGTCGGCGAGCGCCGCGTTGAGCTCGACGAGGCGGCGGTCGGTGCCGTCGTCGTGGCCCCTGTAGACGCCGACGGGCCCGTCCACGCGATGCACCATCCGTGCGCCGCGGCGCGCGAAGCGGCGCAGGCGGCGGAAGTCGAAGTTGAACGAGTTGAAGAGGCACGCCGGCGTGCCGCCGGAGAGCGTGTTGAGCTCGACGGCGAGCCCGCGGCGGGAGAGCTCCCCGAGCAGCGCCCGCAGGAACTGGTGGCCGCCCCCCGTCGGTGGCGGTGCGAACTCGTGGAACAGCGCGAGGTCGGACGCCCCGCGACGGCTGCGGAGGAGGTCGAGCTCCGTGGAGGCGAGGCCGGCCGCGCGACGACCGAGCACGCCGGCACGGCGCACCGCGGCACGGGGCTTTCGCGCGACGCTCACGGCGGAACCGTAGACCCGTGCTCCGTGGCGCGCGTCAGCGTGCCAGGAACGGCGTCGCGTCGACGGAGACGCGCGGGCCGCGCGCGTACCACTCCTGCTTCCACGTGCGCCCGGAACGGTTCAGCTCCACCATCTTGGGGGGCAGCCCGGCACGACCGAGCCGGCGCTTGAGAACGCCCAGCGGCCCACGGTCGTACGCCCCCGTCTGGCCCAGGCTCGGACGCGCCTCGCTCTCGGCGTCGCGACTGGAGCGTCGCCGGAAGCAGACGTGGAGGCAGCGGAGCGGGTCCGCCTCCCAGCGAAGCTCGTCGAACAGGTTCCTGCGGCTCTCCCAGTCGTAGCCCTGGCGAAAGACGACGGTGCCGGAGTGGAGCCGCTCGGGGCAGCCGCTCCACGCCTCCACTGCCGCGAAGTTGAAGAGCTTCGTCACCGGGCGCGAGGGCGGCGCCATCCAGCCCCGCGCCTCGCCCGTGGCGCCGTCCAGCTCGTCGCAGTTGAGGACGTGCGCCTTGAGACGGAAGACGTCAGCGTGCGCGCCGCCGAGCAGCGCCTCGCGCAGCACCGCGAGGCCGAAGGGATCGAAGAGCTCGTCGCCGTCCACGCCGATCACCCAGGTACGCGTCCCCGCGTAGCGCTCGAGCAGGCGATGCGACTCGCCGGCATGAGCGGCGCGACGGACGTCCAGGTGGTCGAGCTCCGACGCGAGGCCGCGCAGGATCTCCCAGGTCCGGTCCGAGGACTGATGGTCGACGGCGTGGATGCGGTCGCAGAAGGCGGCCGCGTTTCGCACCGCGCGCTCCACGAAGACATCCTCGTTCCGCACGAGCACGGACCCCACGATCCGTACCGCCTCCGCCCCGACGGCCACGACGCTACCGTAGTGGATGTGCACCGCAAGAAGACCCGCCTCGCCGCGCGCGCGCAGCGCGTCGCCGGCGCACTCGAGCGCCGCGGGATCCGAGCCACGTACGAGCTGCACGACCGCGTGCTCGCCAACCGCAGGAGCCGGCGGATGTACGGGCGCAACGTCCCGGGCCTGGACGAGACGCAGC
Organism: Gaiella sp.; assembly: GCA_036556925.1. GTDB lineage: Bacteria > Actinomycetota > Thermoleophilia > Gaiellales > Gaiellaceae > Gaiella. The sequence goes on from DATBIN010000027.1 coordinate 17,998, forward strand.
AGCGGATCGTCGACGCGCTCGACGCCGACGGCTACGCGATCGTGCCGTTCGCCGACCTGGCCGACGAGGCGAGCCGGGCGGCAGTCGAGCGTCAGGGGGCGGACTTCGTCGCCGAGACCGAGGCGGCTCTCGAGCGCGAGGCGCGGGGCGAGCGCGACGAGACGCTGCGCCGCCGCCAGGGGAAGGAGTTCGTCGTCCGCCTCCACAGCTACGGCGACGTGCGGCTGGGCCCGGACGACCCGTGGCTCTCGGTCTGCCTGTCACGGCGCATGCTCGACGTCGCGAGCTCATACCTGCGCATGTGGCCGGTGCTGGAGTACATCGACGTCTGGTACACGGCGCCGCAGCCGCAGGATGCCGAGCGCGTCGCGTCGCAGCGTTGGCACCGCGACTACGACGACCGCCACCTGCTCAAGGCGTTCCTCTACCTCGTGGACGTGGACGAGGAGACCGGCCCGTTCGAGTACGTGCCGGGCAGCGCGGGGAAGGGGCCGTATGCGAAGGAGTGGCCGTGGCGCCCGCTCGGCGAGAACTACCCCTCGCCGGAGGCGCTGCGCGAGCGGGTGCCCGACACGGCCGTGAAGACGTTCACCGCCCCGAAGGGGACGGTCATCCTCTGCGACACGAGCGGCTTCCACCGCGGGGGGTTCGCGACGGGGAAGCCGCGCGTCCTCGCCACCGCCACCTACGCCTCGCCCGCCTCGCTCCGCTCCCTGACGGAGCGGAACTACACCTTCACGGGCTCGCCGGACTCGCTCGACCCGCTGCAGCGCTACGCCGCAGTCTGACCGCGGGCCGCCGAGAGCACGGCGTCCACGATCGCCGCCGTGTAGCGCGCCCAGCCGAGCTCTGCCACCACGTGCGCGCGGGCACGGGCTCCGAGAGCGGCGGCGCGCTCCGGTTCCGCCGCCAGGCCCGAGATCGCGCCTGCGAACGCGTCCTCGTCACCCGGGGGCACGAGGATGCAGTTCTCGCCGTCCACCAGCCCGTAGCCGTCCGCGATCGCCCGGGTGCGGCTGACGACGACGGGACGCCCGCAGGCCATCGCCTGCAGCAGGGTGGTGGTCGCGCCCGAGTACGCGTTGTCGACCACGGGCAGGGCGACGATGCGCGCGCGCTGGAGGCGCTCGCGGACGTCCTCGAGCGGCAGTCCGAGCTCGACCTCCACGTTGACCGGCGGCGACACGAGGGCGCTCCGCTGCTCGTGGGCGGCGATTGCACGGTAGGCGAGCGTCGGCGTGCGCGCCGCCACACGCTGGAGCAGGGCCCAGTCGCGCCGCGGGTCTGCGCCGATGGCGACGACGTCGAGGTCCGGGGGCACGTCGACAGGGGCGAACGCGTCGGTGTCGACGCCGAACGGCACGAAGCGGACGACGGGCGGCCGCTCGAGCGGCGCGAGCCAGGCGCGGAGCTCCTCGGCCTCGGCATGGCCGTACGCCAGCACGAGGTCGACGTCGTCGAACGCGCTGCGGTGCCGCCGCAGCGCCCGCGCGGAGCGCAGGCGCGCCATGCGGTCGAGCAGCCCGATGCTCGCGTAGACCACGGGCGTGCGGGCGACGAGCCGCGCCTGCCGCAGGAGCACGAGGGGGATGCCGAGCGTGTCCACGGTGGAGAAGACGGCGTCCGCGGCGGCAATCCGCCGGCGCACGCCGAGGACGGCCGCGAACGCGCCGCCGTAGCCCCCCGTTCGCGTGACCAGCGCATTGAGCGCCCGTCCCGCAATCCGCTCCAACGCGTTCGGCGCCGCGTCGGGCTCGAGTGTGTGGGTGACGAGCGCTCCGGCGGCCTGGAGCTCGTCGAGGCCGTGCAGGCAGTACCGCTCGGGGCTCCCGGGCGGTGTCTCGAGCGCCCGGCGGCGAAGCGCCGCGTCGCGATAGAGGACGACGACCGCCGGCTGGTCGGCGCTCACGCCGGCGGGCTCAGTCCCGCTCCGTGTCCCAGCTCAGGAGCGGCCTCACGACCCCTTTCCACTGCCCGAGGAAGAGGCCTCGGGCCGAGTCGCCCTCGCCGGGGTCCTGCACGTGGAAGGACACCGCCTCCGCGACCCCGGCGTGATGGTGGAAGCGCACCGTGCCGAGCTCGACGATCGCCACGTCGACCAGCGTCAGCCCCTCGCTCAGCAGGTTGCCGGGGATCCACGCCGTCGCGGTGTAGTCGCCGGGAGCGGTCGGCTCGTGCCAGCGCGCATCGGTGTCGATCGCGTTGAACGCGACCTGCCCCTGCTCGTCGACCAGCTTCACCTTGGGCACGATCGGCGGCCCCTCCGTGAGGACGCTGAACGCGAGCTCGATGCCGACGGGCTGCCGGATGTCGGCGGACTCGACGACGTCGCCGTCCTCGTCGACGACACGGACGGAGCGGAGGCGGACCTGCGCGTCGCCCGGCGCGTCCGCGAGCTCGGGCCAGCTCCGCTCCGAGCCGGTGCCGGCGTGCTCCTGGAGGTACCGGGCCACCACGCGCTGGCTCGGCCCGTCCAGTGCCACGCGGCCGCCCTCGAGCAGGATGGCGCGGTCACAGAGCTGCGTGATCGCCTGCATGTTGTGCGAGACGAAGAGGACCGTCCGGCCCGAGAGGCTGAAGTCCTCCATGCGGCCCAGGCAGCGGCGCTGGAACTCGGCGTCCCCGACCGCGAGCACCTCGTCGACGAGCAGGATCTGCGGCTCGAGGTGGGCCGCGACGGAGAACGCGAGCCGCACGTACATGCCGCTCGAGTACCGCTTCACCGGGGTGTCGAGGAAGGTCTCGATGCCCGAGAACTCGACGATCTCGTCCAGCCGGCCGCGGATCTCGCGCCGCTTCATGCCGAGGATCGAGCCGTTGAGGTAGATGTTCTCGCGGCCGGTCAGCTCCGGGTGGAATCCCGTTCCCACCTCGAGCAGGCTGCCGACGCGCCCTCTGATCTCGGCTCGGCCCCGGGTGGGGGAGGTGATACGCGTCAGCACGCGCAGCAGCGTCGACTTGCCCGCGCCGTTGCGCCCGATCACGCCGAGCACCTCGCCCTCGTCGACGGCGAACGACACGTCGTCCAGCGCCCAGATCTCCTGGCGATGGTGGTAGTGCTCGCGACCCGCGAGATGCTTCACGCCGCGCGTGATCGACTCGCGCAGCGTGCCGTAGCTCGCCTGCAGCTCGCCGATGCGATACCGCTTCGAGAGCCCCTCTGCGACGATCGCGGCCGGCATCAGATCGTGTCCGCGAAGCGCGGCTCCGACGAGCGGAAGAACGCGAGCCCGCCGAGGAACAGCACGACGGCGACCGCGACGCCCACGGCGACCTGGCCCGGCACGGGCGCGTTGGCGCCGAGGACGGCCCAGCGCCAACCGCTGATGACGGAGGTCATCGGGTTGAGCGAGAGGATCCACTGCCAGTGCTCCGGGATCTCCGCCACCGCATACGGAACCCCGGAGACGAACGGCAGCACGCTCATGAAGACCGGGATCACGTACGGCACGTCGCGGTACCGGACGTTCACCGCGGAGAGGAAGAAGCCGATCCCGAGCGCCGTCACGAAGGCGAGGCCGATGAAGGCCGGGGCGAGCAGGAGCGCGAGGCCGTTCGGCCAGGTCTCGTACCAGAACATCATCACGAGGAGCACCGAGAGCCCGAGCACGAAGTCGACGATCGGCACCATCGCCGCCGACAGCGGCAGCAGCACGCGCGGGAAGTACACCTTCGTGACGAGGTTGATGTTCTGGATCAGGCTCGTGCTCGATCCCGTGAGCGCGGAGGTGAAGTACTGCATCGGGAGCAGCCCCGAGAAGACGAGGATCGGATACGGCAGGTTGCCCGACGGGAACTTGGCGAAGCGCCCGAAGATGACCACGTAGATGACGGCCGTGAACACGGGCACGAGCAGCGCCCAGGCGACCCCGAGGAAGGTCTGCTTGTAGCGCACCACGACGTCGCGCCAGACGAACGTCCCGAGCAGCTCGCGGTAGTGCCAGAGCTCCGAGATGTCGAGGTGCGGCCAGCGCGCGGCGGGGCGGATGACGAACACCGGGGCGGGGCCTGCGACCTCCTCCGCGGGTGGAGCCGCTCCCGGACGGGCGCTCGGCTCGTGCAGCTCGGTCTCGGTCACCGGCCCGATGCTAGCGGCCGTCGGGGCCGGACTCAGCGCCCGACGACGCGCGAGAGCTTGCCGACGACGCGCGGCCAGAGCCGTCGCTCGAGGCTCGCGATGCGCCGCTCGAGGTCGGTGATGTGGCGCTCCAGCCGCTCGTAGTCGACCTCGTGCACGGCGGCGCACTCCCCCGCGTAGGCGGCGTCGTCGACGATGTCCGGCGGCGCGAGGGAGAGGCGTGCGCCCTCCGAGGGCAGCGGGTACCGCCGCGACCCGCCTGCGGGAGCGCTCTCGCTCAGGCGCTCCAGCGCATCGCGCAGCCGTGTGTCCTCGACGAGCGACCCGTCCTCGCGGCCACGCCCTGCCGCGTCCTCGTCCGTCATCCGCTCGGCGTACCAGGCGGCGAGGTCGCCCCGGCGCTGGGCTGCGAGGGCGTCGCGCTCGAGCCCCGACCAGCTCGCGGGCGGTTCCCCGCGAACGCCCGCGAGCCTCCGCTCGGCCTGCTCGAGGCTGCGGAACGGGAGGCGGAGGACCTCGATCGGGTACCACGCCCGCAGCGGTACGAGGCGATCGCCCTGGTCGTCGAGCCTGCCGGCCTGGCGGCGGTCGGTGCGGACGACCGGTCGGAGCGCCTGCTCGAGCGAGGCGATGCCGTCCTCTCCCGCCATGTAGACGGAGCGGCGAATCGTGAGGCGCTCGAAGGCGGGACGGCCGTCGTCGGGACGCGGCAAGAAGAGCCGCGCCAGCGCCTGCACGACGGTGTAGCGGGTGGGGATCACCGAGAGCACGTCGCCGAAGCTCTCTCCGCGCGGCAGCCAGAACTCGTCGGCCTCGGAGGCGACGATCCAGTCGGCGCCGGCCTCGGCGACGGCGCGGTGGGCCAGCTCCTCGCGCGCGGCGGCCTCGTCGTGGACGTCCTCGCGCGACACGCGGCGCAGCACCCCTTCGCGTGCATACGTCTCGAGGATCTCGGTCGTCGCCTCTCCGCCGCCGCCGGTGGCGAGCACCACGTCGACGCCGGCGTTGAGGTGGTACCCGAGGTGTGCGTCGAGGATGTCGGCGTCGTCGCGCACCAGCACGGTCATCGCGATCGTCACGGCGTCGCTGCTCCCACGCTCTCCCGCGGCCCGTTCGGGCCGGAGCCGCGGCGTCCGGGGCGCGCCCACACGCGCCGCTCCAGCTCCGCGACGCGTGCGCCGAGGCCGTCGACGCGGCGGAAGGCGCGCACGAGGTCGGCGTCGCGGAGGCCCGCCTCCTCGGCGACGACGCTTGCGTCACGCGGGCTGGGCTGCTGCACGCCGCTCCCCGAGCGCAGGGCGTCGCGGAGACGCTCGTCCACGACGAGGCACCCTGCGCCGAGCCCGCGCTCGAGGCCCCGATCGTCCACCACCAGCGAGCCGTACACCTCCTCGACGCGGCCCCCCGCCCGCGCCCGATCCGCTCTCATGTACTGGCCGAGAGGCTTGTCCTGCACGCGGCGGCTGGCCTTCCGCTCGTACTGCTCCCGCCGGCGGTACGGGAAGTGGAGGACGTCCGCCACGAACCAGTCGTACAGCGCCGCGTGCTTCGAGTAGGCGAGGTGCGCTCCGAAGCGGATCACGATGTCGGGGTCGGCGCGATGGGCCACCTTCGCGTGGGGACGGTAGGGGCTCGTGGGATCGTTGATCGCCGTGGGCGAGGCGAGGCGGTAGGTCATCCGCTCGGCGAAGAGCTCGCCGTCGTCGGGCCTCGGCACGAACGGCCGGCTGAGGCCCCACACGAGCCCCACGTGGGCGGGAACTGCCGCGAGCGACTCCTTCAGGGTCGGTCCGCGCGGCACCCAGAACTCGTCCGCGTCGGTGTTGATCACCCAGTCGGCGCCGTGCTCGTTCGCGGCCCGGCGCGCCATGTCCGTGCGCCAGACCTGCTCGCGCATCTCGCCCCGCACCGGGATCCGGAGCAGGTGGCCGTCCCGCGCGAACGACTCGAGGACCTCCGTCGTCCCGTCGCGGGACTCGTGGTCCGCGGCGAGCACGAAATCCACCCCCGCAGACAGGTGATAGGCGATCTGCGACCCGACGACGTCGACCTCGTCGCGCACCACCAGCGTCTGGACCAGCTTCATGGCGGGAGAAGGGTACAGGCGCCGCATTCCGGCGCCCGTGAGCACCGCGCGCCCGCACGGAAGCCGGCCCCGGCGCTCAGTGGAGCGGGCCGGCGGCGCGCCGTGTGGGCCCGAACGAGCGCTCGACGGCGGGCGTCATGCGAGGTCCGCGGGAGCGTGCGCCGGCGTCGAAGAGCCTGCGGGGACCGCGTCGTGGTCCCGCTCCAGCCGTGCCCCGAGTGCGGCGGCGATCAGCTCGGCCGCCGCTCTGCCGGCCGGGTGGCGCATCCGCTCCACGATCAGGCGCCGGTTCTCCTCGCCCAGCGTCCTCCGCAGATCGGCGTCCGCGTACAGGTCGAGCAGCGCGAGCGCCAACCCGTCCGCGTCCCCGGATGGCGCGAGGAACGAGCGCTGCCGCTCGCCGAACAGCTCGCGGATGCCGGGCAGGTCGGTGGCGACGACCGGCAGGCTCGCGGCCATGCTCTCGAGCACGGCGTTCGGCGCAGACTCGCCCCGCGAGCTGAGCACGCCCACGTCCGTCGCGGCGAGCAGCCCGCCGACGTCGAGGACGTCGTCGAGGAAGCGCACCGAGCTGCCGAGAGCGAGGTCGAAGGCGAGCGCCTTGACGGCGTGCTCGCCACCCGCCGGCCTGCCTGCGAGCAGGAGCACCGGGCCGTCGCCCACGCGGTCGACGACCTTCCGCCAGGCCCGCAGCAGCGTGTCGTGGTCCTTCCCCACGTGCAGGTGGGCGAGCATGGTCACGACGAACGCCTGCCGTGAGATGCCCAGGCGCGACCTCCACTCGGAGCCGTCGCTCTCGGCGACGTGCTCGACGGGTGTGTTCGCCACCACATGCACGCGGTCCGGCACCGCCCCCAGCAGCAGCAGATGATCCCGCGCCGCCTCCGAGTTGGCGATCAGGAGCGGAGTGCCACGCAGGGCGCGTGCGAGCAGTCGCCGCCCGATGCGGGTCGAGCCGACGTCCTGCTGGTTCCAGACGCAGAGCGACGCACCCGTCGAGCGCCACACCAGCCCGCAGAGCACGTTGGGGCGCGTGCAGTACGGCACGACCACGTCCGGCCGCAGCCGCCGCAGCGCCACGGCCAGCCTCGCCAGCTCGCGGGCCTTCTCGGCGCGGCCGCCGCGCCACTCGATCCGGCACGGGTGCCAGCCGATCCCCTCGGCCTCGGCCGCGGCGCGGAAGCGGCCGTCCTCGTCCGTCAGCGCGAGCACCTCGACCTGCGCGCCTTCGGCGAACAGCTGCCGGGCGACGGCCAGCGCATGGCGCTCGGCCCCGCCGAGGACGGCCCAGGCGAGGACGAACACGAATCTCCGGCCGGCGACGCCGAGCCCGCGAGGGGCTCCGGCGAGCTGGACGGCCTCCGCGTCCGCCCCGGCTTCCCGGAGAGACGCTCCCACTGCGCCCATCGACCCGAAGCCTAGACGCCGCGCCGGGCCCGCAGGCCGAGGCCGGTCGTTCCCGGGAGGCCCTGACCGAGACGCGTAGACTCCCGGCCCGTGAGCTCGTTCCGCGAACTCCTCACGGGCGAGTGGCCGATGATGCCGAGCGAGCGCGCAGCGTTGCTCGGCGTGCTGGCAGCGCTGCGCCCCTCGCTCTCGGTCGAGATCGGGACCTACCGGGGCGGCAGCCTCGACAGCATCAGCGCCTACAGCGACGCCGTCCACGCGTTCGACCTCCGCCGGCACGAGGACGTCACGCCGGAGCGGTTTCCCGACGTCACCTTCCACATCGGCGACAGCCACGAGCTGCTGCCGCGGGTGCTCGAGCAGCTGGCCGCCGCCGGCACGAACGTGGACTTCGCGCTCGTGGACGGAGACCACTCGGCCACGGGCGTGCGGCAGGACGTGGAGGACCTGCTCTCCTCTCCCTGCGCCGCACGGACCGTCGTCCTCCTCCACGACACGCTGAACGAGAGGGTGCGCGCCGGGCTCGAGCAGGTCGACTACGCCGCTTTCGGGACGGTGTCCTTCGTCGACCTTGACTTCGTGGCCGGCCGCGTGATGCGCCACGGGCCGCAGGCGGACGAGCTGTGGTACGGCCTCGGCCTGGTCGTCACCGGCTGGGACTTCGAGCGGGACGAGTGGCCCGAGGCCTACGGCGCGCCCGAGGTGTACGACGCGTTCGCGGCGACGCGCGCCGCCGGCGACGAGTCGCGACGGCCCGGGTACGGGCAGCTGCTCGAGCTGGAGCACGAGCTCGAGGTGCAGAAGGAGCTGCGGCGGCTGATGGAACGCTCGCTCAGCTGGCGCGTCACCGCTCCGCTGCGCAGCGCCCGCGGACTGCTGCGGCGCGCGCGACCGTCACGCTGACCGCCGCGCCCGCCGAGCGCGCCAGACAGACGGGGGTCGCTCGCGGCGAGCCACGCGACGCGTCAGCTCGTCGACACGACGCTGTGCCCGCACGAGCTGCGCGTCGGCATACGCCAGCGTCTCCCATTCGAAGGCGACGTCGGTGCGGGGCGCTCCGGCGACTGCGGCGGGAGATGCCGCCGCCTGCCCGAGCGAGCGCAGGACGTCGCGCAACCTCGTGTCCTCGACGAGCGAGCCGGCGGCGAGACCGCGCGCGAGCGCCGCGTCGCCGACCGCGACGCGCCGGTAGAAGGCCTCCGGCTCGCCCCGCCCGGCCGCCGTTCGCGCCCGGGCCAGGTCGCCCCGCAGGTTCTCCTGCCAGGCGCTCCACGTGTTCCGGTGCTTGCGTGCGACCTGTGCGGGCGACCGCAGCGAGAAGTGGAAGAGCTCGATCGGGAACCATCCCGTCAGCACCTCTCCCGGCACGTGCGAGACGTGGTGGTTGCCGCGGCCGACCGCGGCGTCCGGTGACGCCCGGTGCGCAGCCTTCGCGGCGGAGCGAAACGGCGTCGCAGCGTCGTTGATGGCGGCGGTGAACGAGACGCGGAAGATCATGCGCTCGGCGAACGGCCGCCCGTCGTCGGGCCGTGGCACGAACGGCCGCAGGAGCGCCCGCACCACCCCGTATCGCGCCGGCACCGCGGCGAGCGTGTCCTTGAGCGAGCCGTCGCGAGGCCACCAGAACTCGTCGGCGTCGCCGTTCAGCACCCAGTCGGCGCCGTGCTCGGTCGCCGCGAGGCGCGCCATCCGCGTCATCCACTCGCTCTGGCGGATCTCGCCGCCGTGCTCGCGAATCACGTGCAGCCGCCCCTCACGGGCGTAGGACTCGAGGATCTCCGTCGTGCCGTCCTGCGAGCGGTGATCGGTGGCGATGACGAGGTCGACTCCGGCAGCGAAGTGGTAGGCGAGATGAGCAGCGACGACGTCGGCCTCGTCCCGTACGACGAGCGTCAGCACGACCTTCATCGCGACGAGTGGGCGTCCAGCCCCGTGCCGGTACCCGCCGCGGCGAGCGGCGCCGCGACGGCGTCACGACCGGCCAGGCTTCCGGCGAGGAGCCGTGCGTACACGAGCGTCGTGGCGTCGTGAGACTGACGTTCCCGGACGAGCTCCGCGTTGGCGCGCCCGAGCCGGCTGCGCAGAGAAGGGTCACGCATGAGCCCGAGGATCGCACCGGCGAGCGCGGTCGCGTCGCCTGGCGGCACGAGCTGGTCCGTTCCTGGCGCACCGAGCGCCTCGCGGATGCCAGGCACATCCGTCCCGACCACGGGCAGTCCAGCCGCCATGGGCTCCGTCGCGCCGCGCCCGAGACATTCGCTCTTCGAGCTGAACACCGCGACGTCCGAGGCGGCGAGCAGGCCGCTGACGTCCTCGACCTCGCCCAGAAATCGCACCTGCTCTCCCAGGTCGAGGTCGAACGCGAGCGCCTTGGACACGTCGGCGTGGCCTGCGTCCCGTCCGGCGAGAAGCAGCACCGGACGAGGGCCGCCGCTGCCGGTCTCGTCCACCACGACACGCCACGCACGCAGCAACGTGTCGTGATCCTTGCCGGCGTGGAGGTGCGCGACCATGCAGGCCACGAAGTCGTCGCGCGCGATCCCGAGACGCGAGCGCCAGGCACGGGCATCCTCGCGGGGCGGCGCCAGCTCGACCTTGCTGCGCACGACGCGGATGCGCCGGGGGTCGGCGCCGAACTGCTCGACGAGCCATTCGCGCGCGTGGTAGGCCGTCGTCACGACGAGAGGTGAGGCGTGCAGCGCCCTCCGGAACAACGAAGGGCGAAACCTGCTCGACGGTTGCACGTCGCACTGGTTCCAGACGAAGAGCGAGGCGCCGGTGGCGCGCCACGTCAACCCGCCCACCACGTTCGGCAGGTTCGTCGCCGCCACGACCACGTCGGGCGTGAGCCGTCGCACCTGCAGAGCGAAGCGGGCGAGCGAGAGGAGTTTGGCGGCGTGCGAGCCCTTCCACGGGACGGGGACGCAGCGCCACTCGATCCCCCTGTCGGCGGCAATGCCACGCCCGCGTCCCGGCCGGTCGTCGAGCGCGCAGACGGAGACCCAGGCACCGGCCCGCGCAAGGTCGGCGGCGAGGTCGAGCATGTTCACCTCGGCGCCGCCCAGCACCTCCCCGGACAGGACGAAGACGACGCCCTTTCCCCCAATGGCACCGTCGAGGTTGTCCTGCCTCACGCAGGCGTACTGTAGAGCCCCACCCGACGAGACCGACGCACGCGCTAGGATCGCCGCCCGATGCACCGCGTCGTGGTCCTGGGGGCAACCGAGTTCTCGGCGGAGATCGCCGACGTCGTGGAGGCCGGGGGCGACTACGAGGTGGCGGCGTTCGCGGAGAACGACGTCCGCGAGCGCGCCGGCCGCTCGCTGGCCGGCCGCCCCGTGCTCTGGATCGACGAGGCGGCAGAGCTGGCCGGCACGCACCTCGCGATCTGCGGTCTCGGGACGACGCAGCGGAGACGCTTCGCGGAGGAGGCCGCCGAACTCGGCTTCCGATTCTGCACGGTCGTCCATCCGACGGCGTACGTCTCCGGGACGTCGACCCTCGACGAGGGCACGATCGTGGGAGCGGGGGTCGTCGTCGCCGCCCACACCGCGATCGGACAGCACGTGATCCTCAACCGAGGCAGCCTCGTGGGCCACCACACGACGATCGGCGACTACGTCTCGCTGCAGTCCGGCGCGAACGTCGCAGGTCTCTGCACGATCGGCGCCTCCACCTACGTCGGCATGGGGGCGCTCGTGCTCAACACGCGGTCGGTCGGGTCCCATGCGGTCGTCGGCGCGGGCTCGGTGGTCACCCGAGACGTCCCGGACCGCGTCCAGGTCGTCGGGGTCCCGGCCAGGATCGTGCGCGAGGGAATCGAGGGCCGGTGACGCCGGAGGGGTCCCCGCTGATCGTCAACGTCGCGCTCACGGGGATGGTGCCGACGAAGGCCGACAACCCCGCGCTCCCCGTGACCTCCGAGGAGATCGCCGCGGACGCGGCACGCTGCCACGAGGCCGGCGCCTCGATCGTGCACCTGCACGCCCGTGACGACGAGGGGCGTCCGACGTACCGCAAGGACGTGTACGCCCGGATCGTCGCGGCCGTGCGCGAGCGCTGTCCCGACGTGATCGTGTGCGTGTCGACGAGCGGACGCACCTTCAGGGCCTTCGAGGAGCGCTCGGAGGTGCTCGACCTCTCCGGCGATCTCGCGCCGGAGATGGCCTCGCTCACGCTCGGGTCGCTCAACTTCCCCACCCAGGCCTCGGTCAACGACCCCGACATGATCCGCCGGCTCGCCGAGCGGATGCGCGAGCGCGGCATCGCGCCCGAGCTCGAGGTGTTCGACCTCGGCATGATCGACTACGCGCGCTTCCTGCTCGATCGCGGCATCCTGGAGCCGCCGCTCTACTTCAACATCCTGCTCGGCTCGCTCGGCACGCTCAGCGCCACCCCGCTGCACCTGGCCACCGCGGTGGCCGCCCTTCCCGCCGAGGCGACATGGGCCGCCGCGGGGATCGGCCGCTTTCAGCTCCAGACGAACGCAATGGCGATCGCGATGGGCGGGAACGTGCGCGTGGGGCTCGAGGACAATCTCTGGATGGACATCGCCAAGGAGCGTCCGGCGACGAACCTCGATCTGGTGCGCCGGCTGGTGCGGCTGGCCGAGGCGATCGAGCGGCCTGTCGCCTCGCCGGACGAGGCCCGCCGCCTGATCGGGCTCGCGTCGGGCGCAGCGGTGGCGCGCCACTAGGCCGGGGCAGGGCCATCCGCCGTCGCCTCCACCGGGCGCTCTCGTGGATCGAGCGGCTGGCCGAGCGGCCGCTGGGGGCGATCGTGCTCGTCGTCGCCGCGCTCGCCGTGTACGCCGTGCGGGCCGCGGCCTGGCCGCTCGGGATCGGCCGCGATCTCGACGAGTACCTCTACGCCTGGATCCAGCTCTTCGACGGCGACCCCGTGCTGCCGTGGTCGCTCCTCTTCCGCACGCCGGTCACGCCGGTCGTCGTGGGCCCGCTGCTCGACCTCGGCGGCGGCGCTCTCGCCGAGCCGTTCATGGCGGTGCTCTACGCCCTCTCGATCCTCGCGTGGTGCGCCGCGGCGCGCGCCTTCGGCCCGCGCACGGCGATCGCGGTGGCGGTCGCACTGCTGGCCTATCCCGGCTACGGCGCCGTCTTCCACGTGCTCTCCAGCGAGCCGCTCTTCGCCGCCTCGTTCTCGCTGTGGGCCCTCGCCGTCGTGCGCGCGGCGAGCTTCCCGTCGTACGGCCGCTTCGCCGTCGTGGGCCTCGTGACCGCCCTGGTCGCCCTCGTCCGCCCCGGCAACGTCGTCCTCGTCGCGATCGCGCTCCTGCCGCTCGCGCTCCGCATGCCGTGGTGGCGCCGCGTCGGCCTGGCCGGCGCGACGGTGCTGGTCGCGCTGCTGCCGCTCGGCGTTTGGGCCGCGCACAACGGCATCCGCTACGACGAGTGGGCCGTCGCCCGCGGCGGCAACGCCGTCTTCCCCTTCTACCGGGCGCTCCTCGAGGACCGCATCGTCTCCCCCGACCACGGCAACGCGTCGCGGCGGCTCGCAGACGCAGTCGAGCAGCACCTGCTCACCAGGGAGCCCTACCGCTCGTACGGCATCACCCTCGACGACGTCTTCACGCGCGCCACCGCACGCGTGCACGAGGACATGTACATCCTCTCCGACGAGGTCTTCGGCTGGGACACCGACTACTCCCTCCTGCGCGACGCTGCGCTCGAGGGCGTGCGTGCGGAGCCCGGCACGTTCGCGCGTGGCGTGCTGCGCACGATCTGGATCCAGCTCTCGGAGCCCTACTACGTCGGCACCGGCGCCGGCGGGCAGCCCTCGAAGGCCGCCGCCGGCTCCGGGACCGTGGTCGTCGAGGGCCGGAAGCTCCCCCGTCCCAGCGAGGGCCAGCTCATCCCCGGCGGCCAGAACCTCTGGATCCTGCGGCCGGACAATGCGATCCGGCAGGTGTGGACGTCCCCGACGCGGTTCCGCTTCACGTTCGCCGATCCGTCGCTCGAGCCGCGCTTCCGCGAGATCGTGCGCGAGCGGGCGGCCCTCATGGCCGCCTTCCCCGACCGGGACGGGAACGCCTCGCTGGCCCGGCGCCTCGACCAGGTGTCACGCTGGTACCCGCGCGCAGTGCTGCTCATCGCCCTCGGGCTCGTGGCGATCGCCGTCCGGCGCACGCGAGGCTCGCTGACCCTCATCGCGGTCGCCCTCGGCGCGCTCGCCGTCGTCTCCACCAACGCTCTCGGGCTGCTCGCGGACCGGGACTTCATGATCCCCGTGGCGCCCGCCTTCGTGCTCTTCGGCCTCGGAGGCCTGCTCGGTCGGAGGGGCGCGCCTAGCCGACGATCTCGACGATCGCGTCGACGACGCGCTCGGCGGCGCGACCATCCACCTCGCCGACGACGTCGCGGGCGACGCGGGCGCGCTCGGCACTGAGCTCGGCGGGCGCGGCCAGCGCCCGCTCGATGCCTGCCGCGACGTCGCCGAAGCTCCGGGCCCGATGGAAGGCGCTCGACTCGACGAGCTCGCGGTAGTGGGCGCCCGTCACGTTCAGCTCCGCCCAGCGCTCGCCCGCGGGCGCGCCCTCGTCGTACAGCACGCACACCGCCGGACGGTCGTTGACGATCGCGTCGAGCAGGATCGTCCCGGCGTTGGCGACGACGCAGTCGACGTGCTGGAGCAGCGTCGCGAGCGTCTCGAGATCCGTGTAGGAGGGCTCCTGGACGGCGATTCCCTCCACGTCGAGCGCCGCACCGAACCGCTCGCGCCACTCGCGGTCCCTGGGGTGCGGCCTGAAGAGGAGCGAGAAGCGGCCCGCGCCGGCCTCGCGCCACCACGCCACGAGCCGCTCCACGAGGTGCTGCTCATAGGGCGCGTTGGTGGGCGTGTTGCCGGCCACGAGGACGACCGGGTGGGAGGCGTCGAGCCCGAGGTCCACGAGCACCGCCTCGTAGGCCGCGCGCGGCCGGGCCTCGTGGAAGACGTCCGTCTGCGGCCAGCCGGTGACGACCACGCGTTCCACGGGGACGCCGTGGTGCCGGACGAGGTCGTCGCGCATCACCTCGTTCTGCACGACGTAGCGGGTCACGTGCGGCGAGACGATGCCCTTGCCCACCGTGTGGTCCCAGCTCGAGACGTAGCCGACGACCGGCAGATCGAGGCGTTGGGCCGCGCGCAGGAAAGGAACCGCCAGGAGGCTCTGCACGTTCGCCGCCACGATGCCGGAGCACTCCTCGCGCATCGCCTCGACCAGCGCGTGCGGGAGATACCGGCGCCGGGAGAAGTGCCAGCGGAAGAGCGCCCGCTCGACCGCGCGCACGCGCGGCAGGCGCCTGGCCTGGCGGGTGTCGAGGAACAGGTTCGGGTGTCCCGGCTGCATCCGCTCGCGGTAGAAGCCCTCGCGCATGCTGTGCCGCACCGCGAGCGGGTAGTAGCCGAGGTTGGCGTCGACGAGCCGGTCGAGTCTCCGCGAGATCCGGTCGACATGGCCGGGATGCGCCGGAAAGAGCAAGCCCGGGTCGCGGGCGGGAATCCCGGCAAGCCTCCTCCCCCACGCCTCGGCCTCTGCCTCGGGAAGGACGAGCACGAGCTCGACGTTCCCGTGCAGCCGCTGGGCGACGCCGGAGACGATGCCGCAGTCGACGAAGACGCGCGTCGGAAAGGGGTCCGAGAGGACGAGCCACGGTCTTCGCTGTGAGGGCCCGGTCACGACCGGGTGGGCACGCCGAGCACGTCCCGGACGCGGGCGGCGAGAGAGACGCCGTCGAGGGCGTGCGCGCGAAGTGCCTCGGGTGGGGTCCCGCAGGCCGGCCATCCCTCGACCCCGAAGACGGAGACGCGTGTGCCCCGCTCGAGCCCGCCGGCGGCGAGCGCTCGCCGGAGCGCGTCGCCGAGCCCGCCGACCGGTGCGTGGTCCTCGACCACGACGACCTCGTCGAACGACGTCACGCGGTCGGCGAGCCACTCGCCGTCGACCCGGTTGAGCCAGGGCATCGCGGCGACTGCGACCCTCGTGCCCTGGGCACGAAGCGCCTCCGCGGCGACGAGGGCCTCGTGCACCATGACGGGGCCGTACGCGAGCACGAGCGCGGCGTCGCCGTCGAGCAGCGGGACGCCGCGGCCGGGTGACGGCGCGTATCCGGCCGGCAGCTCGATCCGTCGCGGGCTGGGCCCGATGGCGAGGCGCAGCGCGACGTTCTCCGTGGCCTCGGCCACGGCCCACTCGAGCAGCAGCCTCGTCTCGTCGCCGTTCGTGGGCTGGACGACGACCACGTTCGGCAGCGCGCCGAGCAGCGACACGTCGCGGAGGCTCTGGTGCGACTTGCCCGGGCCGGCGGGGATCAGGCCCGCGTAGTGGAGGGCGTAGACGATCTTCGTGCCCTCGCTCGCGTTGTTGTAGATCTGCTCGTTCGCGCGCGAGGCGAGGAAGCTCGCGAACGAGTTGACCACCGGGAGCAGGCCCTGGCGCGCGAGCCCTCCGGCCATGGAGACCATGTCCTGCTCGGCGATGCCGGTCTCGACGAACCGCTCCGGGTGGGCGAGCTCGACGCCGCGCACGCGGCAGTCGGAGGCGAGGTCGGCGTCGAGGACGACGATGCGCTCGTCCCGCTCCACGAGGTCGAGCAGCGCGGCGCCGTACGCGTCCGCGACGTACTCGTCACTCACGGGGCGCCGCGGTGCCGCGCCGGCGCCGCTGACGGGCTCGCCTTCGAGGCTGACCGGCGCCTCGACGAGCTCCGGCGCCTCCTCGAGCACGAGCGGGCCGAGCCCGAGACCGGCGAGGCGCTCTTCGACGCGCGAGACGATCTCGGCGTGCGCGGCAGCGAAGTCCGCGTCGCCCGGGGCCCCTGCATGCCAGCGATACGTCCCGCCGCCGGCGTCGAGCGCGGCGGGGTGCTCCATGAAGGAGACGCCCTTGCCCTTGATCGTGTGCGCGACGAGGACCTGCGGCCGGTCGCGCACGATGCGCAACTCTGCGAAGGCGGCACGCAGCGCCCCGAAATCGTGTCCGCCACACGAGGTGACGTGCCAGCCGAAGGCGCGGAGCTTCGTCTCGAGGTCGCCGAGCGCGAGGATCTCCTCGGTCGGCTTGTCGGACTGCAGCTCGTTGCGGTCGACGACGACCGTGAGGCCGTCGAGGCGGTCGTGCGCGGCCCCCTGCAGCGCCTCGTAGTTCTGTCCCTCCTGGAGCTCGCCGTCTCCGATCATGACCACGACCCTGCCGCCGCGCCCCAGGCGGCGCTTGGCCCACGCCATGCCGCGCCCCTTGGAGATGCCCATGCCGAGGGAGCCGGAGTTCGCCTCCACCCCCGGCACCCCGACGTCCGGGTGGCCGTCGAGGCCGCCGAGCCGCCGCAGGCGCAGCAATCTCTCGTCCGGCAGGACGCCGAGCGCGTGCAGCGCGGCGTAGTACCCGGGCACGTCGTGGCCCTTGGAGGAGAAGAACACGTCGCGATCGGGGTGGTCCCACCCGAGCGAGGCGACGTTGAGCTCCTCGAGGAGGAGGAACGTGACGATGTCCAGCGCGCTGAAGCTCGAGCCGAGGTGGCCGGAGCCCGCGCGCTTGACCGCGGTGAGCGCGTTGGCGCGGCACATGTCGGCGACCAGCTCCAGGATGGCGTCGGACGCACCGGCGGCGCGGACGCGCTCGAACTCCCGCCGCGGGATGATCTCGAGAGTGCTCACTCGGACGCCACGATAGATCCTTGCGAGACGCGCCCCGCTGCCCGTTCCCGGCGCGGGCCGAGGAGCGCAACGGCGAAGAGCAGGACGAAGGCGGGCGCGACCGGAACCGTGTACTCGGCCACGGCGTACACCGCGAGCGCGGTCGTCCCGATGACGACGAGGGCCGCGGCGGCGAGCGCGAGAGGGCCGCGCAGATCCCGCGGCCTGCGCACCGCCGCTGCGATCAGCGCGGCGAGGAGCCACATGAGCGGCCTCGGGTAGAGGCGCGACAGATCGTCGAGCAGGCTTCGGAGCCCTCGCACGCCGGTCCTCTCCGGGAAGGTCGCGAACTGCTCGATCAGGTGCCGGTCGAGCGCCGCCGCCCGCCGCGCGTCCGACGGGTCGCGAAACTCGATGTGATGCTCCGTCGGCGAGGTCCAGACCTCGCGGATGCGGCCGTCCGGCGTGGAGACGAAGCCGCTCTGCCGCGCCGCCGGGATGGGCTCCCCTTCGCTCGGGCGCGGCAGGGTGCGCCCGTCGACGACGACCGTGTCCGCAGCACCGCCGCCGGGCGCAGAGCCGTCGCCCGCCCGTGCCGGAGGCGCGCCGGCCAGGAGCGGCCACCAGAGGAGGCGGTAGACGTCGCGCGCCACGCCCCGCGCGTAGGTCCCGGGATGCTTCCGCACGGCCTCGCGCGCGGCGCTGGCGACGTGGGCGTAGTCGTCGTCCCAGCCCCAGACGCGGTCGGACAACCCGATCATGTCCTCGTGCATGCGGGCGCTGCCCGCCGAGAAGAACTCGTCGAGGTCGATCCCGTAGGAGCGATACGGCTCCCTCGTCAGGAGCTCGCGCTCGATCGCGCGGGCCAGCTCGCGCGAGGCCGGGCCGTTCTCCGGGCGCACGATGCGGTCCTCGACGAAGGCGCGGAAGAACGGCACCGCCACGCCGCCTCCGCGCGCCACGGTGAAATCGTCGGCGCGGATCGCGTTGTGTGCCGCCCACCCGAGCAGCGGCAGGGCGGCGGCGGCGAGAAAGGCGGCCGCGCCGAGCAGGCGACGACGCCACGTCCCGCCCGCGAGGAGCGGCAGGACGACGAGGAGCACGAGCACCTGGTTCGAGGGGCGCACGAGGACGAGCCCGGCGACGGCGCCGCCGACGGCCGCGGCTCTGCCGGCCGAGGGGCGCTCCAGCAGCCGCACCACGAGCGGCGCCGTGAACGCGAACCCCGCCGCGAAGAGCGCGTCGGTCGAGAGCGCGTGGAACAGGATCGCGTAGCCGGGGTACGCGAGGAGCCCGGCGGCGGTGAGGATCGCCGCGGCGGCCCCGAAGCGCCGCGCGACAGCGCACCACGAGAGGATCGAGAGCGCGTAGAGCAACGCCATCGCCACCTCGACGACGACCGCCGAGCCGGTGTCGAGCAGCGGCCCGGCGACGAGGGCCGCGCCCGGCGTGCGGGCCGCCATGGCCTGCGGGTAGACGACCGAGTCGAAGAGCTGGTCGTAGACGCGGAGGTACGTGCCGAGGTCGCGACCCGGCCCCACGGGCAGTGCGAGCGAGACGAGGCCGTAGACGGCGAGCGCCAGGAGGAAGAGCACGATGGCCGCGTGACGGCTCTCAGTCAGGCGAAGGAGCCAGCGCCAGAGGCCCGAGATAGCGGCCGGCGCGCGCCGCACTAGACGGAGGCCCGCTGCGGGCTGACGACCGGCGCGAAGGCGTCCCCCCGCGCGATGTCGTCCGTCTTCTCGCACAGGAAGATCGCCTCCGACGAGCCGGGACGGTAGTCGGAGAAGCGCGTCACCCGGCGCCACCCCGTCCAGGCGAGCATCACGCGGAGCGCCGTCGCGGTGGGCACGGCCTTCGCCTTCATGCTCGACGCCTGCCAGCGGAGCCGCACGGAGGCGTCGGGGCGGGGATCGATCGTCGTCTCGAGCAGCATGAGGCCGCCGACGCGCGTGACGCGGTTGAGCATCCCGAGCAGCTGCAGGTGGTGCGCGGAGTGGTAGAGGACGCCGAGGAAGAAGACGAGGTCGAAGGGCTCGAGCTCGAGCAGCCCCTCGGCCGAGCGGAGATCGCCGTACACGAAGCGGTGCGGCGCCTCCAGGCGCTCCACCCACTCCTCGTGGCGGTGCGCGTCCTCGGCGAAGTCGGAGAACACGAGCTCCGTCGGGGCGAGCTCGCGGTCGATCCAGAGCGAGTGGATGCCGTACTTGGGCCCCACCTCGAGCACGCGGCCTCCCCGCACGTCGCGCCCCGCGAGGACGTCCTCCAGCCCTTCGACGGTGATCGTCAGGTCCGGCGTCTCGCCGTGCCGTGTCGTCGGCCGTTTGTCCCTGACGGGCCGCGGGTCGACCGCGTACTCGGTGAGGGCGGCGAGATTCTGCTCGTGCTCGCGCGACGGCTCGTACGCGTACAGGCCGGCGCGGGGCGCGGCGAGCCGGACGCCGCGGTAGAGGGCACCGCGGCCCCGCCGGCGCAGCCACGAGAGCGGCGATCTCACCGCGGCCAGGGATGCTCTCGGAGCACCGCCTCGACGACGTCCGCGCCCCACCCTGGACCGCTGGGAACGGCGAGCTCGCCGGCCTCGACCCGGGGCACCGCCGTGACGAGCTCGTCGCGCCAGGGCACGTCGTCGACGTCGATCTCGCAGATCCGCGCATTGGGAATCGCAGCGCACCACTGCGCCGCGATCAGGGTGGCCAGGTGGCTGTAGTAGTTGTGCGGGGCGCAGGAGACCTCGAAGGTCTCCGCCTGGTCGGCGATCTTCTTCGCCTGGTGGAAGCCGTTCCAGATCACGTCCACCGACGCAACGTCCATCGCCCCGGCCTCGAGGTAGGGACGGAAGCCGCGTGCGGTGTAGAGGTTCTCGCCGGAGCAGACCGGCATCGGCAGGCGCCGGCGCAGGTCGGCCAGCGCGCGGGGGTCGAAGACGTCCACCTCCAGCCACAGCAGGTCGAACGGCTCGAGCGCGCGCCCGACGCGCAGGACGCCTTCCGGCTCGAGGTTGAAGTTGAGGTCGACGATCGGCTGCGCCGCGCCCTTGGTGCCTGCTCCGAACGCCTCCAGCAGGCGGACGAGCGCAGCGGCGATCTCCCCGGCCTGGGCGCTGCCGCCACCCGCCCCGAAGCCGGGCATCGACACGCTGGGCTCCTCGCCGGGGACGACGATGTTCGTCTTGAAGGCGGAGTAGCCGCGATCGACGACCTCGGCGCCGAGCGCCGCGACCGCGTCGTAGGAGGCGAGCTTGGGCGTGCCGGTCACCTCCCACGCGCGGGCGCGCGTGGTGCCGCAATGCGACCAGTAGAGCGGCACGCTGGCGCGCGTCGGCCCGCCGAAGAGCTCATACACCGGGATGCCGAGCGCCTTCGCCTTGAGGTCGAGGAGCACGTTCTCGATTCCGGCGATCGCCTTCTGGATCACGGAGCCGGGGCTCTGACGCGTGTGCCGGTAGAGCTCCCAGTGGATGCGCTCGACTGCGCGCACGTCCTGGCCCACGACGAGCGGCGCGAGATCCTCCACGATCCCGGCCAGGCCCCGTGGCGAGCCGTGCGAGTCGGTGATCTCGGACCAGCCGACGAGCCCGTCCTCGGTCGTCCCCTTGAGGAAGATCCACGGCCGCCAACCGGCGTCGCAGTACAGCGTCTCGAGCCGAGCGAGCCTCACGGAGCGGGAGCATAGTCAGACGGCACGACCCTCTCCCCGCTGCGAGGGAGCGCGCGGGACGCCGTGCTACCGTCGGACGCCGTCGATGTCGAGCCGGATCGAGATCTCCGTCGTCATCCCGTGCCTGAACGAGGAGGAGGCGGTCGGCGCGGTCGTCGATCAGGCGTGGGAGGGCATCACGCGCTCGGGCCGGAGGGGCGAGGTGATCGTCGTCGACAACGCCTCGAGCGATCGCTCGGCGGAGGTGGCCGCCTCCCACGGCGCGACGGTCGTGCACGAGGAGCGCCGCGGGTACGGCAGCGCCTACCTGGCCGGCCTGAGGCAGGCGCAGGGCGACTACATCGTGATGGGCGACGCCGACGAGACGTACCCGCTGCAGGACATGGCGTCCTTCGTGCAGCGGCTCGAGGAGGGGGACGACCTCGTGATCGGCTCCCGCTTCAACGGGACGATCCACGGCGAAGCGATGCCGTGGCTGAACCGTCACGTGGGCAACCCCATCCTCACGGGGCTCCTGAACGTGCTCTTCGGGGTGAAGGTCTCCGACGCCCACTGCGGCATGCGCGCCGTGCGGAGCGAGGCGCTGCCCGGGCTCGACCTGCACTCGACGGGGATGGAGTTCGCGTCGGAGATGGTCTTCAAGGCCTACCGCCGCGGCCTGAAGGTGAGCGAGGTCCCGATCGACTACTTCCCGCGCACCGGCGAGTCGAAGCTCAACCGCTTCGGCGACGCCTGGCGGCATGTCCGCTTCATGCTGCTCTACAGCCCGAGCTGGCTGTACTTCCTCCCGGGGGCGATCCTGGTGCTGCTGGGACTGGCGGGGATGCTGGTGCTCGCCAGCGGCCCCGTCGACGTGTTCGGCCGCTCGTGGCAGATCCATACGATGCTGGCCTTCACGACCTCGACGCTGATCGGCGTGCAGATCGTCCTGCTCGGCGTGTTCGCGCGCACCTACGCGATGACCCACTTCGGCGAGCACGACCGCCTGCTGGAGCGGATCTCCGGGCGCGTCCGGATGGAGCACGGCCTGCTCACGGGGGCGCTGCTCTTCGTGGGTGGCGCCGTCACGCTGCTCGCCATCTTCGTCTCGTGGGCGAGCGACGGCTTCGGCGCCCTCGGCCACGAGTACGCCACCGCCCTCGCCTTCACGTTCGTGGGTCTCGGCGTGCAGATCGTGTTCGGCTCCTTCTTCATCGGGCTGATCACGATGCGCACGGACCGCACGTGAGGCGGGCTCACGGCCCTCTCCGGGTGCTCCTCGTGAGCGCGAACTACCGCCCCAGCGTGGGCGGCATCGAGGAGTTCACAGCGAACCTCGCGCACGGGCTCGCCGCGCGCGGCCACGAGGTGACCGTGCTCTGCTGCCGCACGGGCGGCGCTCCGCTCGAGGAGGCGTCGGGTGGCGTCCGGGTCGTCCGTCTTCCCGCCAGCGACCTCCCTCGCCGGCTGGCCGGCGTGCCCTATCCCCTGCCGGCGCCCCCCGCGCTCGTCCGGAGGACGCGGTCGCTGCTCGGCTGGGCCGACGTCGTGCACGTCCAGGACGTCCTCTACGCGACGTCGGCACCGAGCCTCGCGCTCGCGCGCCGCGCCCATGTGCCTTCCGTCCTCACCCTGCACGTCGGCTTCGTGCCCCAGCGCAACCGCGCGCTCGATGCGGCGCAGCGCGCCGCCCTGGCCACGGTCGGGCGGTGCGCACGCATGGCATCGGTCGCGGTCTCGGTGAACCCGGCCGTGGCCGAGTGGGCGGGTGCGACGCTCGGACTGCGGCACGTCGGCGTCGTCAACCCCGGCGTGCCCGCTGCGCCGGCCGTCGACCGCGCCGAGGTGAGACGCCGGTTCGGCCTGCCCGTCGACCGCTTCCTCGCCCTCTTCGTCGGGCGCGACGTTCCCAAGAAGGGCCTCGACGTCTTCCTCGCCGCCGCAGACCCGGCGTTCGAGCTCGTCGCCGTGACCGACCGTGCCGGAGGCGCGGGAGCCCGTTTCGTGCCGTTCGTGCCTCCCGGTGCGTTCCGCGAGCTCCTCGCCGCCGCAGACGCCTTCGTGCTCCCCTCCCAGGCCGAGGGCTTCCCGCTGGCGCTGCAGGAGGCGCTCGTCACCGGCCTGCCGTGTGTCGTCTCGCCCAGCCCCGGCTACGAGCGGTTCCTGCGCGACGGGGAGGCGATCCTCGTGCGACGCGATCCGACCGAGGTGCGCGCGGCTCTGCTGCGGCTGGCGACCGACGAGCGGTACCGGCGCGAGGTCGGTGAGCGCGGCCGCGCAGCGGGAAGCAGGGAGTTCGGCCTCGATCGCTTCCTCTCCGCCTACGAGGACCTCTACGTCGAGGTGCTCGCGACGAATCCCGGCTGAGCGCGACGGTCACGACGCCGGATCGCGCTCGAGCGTCGGATGCAGGCCGGCTGCTGCGGCGCGCGCGACGAGAGCCCGCGCCGCAGACGCCGGCACGCCGGGCACGAAGACGCGCAGACGGCCGCAGCCGTCGTGCCCGGTCACGGCGTCACCGACACCGGCTTCGCGGCCCCGCTCCTCCAGGTCGTCCGCCGCACGGTACGAGTCGACGTAGCCGAGGACGAGGCGCACCTGCCCGCCGGGCACGGGAGCCTGGACGCACTCTTCGGCCGCAGGGAAGTCGGGAAGGCCCCCCGGGAGCCGCAGCCCCGAGTACCCCGCGAGCGCCGAGAGCGGGTAGCCGAGCACCGCCACGAGCACGATCGCCCGGGAGATGGCGGTGCGGCGACGTGCCGGAGCACCACCGCTGCTCGCCTCGCCCGCGCCGGCGGCCGGCTCGGCGCGCATCCCGGCCCAGGCGCGTTCGAGCACCAGCGGCGTCAGGGCTGCGAGCGTGAGCACCGGCCCGCCGACGAGGCGGACGACAGGGTTCAGGCCGTAGTCCTGCGTGATCTCGAGCGCAGGCTCCGCCGAGATCGCCCACGTGCAGGCAGCGACCGACGTCGCGACGAACACGGCCGTGTAGACGGCGACGCGAACCTGGCCGGCGACCAGCGCGAGCAACGCCGCGACGAGCGCGAGCGGCGCCAGCAGGAGCCAGAGGTCGTAGTCGAACAGCGTCCGCGCGACGAGGCGCAGCGACGCCGGCACACGGCCGGGATGCTCGAGCACCTCCAGGTAGCCGCCTTCGGGCGCACCGCTGCGACGGCCTTCGAGCATCAGCCAGAGCCGCCACGGCAGCGCGAGGACGACCGCCACCCCGCCGACCGCGAGCAGCGGGGGCCAGGCACGGCGACGCTCCGGCCACGACGCCACAAGCGCCGCCGCGAGGACGCAGACGACGAGCAGCAGCCCCTCGCGCTTGGTGAGCAGCGCGGCGCCGAAGAGGACGGTCGCGACAGGTAGATGCCACGCGCGCCCGGCCTCGAGCCAGAGCAGCACGAGGAGGGCGCCGACCGCCACCAGGTAGTCGAGCGGCAGGTCGGCGCGCCCGTCCGTCACCCGGGAGGTGAAGCTCGGCAGCAGGAGCACCAGGACGAGGAAGGGCAACAGGATCGACTGACGCACGCGTGGTGCGAGGAGGCCCGCCAGGGCACCCACGAAGCCGAGCGCGAGGAACCAGTACTGCACGTGGAGCGTGACCACGTCCACCGATCCCATCGCGTGGAACCCCGCCGCCTCGACGGCCGAGAAGCCGGGCGGGTAGCCGGGGCAACGCGGAGCCTCCGCACCGAAGAGCCCCTGGTCGAGGCCGTGGAAGTAGAAGATCGCCTTGGCGCGCAGCGTCCAGCACCACCAGGCGTCCCATTCCGAGAGGGGCATGAGCCTGGCCGACCGGAACAGCGCCTCGAAGTACACGCCGAGCGCAGCGAGCCCGAGCGCGGCCGGGACCGTCAGCCGTGCGATGCGGGGCTTCAGCTGCGGACGCGCATGTCCTCGCCGGAGAGCGAGTGCGACGCCGCCGGCGAGCAGCACGGCCGGCGCAGCCACCACCGTCCAGCCGGAGAAGGGCACGCCGGCCGTGAGCGCGAGCGTGAGGAGCACCACGGTGCCCGCGAGACCGAGCAGGTACGCGACACCGCCGAGGCGTGCCACGTCCCACCAGCGGCGCCAGCCACGCAGACCCCAGAGCAGCGCGGCGCCGGCGGCGGCGAACGAGAGGTTCAGGAGCGCGAGCCCCGTGATGGCGCGGATCGTCACGTCGTGCGGCCGAGCAGGAGGCCGTTGCGCCCCTCGTAGAGCACCTCGACGCGCCCGGGGAGCGACGTGGGATCGCAGCCGTAGCAGAAGACCCAGGGCGCAGACGGCGAGTCCGTCCGACGGCGCGGCAGGAGGTGGTAGCGGAGGAAGTCTGCTGCGAGCGCTCGGGTGAACCGGTGCTCGCCCGCGAAGCTCGACCCGAAGACGACCCGGTACCTCGCATCCGGCGGCATCCGCGCGAGCGCCTCCTCGACGACCTCCCTGTCGCCCACCACGCCCTCGTCCCCGTAGCTCCGCTCGAGGTAGCCGAGCGCGGCATTGCGGTCGGCGCGGAAGTCGAAGAGTCCGAGCACGTCGTCCAGTCGCAGGGCGACGAGCACGAGCGCAGCAATCACGCAGAGCACGACGCCGAGACGGACGGCGGCTCCCTGCCGCTGGGTGCGAGACGGGTCGCGCTCCGGGGTCACATCACCGGCCGAAGGGCTCGGCGTCGATCGCGGGCAGCGTGGCCTCCCCGCTCGCCACGAGCGCCTCGGCCCTCGCCCAGTCGTCCTCGTCGTCGACGTTGAACCCCTCGTGCCCCTGCGTGAGGAACGGCGCGAGCACGCGTCCCTCCCGGGTGCCGGTCTCGGTCACGACCCGCGTCCAGGCGATCTCGAGCGCGCTGTTCTGCACGTACACATGCGGGAGCGCCTGGTACTGGCCGGCGTGCCACGCGACGTCGAGGTGCGCCTGGTCGAGCAGGGGGCTCATGGTGCGTCCGTCCTCGGCGAGCGTCCACATCTTCCCGGGATGCTGCTTGACGAGCTCGACGGCGCGAATGGAGTCCGCCTCGGGAGTCGCGAGCAGCTGCTCCAGGCCGCGGCGGATGACGTCGGGCCCGCGGAAGGGGTTGGTGGCGCGCACGATCGCGAACAGGTCGTAGCGCTCGGGCAGCCGCTCCAGGGTGTGCGCGATCCACTCGACGTCGGGTGACGTGGACGTGGCGTACTCCGGCGGGCGTGGGACCGGTGTCTCCGCGCCATACCAGCGGGCGACGTCGGCGATCGCGTCGAGGTCCGTGGACACGACAACGCGCTCGAACACGCCTGCCTGCAGCGCGGTGGCGATCGCGTAGGCGAGCAGCGGGTGGCCGGCAAGAGGGCGGACGTTCTTGCCCGGCACCCGCTCGGAGCCCGAGCGCGCCCCGATCAGGGCTATCGCCCTCGGCACGCTGCCTCCGCGTCCTCGAGCAGCGCACGCAGGACGGGCACAGGCACACCGAGCCGCTCCCCTGCGCGCACGACCGAGCCGACGACCGCGTCGAGCTCCGAGGGCCGACCGGCGGCGACGTCTCGTGCGGTCGAGCTCGTCAGCGTCTCCGGCATCGCCTCGATGATGCCCAGCTCGGAGGCCGGCGAGATCGCCACGCCGTCGGCGGCGGCCACCTCGCATGCCTCGACGACACCGGCGCGCACCCGCTCGACCCACGCGGGATCGGCCCGCAGCGCTCCGACCGTGAGCCCGGAGGCGACGGTCGCCGCGGCGAGCGGCGCCATCCGCGCGGCCTTCTCCCAGAGGACGGCACGCTCGTCGGCGAGCACGACGACGTCGACGTCCGCCGCCCGCAGCGGGGAGAGCGCGTGCTCGACCTCCTCCGCGGTCAGGTCGTCGGAGGCGGCGGTGATGCGGGGGCGCCGCGTCGTCTGCACGATCGCCGCTGGACCGGAGCGGTATCCCTCGAACCTCGAGATGCTTCCGGGCGCGACCCGGTTCCCCAGCTCGCGCCGGACGACGTCCGGGTGCTCGAGGCCGTTGAGCAGCGTGAGCACGACCCCGTCCGCGACGGCGAAGAGCTCGACGCGCTCGAGCGCCTCCGGCAGCGAGGTCGCCTTCACGGCGACGATCAGGAGCGACACGGGATGGTCGAGGCGCTCCACCGCCTCCGGCCGTGCCTCCGCGGCGCCCTCCGGCGTCTCGAGCCGCAGGCCGGAGCGCCGGATGGCGGCCACGGTGTCGGGTCGCCCCACGCAGACGACGCGGCAGCCGGCGCGGGCGAGCTTCACGGCGAGGGCGCCGCCGACCCCGCCGGGCCCCAGCACGGCGACGACGGGAGGGCTGACGCGGTCGGGATCGGCTCCCGGAAACCCCTCGTCGACCGTGCTCACGCCTTGGCCGGATCGGTGACGATGTTCACGTAGCGGACGTCCGAGTAGACGTCGAGCGCCTCCAGGCCCGCCTCCTTCCAGCCCGTGCCCGACGCCTTGACGCCTCCGAAGCCCATGTGCGGCTCGCTCCCGTGCGTGCCGGCGTTGACCACGACGACCCCGGCCTGTGCCCGTTCCGCGAACCGCATCGCGCGGTGGACGCTCGCGGTATGGATCGCCGCCGTCAGCCCGTAGGGGGAGTCGTTGACGAGCGCGAGCGCATCCTCGAAGCCGGCGACCGGGTAGAGCGCGGCCACGGGCCCGAACAGCTCCGTGCAGGAGAGCTCGGCGTCCGCCGCGAGGCCCTCGAGGAGGGTGGGAGGCAGGAACCAGCCCGGGCGCTCCAGGCGCTCGCCGCCGCAGAGCAGGGTCGCGCCGGCCTCGGTCGCACGCCGCACGACCTCGACGATGCGCGTCAGGCTCTCCTCGCTGATCACCGGCTCGGGCTCGAGGCGCACGGCCTCGTCCACGAGCCGCCTCCTGAGCTCCTCGTACACCGCCTCGAAGACGACGATGCGGCTCGCCGCCGCACAGCGCTGCCCGGCGTTCGAGAAGGCGGACGCGAGCGTCCACTCCACGGCACGGTCGAGATCGGCGTCGTCGCACACGACGAGCGCGTTCTTGCCTCCGAGCTCCAAGCAGATCTTCGCCAGTCGGCCCGCCGCGGCCTCGTTGATCCGCCGGCCGGTCGCGGCCGAGCCGGTGAAGCTGACGAGGTCGACGTCGGGGTGCGAGGCGAGCGCCGCGCCGGCCTCCGCGCCGAGACCCTGCACCACGTTCAGCACGCCCGCGGGCAGGCCGCACTCGAGCGCGACGCGTCCGAAGAGGTGCGCTGAGGCGGGCGTGTGCTCGGAGGGCTTGACCACCGCTCCGTTGCCGCAGAAGACGGCGGGGAAGGCCTTCCAGGCGATGTTCGGCAGCGGCGTGTTGAAGGACATGATCAGCCCCGCGACGCCCACCGGCGCCCGCACGGTGAGCACGGTGCGGTGCGCCATCGACGCGGTCGTCGTGCGTCCGTACGAGCGCCTCCCCTCACCCGCCACGAAGAGGCCCATCTCGGCCGCTGCGTCGGCCTCGCCGAGGGCGAGCGAGATGGCCTTCCCCGTCTCGGCGGCGACGACCTCCGCCAGCTCCTCCCGCCGGCGGCGCAGCTCGAGCGCGATCTCGCGCACGACGTCGCCACGCTCGACGGCGGTGCGATCGGCCCAGTCCTCCTGCACCCTGCGCGCGGCGGCCACCGCGGCGTCGACGTCACCCGCAGCCGAGCGCGCCAGCCGGCAGAGATGCCCGCCGTCGGCAGGGCGCAGCTTGTCCACCCACGCGCCCGAGGCCGCCGGCCGCTCCTCCCCGTCGACGAGGTTCGGGACGTCGGCCGGGATCACCAGGCAGTCCAGCCGCCGTCCACGACGACGTTGGCGCCCGTGACGTACGACGACGCGTCCGAGGCCAGGAACACGACCGCGCCGACGGCCTCCCGCGGCTCGAGCATGCGTCCCAGCGGCACGCGGGCCGTGTACGCGCGCACGAACTCGTCGGGCTGGTCGTTCCACACCCCGGCCAGCGTGAGCGTGTTCACGCGCACCCCATGGCCCGCCCAGTAGGTCGCGAGGTAGCGCGTGAGGTTGAGCACCGCGGACTTCGACAGCGAGTAGGCGACGGGCTTGACGAACTTCTCCCCCGTCGCGCGACGGAACGCGTAGAGCTCCTGGACCGGGGACAGCAGTCCGTAGATGGACGAGACGTTGACGACCGAGCCTCTGCCCGCCTCCGCCATGGCGCCGCCGACGACCTGGCAGCAGAGCACCGTGCCGGTCACGTTGACCCGCATCACCTGCTCGAGGGACTCGACGGGCACGTCCTCGAACGGACCGACCTCTTCCGGCGGCGCGTCGGGGGGAGCGTCGATCGCCGCGTTGTTGACGAGGACGTGCGGCACGTCCCACGCCTGCACGACCTCGGCGAGGGCCCGCTCGATGGAGGAGCGATCGGTCACGTCAACCCGCCAGGCGCGGATCGACCCGTCGCGCAGGCCGGGCGCGAGGTCCGCGCCGCTCGCCGCCGGCTCCTCCAGGAGGTCGAAGATCGCGACCCGCGCGCCCCGGCCTGCGAACGCCGCCGCGTACTCGGCCCCGAGCTGGCCGTAGCCGCCGGTGATCACGACGACGCGTCCGGAGACGTCGAAGAGGTCCGGCTCTCGCGCTCGGTCGCTCACGCGGAGCCGGACGCGCCGCGCGCCGGAATCGCGCTCTCGGCCTGGTCCAGCGCCTCGAGGGCGAGGGCCTCGTCCTCGCCGACCGCACGGAGCAAGCGGCAGCCGAGGACGCGGTCGAGCTCGTAGGGCGGCAGCCCGCCGTCGGCGGGGGACTTGACCGCGACGTCGTCCTCGCCGAGCACGTGCCCCGCCGGGAGATCCCGTGCCGCGACGAGCTGCTTGCCCATCTTGCGGAGCGGCGACTCCTCGCTCGCCAGCGGACGCTTGACCCCGTCGCCGAGCGCGGCGGGCAGCCGGCGGAGGTCTCGCACGAGCTTGCGCATGCCCTCGGGCATGAGCGAGTAGGCGTGGTCGGTGCCCTTCCACGAATGGCTGAGCGTGAAGTGCTTCTCGATCACCTGCGCGCCGAGCATCACCGCCGCGAGCGACATCGCGATCCCGTCCTGGTGGTCCGAGAGGCCGACCACGGCCTCGGGATAGCGCTCCCGGAGCGTCGCGATCACGCGCAGGTTGAGCTCGTTCACCTCCGTGGGGTAGGAGGCGGTGCACTGCAGCAGGCAGAGCTGCGCGTTGAGCGGGAGCACCGTCTCCACGGCGCGATCGACGTCCTCGATCGTCGCGCCGCCGGTGGACACGATCATCGGCTTGCCGAACGCGGCCACGTACCGGAGCAGCGGCGTGTTGAGCAGGTCCCCGGAGGCGATCTTGAACGCCGGCATGTCCAGCTCGGCGAGCAGATCGGCGCTCGGGACGTCGAACGCCGTCGCGAAGAAGGCAATGCCGAGCTCCCGGGCGTACGCCTGCAGCTCCGCGTAGGCGTGCCGGTCGAGCTCGAGCGCTTCGCGGTGCTCGCCGTAGGTGGTGCCGAAGCTGTTCTCGTTCTCGTAGGGCGCGTCGAAGGCCGAGCGGGTGAACAGCGAGCGGTTGTCGCGCTTCTGGAGCTTGACGGCGTCCACTCCGCAGTCCTTCGCCGCCCGGAAGAGGTCCTTGGCGCGCTCGACGCTTCCCTGGTGGTTGTGGCCGATCTCGGCGATGACGTAGCAGTCGCCGTCGTCCGAGATCCGCTTGCCGTCGACGATGAGCTCGCGCACGCGTCCTCCAAGCGGCCCTCGGCCGCGATCGCCGATGGTACCCGCGAGCGCGGCGGGCGGCGGCGCGTGCGTCAGCTGTAGGCGCCCGTGACCGACGTCTGCACGCCGGCCGAGAGGGTGACCGTCTGGCACGACGGCGTCGTGTAGCCCGACACCGCGCCGAAGCAGACCGTGTGCGAGCCGGTGGGGAGCCACGTCCAGAGGCCCCAGTCGTTCCGCGGCGTGCCGTCCACCGTGATCGTGCCCGGGACGGCCGGGCTCGTCACGACACGGAGGAGGCCGCGCTGGGCGTACGCGCCCGTCACCGTCGTCGTCGCGCCGGCGCTGACGGTCACGGTCTGGTCCGCGGGGGTCGTGTAGCCGTCGACGTCCGCGAAGGAGACGGTGTGCTGGCCGGGGCTCAGCTTCAGCCAGTCGAGCCCCCACGTCGCCGCGGGCGCGCCGTCGACGAAGACCTGGGCGGGCAGCGCCGGCGACGTCGTCACGCGCAGGTAGCCCACGTCGCTCGCGCCGGCGGCGCCCGGATCCGAGCTGTAGGCGCCCGTCACCGTCGACTGCGCGCCCGCCGACAGCTGGAGGTTCTGGCAGGCGGGGGCCGCGAAGTCGCTCACCGCGCCGAAGCAGACTTGATGCGATCCCGCGGGCAGCCAGGTCCACAGCCCCCAGTCGTTGCGGGGGATGCCGTCGACCGTGATCGTCCCGGGAAGGGCCGGGCTCGTGAGGACGCGCAGCAGGGCGCGGGCGGAGAACGCACCCGTCACGGTGGTCGTCGCGCCCGCCGTGACGGTCACCGCCTGGTCGGCGGGCGCCGCGTAGCCGTCCACCTCCGAGAACGACACCGTGTGCTGCCCGGGGGCCAGCTTGACCCAGTTCAGGCCCCAGCTGTCCATCGGCACCCCGTCGACGGAGATCTGCGACGGCACCGCCGGCGACGTCGTGACGCGCAGCAGGCCCGTGGAGCCGGGGTACTGCACCGAGACGTCGGCGTAGGCGGCGGAGACGGAGATGACGGTGATCGTGACTCCGGACAGCGGGTCCGTGAGCGACGAGCCGGCCGGCAGCGCCGCGTCCGAGAACCCGCCGGGGGATCCGGGGGTCGCGTCGATGAGCTGTGACTGCACGAGGCTCGACAGCTCCGGCCCCACGCGGATGGAGACGCCGTTGACGACCGGGTCGGACGACGTGAAGTCGTCGAAGATGCCCCACGGGCGCCGGTACTCGAGGTTGAGGTAGGTGCCGTTCCCGCGCGGGATGCGCAGCAGGCGCGGTGTGCCCGAGAGCTCCGCCGGGGCAAGCCGGTGCACGCCGCTCGAGCTCGCCGTCACCGTGTCCGAGAACCAGCCGAGCTGCGCCCGGTGCCAGTTGTTGTGGTGGCGGCGCGACGCGGCGCCCATGATCGTGACCGGGTCGCCGTACTCGCTCGCGCTGCACGACCCGGACAGCGCCCCCGAGGAGCAGGAGAGCGTGCTCGCATGGTGGACGCCGAAGTTGTGGCCGAGCTCGTGGCCCACGACGCGCAGGGTCATCGAGCCGTTGATCCAGCTCGTCGTGCCCGGCAGGTAGGCGAGCCCCGCCCAGCCGCAGCCGGAGATCTGCGGGAAGGCGTAGACCGTGTACTGGTAGTTCGAGAGGGGCACGCCCGCGGCGGTCGCCTTGGCGCGCGCCTCGTTGGCCCAGGACGTGTAGTTGCAGCCGGCGTTGGTGGAGTCGATCGTGAACCAGCCGAAGACGTCGCCCGTCATGGAGAGCTGCCCGTACGAGGCGTCGAGGTAGTACTCGCGCACGGAGTCGGCGTTGTCGAACACGACGCCGCGCACGGCCGAGGTCGTCCAGGGCTGCCGCGTGTCGTTGGCGAAGTTGAAGAGCAGCACGGCGACCGACTTCGTCCCCGTGGCGGCCGCGACGGGGGCGCCGGAGCCGCCGCCGGAGCCGTCGGCCGCGGCGACCTCTCCGGTTGCCCCGACCTTGAGGGTCACGCCCTGGCGCTCGCCCGAGGCACGGACCTGCCGTCCCAGGAGCCGGCCCAGGTTCGCCGGCGGGCTCACGAGCGGCACCACCCCGGCCACCGTCGTGTCCACGCCCGTGCCGGCCCCCACGGGCGTCGTGAAAGTGTCGCCGTGCCAGGAGCGGAGCGTGCCCGTGACGGTGTCCGACGACGCCGTGCCGTGCGCCCACGCCGGCGGCACGCATGCCACGCACGCGGCGAGCACGACCACGACGACGAGCAGCCTCCTCAAGCCCATGTTCCGACGATCGGCGTCCGCGGCCAGGTCTGACGTCCCCCGATCAGGTGTTGGGGGTGTAGGTGCCGGTGACGGTGGTCTGGGCGACGTAGCTCACGTGGACCGTCTGGCATGGGGGCGAGGTGTAACCGGGGACCGAGTCGAAGCAGATCCGCTTCGAGCCCTGCGTCGTCCAAGTCCACAGGCCCCAGTCGTTGCGCGGCAGATCGTTGACGAAGACGGTGCCGGCGACGGCCGGCGAGGTGATGATCCGCAGCAAGCCGTGGGTTCCGAAGTTGACGATCACCTCGGTGGTGTTGCCCGCCGTCACGTTGACCGTTCGGTCAATGGGAGTACCCCATCCATCGACGTCCGAGAAGCTGATCGTGTAGATGCCTGGCGGCACCTTCACCCACGTGAGCCCCCAGTCGTCTGCGGGCACGCCGTTGACCGAGATCTGCGTCGGGACCGCAGTCAGCGCGACTTCGACTCTCAGGTAGCCGTACGGCCCCGTCTCGCCCGGCGCACCCGGGCTCGATTCGTAGCTGCCGACCACGTCGGGATTGCCGCTGCCCGCGGCCAGCGAGACGTTCTGACATGGCGGCGGCTGGTAGTCGGGCACCGCGCCGAAGCACACCTCGTGTGGGCCAGGCTGCAGGTGTGTCCACACCCCCCAGTCGTTGCGACGAACGCCGTCGACCGAGATCGTGGCCGGGAGCGCGGGGCTCGTCACGACCCGCAGGAGCGCGAGGCGCTGGAACGTGCCTGTGACCGTGGTCGTCGCGTTCTCGGTCACGTCGACGGTCTGGTCCGCCGGCGTGGCAAAGCCTTGGACGTCGCTGAACGACACCGCGTGCTGCCCAGTGGGGACCTTCACCCACGTCAAGCCCCAGGTGTCCATGATCTGCCCGTCCACGAGAATCCGAGAGGGAACGGCCGGCGATGTCGTCACACGCAGGTAGCCGTAGGACCGCGTCACCTCGATCGAGCCGTTCCACGTCCGCCAGTCTGCGTCCCTGCCCGTGCTGGCGATGTTCCACTGATTCGAGAACCACACTGCCCCGCGTGTCCCATTCGGGTCGGAGGCCGGGTCCGAAGCCGCGCTCGCGTAGTCGCCCCAGCGGCAGACGTCGTTCCCGTCACCCTCGCAGGAGAAGTCCTCGTTGAATCCGGGCGACTGCTTGATCAGCATGAACGGGCTCTGCTGGTCGAAGGCCCACTTGGTGACGGCCTGAATTGCAGGGAACGACGAGCTACTGGACGTGTTGAAGGCGAGCGCCATGCTCGACCCGTACCGCCTCGACGACCCGGCGACTCGCCGGTCCGGCGCGATCGCCCCGTTGAACACGTGCAACGACGGATCCGAGACCACGCCCCACTGCGTGACGTCGGGCAGAGGATAGATCTGATACCAGCGGATCGCCGCGCGCGACTGGACGCCGACCGTTTGCTGAGCCCAGATGCCGGTCGCCTCTCCGCGCCACGGATCGATCGCCGACACTGCATTCGTGATCCGGCCGTCAAGCGTGGTCAGCAGCTTCGTCGTGCCGGGCTGCGGTGCATCCGGAGGAATCAGAAACGGGTCCGCCTCGGTGATCAGCCGGCTCGCCGAGAGGTTGGACGTTCCGTCGGGATTCTTCGTCACGTCCATGATCAGAAGACGGGGTGTGCTGATCGCGAGGACCCAGCCAGTAGCGCCCGGATCCGTCTGCACGACGGGAACCGGCGCGAACGCCGCGTCCACCCCGTTCGGGGCCTTAATGGCGACGTGGCCGTCCAGGACGAAGCTCTCGGCACTCGGGCAGGTGACGCCTGCGGCGGGCTTCGTGATCGTGAGCACGTCCGACCCGAGATACACGGCTTCCGGGTCGAAGACGTTGACGCCGATGACGAGCAGATCGTCCGTGGTGCCGAGCATCGGATAGTCCGGGATGTTGCTGCCGTGACCGAAGTCGCCGTCGTAGGCGCAGAAGTCTGTCGCCGCGCTGGGAGAGCTGGTCTTCGAGAACCCGAACATGATGTGGTTCGTGCCGAAGTCGAGCATCGAGTAGTAGAAGCGCTCGGTGTCGGGATCCCAGATCACCTTCGCGTCGGAGAGCGACGTCGTTCCGCCCGCGAGAGATTGCAGTGCGCCCGTCTCGAGCGGTGATTCGGTGCCGCGCTCGAAGAGCGCGTAGCGCCGGTTGACCATCTGGATGAACCGGGTCGGGCCGATGGCACCGGTCGGACTCGGCGGGGTCACGCCGCCCTCGCTCAGGCCTTCCCAGCCGGACAGGACGGACGCGTCGGGAGCAGCGAGGGCGTTGGTCGATGAGTTGTCGAGGAGCCTGGTCGCGCGCTTCCCGGCGTCGTGCGCCACGAGATCGCGTGGGAGATAGCCACGCCGCTCCTTCTCGCGCACCGCGAGCGAGGCGGGCGCGAGCGCCGCGAGACGAGTCGCCTTCGTGACCACGCCACCTCGAAAGGCGCGGCTGCCGCTCGCAGCCTCGATATCGGCCGCGAGCAGAGCGGCGACGGCCGCGACCACGCACGTCACTACCACCAACGCACGCGCTCGTAGACCGAGCAGACGCCAACCCCCCCGGATCACCGCACCCCCTTTACTCCCGCTGGTCGAACCGTACGAATTCCGACATGGGAGACCATCCCTCGTTCGAGGGCGGGCAATCCCGTGCGCATGTGCGGGAGATGCCCGTGTCGACCTACGAGTTCGCCGTGTACGTCCCGGTCACGGTCGCGCCCGCGGTCGTCAGGTTGATCGTCTGGCAGGCAGGCTGCGTGAAGCCCGGCGCGCCGTCGAAGCACACCGTGTGCGACCCCGTCGGGAACCACGTCCAGGCGCCCCAGTCGTTGCGCGCCACGCCGTCCACGTACACCGTCGCCGCGACCGCGGGCGAGGTGAGCACGCGCAGCAGGCCGCGCTGCACGAAGGTGCCCGTCACCACCGTCGTGTTCCCGTCCGTGACGCTGACGACCTGGTCGGCGGGCGTCGTGAAGCCCTCCACGTCGGCGAACGACACCGTGTACGACCCCGGCGCCAGCTTCACCCAGGTCAGCCCCCACGTATCCATCGGCACCCCGTTGACACGGATCTGCGAGCCCACCGCCGGCGACGTCGTCACCCGCAACATCCCCAGCGGCCCCGCCTCACCCGCCGCACCCGGGCTCGACGTGTACGTCCCGGTCACGTTCCCGTTCCCCGTGCCCGCAGCCACGTTGACGTTCTGGCACGACGGCGCCGCGAAGTCCGCCACCGAGCCGAAGCAGACCTGGTGCGCCCCCGGCGGCAGGTACGTCCACACACCCCAGTCGTTGCGGCGCACCCCGTCCACCGAGACCGTGCCCGCCACCGCCGGGCTCGTGAGGATGCGCTGCAACCCCCACGCCACGAACGTGCCCGTCACCACCGTCGTCGCGCCCTCGGTCACGTTCACCACCTGATCCGCCGGCGTCGCGAACCCCGGCACATCCGTGAACGACACCGTGTGCTCCCCCACCGGCAGCTTCACCCACGTCAAACCCCAGCTGTCCATGATCTCGCCGTCCACCACGATCTGCGACGCCACCGCCGGCGACGTCGTCACCCGCAACATCCCGTACGACCGCTCGATCTCGATCGACCCATTCCACGTCCGCCAGTCGACGTCGCTCGTCGACGAGCTGGCGACGTTCCACTGGTTCGTGAACCACACGTTGCCGTAGGCGCCTGCAAGCTCGGAGGCCGGGTCGGCCGACGCGCTCGCGCCGCCCCAGCGGCAGATCGTCTCCGTGCCTTCGCACGAGAAGTCCTGGTTGAAGCCGGACGACTGTCTGACGAGGAAGAACGACCCGTCGTCGAATGCCGGCTTCGCAAGCGCCCAGATCGACGGATACGTCGTTGTGGACGAGGCATTGAAGACGAGACCGAGCGCCCCGCCGAACGCGCGCGACGACCCGTTCACGCGCCGGTCGGAGGAGACGGCACCGTTGAAGAGATGCTCGACGTCGTCCCCGACCGAGGCCGAGTAGAGGACGGACACCGGGGACGGGTCGATCTCGTAGAGGCGGATCATGCTCCCGGCGGCGCCGGAGACCGTGTGCTGTGTCCAGATCACCGACTCCCCGCGCGCCGGGTCGAGTCCCGACACCGCCTGCGTCAGCCGGTTGTCGAGCGTGGCCAGCAGGCGCGTCGTCCCCTGTTGCGGCGCATCGGGCGGGATGCTGTAGCTCGTCACCGGGACCGACGTGCCCGTCGTCTGGATGTTCGCCGAGCCGCCCGAGTTGGTCACCTGGAAGAGCGTCAGCTCGTTGTCGGTGAGCTCTGCGGTGACCGCGACGACCCACCCCGTGGCGCTCGGGTCGGTCTGCACGGCCGGCACGGGCGTGAACGCCGGGGTGCTGTCCGCGTTCAGGACCGACGTCACCCCTCCGCCCAGCAGCGTGCCGGCGGTCGGGCACGGCGACCCGGTGGCCGGCTTGCGGACCCAGAGGATGTCCGAGCCGAGATATGCGCTCGCCGAGTTGAAGGCGTTGACGCCGACGAGGAGGAAGTCGTCGGTCGATCCCAGCCTCGGGTAGTCCGGGAAATCGGTCCCGTAGCCGAAGTCGAGGTCGTACTTGCACCAGTCCGCCGAGCCGTTCGGCGACGCCGTCGTGCTGAAGCCGAACATCAGCGTGTTCGTCGTGCCGTTGACGATGACGTAGTAGAACCGCGCCGTGTCGGGATCCCAGATGACCTGGGGATCGAAGAGGCTGGCGCCGCTCAGGTCACCGGTCAGCGTCGTCAGCGTCCCCGTCTGCAGGGGCGCGTCGTTCGTGCGGTCGTAGATCGCGTACATCTGATTGACGAGCTCGACGTAGCGGGTCGTGCCGACCGCGCCCGTGGCGGTGGGCGGCGTCATGCCCGTGTCGTTCACGCCCTCCCAGCTGCGCGAGAGGGTCGGCGCAGCGGGCAGCTGTGAAGCGGCGACCGAGCGGCCGGCGGCCGCGCCGCCCTTGGCTGCGTCGAGCGTCGTCGCGTTGCGTGCGAGGTACCCGCGCTCGCGCTTCTCGCGAGCGGCCGTCGAGTCAGGGACGGCGGTCGCGCGACTCTGACCCGCCGCGTACGCCGCGAAGGTGATGGTTCGCGCCGCCGACGCGGGCTCGGCCGCAGGCGCCAGCGTGAGCGCCACGAGCGCGGCGGCGAGAAACCCGGAGACGACGAGCAGCGCACGCCTGGGCCCATGCGGCACGAGTGCACGCGATCGGCCGCCGATCTGCGTCGGCTTCATTCCTCCACCCCTCCCACGTTCGTTCCCTTGACGGAAGGTCGCACGGACCTCGGCGAAGGTCAACCCTCCAGTGCGCGCGAGCTCAACACACACCCAGTGGGCACACGTCACGATCGGGCGGAACGCGCAGCGCAAAAGGCAGCGAGCGCTCCCCGTCGTCCCCGACCCTGGCCCGCAGATGGCCGCTGCGAGCGTCGCTCCGGATCACCCCGCGGAAGACGCCCGTTCTCGAAGCGGGGACGCGTGCCACGCGCCGCCAGCCTCCGGGC
>DATBIN010000028.1:0-14293 GCA_036556925.1 Gaiella sp.
ACCGCCACGGGGTGGTCGTCCGCGCCCGCAGGATCCAGGGCCGGGCCCACGATTCCGTGGTGAAGCTGCGCCCGGTGGTCCCGGCCGCTCTCCCCGAGCATCTGCGGCGCTCGCCGGGCATGGTCGTGGAGGTCGACGCGATGCCGGGCGGCTACGTCTGCTCTGCGGCGCTCAAGGGGAAGCTCGGCCAGTCCGCCGTGACGGAGGCCGTGTCGGGAGCACTGCCGCTTCGCAAGCTCTTCTCGAAGGAGCAGCGGGCCTTCTACGCAGACAACGCGCCGGACGGGATCGGCCTCAACGACCTCTCGGTGCTCGGGCCGCTCTTCGTGCTCAAGCTCAACTTCGTCCCGCCGGGATCGTCCCGCAAGATGGTGGCCGAGATGTGGCTCTACCCGGACGGCTCGCGGGTGCTCGAGCTCTCCACGAAGTGCGCGCCCTCCGAGATGTTCCAGGTGGCCGCCGAGTCGCGCGCCTACCTGAGCGGGCGCGGCGTGAACCTGTCCGGCGAGCAGCAGACGAAGACGAAGAAGGCGCTCACGTTCTTCTCGAAGCAGCTGCAGGCGACGGCCGAGCCCGCGGCGGGCGACGTCGCCACGTCCGGAGCCTCCGGCTGACGCTCGCCTCACCCGGGTGATCGCACGCCGGCGTCGTCGTCGCGGCACGCGCAGCGTGGAACGATGCTCGCGGCCGGGCCCGCCGACGGCCGTCGTCCGCATCCTCACCAGGAGCCGAGCCAACATGACGCCGTGAATCTCGTCTGGGGTGCGCTGATCATCGGCGGCGTGGCGGCCGTCGCCGTCACGGCGATGTTGTTGGTCCGCCGTACGGCGCCGCAGGGCAGCTACTTCGCCGACGGCGACCGCGCCGCGGGAGTCTTCGGCGTCCTCGCGACGGGCTTCTCGGTGCTGCTCGGCTTCATCGTCTTCCTCGCCTTCTCGAGCTTCGACCAGTCTCGCTCCGGCGCAGAGCAGGAGGCGCTCGTGCTCGTGCAGCAGGTCGAGACGGCCCAGTTCTTCCCGGAGGCGGTGCGCGCGGAGCTCACCGGAGAGCTCGTGTGCTACGGCCGCTCCGTCGTGAACGTCGAGTGGGAGCGCATGCGTGCAGGCGAGCAGGGCGACCAGCTCAACCCGTGGGGCGTCGAGCTCTTCCGGACGCTCCAGACGGTCGAGCCCGAGACGGCCTCGGAGCAGTCGGCGTACGACAAGTGGCTCGAGCAGACCTCGGCCCGCGAGGAGGCGCGCCTCGACCGCGTCCACGGCGCCGTCGGCGTGATCCCGACGCAGCTCTGGATCGTGCTCTTCCTCACTGCCGGCCTGATCTTCGGGTTCATGCTCTTCTTCGCCGACAGCGGCGAGCGCGCGGTCGTCCAGGGCGTCCTCATCGGCGTCGTGGTGGCCGTGATCGCCGCCATGCTCCTGCTGTTGCGCGGGCTCGACAGCCCGTTCCACAGCGGGGTCGGAGGATTGGAGCCGGTTGCCATGGAACGCTCGCTGCGGATCGTCGACGAGGCGCTGCGCGTGGTCGGGGAGCAGCAGCCGCCGCCGTGCGACGAGCGCGGCCTTCCCCGCTCGTGAGCGAACGCTCCGCCCGCCGGCGCGACTGGGTGGAGATCGTCTCCACGGTCCTGCTGTCCGTCGCGGCGGTGGCGACGGCGTGGAGCAGCTACCAGGCGACTCGCTGGAACGGCGAGCAGGCGAAGGCTTCTGGACGGGTCAACGCGACCCGCATCGACGCCGCCCGTGCGGCCAGCCTCGCGCAGGCGCAGACCCAGGTCGACGTCGCGACCTTCACGCAGTGGGTCGACGCCTACGCGCAGGACCAGACCGAGCTGGCCGACTTCTACTTCAAGCGCTTCCGCGCGGAGTTCAGGCCGGCGATCGAGGCGTGGATCGCCACGAGGCCGCTGCGGAACCCGCGTGCGCCGCTGACGCCGTTCGCCATGCCGCAGTACCGGCTGGCCGCGACCGCCGAGGCCGACGCGCTGGACGCGGAGGCCGAGGAGCTGTCCGCCCAGGTGCGGCGGAACATCCAGCGCTCCTCGAACTACGTGCTCGCGGTCGTGCTCTTCGCCGTCTCGCTGTTCTTCGCCGGCATGGGCACGAAGCTGACAGTGCCGGCCCTCCGCAAGGTGACGCTCACGGTCGGCTGCCTCGTGTTCCTCGGCACGCTGGCGTGGATCTCGACGTTCCCGGTCAGCCTCTCCGTGTAGCGCGTCAGCCGTCCCGGTTCACCCGGGTGACCGTGCAGCGGTCGTCAGCGCCGTGGGTCGCACGGGCGCACGGGCCGTGCGACACTCCCGCGAGTCGGCTCGACGCAGAGAGGAGGACGACGATGGAGCAGGTCTCGCAGCAGACGGGTGCGCGCCCGGCGCCCCCGTTCACGATCTGGCTCGCCGCGGTCGTCGCCTACTGCAAGGCGGCCTTCGACATCGTCATGGGGCTGATCGGCGTGCTCGCGGCGGACTCCGTCGGGGACGACTTCGCGATCTTCGTCGTCGTCTTCGGAGTCGCGTACGGCCTCTCGGGGCTGCTCGTGCGCCGGGGCAGCCGCGCGGGGCGCGAGCTGCTGGGCCTGCTGTCGCTCGCCGGTGCCGCGATCGGCCTCTACTACGCGTTCACCGGCCCTTCCAGCGCCGTCATCTCGGCGCTCGTGGCCGTCGCCTTCGGCGGAGGGGTCCTCGCGCTCCTCTACCTCCCGCAAGCCTCGCGAGCGTACTTCGCGCGCTGACCGCCGCCCGCGTGGTTCACCCGGGTGATCCGCGCCGGCCGCCATGATCCGCGAGGTCGCAAGCGGGATGCTGTCAGGTGGTGGGGTACCCGACCCGTTACCGGATCGTCCTGCGCGGTGAGTTGAGCGATCGCTACCGGGCCGAGTTCGGGGACATGACGTTCGAGTGTGCCGAGGGGCTCACCGTCCTCGTGGGCGACGTCGCCGACCAGTCGCAGCTCCACGGCCTGCTCGACCGCGTTGCCCAGCTCGGCATCGAGCTGGTAGCGGTCGGGCCGGCCACGCACGAGGCCGCGATGCTGACCAACGGAGACCGCGGGTAGCCGGAGCGTGGCCGGCGGCTCAGCCTGTGTCGAGATCCTCGGCCACCAGCCCGTAGAGGACGCCGTCCACCCATGCCTCGCGCCGCCAGTATGCCTTGCGCCGCACCCCCTCCCTGACGAAGCCGACGCGCTCGGCATGACGCATGGCGCGCTCGTTGAAGCCGTAGATCTCGAGCTGGAGGCGATGAAATCCGAGCTCGCCGAGCAACATGCGCTGGAACCTC
The DNA here is from genome assembly GCA_036556925.1 of Gaiella sp. Classification (GTDB taxonomy): domain Bacteria; phylum Actinomycetota; class Thermoleophilia; order Gaiellales; family Gaiellaceae; genus Gaiella. The sequence goes on from DATBIN010000028.1 coordinate 3,275, forward strand.
CTCGCCGCCTCGTCGGCGACCATGGCACCGCGGAAGCGGGGATGGACCGCGAGCCCTTCCAGGCCTGCGATGCGGGAGCGGCGGTTCACCCGCACGAAGGACATCGTCCCGGCGCGCTCGCCATCGACCTCGATCACGAACACACCCGACGCCTCCGGCTCGGCCAGCGAGCGCTCGACCGCGGCGAGGACGTCCTCGCGGCTCGTCGCGCGCAGCGCCGCGAGGAACGGCGCCACGTCCTCGTGCGCGAACAGGCCGACCAGGAACTCGACGTCACCAGCGTCGGCACGGCGAAGCGTCAGGTCGGCCATCTGCGGGCGATCGTATGCGCCCTGCCCGGCGGCCGCCTCGACCTAGACGACGGCCTCCTCACCCGGTTGCAGCACGCGCACCTGGCACGCCGGGGCGATCTCCCGCACGCGGGCCGCGAACGTGGCCGGAGGCTCCTCCACGAACGCCGGGGTGCCACGCAGTCCCAGGTGCACCGGGAAGTACGTCCCCCAGTGGATCGGGATCGCCGTGGCCGTGCCGAGCAGGCGCGCCGCCTCGGCCGCCCGGCCCGGATCCATGTGCCCGGCACCGAGGGACGGGCCCCAACCCCAGATCGGCAAGAGGGACACGTCGACGGGCCCGATCGCCGTCATCTCCGGGAACACATCGGTGTCGCCCGCGAAGTACACGGAGCGCGGCCCGGCGATCAGGTAGCCGACGGGATCGGCGCGCACCCCGAACGGGAGACGCCCCGAATCGTGCGACGCAGCGGTGCCGCGAACGGTCAGCGCCCCGATCTGCAGCTCGTCGTCCACACCGATCTCGCTCACCGCGCGAAAGCCCTTGCGCGTGAGCCAGCGTCCGGCGCCGCGGGGAACCACGATGGGAAGCTCGCGCCCCAGCTTCTCGAGCGAGGGGACGTCGAGATGGTCGTAATGCAGGTGCGAGACGAGCACCGCGTCCACTCCTCGCAGGGCCTTCGTCTCGACCTTGCAGGCGCGACGGAGGTGCGCCACCCGATGCCGGAGCATCGGGTCCGTGAGGAGCCGCACGCCGTCCATGTCCACGAGGACGGTCGAGTGACCGACGTACACGATCCGAGCCGTCCCGACCACGCCCGGACATCGTATGTTCGTGGAGTCGCAGAGGCCGTGACGCGGGCGGCACGGTGTCGTAGGGTGGCGCCGTGAGCAGGAGCCGCAGGAGGGGGTCCGTGGGACGGATCCACACGTGCGGTCCGCAGCCGCGTGAACGGAAGGGGGCGTGGCGTTGAGCGAGTTGCAGCCGAGACCGCGCGCCATTGCCGTGACCATCCCGATTCGCGCGCTGCTCGTGGTCACGGCGGTCGTGCTCGCCACGTGGGCGTTCGTCTCGATCGCCAACGCGCTCCTGCTCGTCTTCACCGGCGTCTTCCTCGCGTTCGTGTTCGAGTTCCCGCTGCGCGTCCTGATGAAGCGGACACGCCTCGGCCGCGGGCTGGGCGGGACGATCGTCGTGCTCGGAACGGTCGTCGTCGTGTCCCTGCTCGCGTTCCTGCTCATGGTTCCGCTGCTCGAGTCGGTCCGGGACTTTCTCAAGAATCTGCCGCAGCTCGTCAGCGACCTGCGCGAGTCCGACGAGCTGTCCTGGCTCGGCGACACCAGCGGAGCCCAGAACGTCGAGGACGGCGCGCAGGGCGTCGCCGACCAGATTCCCGTCGACCTCTCGGCGCTGGTCGGCGCGGCCGGCCAGGTGTTCAGCTTCGCGCTCGGGATCTTCACGATCGTCTTCGTCGCGCTCTTCGTGCTCATCGACATGCCGAAGATCCAGGCGGCCGTGCGCAGTGTGCTGCCTCCCCGGCAGGGCGAGATCACGAGCGAGGTGTGGGAGCGGATCACGATCACGATCTCCCGCTGGGCGATCGGCGCCGGGGCGATCGCGATCATCGCCGGCACCGTGCAGGGCACGACGGCCTGGCTCCTGGGCTCGAGCTACGCCCTGGCGCTCGGAGTGATCGCCGGGTTCCTCGACCTGATCCCGAACCTCGGCGCCACCATCGCCGGCTTCATCCTGGTGCCCGCCGTCTGGGCAGAGTCGGGGGTCACCGCGGCGGTGATCATGCTCGTCGTCGTGCTCGTCTACCAGCAGGTCGAGAACAACCTCCTCACGCCGACCATCCAGCGGAAGGCGACGAACATCTGGGCCTCGCTCGTGATCATCAGCGTGACCGTGTTCGGTGCGCTGCTCGGCGTGCTCGGAGCGCTCGTCGCCGTGCCGCTGACCGCGTCGATCCAGATCGTCGTGCAGGAGATGACCGCCGCGCGACGCGAGCGGATCGCAGCGGTGCGTGCCGAGGGCATCGCACTGGAAGGCGCAGAGCCGTGAGCGAGTCCGCCCTTCGCACCGGCCGCTGGCGGACGCCCGCCGCCCGCGTGCTCACGGTCGTCGGGGTGCTCCTCGTCGTCGTCTCCATCGCGGCGAACTTCGTCGAACGGCAGGTGCTCGACACGGGAGAGTTCAAGGAGACCGCGCGCCAACTCGTCGTCGACCCGGCGATCCAGGACCAGGTCGCCTCCAACCTCACCGACCAGCTGTTCACGAGCGTCGACATCCAGGGCGAGCTCGCGCGCGTCCTGCCCGAGGAGCAGGAGGGCCTCGCGGGCGCGATCACCGGTGCGCTGCGCCCGGTGGCCGAGCGCCTGGCGGGCGAGATCCTCGACCGGCCGCGCTTCCAGGAGGTCTGGGTGACGGCTCTCGGCGCGGCGCAGCAGCAGGTCGTGAAGGTGCTCGACGACAAGGCGCGGTTCCTGGAGACGAGCCAGGGCGTGGTCGTCGTCGACCTGCGACCGCTGCTCGTCGAGCTCTCGAAGGAGCTCCCGGTGGTACCCGATCTCGAGTCCAAGCTGCCTCCGGACACGGGCGTGATCCGGCTGTTCGAGGCAGAGCAGCTCGACACCGCGCAGAAGGCGACGCGGCTCCTGCGCTTCGTCGCCGACTGGATCTGGGTGCTCGCGCTGGCAGCCTGGGTGGCGGCGATCTGGATCGCGCGCGACCGCCGCAAGGAGGTGCGCGCGATCGCGCTCGGCTTCGTCGTGGTCGGGTTGATCCTGCTCGTCGTCCGCCGTGTGGCGGGCCGCTACCTCGTCGACCAGCTCTCCACCTCCGCGTCCGACGAGAACGCTGTCCGGCAGACGTGGGACATCCTCACGCGCCTGCTCGCCGACGCCGCCTGGGCGGCCGTGGGCCTGGGCGTCATCGCCCTCGTCGGGGTCTGGCTCTTCGGCCCGGCGCGCCGTGGCACGATCGTCCGGGGATGGCTGGCGCCGTACCTCCGGCGCCCGGAGCTCGCCTTCGGAGGGGCTGCCTTCGTGTACCTCCTGCTGCTCCTCTGGGGGCCGATCTCCTACGTGCGCAAGCCGACGACCGTGCTCGTCTTCGCCGTGCTGGCGGCGCTCGGCGTGGAGGCGCTGCGCCGCAAGGCGGCGCGCGACTTCCCGGACGCGCAGCCCGGCGAGCCGCTGGCGGCGCTGCGCGGACGGGCTGAACGGCTGCGCGGAGCCCCCGCCGCGACCACCCAGGCCGACGAGCTCGAGCGGCTCGCCGGCCTGAAGGAGCGCGGCATGCTCACGGACGAGGAGTTCGCCGCCGCGAAGGCGCGCCTGCTCGGCTGATTAGCCGGCGCGCCGCTCGCGCGGCTCCGGACGTGCTTCAGCTGGCCACCTTCTGCAGCCGGTGCAGCTTGAAGGCGAGGATGATCTCGGTGATGCCGCGTGCCATGCACGCAGCTCCGACCCAGATCACGAGAAGGAGCACCTCGCGGCCGAAGTAGCCGGCGGCCCAGAAGCCGAGCAGGATCTCGACGATGCCGACGATCAGCTGTAGCCACCACACCGGGCTGTCCTCCTTGGTGACGAACGACACGACGATGTCGAACGTCCCCTTGAGCACCAGGAAGAAGCTCATCAGCCCGGCGAGGGCTGCGAACGTCTCGAACGGCGTCGTGAGCGCGACCACGCCGGCGACCACGAAGAGCACGCCGAGCAGCGCGTGGACGACCTTCCAGCCGGTCGTCGAGCCGGGGATGGCGAAGAACTCGTTGATGCCGAAGAAGATGGCGACGAAGCCGAACAGGTACGAGATCGACGTCACGCTCACGTAGCTGAAGCGGAAGATGACGAGCGACGCGACCAGCCACAGGATCCCCGTGAGCAGGAACAGCCACCAGTAGCGTGCGCCCTCGCTGCGAACCTCGGACTCCTCCAGGGTGAACGACGACATGTCCGGCCTCCTTCCAGGCGTGGGCCCCGTGTTGTCCATGCGGGAGATTACGTGTCGAGATCCGAAATCCTGCGCCCCACGGCGCGGCGACCGGAGCGCAAGTGACGAACGCTGAGCCGCCGGATGGGCCGCCGGGGCGCGTCGAGCGCGTCCGCGCACGCGCCGACGAGCTCTCGAGAAGGGCGCAGGCCGCCCGCGACCACCATGCCTCGCTGGACGTCTCGTTCCGCGTCGCCGCGCTCGACAAGCGCGTCGCGGCGGCGGTGCTGGCGGGCGGGCTCGCGTACCGCTTCTTCTTCTGGCTGCTCCCCGTCGGCCTGATCCTCGGCGGAGCGCTCGGCTTCGCCGACTCCACCGACGTGGAGCAGGCCGCCGCCGACTCGGGCGTCGGCGAGACGTTCGTGGAGGCGATCGGCGAGGCCGCGCAGAGGTCGCAGTCGGCGCGCTGGTGGCTGCTCCTCTCCGGCGTCGTGCTGCTCGTGTGGACCGGCTACATGGCCGTGAAGGCGCTCGTGCTCGTGCACGCGCTGGTCTGGGACGTGCCGGCGCCGCGCGTGCGCCATGCCGTGAAGGCGTCCCTCGTCTTCAGCGCCCTCGCGCTGGTCATCCTCGGCTCGGCGGGGCTGGCGCGCTGGCTGCGGAACGAGACGGACGTGGGCGGCCTCGCGGCGACGCTCGGCGCGGTCGGCGTGCCGTTCGCGGTCTGGACGCTCGCGTCGCTGCGGCTGCCGCACCGCGGGGCAGGCTGGATGGACGTCATGCCGGGAGCGCTGCTCCTTGCCACCGGGACCCAGGCCTTCCACCTCTTCGTCGCGTACTTCCTGGGGCCCAAGCTCTCCCATTCCTCCGAGCTCTACGGGGGTCTCGGGCTCGCCGCGACGGCGCTCTTCTTCCTCTACCTGCTCGGGCGACTCGTCGCTGGGGCCGCCGTGCTCAACGTGTCGCTGTACGAGCGCCGCAACAAACCTAGCCGGCGCGCAGATCCCTGAAGCCGTCCGGTTTGCGGCCGGGCGCCACGGATTTCACGTAAGCCTCCGGTCGATCCGTCGGGTGCCACTCGTAGTGTGGCCGGATGCGCGGCGACGCGATGCGCGAGCGTTCCGGCTCCTACCGGTACGGCCCCGTGCTCGTGCTCACGGTGACGACCATCGTGTTCTTCATCGCGGCGCCGGGCTCCGACTGGGCGTACGTGGTGAGCGCGCTGCTGACGAGCTCGACACTTCTCGCGGCCGTCTGGACGTCCGGTGCGTCGCGGCGGGCGCTCGTGATCGCCCTCCTCGTGGGGGGCGCAGCCGTCCTCGCTGCGCTCGTCTCGCTCGCCTCGAGCCGCGATGCATCCGAAGCTGTGGTCGCGCTCGCCGCCGGCTCGCTCGTCGCCATCGCCCCGGTGGTGATCGCCCGCGCCATCAGCCGCGCCCCCGAGGTCACGATCCGCACCGTACTCGGGGCGCTGACCGTCTACCTGTTGATCGGGTTGTGCTTCTCCTTCGTGTACGCGGTCGTGGGAGCGCTCGACGACGATCCGTTCTTTCGCGGCACCTCCTCGGAGGACGGCGCCGACTACGTCTACTTCAGCTTCGTGACGATGGCGACCGTCGGCTACGGCGATCTCGTCGCGGCCGAGGACGTCGGACGCTCGATGGCCGTGCTCGAGGGAATTCTCGGCCAGCTCTACCTCGTCACCGTCGTGGCGGTGGCCGTGTCGAACCTGGGCCGGGTCCGGACGCAGGAGCCTGGCTGAACTAGCCGGCGCAGCCCGGAATCCGCTGGCGCGGATTCCGGACGCGCAAATCCCTGAAGCCGTCCGCTTCGCGGCCGGGTGCGACGGTTCTCACCTCACGCCACTAGCGCGGTAGTGCAGCCTCCAGCTCGTCCCTGCGCGCTCGCGAGCGGCGCAGGCCGGCGCCCGATCCCAGCGCGACGCCGAGCAGGATCAGCCCGAGACCCCCGAGCGCCGAGGCGGTGAGGGGCTCGTCGAGCAGGAGCGAGCCGTATGCGAGCGCGAAGGCAGGCATCAGGTAGGCAACGAAGCTGAGCCGCTGCGCGCCGTGCAGGCGCAGGGTGCGGTAGTAGACGAGCTGCGCGGCGACGGTGCCGATCAGCGTCAGGCCGGCGAGTCCCCCGAGCGCCTTCGCGCTGGGCACCTCGGAGGGAAGCTGGAAGAGCGCGGGCGGCAGCAGCACGAGCCCTCCGACGAGCATCGCGCCTGTGGCGAGCACGGGGCCCGGCGTTCCGTGCACGCGGCGCTGGGCGAAGACGTTGGCGCACGCGTAGCTCGCCGACGAGAGCACGACGGCGAGCGTCCCGGCGACCGCCCACCAGCCACCCTCCGGATGGAGGCCCGTGAGCACGCCCACACCTGCCAGGCCGAGCGCGATGCCGACCACGCGGCCGGCCCCCACGCGCTCGTGGGGCAGGAAGCGGAGCGCGAGCAGCACGGTGAAGATGGGCACGGTCGACTGCGCGATCGCGGCGATCCCGGAGTCGACCTGCTTCTCGCCCCAGCCGACGAGCCACATCGGCACGGCCGCGCCGAGCACGCCGATCACGAGACAGGGCATCCAGGCGGCGCGAACCTCATCGGCGGCGCCGTGCCAGCCCGACCTGGAGGCGAGAAAGCAGAACAGCAGCGCCGCGGCGACGAGGAGGCGCACCGACATCATCGGCGCGGGCTCGATGCCACCGTCGACGGCGACCTTGATGAAGAGATAGGAGGCTCCCCACACCGCCGCGAGGACGAACAGCAACGGCCAGTACGAGCGCGTCACGTCACGGACGCTATCTCCTCGCCCTGGCCACGCCGGTCGCCAGGGCGGTGCCGCCGAGGACGAGCGCGAGGCCCACGAGCGCGGTCGCGGTGACCGCCTCGTCGAGCAGCACCGCGCCGTAGACGAGCGCGAACGCCGGCACGAGGTACGTGACGAGGATCGCGCGCGACGCGCCGGCGCTCGCGATGATCGCGAAGTAGAGGAGGTAGGCGACACCCGTGCCGAGCGCCCCGAGGGCGACGAGGGAGGCGGTCGCCTTCGCGGACGGAGGCTCCGCGGGGAGCTGCGTGAGCGCGAGCGGCGCGATCAGCACGGCACCGGCCGCGAGCTGGCCGACGGACGTCGGCAGGGGCGCCAGCGCGCGGAGCGTGCGGCCGGCGATGAGCACCGAGACCGCGTAGCAGAGCGCCGTGCCGACGACGGCCAGGGCCGCCGCCACGTTGCCCCCGCGCTGCACGCCCACGAGGAGCGCGACTCCGACGAACCCGACGGCGATGCCTGCGAGGCGCACGCCGCGGACGTGCTGCGTCGGGTCGATCCACCCCGCCAGGAGAACGGTGAAGATCGGCGCCGCGGCCTGGATCACGGCCGTCAGGCCCGAGTCGAGCCGCGTCTCCGCGAAGGAGAGCAGCCAGAACGGCAGCGCGTTGTTGAGCGCACCGAGGACGACGAGGGGCACCACGTAGCCGCGGAGCTTCCCGGCGCCTCCGCGGACGGCGAGGAGCGGCAGTAGCACGAGCGCGCCGACCACGATCCGGGCGAGTACCACGACCGCCGGCTCCACCTCGTCGACGCCGAGCTTGATGAAGAGGAACGACGAGCCCCAGATGGCGGACAGGGCGAGGAGGAGCCCGGCGTCGCGGCGAGACATCCGGTGAACGTAAACGCCGGACCGGGGTCCCCGCGCGAGGTCCGGCGTGGCCTCTACGACATGACGGGGAACGTCTGGGAGTGAGGCGTCCGGGACGCGGCCGCGACGCAGCGGGTGTCCGACGGCGAGCGATCGTGGGCGGCGAGGACCGGCGGCGGCGCTAGACTGGCCTCCTGGGCCCTGTCGCGGAACAGCAGCTCCACCGTCAGCTCGGCCTCACGGACGGGGAGCTCGACCGAATCGTGACGCTGCTGGGACGCGAGCCCAACGACTTCGAGCTCGCCGTCTTCTCGCTGCTCTGGTCGGAGCACTGCGGCTACAAGCACTCGGCGCTCCTGCTGCGGCGGCTCCCGAGCGAGGGAGAGCGCGTGCTGCAGGGGCCGGGCGAGAACGCCGGCGTCCTCGACCTCGGCGACGGACTCGCCGTCGCCTTCAAGGTGGAGAGCCACAACCATCCTTCGGCCGTCGAGCCGTACCAGGGCGCCGCCACCGGCGTGGGCGGCATCCTGCGCGACATCGTCGCCATGGGCGCGCGCCCGGTGGCGCTCCTCGACGGGCTCCGGTTCGGCGCCCCGGACCACCACTTCTCCCGCGCCGTGGGCGGGATCGGCGCCTACGGGAACTCGGTCGGCGTGCCCACCGTCGGCGGCGAGTGCGTGTTCGACGAGGCGTACGCGTCGAACTGCCTCGTCAACGCGATGTGCGTCGGTCTCCTGCCGAGCGAGCGGCTGACGCGTGCGAAGGCGACGCAGCCTGGCTCGCACATCGTCCTCTACGGCGCCACGACCGGGCGCGACGGGATCGGCGGAGCGTCCGTGCTCGCGAGCCAGGAGCTCGGCGAGGACGACGGCGACAAGCGCCCCTCGGTGCAGATCGGCGACCCGTTCACGGGCAAGAAGCTGATCGAGGTCTCCGTCGAGCTCGTCGAGCGCGGCCTCGTCCAGTCGCTGCAGGACTGCGGCGCCGCAGGCCTCGCGTCGTCGCTCTCGGAGATGGCGGCGGAGTGCGGCATCGACGTGCACCTGGACCGCGTGCCCCTCCGCGAGGACGGCATGGAGCCGTGGGAGATCATGATCTCGGAGTCCCAGGAGCGGATGGTGGCCGTCGTCTCGCCCGAGCTCCTGCCCGCGGTGCAGGAGGTCTGCGTGCGCTGGGAGCTCCACCACGCCGTGGTCGGCGAGGTCACGGCGAGCGGCGTGCTGCGCGCGCTCGTCGACGGCGAGGTCGTGGGCGAGATCCCGGCACGCCTGCTCACGGAGGAGTGCCCGCGCTACGTCGTCGAGCGGGAGCCCCGCCAGGCGACTGCTGCGAAGCCCCTGACGGGCGCACCGGACAGTGCGACGGCGCTCGTCGAGCTGCTTGCCTCGCCGGGGCTCCGCTCGCGCGCCTCCGTCTTCCGCCGCTACGACCACCTCGTCCAGTCGCGCACGGTGCGCCGTCCCGGGCTCGACGCGGCCGTCCTGCGCCTGCGGCCCTCGTGGCGCGGCCTTGCCGTCAGCCTCGACGGGACGGGGAGGCACGGCGCGCTCGACCCGTTCGCCGGAGGCGCGCTCGCCGTGCTCGAGGCTGCTCGCAACGTGGCCTGCGCGGGGGGCGAGCCGATCGGCTTCACCGACTGCCTCAACTTCGGCAACCCGGAGAAGCCGGAGATCGGCTGGGAGCTCGCCGAGGCGATCGAGGGAATGGCGCAGGCGTGCGAGGCCCTCGGCGTCCCGGTCGTGTCGGGCAACGTCTCGCTCTACAACGACACGGACGGCACGTCCATCCCGCCGACGCCGGTCGTCGGGTGCGTCGGGCTCGTCCCCGACGTGCGGCAGGTGCCGCGCGGGTGGCACCCCGGCGATGTGCTCTTCCTCGCGAGCGCCGGAACCGCCTCGCTTGCCGGCTCCGAGTACCAGGCGCGGTACGGCACGGTCTCCGGCCGACCTCCTGCGCTCGACCTCGGCGCGGAGGCCGCGCTGGTGGAGCTCCTCTGGCGGACGGCCCCCTCCGCCTCTCTCCTGCACGACGCGAGCGAGGGAGGCGTCGCCGCCTGCCTCGCGGAGATGGCTCTGTGGTCGGGCGTCGGGGCGGAGGTCGACCTCCCGGACGATCCCACCGAGCTCTTCGGCGAGGGTCCGGGACGGGCGGTGATCGCGGTTCCTCCGGGGAGCGAGCCGGATCCGTCCGGCACGGGCGTGATGCTCCGTCCCATCGGCGAGGTGGGGGGAGACGCGATCCTGGGAGTGGCGCTCGGCGGCTTGCTGGAGGGCTGGCGGACCTGATGTGCGGCGTGTTCGGCATCCGCTCGGAGGAACGCGACGTCGCACGCGTCGCGTACTTCGGACTCTTCGCGCTGCAGCACCGTGGGCAGGAGTCGGCGGGGATCGCGGTCTCCGAGGGAGGCCGCGTGACCGCGCTCCGGGACATGGGGCTCGTGGCGCAGGTCTTCGACGAGGAGAAGCTCCAGGCGCTTCCCGGCGAGATCGCGATCGGGCACACGCGGTACTCGACGACGGGCTCGACGCACTGGGCGAACGCGCAGCCGCACGTGCACCACGGCCCGGCCCGCACCGTCGCGCTCGGCCACAACGGCAACCTCGTCAACTCGCAGGCCCTGCGCGAGGAGCTCGTCGCCGACGGGGCGCGCCTCGCCTCCACCTCCGACACGGAGGTGATCGCGGCGCTCGTGGGACGCGATCCGGCGCCTTTGCCCGACGCCGTGGCGGCCGCCATGCGCCGGCTCGAAGGCGCCTACTCGGTCGTCGTGCTGGCGGAGGACACGCTCGTCGCCTTCCGCGACAGCCACGGCATCCGGCCCCTGACGCTGGGCCGGATCGGCGACGACTGGGTCGTCGCCTCCGAGACGTGCGCGCTCGACCTCGTCGGCGCCGTCGTCGAGCGCGACGTGCGTCCGGGCGAGGTCGTCTGGATCGACGCGGCCGGGATGCACTCCTCGCAGGCGCTGCCCGAGAGCGGCGGCGCCTTCTGCATCTTCGAGCACGTGTACTTCGCGAGGCCCGACTCGCGGCTGCAGGGGTCGGAGGTGCACCTCGCGCGCGTGCGCATGGGCGAGCGCCTCGCCGAGGAGGCTCCCGCCGAGGCCGACGTCGTGATGGCGATCCCCGATTCGGGCACCCCGGCGGCGATCGG
>DATBIN010000029.1:0-1969 GCA_036556925.1 Gaiella sp.
CGACCGGCTGCTGCGGCGGCGCAGCCGGCTCTGCGGCGAGCTCGAGCTGAGCGGCGTCGAGGCCGAGGTGGGCGCGGAGGCCCGTTCCGAAGTCGGGTGCCATTTGGCTCATGCGACAGTTCAAGACGCCGCTTGCAGGAAATTCCTGCACATAGACTTCGCGGTCGTGGAGGCGCCTCCGTCCGCGGTCACGCCGGGCAGCGTGGCGCGCGTGGAGCTGACGCGCGTCCCGGGCGGCCAGGCGCCCGACGTCGTGGCGGTCGAAGAGCCGCTCGAGCTGCGGGTCGGCGGCGAGCCCGTCGCCGTGACGATGCGCACGCCGGGGCACGACGAGGAGCTCGCGCTCGGCTTCGCGCTCTCCGAGGGCCTCGCTCCGCGCGGCGCGCGGCTTCCCGACGACCTGGCGGCGAACACGGTCGAGCTCGACGTCGTCGACGCCGATCTCGGCCGGTTGCGGCGGAGCTTCTACACCTCCTCCTCGTGCGGCGTCTGCGGCAAGGGAGCCCTCGAGGCGGTGGCCGTCGAGGCGCCGAGGGTCGAGTCCGATCTGCGGGTGGCCGCGGCGGTGGTCGGCGGGCTGCCGGAGCGGCTGCGGGCGGCGCAGGCCACCTTCGCCGCGACGGGCGGGCTGCACGCGACGGGGCTCTTCACCGCGGCCGGCGAGCCGGTCTGCGTCCGCGAGGACGTGGGCCGGCACAACGCCTTCGACAAGGTCCTGGGTCGCGCCTTCCTCGACGGGCTCCTCCCGCTCGCGCGCTCGCTCGTCTGCGTCAGCGGCCGGCTGTCGTTCGAGCTCGTGCAGAAGGCGGCGGTCGCCGGCTGCCCCGTCGTGGTGGCGGTCGGCGCCCCGTCGTCGCTCGCGATCGAGCTCGCCGCCGACCGCGGCATCACGCTCTGCGGCTTCGTGCGCTCCGGGTCGCTGAACGTCTACACGCACCCGCGGCGGATCGATGCCTGAGGACTACTTCGGCGAGCGCGTCGCCGCGCGGTTCGACGAGCGGTACGGCTACCAGGCGGATCCGGACGTCGTGGGCCCCATGGTCGACCTCCTCGCGGGGCTGGCGGGCGGCGGAGCTGCGCTGGAGCTCGGGATCGGCACCGGACGGGTGGCGCTGCCGCTCGCCGAACGCGGCGTCCCCGTGCACGGGATCGACCTGTCGGAGGCGATGATCGAGCGGCTGCGCGCGAAGCCCGGCGGCGACAGGATCGGGGTCACGGTCGGGGACTTCGCGACCACGAAGGTGGAGCGCACCTTCACGGTCGCGTACCTCGTGGCCAACACGATCATGAACCTGACGACGCAGGACGAGCAGGTCGCGTGCTTCCAGAACGCCGCCCACCACCTCGAGCCGGGCGGCTGCTTCGTGATCGAGGTGCTCGTGCCGCGCCTCCGGCGGCTGCCGCCGGGCGAGCGCTTCCAGCCGTTCGACGTCAGCCCCACGCACGTCGGCATCGACGAGTACGACGTGGCGCGGCAGGGCCTCGTCTCACACCACTACTGGATCGAGGGCGACCGGGTCGAGGTCCTCTCGCCGCCCTTCCGCTACGTCTGGCCGTCCGAGCTCGACCTGATGGCGCGGCTCGCGGGGATGCGCCTCCGGCACCGGTGGTCGGGCTGGCGGCAGGAGCCGTTCACGAGCGAGAGCCACCAGCACGTCTCCGTGTGGGTGAAGCCGGCGTGACGCCGGTGACCGGCGTCCTCCTGCTCGGCGGGGCGTCGTCGCGGTTCGGGTCGCCGAAAGCGCTCGCCGAGCTCCGGGGCGTGACGCTCGCCGAGCGCGCGTGGCGGCTGCTCGGAGAGGCCTGCGGGGAGCGGATCGCGGTGGGGAAGGAGGATCTCGGCCTGCCCTTCGAGCTGCTGCTGGAGCCGGCGGAGCCGCAGGCGCCGATCGTCGGGCTCGTGACGGCGCTGCGCGCCGCGCCGACGGACACCGTCGTCGCGCTCCCGGTCGACTGTCCGCTCGTCACC
>DATBIN010000030.1:0-21781 GCA_036556925.1 Gaiella sp.
ATGCTCAACGGGCACATGGACACGTCCTACTCGGGCCGCGAGCCGTGGCTCTCGCACGTGCCCGGCTTCCAGCCGCGGGCCTTCGTCCGCGAGGGCCGGCTGTACGGGCTCGGCATCTCGAACATGAAGGGGGCGCTCGCCTGCTACGTCGAGGCCGTGCGCACGCTGCGCGATGCCGGCGTCCGCCTGCGCGGCGACGTGATGATCGCAGCCGTCTGCGGCGAGATCGAGAAGACGCAGCAGGGCGATGCCGTCGGCGCCGAGTACCGCGGCTACGCGGCCGGCTCGCGGCACCTCGTCTCGCACGGCGGGCTGGCGGACATGTGCCTCCTCGGCGAGCCGACGGAGGGCAAGGTGGTGCTCGGCCACTTCGGCTCGCTCTGGCTCCGTCTCTCGACCAGCGGGAACTTCGTCCACACGGCCTTCTCGGAGGGCAGGCGCGGGGAGAACTCGATCCTGCGCATGCGCGAGGTACTCGACGCGGTGCTCGCGTGGATCCCGACGTGGGAGGACGATCCCGAGAACGCCTACCGCGGCGCGAAGGCGATCGTCAACGTCGGCGCGCTCCAGGGGGGCTTCGGCTGGCGCGTGTCGCGCACACCCCATCGCACCGACCTCTTCCTCGACGTCCGGGTGCCCCCGACGAAGCCGATGACCGTGGCGCGACAGCAGGTGCTGGACATGGTGCACGGGCTCGCGGAGCGGTTCCCCGACTACGGTGTCGAGGGTGAGGTCTACGTGACGGCCCCGGGCGCCGAGATCGAGGAAGGGCATCCGCTCGTGGCGGCCGTCGACGCCGCGCACGAGGAGGTCTTCGGCTCGCCGCCGGAGCGTGACGTCACGCGGTGGTTCTCGGACGCCTCCGCGCTCACCCGCTACGGCGTCCCCACCCTCAACTACGGGACCTCCAGCGGCCTCCTCGACACCGAGTACGGCGAGAACCTCGACATCGCCGCGCTCGCCGGCACGGCCGAGGTCTACGCTCGCGTGGCCATGCGGATCTGCGAGGTGGCGGAGTGACGAGCCCTGGTGGGACGCAGCCGGTCTGCCTACGGGCCGCGGGCGCGAGGTGCGCCCGATGAGGCTCGTCACGTTCGGCGAGGGCCAGGGCCGCGTGGGCGTCCTGCAGGGCGAGGAGATCGCCGTCCTCGACGTGCCGACCATGCGCGACTACTTCGAGCGCGGCAGCGCCGAGGAGACCGGCGAGCACGTCCCGCTCGCCGAGACGCGCCTGCGCGCGCCGATCGCGCCCAAGAAGTTCCTCCACACGGCGGGCAACTTCCGCGAGCACGAGGAGGAGTCGAAGCAGGTCGGCTGGTCGCACGAGATCGCGCCCTGGATCGTCTTCTTCCAGAACGTCGACGCCATCGTCGGGCCCGACGAGCCGGTCGTCTATCCGGAGCACCTCACCGAGGAGCTCGACTACGAGCTCGAGCTCGCCGTCGTGATCGGGAAGAGCGGCAGGTGGTTCGGCGCCGAGGAGGCGGCCGACTACATCGCTGGCTACGTGATCTTCAACGACATCACGGCGCGCGACATCCAGCGCCGGGAGATGCGGTCCGGTGTCTTCTCCTTCTGCAAGGCGATCGACACCTTCTGCCCGCTGGGGCCGTGGATCGTGACGCCGGACGAGATCCCGGATCCGCACGACCTGCGCATGGAGCTACGCGTCAACGGGACGCCGCGCCAGGTCTCCCACTCGAGCCGCATGTCGGTGACGATCCCGGAGATCGTGAGCCACTACTCGCCGCTCGGCTACTCGGCCGGCGACGTGCTCTCCACGGGGACGGTGTCCGGCGTGGCCGGGTTCTCGCCCGACGCCGCCTCGCTCTACCTCAAGCCGGGCGACGTGATGGAATGCGAGATCGAGCGCATCGGGGTGCTCCGGAACCCCGTCGTCTCGTGGCAGGAGGCCCACGGCGAGCCTGCTCCGGCCCGCGTGCGCTGGTGACCCAGCGCGTGCCCGGGCCTGCCGGGCCGCGCACGTGGCGCACTTCGCCGGGCCGATGCGAGAGTATGGGCGTCCGTTTCTCGAGGAGCCTTCCGTGACGACGACAGCCGGTTCCATCAGCCCCGAAGAGGCGGTGTCGTACATCCGCTCCGGCGACACCGTGATGGTCGGCGGCTTCGGGCTCGTGGGCGCGCCGCTAACGCTCATCGACGCGCTCGTGGAGCACTCCGAGGCCGACGACCTGACGATCGTGTCCAACAACATCGGCGAGCCCGGGCGCGGCCTCGGCAAGCTGCTGCGCCAGGGCCGGATCCGGCGCGGGATCTCCTCGTACTTCACCTCCAACCCGGAGGCGGTGGCCGCCGTCAACGCGGGCGAGATCGAGGCGACGCTGGTGCCCCAGGGCACGTTCGCGGAGGCGATCCGCGCGGCCGGTGCCGGCATCGCGGGCTTCTACACGGCGGTGGGCGCGGGGACGCTGCTCGCCGAGGGCAAGGAGGAGCGCGTGATCGACGGCGTGCCGCACGTGCTCGAGAGGCCGATCCACGCCGACGTCGCGCTCGTGTACGCCGCGCGTGCCGACCTGCTCGGCAACCTCTGGTACCGGCGCACGGCACGGAACTTCAACCCGCTCATGGCCACGGCCGCCACCGTCACCGTCGCGGAAGCCGGCGAGATCGTCCCTGTCGGACAGCTCGAGCCGGAGTCGGTCGCCACCCCGCACCTCTACGTCGACCACCTGGTCGCCTCGCGATGAGCGATCCCAAGGCCGTCATCGCGGCACGTGCCGCCGAGGAGCTCCGGCCGGGGGAGATCGTGAACCTGGGCATCGGCATCCCCAACCTCATCCCTGGCTTCCTGGGGTCGGAGACGCAGGTCTTCCTCCACACGGAGAACGGGCTCCTCGGCGTCGGCCCGAGGCCTGCCGACGAGGAGCTCGACCCGGACCTCATCGACGCGGCCAAGCGGCCGGTGACCGCGCTGCCGGGTGCCGCCTACTTCGACAGCGCGCAGAGCTTCGCGATGATCCGCGGCGGCCACATCGACGTCGCCGTCCTCGGCGCGCTGCAGGTGAGCGCCGGCGGCGACATCGCGAACTGGGCCGTGCCCGGCAAGGACGTGCTCGGCGTCGGCGGCGCGATGGACCTCGTCGTCGGCGCCCGCCGCGTGATCGTGACCATGACCGCGACCTCGTCGAGCGGCGAGCCGAAGCTCGTGCCGGAGTGCGCCTATCCGCTGACCGCCCGCGGGGCGGCGGACGTCGTCGTCACGGAGCTCTCGGTCTTCCGGTTCCGCGAGGGGGAGCTCGTGCTGACCGAGCTGCTCGAGGGTGCGAGCATCGACGACGTGCGTGCCGTCACGACTGCGTCCTTCGCCGTCGAGCTGGACGGCGCCGCCGTCGACGCCGGCTGAGCGTCGGCACGGCGTAGGATCGCTCCGTGGGGTGGCCGCGCGACGACGCCAAGCTCGACCGGGTGCGCGCGCTGATGGCGGAGCGCGGGCTCGACGCGATCGTGGCCCGCGCCCCGGACAACGTGCTCTACCTGACGAACTTCTGGGGCATGAAGGGCTACGACGCGGTCGTCTTTCCGCGCGAGGGGGAGCCGTCGCTGATCTGCCTCGAGGCCTCCGCCGCCGACGCCGCGCGGACCGCGTGGACGCAGGACGTGCGCATCTTCGCCGGGTACCACCCCTCCGACCCGAGGCCGCCCCAGGCGCGCGTGCTCGAGACCGCCCTCGGTGCTGCGCGCGGCCACGCCACGATCGGCCTCGAGCTCTCGCTCGGCACCCAGGCGGCCGATCGCATGGTCGGCGAGCCCACGACCTTCACGCAGGCGTGGTTCGACGCCTTTCCCGGTGCCGTGGACGCCACGCCGCTCCTGGTCGAGGCCCGTGCGGTCAAGACGCCGCAGGAGGTGGAGCGCATGCGGCTCGCCAACGAGATCGCCGCGGCGGCGATGGAGCATGCTCAGGGTGTCATCCGTCCCGGCATGAGCGAGGCGCAGATCGCCGCGGAGTGGCAGGGGTTCGTCCACGGCGAGGGCACGGGCTGGCAGGGCCGGGTCGAGCTCGCGCTGCCGTTCTCGCTCGTCTGGTCGGGCCCGGGCATCAGGACCTTCACGGCGACGACCGCGCGGCCGGTGGTCGAGGGCGAGCCGACGCTCTTCGAGATCTGGGTGTGCGCCGACGGCTACTGGTGCGACCACACGAAGAACCTCGTCTGCGGCGAGCTGACGGACCGCTACCGCGAGCTGGCCGCCGGCCTGACCGCCGTCTACGACGACGCCGTCGCCTTCTGCCGGCCGGGCGCGAGCTTCGCCGAGCTCGACCGGCGCGTGCGCGCCGGCATCGAGGCGCTGGGCTTCCCCGGCCAGCCCACGCACCCGTGCTGCCACGGGGTCGGCGCCCGCGCCCACGAGCCGCCGTACCCGCACCAGGCGGGCGGGGGCGAGCTGGCGGAGGGCATGGTGCTCGCGATCGAGCCGGGCTGCTACTGGCCGGAGGGCGGCGGCCTGCGCCTCGAGGACAACTTCCTCGTCACCCCCGGCGGCGCCGAGAAGCTCTCTCCGTTTCCCGACGGCATCGTGCAGGCATGACAGCCCGGCACGTGGGTGGGGTAGGGATCGGCCGCGGGGCGGCCGCTTCAGGGGTGTGCCGCCGTAGGCGGATCCCCGCGGCGGAGATCCGCTCCTGCGGATTCCCGCCTTGCGGAAAGGGGTGTCAGTGAGCATCGACCGCTCCAAGGTGTGGACCGGCACGATCAACGAGCGGGCGCTCGGGGCGCAGCCGGAGCGCACGGTCGGCCTCTACGACACCACGCTCCGCGACGGCGAGCAGACCGTCGGCGTCGTCTTCTCGCCGGAGGACAAGCTCGAGATCGCGCACGCCCTCGACGAGGCCGGAGTCGACCGCATCGAGGCGGGCTTCCCTCGGGTCTCCGACGACGACTGGCGGGCGGTCGAGCTGCTCGCCGGCGCCGGCCTGCGCGCCGAGGTCTGGGGCTTCTCCCGCGCGGTCGCGGCCGACGTGGAGGTGCTCGTGGAGCTGGGCGTGCAAGCCTCGGTGATCGAGAGCCCCATCTCGGACGGCAAGCTTGACGCGCTCGGGGTCTCCCGCGAGACGATGCTGGAGCGGATCGGCAAGGCAGTGCGGTTCGCGACCGAGCACGGCGTCCGCGTCTGCTTCTTCGGTGTCGACTCGTCGCGCGCCGACCTCGACTTCTTCGCGCGCGCGTACGAGACGGCGGTCGAGGCGGGGGCGGCGGAGATCGCGGTGGTCGACACGCTCGGCATCGCCACTCCCGAGGCGGCTGCGCTCCTCGTGGCGCATGCCCGCGACCATGTCGGTGAGATCCCGGTGCACTGGCACGGGCACGACGACTTCGGCCTGGCCACCGCGGCCGCCGTGGCGGCGGTGCAGGCGGGCGCCACGTGGGTGCAGGGCACGGTCAACGGCATGGGGGAGCGGGCGGGCAACGCCGACCTCGTCGAGGTCGCGCTCGCGCTGGAGGCGCTCTACGGGGTCACGACACACCTCGACATGACCCGAGCGCGCGACCTCGCACGCCTCGTGCAGGAGCGCGCGGGCACGCCGCTGCCGCCCTGGAAGCCGGTCAGCGGCGACACGCTCTTCACCCGCGAGTCGGGCGCCGTCGCCGCCCAGTTCCACGATCCGCCGGCGATCGAGCCGTACTCCTCCGAGCTCGTGGCCGCCGCCCGCGCCATCGTCCTCGGCAAGAAGAGCGGCCTCGACTCGATCCGCATCAAGACGGCCGAGCTCGGGCTGGCCGTGCCCGAGGAGCGGCTTCCCGAGCTGCTCGCAGCCGTCAAGCGGCTGGGCACGGAGCGCAGGGGCCTCGTCACCGACGACGATCTCCGCGCGCTGGTCGCCGGCGAAGCGGGTGCGGGGTGACGACCGTGTTTCCCCGGGGCCGACGGCGCCGGTTTGACTGACATGACACGGCTGCGCGATACTCGCAGCGCCGGTCGTTGACATGTCACGGGGAGGAGCGCCCACGATGAGGTTCAGCCTGTACACGGAGATCCAGCTGCATCCGGGGAAGACGCCGGAGACGATGTACGCGGAGGTGCTCGAGCAGATCGAGAACGCCGACCGGCTGGGCTACGACGTGTATGCGGCGATCGAGCACTTCTTCTTCCCGAAGTTCTCCATCTCCGCGAACCCCACGGCGCTCTTCGCGGCCGCCGCGCAGCGGACCCGCAACATCCGCTTCCGCACGATGCTGCACGCACTGCCGTTCCACAACCCGCCCGTGCTGGCCTCGGCGATCGCGGTCACGGACATCCTCACCGGCGGCCGCTACGAGTTCGGCGTCGGTCGCGGGCACGGCTGGATCCCGCCGAAGGCCGGCGTCCCCCTCGACGAGCACGCCCGGCCCCGCTACGAGGAGGCCGTCGACCTCCTCTTCGAGTCGCTGGCCAAGGAGCGGTTCTCCTGGGACGGCGCCTACTTCCAGGTCGGCGAGTCGCACATCGTGCCCTTCCCGCAGGAGAAGTTCCGCGTCACGCTCGGAGGGACCTCCGACCGGACGTACGAGCTCGCCGCCCAGAACGGCTGGAGCGTCGCCGTGCCGCCGCTGCTCCCGTACCCGGTGCTCGAGAAGCAGCTCGACCTCTACCGGCAGAAGTGCGCAGAGCACGGCACGGAGCCGGACATCGTGTGGATCCACGCGTGCCACATCGACGAGGACCGGGACACCGCCCTGCGCGAGGCCGAGGACTGGATGGTCGGCTTCATCAAGGGCAACTGCTCGCCGCTCGTCGAGTACGAGAAGCCGCCCACGGACGACCTCCTCAAGGCGGACTACGGCTTCTACACCGCGGGGATCATGGAGCAGCTGAACGAGGTCCCCTACCAGCAGCTCGTGGAGGAGGACTACATCTGGGTGGGCACGCCGTCCGACATCATCGAGCGGATCGAGCAGACGCTGGACGTGTGCGCCGGCATCGGCGAGATCGGCATCACGGTCAACGCGGGCGGCGCCCCGCACTGGATGGCGATCAAGAACCAGGAGCTGTTCGCGGAGAAGGTGGCGCCGCACTTCGCGGCGACGGCGCGCGCCGGCGCGGCGGTCGCGTGAGGGCCGGCGCGGCGCGATGATCCGGCGCGTCTGCGTCATCGGAGCGGGCTCGATCGGCAGTCTGCTCGCGGGGCACCTGGGCCAGGTGGCCGAGGTGTGCGTGCTCACGCGGCGTCAGGAGCATGCCGACGCGCTCAACGCCGACGGCCTGCGGGTCAGCGGGCGCAGCAGTCTCCACACCCGGGTGCAGGCGGCCGCCGACCCCGACGAGCTGACGCCGTTCGACGTCGCCTTCGTCGCCACGAAGGCCAACGGCCTGGAGGAGGCCGCACGATCGCTCGCAGGGCGCTTCCCCGAGGCGACGATCGTCACCGTGTTGAACGGGCTCGGCGCCGAGGAGGTCGTGCGCGCGCACGGCGACTGGCAGCTCGTCTCGGGTGTGACGTTCATGAGCGGCACCAAGCACTCCGACACCCACGTCGAGTACGTGCTCGACACCGAGACCTGGCTCGGCCCGTACGAGGACACGCCGTACGCTCGCGTGCAGGAGATCGCCGACCTGATCGCCCGCTCCGGGCTGAAGGCCGTGGCGCTGCCGGACCTCAAGCCGGCGCAGTGGTCGAAGCTCATCTTCAACGCGACCGTCAACTCTGTCGCGGCGCTGACCCATCTGCGCCACGACCACCACTTCGCCGACGAGGAGCAGCCGACCGACCTCGGCCGCCTCGTGCACGCACTCGTCGACGAGGGCAAGTCCGTCGCCGCCGCCGTGGGCGTCGAGCTCTACGACGATCCCTGGGAGATGAACGTGCTCGCGACGCGGCGCGGGTCGGCCCATTCCCCGTCGATGCTCGAGGACGTCGAGGCGCACCGTCCGACCGAGATCGAGCTGATCACCGGAGCGCTCGTGCGGCAAGCCGAGAGTCACGGCGTCGACGTGCCGCTCCACACCGCCATGTACCGGCTCGTGAAGGCAAAGGAGGCGTCTTGGCGAGACAGCGTGGAACCCGTCACAACACACAGGAGGGCGTGATGAGTCCGAGGAAGAAGGGAGCGCGGCTCGCGCTCCTCTCTGCGGCCGTGGCCGTCGTCGCGGTGGCGGTGGTCGCAGCCACTGCGTCCGCCGCGGCCAGGCCGATCGTGATCGGCTGGGCGTTCGACAGCAAGGGCGACATGGCCCCGTTCGACGGGCCCGCGCTGGCGGCCGCACAGGTCCAGGTGAAGAAGATCAACGGCCGCAACGGCGTCGGCGGCCGGCCGCTGCAGATCATCACCTGCGACACGCAGGGCAACAAGCCCGCCAAGGCGAAGGCCTGCGCCGCGCGGCTGCTGGGGCAGAACGCCGACATCATCTTCACGACGTGCGACGTCGACTTCGCGACACCCGTCGTGCAGGAGGCGATCAACCGCGGCAAGCTGGCGATCGCGCCGTGCATCGGCACCGACCAGATGGGTCCGAAGCGCTTCGGGTCCAAGGGCAGGCTGGCGTTCTCGTTCGGGAACGTCGCCCAGGACGAGGGTGCGGCGATGGCCGACTACTCCTGGAAGAAGGGCTGGAAGTCGGCTGCGCTCGCCACCAACACCCTGCTCGTCTACTTCAAGAACGTCGTGCAGGCGTTCGAGGCGCGCTTCAAGCAGCTCGGCGGCAAGATCGTCGCGCGCGAGAGCTACCAGTCGTTCGCCAACAACGTCCAGAACGCCGTCAGCCGGCTCAACGGCGTGAAGGCGGACGTGATCGTGACGTCGACCGCGTTCGCGGAGCTCCCGGGGCTCGTCTCCGGCCTCCGCTCGCTCGGCAACCAGACGCCGATCATCAACTCGTGGGCCGGTGACGGCACCTACTGGGTGACGAAGGACCCGCAGGTGACGAACTACTACGCGGTCACCTACGCGTCCGTCTTCGGAGACGACCCCAACGGTGCCGTGAACACGCTGGCGAAGACGGTCAAGGCGGGCACCGGCGGCTTCGTCACGGGGGCCGCCGCGATCGACGGCATCGTCACCGCCATCAAGCGCGCCGGCGGGACGACCAACGGGCTGGCGCTGGCGGCGCAGCTCGAGAAGTTCAAGAAGGTGCCGACGATCTCGGGCCTCGTGAGCTTCTCCCCGCAGCTGCACAGCGTCTTCGGGCGCCAGTACCGCGTGATCCGCATCCAGAACAACAAGGCGAGGGTCGTCGGCTCGGTGGTCGCGGGCGCCGTGCCCAAGATCTGACAGGTGACCCGAGCAGCAAGGCCAGCATCAGCTTGACCGAGGTCGCCACTCGGCAGGAGGTCCGGTGGCCCGGGGCGACGCTCCGGGCCACCGGCATCTCACGGTCCTTCGCCGGCGTGCGGGCGCTTCAGGGCGTCACCCTCGAGCTGCACCGGCACGAGGTGGTCGGGCTGATCGGCCCCAACGGCGCCGGGAAGTCGACGCTCGTCAACGTCGTCTCCGGCTTCGACTTCCCCACCGAGGGCAGCGTCGAGCTCGACGGCCGTGACATCACGACGTGGAGCCCGCATCGCCGAGGGCGCTCGGGCCTCGCCCGCACCTTCCAGCACAGCCGCTCCTTCCGAGGACTCTCCGTGCGGGAGAACGTCGAGGTGGCGGCGCTCGGCGTCGGCGCGGGGCCGCGCGAGGCCCGCCGCCGCGCCGACGAGCTGCTCGAGCTGCTCCACCTCGGCGCCAACCAGCGGACGCCGGCGGCCGCGCTGGCGCACGGCGACGAGCGGCGCCTGGGGGTGGCGCGGGCGCTCGCGACGTCGCCGCGCTACGTGCTCATGGACGAGCCCGCGGCCGGGCTGACCGAGGCAGAGGTGCCGGACTTCGCGGCCGTCGTGCGGTCGGTACGGGACGACCACAACGCCGGCGTCCTGCTCGTCGACCACAACATGGCGTTGATCATGGAGGTCTGCGACCGCATCCAGGTGCTCGACCAGGGACGCGCGCTGGCCGAGGGCACGCCGGCCGAGATCCGGGGCAATCTCGACGTCGCCGCCGCCTACCTCGGTGAGCCGGCCGTGCACGAGGAGGGCGAGGATGGCGCCTGAGCCGATGCTGGAGCTCCGCGACGTGGGCGTGCGCTACGGCCCGGTCTCGGTTGTCCGGCGGCTGTCGCTCGAGGTGGCCAAGGGCGAGATCGTGGGCCTGATCGGGCCGAACGGCGCCGGCAAGTCGACGACGCTGCACGCGATCATGGGGCTCGTTCCGCCACACGAGGGCGACATCCGGCTCGGGGGTCGCTCGATGCGGGGAGCCTCGCCGGAGAACGTGGCGCGGGCCGGGATCGCCCTGGTGCCGGAAGGGCGGCGCATCTTCTCGCAGCTGACCGTGGAGGAGAACCTGCGCCTCGGGCTGGCGGGCAGGAGGGACCGCGCGGGCAGCGAGGAGGCGGTCGAGAGCGTGGCGGAGCTCTTCCCGGTCGTCCGCGAGTTTCGACGGCGTCCCGCCGGCGCCCTCTCCGGCGGTCAGCAGCAGCAGCTCGCCATCGCCCGCGCCCTCGTGGCAGGGCCCGACGTGCTCCTCCTCGACGAGCCGTCGCTCGGCCTCGCGCCGCGCATGGTGGACGTGGTCTTCGAGGTGCTCGGAGAGATTCGTCGCCGCGGCATCAGCGTGCTCCTCGTCGAGCAGCGGGCACAGCGGACGGTCGCCTTCGCCGACCGGACGTACCTGATGGCGAACGGCGAGCAGCGGCTGACGCTGACGCCTGCCGACGCCTCCGACACCGAGCGCATGGTGGCGGCCTACCTCTCGTGAGCGGCGCCGCAACAGACGTGGTGGCCGCCCTCGACGCGCAGACGATCGTCGACGCCGTCGGCCTCGGCTCCGTCTACGCGCTCATGGCGGTCGGGATCGGGCTCGTGTTCGGCGTCCTGCGCTTGATCAACTTCGCGTACGGCCAGGTCGTGATGGCCGGTGCGTACACCCTCGCCTTCACCTCGCAGGCCGACTGGCCCACCTGGCTCGGGGTCGCCACCTGCTTCGGCGTCACGGTCGCCCTCTCACTCCTGCTCGAGCGCCTCGTCTTCCGGCCGCTCCGCACCGCGACCCCCGTGGTCATGCTCGTGACCACCTTCGCCGTCGCCTTCCTCCTGCAGAACGTGGCCCTGCTGGTCGACGTCAACGACGACACGATCGGCGAGCCGGCCGCGTCGGTGGCCTCGCTCAACCAGGCGGTCACGGTCTGGGGGGTGGACGTCCGCAAGGTGACGATCGTGGCCGTGGTCGCCGCGGCGGCGCTGCTGGCGGCGCTCGCGCTCCTCCTGACGCGCACGCGCATCGGCCTGCAGATGCGCGCTGCGGCGACCGACTTCCGCACCGCCCGCCTGCTCGGCGTCCGCGCGAACACGGTGATCGGCTTCGCCGTGCTCCTCTCCGGCGTGATCGCCGGCGTCGTGGCGGTGATCCTCACCGTCCAGATCCCGCTCGTGCAGCCGAGCTTCGCCCTCAACGAGACGATCGTCGTCCTCGTGGGCGTGGTCGTGGGAGGCATCGACCGGCTGTGGACGGCGACACTCGGCGGCTTCGCGATCGGCTTCGCCACCGGCGTGATCAACGGCGCGCTCCCGACCGACAAGACGGTCTTCCTGCCCTCGGCGGTCTTCACGCTCGTGATCCTCGTCCTGCTCCTGCGCCCGGCGGGGCTGTTCGCGCCCCGCGGCGCGACGTCGGTGGAGCGCGTATGAAGCGGCTCGAGGTGCCCGTGCAGCTGCTCGGGCCGGCGGTGCTCGTCGTCGCCGTCGGCGTGGCCGGCACCTTTTTCTCGCGCGCGACCGAGATCTACTTCCTGAGCGCGCTCGTGTCGGTATCCATCGTCGTCGCGATCTACGTGTTCGTCGGCAACTCGGGCGTCATCTCCTTCGGACAGATCAGCTTCGTCGCCGTCGGCGCCTTCGCCTCCGGTCTGATGACGATCCCGCTCGAGTCGAAGACCGGCGTGCTCCCCGACATCTTCCCGCTCCTGCGCGACAACACGATCGGCAACATCCCTTCGCTCGCGCTCGCCGCCGCGGTGGGGGGCGTGTTCGCCCTGCTCGTCGGCGTGCCGCTGATGCGGCTCTCGGGCCTCGCCGCCGGCATCGCCACCTTCGCCGTGCTCGAGGTCACGCACAACCTGCTGCGCGAGTGGACGAAGATCGGCCCGGGAGCGACGACGCTCTCGCTCGTGCCGGAGACGACCGACCTGCGCCAGGCGACGATCGGCGCCCTCGTCGTGATCGCGGCCGCGTTCGCCTATCAGCGCAGCAGGCTCGGACGCCTCCTGCGCGCGACGCGCGAGGACGCTGCGGCCGCCCAGGGGGTCGGCGTCAGCGTCCACCGGCAGCGCCTCTGGGCCTTCACGCTCTCCGGGGCGCTGGCCGGGCTCGCGGGCGGGCTCTTCGTCCACTTCCTCGGCTCCGTCACCACGGAGCAGGTGTACCTCGAGCTGACCTTCATCAGCCTCGCCATGCTCGTCATCGGCGGCGTCACCAGCCTGTGGGGCGCCGTGGTCGGGGCGCTCGCGGTGAGCGGGCTCGACTCCTTCCTGAGCGAGGCGGAGGAGGGCGTCGGGGTGGGGTGGACGGTGGACCTGCCGCAGGGGAGCCGGCTCGTCATCCTCGGCGCGGTCATGGCCCTGATGCTCGTGCTCCGGCCCTCGGGCATCACCGGGGGCCGGGAGTTCTCGCTCCCGTGGCTCGGACGGAGGAGGGCGACGTGAGGGTCGCGGTGATCGGCTGCGGCGCCGTCGGCTCGCTCTTCGCGGCCAACCTTGCCCTTCTGGACGATGTCGAGGTATGGGCCTACGACCTGAACAAAGAGCATATCCATGCTATCAAAAAGAACGGATTGCAACTCGTTGGAGCAAACGAGGTTCTGGGCAAGCCGCACGCGACGAGCGACCCGGCCGAGCTGCCGCCCTGCGACCTGGGCATCGTCGCCACCAAGGCGATGCACGCCGGCGCCGCCCTCGCCTCCGTGGCGCACGCCTTCTCCGACGGAGCCGTCGCGTCCGTGATGAACGGCGTCGGCAACGAGGAGACGCTCGCCGAGCACGTCCCGCGGGTGATCCGCGGCACGACGTTCCCGGCCGGCAAGCTCCTCGGGCCGGGCCTCGTGCAGTGGGACGTCAAGGGCGACACCACGCTCTCGCCGTTCGAGCCGCAACCGGCCACCCTCGAGGAGGTCGAGCGTCTCGCGGACGCCTGCACGCGCGCCGGCATGCCGACCGTGGCCGTCGCCGACGCGCGCCCTGCCCAGTGGCGCAAGGTGATCTTCAACGCGGCCACGAACCCGGTCGGCGCGCTCACGGGCCTCACGCACGGGCAGGTCTGCGAGCGGCCTGACCTGCGCACGCTCGTGAGCCAGCTGGTCGACGAGGGCAAGGCGGTGGCCGCGGCGCAGGGCATCGAGCTCGACGCCGATCCCGAGGAGCTGATCGACCACGCGGCGAAGCCGGAGGTGGCCTACGGGCACAAGGCGTCCATGCTCCAGGACGTCGAGGCACGCCGGGCCACGGAGATCGACTACCTGAACGGCGGCATCGCGCGGTTCGGGCGCGAGCTCGGCGTGCCGACACCCCTGCACCACGCTGTGACCGCCCTGATCAGAGGACTGGAGGCTTCATGGACCTGAAGGCCGAGCTCGAGCGGCGCTATGCCAACGTGCGCGCGGCGATGGCCGAGCACGACCTGGACGCGCTCGTCGTCTCCGGGAGCGAGTACACCGGATTCGAAGGGTCCGTCACGTACCTGTCCGGGTTCCAGATCGTGCACCGCTACGCCTACGTCGTCGTGCCTGCGGACGGCGAGCCCTTCGTCGTCTTCCCGACCGAGGCGCGCTACGTCGGCGAGCACGGCACGGCGCTGATCGAGCAGGTCTTCCACTCCAGGCCGGGCGAGGCGATCGCGGAGCACGCTCGGGCGGCCGGCTGGCGCCGGCTGGGCGTGTACGGCCTCGACTACGTGATGACCGTGCGCGACTACACGGCCTTGGAAAGCTTCGACATCGTCCCCTTCGACGTCGAGTTCGATCTCGCCCGGGCGGTGAAGAGCGAGGCCGAGCTGGAGTCGGTGCGGGACTCGGTGCGGATCAACGAGCGCGGCTTCGAGATCTGGCTCGACCGGTACGCGCCGGGGCGCACGGCGGCGGAGGTAATGGCGCACGCGGAGGAATGGTTCGTCGCCGAGGGCTGCGGGCGCCTCACGATGAACATGGTGCTCACCGCCCCGGGCCGCTCGGGGCTCGCCTTCCCCGAGTTCAAGATCGCGCGGGTGGACGAGGTGCTCGGCGACTTCGTCCTGCCGTCGCTCGAGATCGCGGGCCCCGGCATGCACTGGGTCGAGATCTCGCGGGCGGTGGCCGCGAACGGCGTCAGGATCTCCGACGACACGAAGGCCATGGCCGACGCGTACGCCGAGTACTACGAGACGGCCCGCACGGCCATGCGTGCCGGCGCCACCTGCCACGACGTGCACCGTGCCGTCTCGAGGGGGTTCACCGACCGCGGCTACCACCTCGGCCACGTGACCGGGCACTCGATCGGAATGACGATGATCGAGCATCCGAAGGTGGGGGAGGGCGTCGAGAGCGAGCTTGCGGAGAACATGGTGTTCTCCATGCACCCCCACGCGATCGCGGCGAACGGTGAGGACTGCCTGTACATGCAGGACACGTGGCTCGTGACCGCCGACGGCGGCGTGCCGCTCGCCTCGCTGCCGATGGAGATCCACGCCAAGTGACCGAGGTGCCTGCGGACGGCGTCGACGTCGGCGAGGACGGCGTCGCCCGCTGCTGGTGGGGCGCTTCGAGCGAGGAGTACCGCGCCTACCACGACACGGAATGGGGCTTCCCGGTTACCGACGACGTGCCGCTCTTCGAGAAGCTCTGCCTCGAGGGGTTCCAGTCGGGGCTCTCCTGGCTGACGATCCTGCGCAAGCGAGAGGCCTTCAGGCGTGCGTTTGCGGGCTTCGAGTTCCGGCAGGTGGCGCGGTTCGGCGCGTCCGACGTCGAGCGCCTGCTCGAGGACGCCTCGATCGTCCGCCACCGCGGCAAGATCGAGTCGACGATCAACAACGCGCGCCGCTGCGTCGAGCTGGTCGAGGAGCACGGCTCGCTCGCACGCTACGTGTGGGCCTTCGAGCCGGCGCCCGCCTCCCGTCCGGAGCACCTCTCGTGGGACGTGCTCCGCGAGATGGCGCAGACGTCCGAGTCGCGCGCGCTGGCGAAGGACCTGAAGGGACGGGGCTGGAGCTTCGTCGGGCCGACCACCGTCTATGCCTTCATGCAGGCGATGGGCCTCGTCAACGACCACGTCGTCGGCTGTGCCGCTCGTGACCGCGTCGTCGCCGCGCGGGCGGCGGTCCAGCTGCCCTGATGCCGCATCGGAGCAGAGGCTGCGACGGAGCTACAATGCGACGGTGAGCTGGCCCTGGATGCTGCTCATTGCGCTTGCCGCGGTGGTCGTGGTGGCCGCCGAGCTGCCGCGCCTCGATGCGCGGTTCGGCGCCGACGCGCGCCGCAAGCGGGACCGCCAGCGGCGCAAGGCGACCCTCCACGTCGTCCAGGGCGAGGAGGTCGACGACTTCGAGGCGAGCGTGCGCCGCGATCTCGAGGCGCTGCCGACCATCGAAGAGCCCCGCAGCAAGCGCCCCTAAGTACTTCGCGGCAACGGGCGTGTGGGGACTCCCGATGCCGGGCCGGGGTCGTCTCTTCGATGCTGGGCCCGGAAGGGAGGACCCATGCAACTGCATGCCAAGACCGCGTCGCCGCGGCAGGCGCCGGAGACGGTGGGCTCCACGACGCCGATCGAGGGCAAGTACCTCAGCCTGACCAGCTACCGGCGCGACGGCTCGGGCGTCGCGACGCCCGTCTGGTTCGTGGCCGAGGACGGCCGCCTGCTGGTCATGACCGACGCCGACTCGTACAAGGTGAGGCGGATCCGCCGCAACCGCGAGGTGACGGTCGCGCAGTGCACCGCCACGGGACGGCTGCGCGGCGAGCCGATCGTCGCCAGGGCCGAGGTGCTGCCCGAGAGCGAAGGGCCCCACGTCGAGGAGCTGATGGCCCGCAAATACCGGTTCGACAGGCACGTCATCCTGCCGATCTATCGAGCCGTGCAGTGGGCGCTGCGCAAGCGGCCGGCGAGCGGGAAGCCGATCTACCTGGCGATCACCCCGCGGTGAGCTGCCGACCCTCGCGCGCGCGGGCGCGCAGCCGTCAGGCGGCGCGCCCGGCCGCGGTCGCCTCCGGCACCTCCTCCAGGCGGCCGGTGCGCACGTCGTACACGTAGCCGTAGATCGGGATCCGGCCGGGGACGAGTGGATGGGCGCGGATCCTGCGCACGTCTTCGGCGACGCTCTGCGCGGTGTCGTCGATCGTCAGCCAGTCGACGTACTTCGCCTCGCTCGATCCCGGGCCCTCGCCGACGTCTCGGAATCCTTCGGGACCGAGCTCCGCCGTTTCGAGGCTCTGGCCGAGCAGGCCGCGCATGACGTCGTCCGTGAAGAACTCCATCCCGCAGTCGGAGTGGTGGATGACGAACCACTCCTGCGTGCCGAGGAGCTTGTAGGAGATCACGAGCGAGCGGATCGCGTCGTCGCTGGCACGGCCGCCGGCGTTGCGGATCACGTGCGCGTCGCCCTCGCTGAGCCCGGCGTACTTGGCGGGGTCGAGCCTCGCGTCCATGCAGGTGAGGATCGCGAAACGTCGCGCGGGAGGGAGTGACAGCTCGCCCCTGGCCCCGAACGAGCCGGCGTACTCCTCGTTCGCTGCGAGAACCTCTCCGAGAACGGACATGGTGACTCCTTCGCTCGAATGGCGGCGCGCAACCGGGTGCGCCGACGACAGGCATGAGTTTACAAAGTAAAGCTACTATCCGAACTGAAGCGCTCTGTGCGCGGGAGTCGGCTCGCTCCCACTCGACGGACGCGCGCGGGCACGCGACAATCACGTGGGGGAGGTTGTCGTTGAGCGAGCTCGGCCGCCGGGAGATCCCGGAGGACTTCAACTTCACACGTGACGTCGTCGAGCATCACGCGGCCGACGAGCATCGGCGTGCGCTGACGTTCGTCGACCCGATCGGCGTCATCCAGCGATTCACATTCGCCCAGCTCGCGGCCGACGCCGCGCGGTGGGCGCACCTCCTACGAGGGCGCGACCACCAGCCGGGTGACAGGGTGCTCGTCGCGCTCGGGAAGGTGCCGGAGTGGATGGGTGCGATGCTCGGCGCCATCAAGGGCGGGCTCGTCGCGGTCCCCTGCCCCGACGACCTCGACGCGCCGGAGCTGGTGCGGCGCGCGCGACAGACCGGAGCATCCGCGGTGATCGCGCAGCGCAGCGCCGAGGCCGACGTCGCCGCCGCGTGCGAGATGCTCGACGCCGTCGACGTGCTCTACCTGGACGAGGCGACGCATCTGCTCGGCCGGTGTCTCCCCGTGGCTCCGACCGAGGCGAGTCTCGCCGCAGACCCGGCGCTCCTCCTCTACACGGCGGGAACGACGCAGGAGGCCATCGCCGTCACCCACACGCACGCGGCCACGTACGCGGCGCGGATCCAGGCGACGCACTGGCTCGACGCGACACCCGGCGACGTCGTCTGGTGCACCGCGCCGGTCGCGTCGGCGGGCGCGCTCTGGAACGGGTTCTTCGGCCCATGGGCCAACGGCGCCGAGGTCGTGCTGCACGGGGGCGAGTTCGACCCCGCGGAGCGGCTCTACCTGATCGATTTCCTCGGCGTCACCATTCTCTGCCAGACACCTGCCGAGTACCGTCGGCTGGCAACGCTCGATCCGGTGGACGCGATCAGGCCGTCCCGTCTGCGCCATACCGTCTCGACGGGCGAGCGCCTCGGCGCCGCGGCGATCGACGGGTTTCGCGACGCTTTCGGGCTCACGATCCACGACGGGTACGGCCAGACCGAGAGCGCGATCCTCGTCGCCAACGCGCCGGGCGGCCCGCTGCGCCCCGGGTCGATCGGCCGGCCGACGCCGGGACACGAGGTGGCCATCGTCGACGGTGACGGCGAGGAAGTCGGGCCGGGTGTCGAAGGCGAGATCGCGCTCCGCGCGCGGCCGCGACCCCAATCGCTGTTCGTCGGCTACTGGGACGAGCCGGAGGCGACCGCAGAGGCGTTTCTCGGAGACTGGTACCTCACCGGCGACCGGGCGACACGCGACGAGGACGGCAGCGTCTGGTTCGCGGGCCGGCGCACCGACGTCGTCCGCAGCGTCGCGCCGCGGACGGAGCGGAAGCCCGCCGGGCAGAGGACGGCAGCAGAGCCGGAAGCGGGGCTGGCCGTGGTGGCCGCACCTCGCGAGGAAGGCCTCGCCGCGGAGGAGGAGCTCCGCGCGGCGGAGGCGGAGGCCAAGCGGCTCGAGCAGGAGCGGCTCCGGATCGAGGCCGAGGAGCGTCGGGCGAGACAGGAGGCACGCGACGCCGAGAAGCGCGCCCGCGCGGAGGCAAAGCGGTCGCGCAAGGCGGAGAAGGAAGCGCGCAAGGCCGAGGAGGCTCGACTGCGCGCCGAGGCGAAGGAGCGCAAGCGGGCCGAGGAGGAGCAGCGACGCGTGGAAGCGGAGGCGCGGAAGGCCGCCGAGGAGGCCCGCAAGGTCGAGGAGGCTCGCTTGCGCGCGGAGGCAAAGGAGCGCGAGCGTCGCGAGGCGGAGGAGCTGCGGGCACGGGAGGAGGCCCGTAGGGCCGAGGAGGCTCGTCTGACCGCCGAAGCGGAGCAGCGCAAGCGTCGCGAGGCAGAGGAGCAGCGTCGCGCGGAGGAGGAGGCCCGCAAGGCCGAGGAGGCTCGTCTGCAGGCCGAGGCGAAGGAGCGCAAGCGCGCCGAGGAGGAGCAGCGTCGCGCTGAGGAGGAGACACGCCGCGCCGAGGCGAAAGAGCGCCAGCGGCTCGAGGAGCAGCAGCGGCTCGCCGAGGAGGAGGCTCGGAAGGTGGAGGAGGCTCGTCTGCGCGCAGAGGCGAAGGAACAGGAACGTCGCGAGGCGGAGCGGCGCCGTGCGGAGCAAGAGGCCCGGCATGCGAGCGACGCTCGCCGTGTCGCCGAGGAGAGGGAGCGTCAGCGGCTCGCGGAGGTGCAGCGTCGCGCAGAGGAGGACGCTCGCCGTGCGGCGCAGGCGCAAGCTCGCGACGAGCAGCCGCGCCGGTCACCTGAGAAGGACGGAAGCCGGGCCGAGCGTCGCCGCCGCCGCACCGAGGACGAGTTCCAGCGCATGCTCGAGCTCGCGCGGGAACGGACCGCCGAGGAGTCGAAGCGCGCGGCCGCGGAGCAGGCCGAGTTCGCGGGGCAGGTCGAGCAGGCGCGCATGCGCGCCGAGGCCGAGGAACGCCGCCCGCGCGAGGAGGACGAGAGCCGCCGGGGGCAGGCCGCGCGCGAGGACGAAAGGCGCACGCGCCAGGGCGAGAGCGAGACGCTCCGGGCGGAGGAGAACGCGCGCCGCGACGCAGAGCGCAAGCGCCTCGAGGAGGCCAGTCGGCTCGCCGAGCAGGAGCACCGCCGTGCCGAGGAAGAGCGTCGAGCGTGGGCACGGGAGCGTTCACGCGGCCCCGCACCGCCGTCGATCGAGCCGGCGACGACGAGGCACCTCGGCTCGCCCGAGGAGCCGGAGCTCGGGGATGCGCTCCTCGAGCGCCTCCGCTCTTACGGGGTTCGCGCCGGCGAGTCCACCGACGACGCCTGACGGGCTCCGCGCCACAGCGGCGGCATCTCGCGTGCGGGTTCATCCCGCGTTCATCTGTCCGCCGTAGCCTCACGAACCGACGCCGGCCGCTCCTCCCCAGACGAGCGGCCGGCTCCGCGTACCCTCTAGCCGAGACGGCATCCCCTTCCTACACTGGGTTGAGGGGTAATCGTGAGACGCGCGAACGATCTGGGGGCCGTCCGTAGGGACGAGCGGGTGTGGCCACGAGCCGGTCGGCTCGAGCGCGCCGCGCCGGAGCTGACCGTCGAGGTGCTTGCCGGCGGCGTCGAGGTCATCGACCGTCTCGCGCACGAATGGCGCGTGCTGTGCTCGGAAGGGCCGTGCGCGGAGCCGTTCTACCGTCCCGAATGGGTGGCGGCCTACCTCCGCGCCTTCGAGCCCGACGCGAAGCTCGTCGTCGTCATCGCGCGCGCGGACGGCCGTCTTCGCGGTGTCCTCGCGCTCGTGAGGGAGCGCGGGACGATCAACGGCGTTCCGGCGCGCAAGCTGCGGAGCGCCGCCAACTCGCACTCGTGCCAGTTCGATCTCGTGCACGGTGTCAGGGACGCTGCGGAGGTGGCGGACCTCATCTGGCGCGCGCTCCGCGACGTGCCGGGCTGGGATGTGATCGAGCTGCGCGACGCGCCGTCGGACGGCGCCACGAGCCTCCTGCTCGAGGCCGCGCGCCGTGACGAGCACCTCGTCGGCGCCTGGAGGCGCTCGCCCATGCCGTACCTGGCGCTGCCGGCAGCCGACGGCGGGCCGGAGCGTGCCCTCGCACACCTGAGCTCCCGGCACAGGAGGATGCTGCGCGGTAACCGCCGCAAGCTCGAGGACCTCGGCCCGCTGACGTTCACGCGTGCGCCGGGTCCCGATCGCGCCACGCTCGATCGCTTCTACGAGCTCGAGGGCGCGGGCTGGAAGGGCGAGCAGGGCTCCGCCATCGCCTGCGCTCCCGAGCGCCGCCGCTTCTACGACGTGCTGGCACGCACCGAGGGGCTGCGCGACGCCGTCACGATCTACACGCTCACATGCGGGGGCGAGCCGGTGGCGATGCAGTACGGCCTCACCCAGGGAGGGACGTTCTTCGGGCTCAAGGCGGCCTACGACGAGCGGTTCGCGCGGTTCTCTCCCGGTCAGCTGCTCCTCGAGGACGTCACGCTGGACCTGTACTCCCGGGGGCTCAGGGTCTTCGACTTCATGGGGGAGTCGGACGATCTCAAGTCGCGCTGGTGCACCGCCGAGCGCGCGCTGGCGAGCTACTTCGTCTTCCACCGCCGGCCGACGGGTCTGCTGCTCCATTTCTGGAAGTTCAGGGTTCTCACCGCTGCGCGGCGGCTGAAGCACCGGCTGCGCCGGCCGGCCACGTAGCGGCCTCGCGCAGCGACGTCCCGCAGGATTCCTCCGAGCTGCGCACGCCGGGGGAACGTCATGCGGGGAGGCCACCGCGCATCGATGTAGGGTCGCGTCGGACTGCGCCCCGGACGTAGATTGTCCGCGTGAGCTTCGCGGTCGCCGCCGACTCCTACGACCGGTTCATGGGTCGCTACTCCGTCCTCCTCGCGCCCCAGCTGGCGACGCTCGCCGGGGTCGCCTCGGGGCAGCGGGTGATCGACGTCGGGTGCGGGCCGGGCGCCCTGACGACCGAGCTGGCCGGCAGAGTCGGAGAGGCGGCGGTGACCGCCGTCGATCCGTCCGAGCCGTTCGTCGCGGCGGCGCGGGAGCGTCTTCCCGGGGTGGTCGTGGAGCGCGCGTCGGCCGAGCACCTGCCGTTCCCGGATGGGTCGTTCGACGCCGCGGTGGCCCAGCTCGTCGTCCACTTCATGGCAGACCCCGTCGCCGGGCTGCGGGAGATGGCGCGCGTGACACGTGAGGAAGGCGTCGTCGCCGCCTGCGTCTGGGACCACGCCGGGGGCCAGGGACCGCTCGGCGTGTTCTGGGAGGCGGCGCACGAGCTCGACCCCGAGGTGGAGGACGAATCCGAGCTTGCGGGAGCGCGGGAGGGACATCTGGCGGAGCTCTTCGCGGCGGCGGGCCTCCGCGAGATCGAGCAGACGTCTCTCGACGTGCACGTCGAGCACCCGACCTTCGACGACTGGTGGGAGCCGTTCATGCTCGGCGTCGGGCCCGCCGGCGGCTACGCCGCCG
>DATBIN010000031.1:0-58512 GCA_036556925.1 Gaiella sp.
CACCTTCAGCACGTAGCCGACGTTCCACTCCCACGGGTTCCAGAACGGCACCGGCTCGGAGAGCGTGTTCTGGTTGCCGAAGGCGACGGCGAGCACCGCGTAGAAGGCGACGAGGAAGAAGAGCGTCAGCCACGCGACGCCCGGGAGGGAGAGCAGCCGCCAGGTCCAGCGCGATTCCACGCAGCCCCGCTAGCCGGCCTTGAACTTCGACCAGGCGGCGTCCCAGGCGCGCTCGCCCTCGACGCTGAGCTGCAGCAGGGCCTGGTTGAACGCGAACTGCTCGGGCCGCGTCACCGCTCCCGCGAGCGTCCTCGGGATCAGGCCGCGCCGGATGAGCGCGTCCGCGTCGATCGCCTGCTGGGGAGGGATGTAGCCGTTCTGGTTGACGAAGTTCGAGTACGCGTTCTGCTCGTCGAGCATGAAGTCGATGAAGCGGTGGGCGAGCGCGGGGTTCGCCGACGTGCGTCCGATGCAGAAGAAGTCGTTCTGCACCACCCCGTCGCGGTCCGGCGACCAGAACGAGAGCACCTCCGGTGAGACCTTCGGCGGCAGGTAGTAGATCGCGGCGCCGATCAGGTCCCCCGACCAGGAGTGATGGAGCACGGTCTTGCCCTCGGGCAGGGTCTGGTAGTCGGTGATCGTCACCTTGATGTTGCAGATGCCCGTCAGCTGCTCGAGGTCGCGCCCCGCCTTGGCCACGATCGCGCTGTCCTCGGTGTTGAGGTCGGCCCGCTCGCCCGCCCGCATGGCGTCGCGCTGCATGGGCATGGAGAGGCCGTCGCGCTTGTCGTCGAGGAGCCCCACCTTGCCGCGGTACGCCTGCGACTTCCAGAAGATGTCCCAAGGCACGTCCATGCCCGCGATGTCCTCGCGCACCTTGTCGTTGCGCCAGCCGATGCCGTCCGACCAGACGACGTAGGGCACCGTGTACCGGCTCTCCCGGTCGTACACCGGGTCCTGGAGCTCCGGCCAGACGTTCCTCGCGAGGTTCGGCAGCAGTGCGTGGTTCAGCGGCTGCAGCAGCTGCTGCGCGATGAGGTTGACGATGTGCGAGCCGGAGAGGCCCATCACCACGTCGAACGTCACCTGTCCGGACGCGAGCTTCGCGATCGCCTCGTCGGCCGAGTTGTACGTCGCGATCCGGACCTTCGTGCCGTACTGCTGCTCGAACTTCTTGACGAGCGCCGGGTAGATGTAGTCGGGGTAGTTGTAGATCTGCAGGGGCCCGGCCTCGACGGGCGCTCCCTCGGCGACCGGCTGGTTGTCGTCCGTGATCGCCCAGGTGACGGAGTTGTCCGGCCGGGGCAGCGGGAGCCCGCCGGGCCCGACCGGCTTCGGCTCGACGAGCGGCGAGCTCGCCCCGCCCTCGCCGGCGCCGATGGGCGTGGTGGTGTTCTGGCAGGCCGCAACGGCGCCCAGAGCGCCGACTCCGACCGCCCCTGCGGCTGCGCCGGTGAGGAACTCCTTGCGGGAAAGTCCGGATCGGTCCTTGGGATGCGCCATGCGCAGCGAAGGCCAATTGAATCCCGGTCCTGACCGTCAAGTCAAGCCCGGCTGACCGTCCGGTCAGGGGGCTGTTACCGCCGGCCGCTCGCCGCCGACGACGACCAGCGCATCGACTGCGACCGTTCCGGCGGGGCCGACGATCAGCGGGTTGACGTCGACGGAGGCGATCTCCGGGTGGGCGAGCGCCAGGCTGCTCAGGGCGGCGAGCGTGGCCGCGACGACGCCCGACGGGTCGTCGACGCCGGCGTCGGCCACGAGCCCGGCCGCGGTCTCGACGTCCAGGGGCGCCACGGCGGCGGCGACGCGGCCGAGCTCCTCCACGTCCACGCCGCCTGCGCCGACGACGAGCACCGGGCCGTAGTCCGCGTCGCGCGTCATGCCGCAGAGCGCCTCGGCGCCCGCCTCCACCTGCCGGGCCAGGAGCACAGGCCCGCCGAGCCTGGACGCGGCGGCCGCCGCGTCCTCCGGCGTCTCGACGCCGAGCACGACTCCGCCGGCACGCGCCTTGTGCGCCTCCCCGTCGACCTTGACGACGACGGGGAAGCCGAGCTCGCCCGCAGCGGCGGCCGCCTCCTCCGGCGTCGCGGCGCGCCGCCGGGGCGCGAAGGGAACGCCGACCTGCTCGAGCAGGAGCGCCGACTCGTGCTCGGGCAGCGGCCCGGGCTCGGTCAGGAGCGCCGCGAGCTCGCCGAGCGACACGGCGCGTGGCTCGGGCGGCGGCGCGGCGGGGAGCGCCGGGCGCCAGGCGGCGACGTGTGCAAGCGCCCGCATCGACTCGCGCAGGCCGCGCAGCAGCGGGACGTCGAGCTCGCGGGCGAGCTGCTGGAACCGTCGCGGTGGATCCGCGCTGTGCACGGTCGTCATCGCCGTGCAGACGCCGTGGTCGGCGGCCGCTCTGCCGAGGGCGCGGAGCGTCAGCTCGCACCAGCCCTCGTTGCCGGGGTCGCGGAACTGCGACAGGTCGGCCTGGGCGAGCACGATGTCGAACGCCCCCGATGCCGCCAGCAGCGCGATCGAGCGGGGGTAGAGGATCTCCTCGTCGGCGATCGCCCAGGCGTCGAGGGGGTTCCCGGGCGAGACGAAGTTCGGGAACTCCTCCTGCAGCCGGGCGGCGAGGGCGTCCGGGAGAGGCTCGAAGGGGAGCCCGGCCGCCTCCGCGTGGTCGGCGAGGAGCGCACACTCGCCGCCGGACTCGGAGACGGCGGCGACGCGGTGCCCGCGCGGCAGCCGGCCGCGCCCGAGCAGCTCGAGCGTCTCGACGAGCTCGTGGAAGTCCTCCACCTCGATCGCGCCGTACCGCCGCAGGACTGCGGAGAACGCCTGCTCGGAGCCGACGAGCGCACCTGTGTGCGTGAGCGCCGCCCGCGCGGCGGCTTCGGAGCGTCCCACCTTCAGGCAGGCAACCGGCTTCCCTGCGTCGGCACACCGGGCGAGCGCCGCGACGAAGGCCGCCGGCCGGCGCACCGTCTCGAGGAAGAGACCAAGGGCACGGGTGGGCCCGTCGCCGGCGAGGAAGTCGACGTAGTCGGCGGCGTCGACGACCGCCTCGGCGCCCGTCGAGACCACGCAGCGGAGGCCGATGCGGCCGCCCAGGGAGAGGAACGCGTCGGCGATCGAGCCCGACTGGCACACCACGGCGACGTGGCCCGGCGCCGTCGTCTCGGGCGGGCTCCCGATCCAGGCGGCGGGGCCACCCGGCACGACCGCCCCCATGCAGTTGGGGCCGAGCACCGCGAGGTCGAGCTCCCGCGCTCGCGCCGCGATGCGCTTCGTCACCTCGGCGCCGGCCGTGCCGGCCTCGGCGCCGACCCCGGGGATGACGAAGGCGCGCACCCCGGCGGCGGCCGCCTCCTCGAGCGCCGCCTCGATGCGCTCGTGGTTGACGAGCAGGAGCGCGGTCTCCGGGAGCTCCGGCAGGTCGGCGACGGTGGGGAAGCACGGCAGGCCGAGGACGTCGTCGCGGTTCGGGTTGACACCCCACACGGGGACGCCGCTCGCGAGCGCCGTGCGCACGGCCTCGGCGTTCCGCGGCGACGCGCCGACGACGGCGAGCGAGCGGGGCAGCAGCAGCGGGCGGACGTCGGGCACCGGCGCATTCTCGCCTGACCCGGCGGTCAGCGTCGCAGCCGGCACCAGAGCCGGCGGGAGGGAAGACCCGGGGTCCGGCCCCGGGCGTGCGTAGGATCGGGCCTCGGCATGGCCCACGAGAAGCGCATCGAGATCCGCTGGGGCGACATGGACGCCTACCGCCACGTCAACAACGCGGTCTACGCCACCTACCTCGAGGAATGCCGCGACGAGTGGGCCGACCGGACGCTCCAGGGCGTGAGCGACGTGTGGGACTTCGTGCTCGCGCGCGTCGCGATCGACTTCCGGCGGGAGCTGACGCAGGACGACGACGCCGTCGTCGTCACGTGCAGGCTGACGCGGATCGGGAACTCGAGCCTCACGCTCGCCGAGCAGATCCGCACGCTCGACGGCGAGCTGTCCGCCGAGGCCGAGGCGGTGCTCGTCGCACGCGACCGCACGACGGGACAGTCGCGACCGCTCACCGAGGCCGAGCGCGAGGCGCTCGAGCGCGACCTCGAATAGCCGCGTGCAACGCTTGTGTGTTCAGTGAACACAAGGTCGGCGCGGCGTCCACGCCATTTCGCGTAGGCTCCCGACCGGAGAATCCTGACCGACCGGTCAGTCCCGCGTCAGACCACGATGATCGTCCCGGAGCTGCCCACCGAGGTCGCCGTGCTCAAGGAGCGCGTCGCCCGCTTCGTCGAGTCGGAGGTCTTTCCGCTCGAGGAGGCGATCGCGCTGCGCGGGTCGATCGACGCGGCCGAGATCGACGACCTGCGCCGGAAGGCGCGCGAGGCGGGCCTGGCCATGCTCAACATGCCGCCCGAGCACGGCGGCCGGTCGCTCTCGATGGTCGGCCAGGTGGCGGTCGAGGAGGAGTCGGGGAAGGCGACGAACGGTCTCGGCTTCGCCGTCGTCGATCGCGGCCCGCGCGAGCTCCTCGACATCGTCACGCCCGACCAGGCGGAGCGTTACGTGCTCCCCATCGTCCGCGGCGAGTACCGCGAGGCGTGGGCGCTCACCGAGCCGGGCGCCGGCTCCGACCTCGCCGGCATCGAGACGACCGCGGTGCGCGAGGGCGACGACTGGCTGCTGAACGGCGAGAAGTGGTTCGTCACCAGCGAGGGCGACCCGGGTGTCTACGTGGTGCTCGCCGTCGCCGAGGGCGAGCAGGCGCTCTTCCTCGTCGATCCCGGCGCGCCCGGGCTCGAGATCGTGCGCACGCCCGGCTTCCTCCACGATCCCTACCTCGACCACCATCCGGAGATCGTCTTCCGCGACTGCCGCGTGCCGGAGGCGAACCGCGTCCAGGCGAGCGGCGACGCCGGCGCGAAGGAGTGGATACTCGTCGAGCGCCTGTTCATCGCCGCCCGGTGCTGCGGCGCCGCCGAGCGGCTGCTCGACCTCGCCTCCGGGTACGCGCAGGAGCGCGTCGCGTTCGGCGCCCCGATCGCGGAGCACCAGGGAGTGTCGTTCCAGCTCGCCGACTCGCTCACCGAGCTGCTCGCCGCGCGGCTGCTGACCTACCACGCGGCGCATGCGTTCGACACGCTCGCCGACCGCAAGGTTGTCCACGGCAAGGTGGCGATGGCCAAGCTCTACGCGTCGGAGATGGCGGGGCGCGTGGCCGACCGGGCCGTGCAGATCCTGGGCGGACGCGGCTACATGGTGGAGAGCCCGGCGGCGCGCTTCTACCGCGAGCTGCGCGTCGACCGGATCTGGGAAGGGACGAGCGAGATCCAGCGCCTCGTGATCTCGCGCGGGCTCTTCAAGCGCGGGGCAGCGCCGTACCTCGGGTGGGAGTAGACGTCGTGAGCGACAGCACCACGGCCAGGCTCGACCGCACGCGCATCGCCGAGCTCACCGAGCGCGAGTCGGCTCGTCTCAACGAGCGTACGCCCGGCTCGAAGGCGATGTACGAGCGCGCCCGCGGCAGCCTCACGGGAGGCGTCGCCTCCTCGTACCAGCTGCGCGACCCGTGGCCGATCTACCTGTCCCACGGCCGGGGGCCCCGCGTCTGGGACGTCGACGGCAACGAGCTGCTCGACTTCCACAACGGCTTCGGCGCCATGGTGCAGGGCCACGCGCATCCGGCCATCACCCGAGCGGTGACCGAGCGCATCGAGCTCGGCACGCATTTCGCGGCGCCCACCGAGGACGCGATCGTCGTGGCGGAGGAGCTCTTGCGCCGGTTCGGCCTGCCGCGCTGGCGCTACGTCAACTCCGGCTCCGAGGCGACTATGGACGCGATCCGCATCGCCCGGGGCACCACGGGCCGGGACACGATCGTCAAGATCTTCGGCTCCTACCACGGACATCACGACTACGTGATGGTCTCGATCGGCGTCGAGTACGACAAGATCGGCGACCGCCTCGACCTGCGCTCGCTCCCCTACGGCGCCGGCATCCCCCAGGCGGTGGTCGACCTCACCGTGGCGGTGCCGTTCAACGACGCGGACGCGATGGAGCGCAGGCTCGACCGCCTGGTCGCGGAAGGGCGAGCCCCCGCGTGCGTGATCATGGAGCCGGCCATGATGAACCTCGGGGTGGTGCTTCCCGAGCCGGGCTACCTGGAGGCGGTGCGCGAGATCACCCGCGAGCGAGGCATCCTGCTCGTCTTCGACGAGGTGAAGACCGGCCTGTGCATCGCCGCGGGAGGCGCGACCGAGCGCTTCGGCGTGGAGCCCGACATGGTCTGCCTCGCCAAGGCACTCGGCGGGGGCCTTCCCACCGGCGCGATCGGCGGCACGGAGGAGGTCTTCGCCGTCGTGGAGCGCGACGAGGTCGTGCAGGTGGGGACGTTCAACGGCAACCCGCTCGGCATGGCCGCGGCGCGCGCCAACCTGCTCGAGGTGCTGACCCCCGACGCGTATGCCCACCTCGACGCGCTCAACGACCACATCGTCGCCGGCTGCCAGGGCGTGATCGAGCGGCACGGCCTCCCCGGTTACGCGATCGGTGCAGGCGCCAAGGGATGCGTCACCTTCGCC
Source organism: Gaiella sp. (assembly GCA_036556925.1). GTDB lineage: Bacteria > Actinomycetota > Thermoleophilia > Gaiellales > Gaiellaceae > Gaiella. The sequence continues at coordinate 6,567 of DATBIN010000031.1, forward strand.
ACCGAGCGGATCGTCGACTACGAGACGTTCAAGGCGCACCAGGACGTCGAGCTCTGCGAGCTCGCCTGGCTCTACAACATGAACCGCGGCATCTTCATGACACCCGGGCGCGAGGAGGAGTGGACGCTCTCCGTCACGCACTCGCTCGAGGACTGCGACGCGTTCGTGGCAGCCTTCGAGGAGATGGCCGCGGACCTGACCGCGTAGAGGCCGGGTCGGGCCCCCCGGGGGCCGACCCCGACGCTCGATCCCTCACGCCGGCGGCATCTGGTCCACGGGCCACGGCTTGCCGCCGAGCCCCCAGTTCTTCGGGTTGTGTCCCTCGACGATCACCCACGTGTGGTCGCGCAGCCCCTCGTGGGTCGCGGCGCACAGGGCGTCGGTGAGACCGGAGATGAGCGCGGCGCTCGTCTCGTCGTTGAGGCGGTAGTCGAACAGCTCGACGCGGATCAGTGGCATCGGTGGGCTCCTCTCGCTCGGCGCTCGGAGCGTCTATCTAATCTCCTTGCGGCGTGCACGGGCACAGCGACGAGACCGAGCGGCTGTCGGCGGCGATCTTCGCCTACGCGGCCGGGCGCCTTCGGCTCGATCCCGTGCCGCTCGATGCGCCGCGACCCCCCGCGGAGCTCGCGGCGCTCGCAGGGCCGACGGTCACGCAGCAGGGCCTGGGCGGCGACGAGGCGCTGCGGGTGTTCGCCGAGGTGCTCGCGCCCGCGTGCGTGTCGATCGACCATCCGCGCTTCCTCTCCTTCATCCCCTCCGCCCCCACCGAGGCGGCGATGCTCTTCGATCTCGTCGTGGGCGTCTCGTCCATCTTCGGCGGCACCTGGATCGAGGCAGCCGGGGCGATCCACGCCGAGAACGAGGCGCTGCGCTGGGTCGCCGACCTGGCCGGCCTGCCGGCAGCCGCCGGCGGCGTGTTCGTCCAGGGCGGCACGATCGGGAACCTGTCCGCGCTCGTCACCGCCCGCCATGCGGCCCGCGCGAGACGGGACGGGGCGCCGAGACGCGGGGTCGTGGTCGCGAGCGACCAGGTGCATACCTCCATCGTCGCGGCCGCGCGCGTGATGGACGTCGACGTCGTGCTCGTGCCGACGGACTCCGAGCGCCGCCTCCGCGGACACGCACTCCGCGCCACGCTGGACGAGGTCGGCGACGACGCGTTCGCGGTCGTCGCCACGGCCGGCACGACGAACCTCGGCATCGTCGACCGCATCGACGAGGTGGCCGACGCCTGCGCGGAGCGCGGGCTCTGGCTGCACGTCGACGGAGCCTACGGCGGCGCCGCGCTCGCGGCCCCCTCGGTGCGCCACCTCTTCGACGGCATCGAGCGGGCGGACTCGTTCGTCGTCGATCCGCACAAGTGGCTGTTCGCGCCGTTCGACTGCTGCGCGCTCCTCTACCGGGAGCCGGCGCTCGCACGGGCGGCGCACTCGCAGATCGCCGGCTACCTGGACCCGGTCCACACCGGCGACTGGAACCCCTGCGACTACGCCGTCCACCTCACGCGCCGGGCGCGGGGGCTGCCGTTCTGGTTCTCGCTCGCAGTCCACGGCACCCGCGCGTACGAGGACGCCGTGGAGCGGACGCTCGCCGTGGCCCGGTTCGCGGCGGACGAGATCCGGCGGCGCTCCGAGGACCTCGAGCTGCTCCACGAGCCCGACCTCTCGGTCGTCGTCTTCCGCCGCCTCGGCTGGGGATCGGCCGAGTACGGCGACTGGTCGCGAGGGCTGCTGCAGTCGGGCGACGCGTTCGTCGTGCCGACGAGCCACGACGGGGAGACGGTGACGCGTCTCGCCGTCGTCAACCCGCGCACGAGCGAGGCGGACATCACGGCCGTCCTCGACACGATGTCCTGAGACGGAAGGAGGTGCCATGGCGTCCGATCTCCCCGAAGCGCGCGAGCTCGCGCCCGGCCTGGTGCGCTGGGTCGCGTTCCACCCCGAGTGGAAGCAGGACGTCGCCTGCCTCGCCCTGCGCTCCCGCAAGCGGCTCGTGCTGATCGATCCGCTGGCTCCGCAGCCCACGGGCCGAAGACGCGCGTTCTGGGGCGCGCTCGACGAGCTCGCCCGGGCGAGCACCGGCCCCGTCGACGTCGTGCTCACGCTCCACTACCACGAGCGGAGCTCGGCGCAGGTCGTCGAGCGCTATCGGGACGGGCCGGGCGCCGTCCTGTGGGCGCCGGCAGGGAGCGTGCGCCGCCTCGGGCGCCCGCCCGACCGTGCCTTCGAGCCGGGTGACGCGCTCCCGGCGGGCATGAGGGCGCTCGCCACCGGGCGCGCCGACGAGGTCGTCCTGTGGCTGCCGGCGCAGCGCGCCGTCGTGAGCGGCGACGTGCTCCTCGGCGGCGTCCGCAAGCCGCTCCGCGTCTGTCCCAAGAGCTGGCTGCCGCGCGGCGTGGCACGGTCGGACGTGGCGCGGGCGCTCATGCCGCTCCGCGAGCTCCCCGTGGAGCTCGTCGTCCCGCTGCACGGCGAGCCGGTCACGACCGGCGCGCGCGAGGTGCTCGCCGCCGCGCTCGACGAGGCGTCCTAGCGCGCCTCAGGCGGCGCCGCGCACCCGCGAGAGGAAGAGCAGCGCCTCCGCAGCCTCGCCGTCCTGCGGGCGGTCGTCCGCCAGGCGACGGTACTCGGGCACCTCGTCCACGGGCACGGACGACGCGTCCGGGTAGTCGAGCTCGACGAGGTTCCCGGCCGGGTCGCGCACGTACATCTGGATCGCGCCGTCCGGCAGCTCGAACATCACGTTGCCGAATCTGTCGTCGAGCAGGCCCAGCTCCTTCACGCGCCGGTAGACGCCCATGAAGTCGTCGATCTCGAGCCCGAAGTGCGCGTCCGGCGGAGGCTCCCCCGGGCGCTCGAAGAGGTGCACCTGCAGGTCGCCGGCCCGGAGCCACGCGACGGGGAAGGCGAAGTTCGGGGAGGGGATCGGCTCCAGCCCGAGCACGTCCACGTAGAAGCGGACGCTCTCCTCGAGGTCCTTCGCGACGACGCTCACGTGGTTGAGCCCGACCACGCCGGTCACTGTATCGCCCCCGCCGCGATGTCGTCCGCGAAGTGGCGCGCCGCGAGCGGCTCGCCCGTCGCCTGCTCGACGAGGTGGTCCCAGCGCACCGAGCCGCCGGGGCGGAACACGCGCTCGCCGAGGTAGCGGCCGGCTGTCTCGCGACCGACCAGTCCGCCCTCCTCGCGCCGGAGGGCACCCGCGAGCTGCGAGGCGACGAGCTGGCCGTAGAGGTACGTGTGGTAGTACACCGGCGCGCAGGCGACGTGGATCTTCGCGGCCCAGTCGGGAGCGCGGCGCCCGTCCGGAGGCGTGACGAGCTGGTGGCGCCGCACGAGCTCCCACCAGCGCCCGTCCAGGTCGCCGTCGGGGTCGGCGTAGAGGCTGCGCTCGAAGTTCGTCATCACGAGCACCCAGCGCGCGAAGAGGAGCAGCTCGGCGGCCCGGTCGGCCCGCAGGGGCGCGGCCAGCTGCTCCGCCTCGCCGGCCGACAGGCCGGCCACGCGCGTGAGCCACTCCGCGTCGCCGCCGAGGCGCCCGCAGAGGATCGCGATGCCCTCGGTCACGGTGACGTGGCAGTCGCGCAGCAGCCACGGCAGCTCGCCGTCGAACCCCTCGGAGTAGACGCCGTGGCCCAGCTCGTGCAGGAGCGTGTCCATCCAGTACGCGGTCGGCTCGAGGTTCGTGAGCACCCGGACGTCACCGGCACGGTCGACGTCGATGCAGAACGCATGCTGGCACTTGCCGCCGCGGGGATAGAGGTCGCTGCGCGAGAGGATGCCCTCCGTCGCCAGGCCCAGCTCGTCGAAGGTGCGCGACGCGAGCGCGACGAGATCCCGGTCGCGGACGACGCCGTCGAGGTCCACGCCTCCGCTGACCGGAAGCGCCTGGAAGAACGGGTCGTCGTAGTGCCAGGGGCGCAGGTCGGCCACGGCACAGCCGAAACGCGCCGCGAGGCGCTCGTCCAGGCGGCCCTTCCAGCGCGCGAACTGCTCGGCGGTGGCGCGATCGGCCTCCTCGAGCGTCGCCCAGAGCCGGCCTTCGTCCATCTCCGTCGTCGCCAGCGCGAGCGCGAACCAGTCGCGGAAGCCGAGCGAGCGGGCTGCCTCGTTCCTGAGTCGCGCGAGCTCGCGGACGTCGTCGCCCACCGCCGCACCGACCGTCTTCGAGGCCTCCCATGCCTCGCGCCGCTCGGCGACGTCGTCGCTCGTGCGGAGGATGCGCACGATGTCGTTGTCCGTGACCTCCGCGCCGCGGACGACGCCGCGGTGCCGTGCGAACCGCGCCTCCACCGACGCCTCGAGCTCGACGATGCGGCGGCGCAGGGCTTGCGGGACCTGCCGGGGCAGGAACCAGTCGTGGAGGGCCTGCAACTCGCGGCCGGCGTGCCCGCCGGGCGCGGCGGCACGCGCAGCCTCGATCGCCGCGAACGCCTCGGGGTCGGCGAGGAAGTCCGACAGCTCGAGCTCCGCCTGCACACGACGCCTCTCGGTCTCCCCGGAGGACTCGACGTTCGCCTCCCACCACGCCATGTTGGCCGCGGTGGCGAGAGGGCGGAGCACGGCCTCGACGTCGCTGACGGCGGACGCGACCATCGGCGCCAGTCTAGAGACGCGCCGAGCTACGGACGCGCGGTCCCGGTGTCGCGCGCACCGGGCGGCGCGGCGAGGATCCGCGCGCGGCGCCGCCCGCGCAGCGCCTCCGCACCGACGTAGCTGCCCACGACGAGCGCGAGCGCGGCGGCCTGCGCGCCGAGACCCTGCCACGTCGGGTAGAGGCCGAGCCAGATCCCGGACCAGTACGGAAGCTGGAGGCCCTCGATGGGGCTCACCGGGGCCCAGCCGACCTTCTGCATCGTCTGCACCGTCTGGCCGACGAGGACGACGAGCACCCAGGTGATGAGGATCCCGGTGGCGACGAGCATCTTCTTGTGCGGCAGCCGCCGCTCGAGCACGAACACCGCGGCCCCCACCGCGAGCGTCGCCGCGAAGCCGAGCGCCACCCCCTGGAGCACCGTGAGCGCGCCCGCCTCGAGCGTCAGCGCCTGCAGGAAGATCACGGTCTCGAAGCCCTCGCGGTACACGCTCGTGAAGCCGAGCAGGAGGAGTCCCGCCAGCTGGGCGGCGGCGAGCGTAAGCCCCGCCCCGGCGAGGATCGTCTTCTTGCGCCGGTGCAGGCCCTGCAGGTTCTGCGTCCAGTAGACGCGGTGGTAGAACCAGTTGAGGATCACGAGCAGGACCCCGATGGCGACGAGCGAGACGATCGCCTCGAGCCGCTCTCCGAAGCCCGCCAGCGAGCCGAGCACCGTCTGCGCGACGACCCATGTCACCGCGCTCGCCACGAGCGCCACGCCGGCACCGGCGAGGAGGGGCCGCCGGAACCGCCGCTCGGGCCCCACCATGCTCGCGGCGAGCGCGGCGAGGATCAGGACTGCCTCGAGCCCCTCGCGAAAGACGATCACCGCGCTGTTCGCCACGACCGAGAGCGACGAGCCCGGACCCGCGCCGATCCTCACCTCCGCCTCGGCGAGGGCGTCGTCGAGCGCCGCACGCGTGGCGGCCAGCTCGGCCGCGGAGGCCTTGCGCTTCACCAGCTGCACGAGGCCCGGGAGGTCGCCCTCCCCGTACCAGAAGTACCCCTCGACGCGGCGGAAGAGGCTGGGCGCCAGGCCGCGCAGCCGCTGCTCTGGACCGAGCTCGAAGATGCCGTACGCCTCCAGGCGGGCCGACTCCGCCCGCGCCCACTCCCCGCTCGCCGCCGCCGCTTGGAGCCGGTCGAGCGTGGCGGCGATGACGTCGAAGTCAGCGGTCTTCGCCGCCTCCTTCCACGCCTCGGGAAAGAGCGCCGCCGCCTCTGTGAGGGCGGCGTCGCTCGTCGAGCGCACCAGGCCGGGTGACGCGACGGCGTCTCCCCGCCCGGCGTCGGCGAGCGCGACGCCGAGGCGATCGAGCGCCCGCCCGAGCCGCCGGGTGGCAGTCGGGCCGCGCTGGAGCAACGTCGGCTGGAGATCACGGAACGCCGCTGCCGCGCCGTCGCGGAAGGTGATCGCCTCCTGGATCTCGAACGCGAGCGTGACGCGGCCGTCGCGCATCCCGCGGCCGTACTCGATGGGCACGAGCTTGAGAAAGCGCTCCAGCTGCCCGGCGCGCCGCGCCAGCTCGTCGGGCGAGAGCGGCGCTGCGCGAAAGCCGTCGAGCGCGCGCTCCACCCGCGCCAGCGGCCCGGCCACCGCGGCGCCGTCCTCGGCCGCGCGGGCGAGCCGGACAAGGGCTGCGTCGGCACGCCGGGTGGCCGCGCCACCCCGCTGGGTGCGATAGGCCGGCGCGACGATGTGCCAGTAGCCGAGGGCCAGCGTGCCCATCTCGGCACGGGTCGCTGCGAAACCCACGCGCTCGGCCTCCCGCACCCCGGTCACGGCGGCCTGGAGACGCGCGTCGTACGTGTCCAGGAGGTCCGTGCGCACGGCGGCTGCCGCGGCCCTGGCCGCGAGCGCGCCCGTGTCGAGCGCCTCGAGCGCACGCGTCGCGTCCGCGGCCGGACGCGAGAACCTCGTCGGCGGCCGGAACTCGCGCACGAGCAGCCAGCCCCGAGCCGCCGGGACGTCGCCGCGGCGTGTCGCGCGCAGAGCCTCGTCGAACGCGGCGCGCAGGATCGTCGTCCAGACCGAGGCTCGGGCCACCGCCAGCTCGCGCTCGCCGCGCGCGGTCGCGACGACCTCGGCGTCCGCCAGCGCCGACCGCGCGGCACGAAGATCGCGCGGCCGCGCGGCGAGGACCGCCGCCACCGCGCGCCGCGCCTGGGCGAGCTCGCTGCGGACGGCTTGGGCGTCGCCCAGCACCTGCGCCGCCTCGGCGTCGGAGAGCGACAGGCGGGCGTCGCCGGCCGCCCGCCAGGGCTCCGGCGCCGCAGACGCGGCCGCGGCGAGCCAGAGGCTCGCCGCGAGACCGGCTCCGAGCACGACGAGCGGGCGCACTACTGGGCGATCTTCACCTTGAGGCGCGCGGCCGCCTGGGTCACCTGACCGGCGATGGCGGTCGCGCGCTCCTGCGCGGAGCGTCCCAGCGCGTCGGCCTGTTGCGGGGTGAAGCGCCTGCCCGCCCGCTCCTGCCTGCGCAGCCTGTCGACGTAGCGCCAGAGCTCGTCGAGCTCGCGCTTCGTCTGCGTGCTCTGCCGGACGTCCACCTTCCCGATGGCCGGGCCGATGCCCGCGTAGATGACGCGCAGCCCGCCGAGGATGTCACCGATGTCGGAGAGGCGGGAGACGACGTTGAACGCGTCGCCCTGCGCCCGCCCACCGAGCACGAACCGGGACACCTTCCACTGCCCGAAGTACTCGTTCATGGTCGGCACCATCACCACCACGGCGGTGAACGCGTCGGACGGCGTCGGCCGCCAAGCCTTGGCCGCACGATCGAGCCGGCCCATGTAGAGCACGAACGCGTCCGCGGCCGCCGCGAGGGCGTTCGCGTCCGGGAGCACCTCGCCGAACTCGATCGCGCCGTCGCCGTCGAGATCCGCCTTCGTCGCCGTCAGCTCCGGCCGCGTCCCCCAGAGCATCCCCTCCGTGAGGTTGTAGAGGTTGCCGGGCTTGCGCAGCACCCGCCCGTCGGGAAGGCGGAGATCGAACGGCACGGCCCCGGCAGGATCCTCCCTGGCGCTCGAGCCTGCATCGAGGATGACGTCGTAGACGGCGAGGGAGGGCGTGCCTGCGACGACGCCTTCGACGCGCTCGTAGTACGGGTTGCCGCGAATCCAGGTCGCCTTCCCGCGCTCGAGCAGCCGCGCCACCTCGGCGCGCTCCGTCGCCCAGAGCGTGCCGTAGCGGAAGCCGGACGCCTTGGCGAGCGCGTAGTAGCGGTCTGCGACGGTGCGGAAGTCGGAGGCGAAGCGCCGCATCAGGGCCGTGTGCTTCAGGAGGTACGTCTTCACCGGTGCGAGATCGGCGCCGGGCAGCGACACGCTCGGCGCCGCCGTCGCGGCGCCGACGGCCAGCGCCGCGACGGCGCAGGCGGAGGCACCCATGACAAGCAAACGGAGGTATGGTTGTGTCTTCATGTAAGGGCGACCTTACACAGATCGACCGGCGCTCGTAAAGAGGGGTCGCTGCCTCGAGAGAGGACGCAGGTCTCAGCCGGTGCGGCCGTCGCCGGGGTCGTCGAACTCGACCACGGCCCATCCCTCGGGAAGGTCGCTCGCGGGCTCGGCGGCTTCGACGTCGCGGGCCGGGGACGGCACGGGCGCCGTGCGGTCCGGTGGCTGGGCGCGACGCCGGCGGCGTGCCGCCAGCGCGAGAGCGCCCAGGCCCGCGAGGAGCGCGAGAGTTCGCGCTCTCACCGGACGAACGACGGCTCGGAGCTGGACGGCACTGGGACGGGCGAGAGAGGTCGGACGGCACCGCGCCCGCGACGTGGCGGACGCAGGGCGAGGGTACCAGCAGCCTTCTTCTGCTCTCACGAGCACCACTTCTTCCCTGCAAATGCACCGTTTCTCTCCCCACGGTGGCTCCGCCCTGGGCCACGATGACGGCACCGATGCGCATGCGGACACGCCCTCTGCTCGCCGAGCTCCACGCGCACACGACGTGGAGCGACGGCAAGCTCTCGCTGCGCGAGCTGGTCGACCTCCACGGCCGCCAGGGATTCGACGTGCTCTGCGTGACCGACCACATCGTGCGGAGCGACGACCCGTGGCGCGCCGAGTGGAACGGTCGCGCGCTGGGCGTGACGCGGCAGAGCTTCGACGAGTACCTGTGCGAGATCGACCACGAGGCCGAGCGCGCCCGCGAGCGGTACGGGATGCTCGTCATCCCGGGCGCCGAGCTGACCTACAACGACCTCGACCCGGCACGGGCGGCCCACGCGGTCGCGGTCGGTCTCCACGCCTTCGTCTCCGTCGACGAGGGGATCGGTGGAGCGATGGATACGGCCTCCCTGGCCGGCGCCGCGATCCTCGCGGCGCACCCGTTTCCCGCGGAGCCAGGTGCGCCGCACGCGCGGCTGACACAGCGCTTCGCCTGCGATCCGGCGGTGCGCGGGCTCGCCCACCGCTTCGAGCTCTTCAACCGGACGACGCTCTTCGGCTGGGTGGCCGAGGCGGGCCTGCCGACCGTCGCGTGCGGTGACGTCCACGTCGCCGACCACGTCGCGGGCTGGAAGACGCTGCTGCCCTGCGGGCAGGAGGAGGAGTCGGTGGTGGCCTACCTCCGCTCGAAGCGGCCCACGTACCTCGCGCGCCTCGAGCCGGTGACGGCCGCCGCGGCGTGAGCGAAGCACCGGGGGGTCAGACCCCCTTGGGGTCTGACCCCTGCCCCCAGGCCCGAAGCTAGGCTGGGGCGATGGCGACCACGCACGACGTCCGCACGCTCCCGTACGACTGGTACGTCGATCCCTCGGTGCTCGTGCTCGAGCGCGAGAGCATCTTCGGCCGCACCTGGCAGTACGTGGCTCGTTCCGACCAGGTGGCCCACCCGGGCAGCTTCGTAGCCGCGCGCGCGGGCCACGTGCCGGTGGTGGTCGTCCGCGGGCGCGACGAGCGCCTGCGCGCGTTCGTGAACGTCTGCCGGCATCGTGGCTCGCTCGTCTGCGAGGGCGAGGGCCGGCGCGAGTCGCTCCAGTGCCCCTACCACGCGTGGACGTACGATCTCGACGGCTCGCTGCGCGCCGCGCCGCGCTCGGACCGCGAGCCGGGCTTCGACCGCGACGCGCTCGGGCTCGTGGCGCTGGCGGTCGACACGTGGGGGCCGTTCGTGTTCGTCAATCCCGACCCTGACGCCACGCCGCTCGCCGAGCACCTGGGCGAGCTGCCGGCTCTCCTCGCGGAAGGCGGCGTCGACGTCGACCGGCTCGAGTTCCGCCTCCGCGCCGAGGCGGACGAGTACGCCTGCAACTGGAAGGTCTGCGTGGAGAACTACCTCGAGTGCTACCACTGCTCGGTCGCCCATCCATCCTTCTCGAAGGCAATCGACGTGACCCAGGACGCGTACGACCTGCGCACGCACGCCACCTTCTCGAGCCAGCTCGCAGTCGCCCGCAACGGCGGCGGTGGGGTGTACGACGCCGGCGGCGAGGTGAGCCGCGGTCAGTTCCACCTGCTCTTCCCCAACACGCTGATCAACGTGATGCCCGGCCGCCTCAACCTGTCCATCGGCCCCGTGCTCCCGATCGCGCCGACGCGTGCCTACCGCTACCTGGACTACTTCTTCGCCCCCGACGTCGACCAGGCATGGGTCGAGGACTACCTCGCCCTCGACACCGTGGTCGGCGCCGAGGACCGCGTGCTGGTGGAGCGTGTCCAGGCGGGGCTGGGCTCCGGGACGCTGGCGCACGGCAGGCTGCTGCCCGAGTCGGAGCGCCTCATCGCCCACTTCCAGGCGATGGTCGTCGACGCGCTGGGCGCCGACGGCGAGCCGCGCGGGTAGCCCGCAGCCTCCACTTCTTCACCGGACGTTCACGCGGGGCGGCTGTCGCGCGCCCGCCCGCTCTGGCACGATCAGACGGTGGCGGTTCGCACGGAGCCGGCGCCGGCGCGGCTGATCAACCGGGAGCTCTCCCAGCTCGACGCGCACGAGCATCTCCTGGACCTGGCCGCAGACCCGTCGCAGCCCCTGCTCGAGCGCGTCAAGTTCTGCGCCATCTTCTCCTCCGTCCTCGACGAGTTCTTCATGATCCGCGTCGCCGGCCTCGTCGAGCAGGCGGCCTCCGGACTGGCGGTGCGCTCGGCCGACGGGCTCACGCCGCACCAGGCGCTCGCCGCGATCCGCAAGCGCGTCCTCGCACTGACGCAGCGGCAGGCGCGCCTGTGGAAGAAGGAGCTGCGGCCCGAGCTCGCGGCGCACGGGATCCTGATCAGCTCCATCGAGGAGTGCAGCGAGAAGGAGCTCAAGCGGCTGGGTCAGTTCTTCGAGCGGGAGGTCTACCCGGTGCTCACGCCGCTCGCCGTCGGCTTCGGCCAGCCGTTTCCCTACATCTCGGGCCTTTCCCTCTCGCTGGGTGTGCTCGCCACGGATCCCGCCACGGGCGAGGAGCGGTTCGCGCGCGTCAAGGTGCCCGAAGGCCTCGATCGCTTCGTTCCCGCGGGAGACCGCCTCGTCCCGCTGGAGGCGGTCATCGGCCACTTCCTGCCGATGCTCTTCCCCGGCATGGAGATCGCCGAGCGCGCCGCCTTCCGCGTCACCCGCGATGCGGACTTCGAGGTGTCGGACGATGCGGACGACCTGCTGGAAGCGGTGGAGTCGGAGCTGCGCCGGCGCCGCTTCGGCGACGTCGTGCGCGTCGAGGTCTCCGCGTCGATCTCCCGCGGGATGCTGGACCGCCTCGTCGAAGGGCTCCGTATCGAGGACGACCAGGTCTACGAGATCGAAGGGCCGCTCGACCTGGCCGACCTCTCGCAGCTCGCCTCGCTCGAGCGCCCGGAGCTGAAGGACGAGCCGTGGGTGCCCCTCACGCCGCCCCGCGTGGCCCGGTGGAAGGACGCGCGGGCCGTGTTCGACGAGATCCGCCGCGCCGACGTGCTCGTGCACCAGCCCTACGAGTCGTTCCGCTCGAGCTTCGAGGCCTTCGCTCAGGCGGCCGCGAGCGATCCGAGCGTGATCGCGATCAAGACGACCGTGTACCGCACGAGCGACGACTCCGCGCTCGTGTCGGCGCTGGTCGAGTGCGCCGAGCAGGGGAAGCAGTCCGTCTGTCTCGTCGAGCTCAAGGCGCGCGGCGACGAGCGGCGCAACATCGAATGGTCCCGCGCCATGGAGCAGGCGGGCGTCCACGTCGTGCACGGGTTCGCAGACCTCAAGATCCACGCGAAGATGACCCTCGTCGTGCGCCGCGAGGAGGACGGGCTGCGCCGCTACGTCCACATCGGCACCGGCAACTACAACGCTGCCACGGCCCGCATGTACGAGGACCTCGGCTTCTTCACGGCCGACAAGGAGATCGCCGCCGACGTCGCCGACCTGTTCAACTACCTCACCGGCTTCGGCCGGCCGCAGCGCTTCCGCAAGCTGCTGGTGGCGCCGATCGCCATGCGCTCGCGCCTCCTCGAGGAGATCCGCCGCGTGGCAGCGGCAGCGGCCGCGGGCGAGCGGACGCGCATTCGCATCAAGCTCAACCAGCTCGTCGACCCCGCCATGATCGAGGAGCTGTATGCGGCGTCGCAGGCCGGCGTGCCGATCGAGATCTGCGCCCGCGCCATCTGCATGCTGCGCCCCGGCGTGGAAGGGCTCTCGGAGACGATCAAGGTCCGCTCCATCTTCGGCCGCTTCCTGGAGCACAGCCGCATCTACGCCTTCGAGACCGGTGACCAACAGTCGATGTTCATCGGCAGCGCCGACTTGATGCCTCGAAACCTCGACCGGCGCATCGAGGTGCTCGCGCCCATCGAGGGCGCCCGTGTGCGCGTGGAGCTGAACTCCGTGCTCGACAGCGTGTTCGCGGACAACACGTGCGCGTGGGAGCTCGGCGCGGAGGGGACCTGGACGCGGCTCGCGCCGGCCGACGGCGCCAAGCCCTACGGTCACCAGACGGGCATGCAGCGCCGCGTCACGACGCGCGTGCGCCGGCGGCGCGAGGGTCGCAACCGCGGGCAATGACATCCGACGGGCCGACGACGATCCGGGGCGTGCGGGTCGCAGTCGTCGACATCGGCTCCAACACGGCACGTCTGCTCGTCGCGGACGTGGCCGGGGACGGGCTCGCGGACGTGGAGAAGCGCCGCGCGTACCTCGGGCTGGGCGAGGAGATCGCGCGCACCGGCGAGCTCTCCGCACCGTCGATCGCTCGCACGGCTGCGATCGCCGCCGCCTATGCGGCACGTGCGCGCAAGCAGGGCGCGACGCTCGTGCAGACCGTCGTCACGGCACCCGGACGGCAGGGCGCCGGGACGGGCGCCCTGCTCGCCGCCCTCGCCGACGCGACCGGGGGCGACGTTCGCGTGCTCTCCGCCGACGAGGAGGGACGCCTCGCGTTCGACGGCGCGCTCCACCGGGCGCGCACGCCGCTGCCCGAGGTCCTGGCCGTGGTCGACGTCGGCGGGGGCTCGAGCGAGATCGCGGTCGGCACGCCGCTGATCGGCGCCGCCTGGGTGCGCTCGCTCGACCTCGGCTCGCTCCGGCTCGCACAGCGTGCGCTCGAGGGGGATCCTCCCACGAAGCGCTCGCTGACACGGGCACGGGAGCTCGTGAGCGCGGCGTTCGCCGACGTCGACGCCCCACGGCCCGACGTCGCGCTCGCGGCCGGCGGCAGCGCACGCGCGGTCTCGCGCATCGTCGGGCGCACGTTCGGCGAGGACGACCTCGCCGAGGTGACGCGCATCGCGTCGCAGTGGCCGGCGGCGAAGGTCGCGAAGACGTTCGGCTACCACCTGCACCGCGCGCGCACGCTCGCCGCGGGCGCGATCCTGCTCGCCGCCGCGTCGCAGGCGCTCGGGCGGCCGCTCGAGCTGGCGGGCGGGGGCGTCCGGGAAGGCGCCGCGCTGGCGCTCGCCGTGCGTCCGGCCGCGGCCGCCTGACGGCCGGCGATCGCCCGCGCCCCGTCTGGCTTCGGCTCAGTACCCGGGATACGGCGTCGTGCTCCCAGGCGGCTGCTCGGGCTCGGGCTCGGGCTCGGGCTGCGGCGAGGGCGCCGTGCCCCGCCGCACGAGCTTCACCTGGCCGCGAATCTCGCCGGCCGCGTTCTTCGCCGTGTGCACGTTGACGTAGGCGGCCCCGCGCTCGAGCGCGTCGGCCGCGCTCCGCGTGATCGCCGTGCGGCCTGTCTGCCCCGGCCTGCACGGCCCGCAGAGGGCGATCATGACCGGGCCGGCGATGCCCGGCAGGCCGCGATGGATGTGTGCACCCACGGCCTTGCCGCTCAGGTTCCGGAAGGTCAGCGTCCAGCGGATGGCGCGCGCCGAGCCGTTCTTCGTGACGGTGGCCGTGAAGCCACCGGCGGCCCGCGCGGGCGCCGCGGGCTTCGGCACCTCCGCCCGTGCGGAGAGCGTCGAGCGGTACGTGTACGTGTCGGCCGAGACGGCGGCGACCGCAAGACCTGCCAGGACGAGCACGACCCCCACGCCGGCCGCGGGTACGAGCTTTCTCACGCGAAGACCTCCTCGGATGGAACGCCTGCCACACACTTCGCTTTCCGCGTCCGGACGGATTTCTCCGCGCGGGGCGACGGCTCGCGGTGGAGCGCGTCAGCGGGGCCGGACGAGCGGCTTGTAGCGGATGCGATGCGGCTCGAGGGCCTCGGCGCCACGCGTCTCGCGCACCCAGTCGGCGTACTCGGCGTAGGAGCCTTCGAACCACGTCGCCTGCGACTCGCCCTCGAACGCGAGGATGTGGGTGGCCACGCGATCGAGGAACCAGCGGTCGTGCGAGATGACCACCGCGCAGCCCGCGAAGTCGAGCAGCGCTTCCTCGAGCGCGCGGAGGGTGTCGACGTCCAGGTCGTTCGTCGGCTCGTCGAGCAGGAGCAGGTTGCCGCCGGAGCGGAGCAGCTTCGCGAGATGCACGCGGTTCCGCTCCCCGCCGGAGAGGTCCTTGACCGGCTTCTGCTGGTCGCCGCCGCGGAAGTTGAACCACGACACGTACTGCCTCGAGTTCACCTCACGGCGTCCCAGCTGGATGGTGTCGTGGCCCCCCGAGATCTCCTTCCAGACGCTGTTCCCCGGGGTCAGGTCGGCGCGCGACTGGTCGACGTACGCGAGCTGCACGGTGTCGCCTACCCGTAGCTCTCCCGCGTCGGGGGCCTCCTCGCCGGCGATCATGCGGAAGAGCGTCGTCTTGCCGGCCCCGTTCGGCCCGATCACACCGACGATGCCGCCGGGGGGCAGCGAGAAGGAGAGATCCTCCACGAGCAGACGGTCGCCGAAGCCCTTGGAGACGCGGTCGGCCTCGACGACGACGTCACCGAGCCGGGGACCCGCCGGGATGTGGATCTCCACCGTGTCGAGGCGGACGGTCTCCTCCTCGGCCAGGAGGCGCTCGTAGGCGCCGAGCCGCGCCTTGGACTTGGCGTGGCGCGCGGCGGGGCTCATCCTCACCCACTCCAGCTCCCGGCGCAGCGTGCGCCGGCGCGCCTGCGCCTGCTTCTCCTCGTGGGCGAGACGTGCCTCCTTCTGCTCCAGCCAGGACGAGTAGTTGCCCTCGAAGGGGATGCCGCGCCCGCGGTCGAGCTCGAGGATCCAACCGGCGACGTTGTCGAGGAAGTACCTGTCGTGCGTGACGGCGATCACCGTGCCCTTGTACGTCTCCAGGAACCGCTCCAACCAGGCCACGCTCTCGGCGTCGAGGTGGTTGGTCGGCTCGTCGAGCAGCAGCAGGTCGGGCGAGGAGAGCAGGAGCCGGCAGAGCGCCACCCTGCGCCGCTCGCCGCCGGAGAGCGTCGTCACGTCCCGGTCGCCGTCGGGAAGCCGCAGCGCGTCCATGGCGCGGTCGAGCGCCTGGTCGAGGCTCCACGCATCGTGACGGTCGATCTGCTCCTGCACCGCAGCCTGCTCCGCGAGGAGCGCGTCGAAGTCGGCGTCGGGCTCGGCGAACGCCGCCGAGATCGCGTTGAAGCGGTCGAGCAGGTCGCGCAGCGCGCGGACGCCGTCCTCCACGTTGCCGCGGACGTCCTTCTCCGGGTCGAGCTCGGGCTCTTGCGGCAGCAGCCCGACCGACGCGCCCGGCTGCAGCTCCGCGAGACCCGACGACGGCTCCTCCAGCCCCGCCATGATGCGGAGCAGCGTCGACTTGCCCGCCCCGTTCGGCCCGAGCACGCCGATCTTGGCGCCGTGGAGGAAGGCGAGCGAGATGTTCGCGAGCACCTGGCGCTCCGGGCCGTAGAACTTGTCGACCCGGTGCATGGTGTAGATGACGTCCGCCACGCGGCGAGGCTACCAACGCCCAGGTCCGGCGGACCAGCCGACGGAAAGCCGGCCGGGCCGGACGGTCCGACCGGCTCGGTCACCACTCCGTCACCCGAGACGCATCTGCCGGTTCTACAATTTTTCGTGATGGCCCTCGGCGCGAGTACCGTCAGCGCAGGGTTGGTAGTCGCCGCCGCGATCTTCTTCCTCGTCGTCGTGGGTGTGGGGCTGTGGGCCGTACGGGTGCAGGGGCGCCAGTTCCCGAAGGGCTTCGACCGGACCGGCTGGGAGCCGCGCCGCGGCGTGGCGGGCTGGCTCGCCACCAAGTTCGCCTGGCTCGCGGGCGGCAGAAGCTAGAGCTTCGCGAGCAGCTCGCGGTCGCGCTGGTAGGTGAGCAGCTCGGCCGCCTCCGGGACCGTCGCCCAGCGGACCTCGTCGACCTCACCCGCACGCGGCGCGAGCGCACCCCCCTCGACGCGCAGGCGCCAGTAGCGCACCGTCTTGTCACGGCCATGCGAGTCGACGTAGCCGGTGGAGCCGAGCTCCTCCTCGAGCTCGCAGACGAGCCCCGTCTCCTCGACGACCTCACGCACCGCACATTCCTCGTCCGTCTCGCCCGGCTCGAGCTTGCCCTTCGGAAACGTCCAGTCGCCGTAGCGCCGGCGGTGGACGACGAGCACCTCGGCGCCGCGCGGGCCGTCGCGCACCGGGATGCCCCCGGCCGCCCGCACGGTCACCGTCACACGCGGACCCGGCGGGCGCGCCGGTCGAGCCGCTCCCACTCGGCGCGCCAGGCGGCGCGATTCGCCGCCCGCCGCTCTCGCTCGCGCTCGACGAGGCGTCCCGCCGCGAGACGCGCGTCCGGGTGGGCGGCAGCCGCAGCGCGCAATCGCTCCTCGGCCACGACGGCGTCCTGGTGCTCCCCGAGCACGTCCTGCAGGCGCTTCGCCGCAGAGACCACGCGGGCGCCGCGCTTGCCGAGCTCGTGCGCCGCGAGCTCGGCCGCGTAGCGCACCCGCTTGACGCGGATGCGGAACGCGTGCAGCTCCTCGTCGCGTGGCTCCCGCCCGAGCTTCTGCGCCACCTTCCGTGCACGGCGGAGCTCGCGGGCCCAGACCGCGCCCAGGGTGAGCTCCTCGCGCCCCGGCGGGACCGTCGCGACGTCGATCTCCTCCAGCCGGTCGAGCAGCGAGAGGTACCGTGCGCTGGACAGCGCCTCCACTACGGCGGCCCGCGCCTCCTGGCGCTCGCGCTCGAGGTCGTCGAGCAGCGGGCGGGCCGCCTCGGCATCCTCGCCCAGCGCCTCGACGGCATGCCGCAGGTGCTCGAGCAGCACGTCGAGGTCTCGCGCCGGTCCGAGCGCGCCGCCGAGCCAGGCGAGCTCGGCGCGGAGGCTCTCCGCCCAGGCCTGCTCGACGAGCGGCCGTGCCGCACGGAGGAAGGCGCGGGCCCGCCGGGTGGCGACGCGCAGCTGGTGCAGGTCCTCGACGTCCGCGCCGAGACGCGTGCCCGGGTCGTGGACGAGCATGCGCCGGGCTTGCTCCCGGAGCACGATCGCCAGCGCCTCGCGCGGAAGCGCGTCGTCGTGGACGACGAACGGCTCCACCGGCCCGGCGAAGTCGAGCGCGCGGAACACCTTCGGCGTCGGGTCGGCCGTGCCCGCGCCCGCCCGGCGGAGCTGCTTCTCCAGCCTGCGCAGCGTCTGCTCGTCGCCCTCGAGGAGCTCGACCTCGACCTCGCGGAAGCGGCGCGTCACCCGCACCCCTTCGAGCACGGAGACGGAGTCCTCCACCACCTCGGCACCGTCGGCACGCACGCCTTCGCGGCGGGTGCGTAGTCGCGCCACGGGCACGAGCTCACCCTCGCGCAGGTACGCGACGAGGAGCGCCGTCATCGACGCGGGCGGCCGCGCCGGCGGCCCCGGCTCCTCCAGCTCGAGGCGGGCGGCCCCGTGCGGGAGCTTCAGCTGCCACAGACCCGTCCCGTCCTCGATGCGGTGCCGGAACGTGACGCCGTGGCGCGCGAGGGCGAGGTCGGCGGTGTCGTGGTAGGTCGAGATGAACACCCGGCTCGGCAGCGGCTCGCCCCCGAGCAGGGGCAACACGAAGCCCTCAGGCGGCGTGAGCTTGAGCTCCCGCTCGACGGTCTCGCGCAGGGGGGACACGATCTCAGCGTAGTTCGGCTTCGCGTTCACATGTATCTCCGATTGGTTAACGTGCACCGCCGGTGCGGATCAGCCTCACGCCACGAACGTCGGAGTTCTATGTGCTCTTCGCCCGGGCCGGCGAGAACGCCCTCGAGGTCGCGCGCCTGGTGGAGCGCCGCTTCCGCGAATACCCGAACTCCGGGGTCTCGCAGGAGCAGGTGAAGGCGGCCGAGACCGCGGGCGACGGGGTGACGCGCGACCTCATCCAGCTCCTCAACACCCAATACATCACGCCCTTCGACCGCGACGACATCTACATGCTCGCTACGGAGATCGACGACGTGGTCGACGAGCTTGAGGAGGCATCCGATCTCCTGGGCCTCTACGGGATCGAGCTTCCCACCCGTCATGCAGTGGAGCAGTGCGGGATCATCACCAGGGCCGTCGAGCAGCTCGCCCTGGCGTGCGACAACCTCAAGGGGATGCGCGGCGTCCAGCAGGCGCTCGTCGAGCTGAAGCGGCTCGAGGACGAGGGCGACCGGCGGCATCGCGACGCGCTCGCCGCGCTCTTCCGCGACCAGCGCATCGACCCGCTCATCGTGATCCGCTGGAAAGACGTCTACGAGAGCCTGGAGCGCGCGCTCGACGCCTGCGAGACGGCCGCGAACACGGTCGGCAACATCCTCGTCAAGAACGCCTGAGCATGGAGCCTCTCCTCGTCGCCGTGGTGGCCGTCGCGCTCTTCTTCGACTTCACGAACGGCTTCCACGACACGGCGAACTCCATCGCGACGACCGTCTCCACGCGCGCGATGAGCCCTCGCGCCGCGGTGGCGATGGCCGCGGTGCTCAACGTCGCCGGCGCGTTCGTCTCCTTCGAGGTCGCGGCGACGATCGCCAAGGGGATCGTCGACCAGGGGTCGATGACCCTGGAGATCATCCTCGCCGGCCTCGTCGGCGCCGTCACGTGGAATCTCGTGACGTGGTTCCTGGGGCTCCCGTCGAGCTCGAGCCACGCGCTCATCGGCGGTGTGCTCGGCTCCGCCGTGGCCGCGAACGGCTGGGGCGTCGTCAAGTGGGCGGGCCTCAAGGAGAAGGTGCTCGTCCCCTCGCTGCTCGCACCGCTTCTCGGCATCGTCGTGGCCTTCGCCCTCGTGCTCGGCGTCGTGTGGCTGATCGCGCGGCGGTCGCCCTCCCGGGTGAACTGGGTGTTCCGGCGCGCGCAGCTGGTCTCGGGCGGCTTCGTGGCGTTCACCCACGGCACGAACGACGCCCAGAAGACGATGGGCATCATCGCGCTCGCGCTCGTCGCGTCCGGCGACCTCTCGCCGGACTTCACGCGGCCGCCGGTCTGGGTGATCGTCTCCGCTGCCCTGGCCATGGGCGCCGGGACGTACGTCGGCGGCTGGCGGATCATCCAGACGCTCGGCCAGCGCATCGCGAAGATCGACCCGCCGCAGGGCTTCGCCGCGCAGACGGCGTGCGCGGGGATCCTGTGGGGAACGGCGCACTACGGCTTCCCGGTCTCGACCACGCACACGATCTCGGGCTGCGTGCTCGGCGCCGGCGCGATCAAGGGCTTCTCGGCCGTGCGCTGGGGCGTGGCGGGGAACATCCTGGTCGCCTGGGTGCTGACGATCCCGATGGCGGGGCTCGTCGGCGCCCTGATGCAGCTCGTCACGCGCGTACCGGCGGGCGACGCGATCGTCTTCGTCATCGCCGCGCTCGTCGCGTCGGCCGCGTTCGCGGCGCGGCGCTGGGAGACGCGCCGGCTCGCCCCCGCAGGCGCCTAGCAGCGTCTGGCGGCGCCCGAACGTGCGGAAGGCGGCCGGGGCCGCCCTCCGCACGTCGTCGTAGGGCTAGCTTCTCGCCGCGCTAGCGGTTGGCCGCCTTGATCGCGAGGTCGAAGTTGATCCTCGCCCGCTTCAGCTGCGCGGTGGTCAGCGGCACGAAGCGCGCGCGCTGCGCGATCGCCTTCTCGTTCGCGAAGATGTACTGCAGGAACGCCTGCACCTCGGGCCGCTTGAACGACGAGCCCTTGGCGTAGATGAAGAGCGGGCGCGAGAGCGGCTTGTACGCGTTGCTCTGCGCGGTCGCCACGGACGGCGTGACGCACTGGCCGGTCTTCGGGTTCTGCACCTGCAGCGCCTTCAGCCGGCTCGTGTTCTCCTCGTAGTACGAGAAGCCGAAGTAGCCGAGGCCGCCCTTCGTGCCGGCGACGCCCTGCACGAGCACGTTGTCGTCCTCGGAGGCCGAGTAGTCGGACCGGCTCGAGCGAGCGCGGCCGTTGATCACCTCGGTGAAGTACTCGAACGTGCCGGAGTCGGTGCCCGGCCCGAACAGCCTCAGCGGCTCGTTCGGGAAGCTCGACCGCACCTGATTCCAGTTGTTGATCTTCGAGCCCGCCTCCCAGATCTTCTTCAGCTCGGGGACCGTGAGGCAGCTCGCCCACGTGTTGTCGCGGCTGACGACCACGGTGAGGGCGTCGTTCGCCACGGTGAACGCGCGCCACGAGCCGACGCTGTTGTCCTTGCAGACCTGCGCCTCGCGGACCCTCATCGGGCGCGACGCGTCGGAGAGGTCGATCTCGCCGCGGCAGAAGCGCTCGAACCCGCCGCCCGTTCCCGAGATGCCGACGGTGATGTTCACCTTCGACGCCCCCGCCCTGCGGAAGAGCTCGGCCGCGGCCGTCGTGTATGGACCGACCGTCGACGAGCCGTCCGCCGTGATCGTGCCGCGAAGCTTCCCGAGCGACGCCTTGTCGATCTTGGGCAGGAACGAGGCCGCCATCGCGACCGACGCCAGCGTCGCGACTGCGACGCCGACCCCCGCCGTAACGACGATCCTGCGGCGACCTGATGCCATCTTCATCGAACTTCCACTCCCCTTTGCTCTCGACTGCACGGCATGTGCCAGGCCGAGCGTGCCGCCGGGAGCACGGCTCGTGGGCTGTGCATCGGTGACCGTGTGGTGAGGATCCGGTGAACGCGGAACGGCTGTGCGGATACGCAACCAGGGCGTGTGCGACGCCCTCGAGGGTGACGGAAGCGAGCTGGAGGCTTGATGTGGAGCCGTGGCCCGGCCGCGAAGCGGACGGCTTCAGGGGTGTGCGCTTTCCGGAATCCGCGCGAGCGGATCCCGGCTCAGTGGCTCGCGTCGGTGAACTCGTGGAACTCGCCGGTGACGACGAACTCCGTCTGCTCGCCGATGTCCACGGCGTTGTCGCCGATGCGCTCCAGGCAGCGCGAGGCGACGATCATGCGCATGCCCCACTCCGCAGCCTCGGGCGAGCCCGTCATCTGCAGCACCTTGTCCACGACGCGCCGGTTCGTGCGGTCGATGAGCTCGTCGAGCTCGACCAGAGAGCGCGCTCGTGCCACGTCGCGCGCGGCGAACGCGTCGAGGGCGATCTTGACCATCTCCTCGGCCCGGTCCCCCATCTCGCGCAGCCCCTCGACGAGATCGTGGCGCTGCTCGAGGCTCGCGGACAGCTTGGTCAGCTTGGCGATCGTCACCGCCTGGTCGCCGATGCGCTCAAGGTGGATGGCGTTGTGCAGGCACGCGAGAACGATGCGCAGATCGGTCGCGACGGGAGCCTGCTGGGCGAGGAGCTCCTCGATCGACTTCTCGATGCGGTGGTAGCGCGAGTCGACCTCGTCGTCGAAGTGGATCACCTCGTCGCACAGCTCGACGTCCTGCGACTCCAGGGCGTTGACCGCGCCGCGCACGGAGCGGAGGACGACGGCGCCCTGCTCCTGGAGGCTCGCCTCGAGCGCGTCGAGGCTCTGCTGGAACTCGACTCTCGCCATCGCTAGCCGAACCGACCCGTGACGTAGTCCTCGGTCCGCTTGTCGGTGGGATTCGTGAAGATCTTCGTCGTCGCGTCGTACTCGACCAGGATGCCGTGGCGACGGTTGCCGTCCTCCTGCACCTCGACGCTGAAGAACGCGGTCATGTCGGCCACTCGCGCGGCCTGCTGCATGTTGTGCGTGACCACGATGATCGTGTAGTCACGCTTCAGGTCGTGCATCAGGTCCTCGATACGGGCCGTCGCGATCGGGTCGAGCGCCGAGGCGGGCTCGTCCATCAGCAGCACGTCGGGCTCGGTCGCGAGCGCGCGGGCGATGCAGAGCCGCTGCTGCTGGCCGCCGGACAGCCCGAGGGCGCTCTCCTTGAGCCGGTTCTTCACCTCGTCCCAAAGCGCCGCCTGGCGAAGGCACCGCTCGACGCGCTCGTCCATGTCCTTCTTCATACCCAGAACCCGCGGCCCGAACGCGACGTTGTCGTAGATCGACTTCGGAAACGGATTCGGCTTCTGGAAGACCATGCCGATACGGCGTCGCACCTCGACTGAGTCGACGTCGCGGGCGTAGAGGTCGGTCCCGTGGTACAGCACCGTCCCTTCGACCTCTGCGCCCACGATGAGATCGTTCATGCGGTCGAAGACGCGGATGAACGTCGACTTGCCGCACCCCGAGGGCCCGATGAAGGCCGTCACGGTGTTCTTGTAGACGTCGAGCGAGACGCCCGCCAACGCCACCTGACCGCCGTACGAGACCGAGAGGTCGCTCACGCTGAACACCTTCTCGCGGCGCTCGATCTCGGCTCGCGCGCTGCCGACCGCGACCTCCGCGATGCGGGAGCTGTCGATCGACGGGGCGTCGGAGGTCGTGCGGGCGTGCGTTTGGGGTTGTTGTTCCTGGTCCATCTGCGTCATCAGTTCACCAGTTTTGACGGAAGCGGTTGCGAAGGACGATCGCGATCGCGTTCATGGCCAGCACGATCACGAGGAGCACGACGATGGCTCCCGCGGCGAGCGTCTGGAAGGCCGGGTCGGGGAGCTTGATCCACGTGTAGATCTGGACGGGCAGCGCCGTGAAGGCGCCGAACAGCGTGGGGTCGAACGCGACGTACTGCAGCGCGCCGATGAGCAGCAGCGGCGCCGTCTCGCCCACCGCGCGGGAGAGGGCGAGGATGGAGCCGGTGGCGATGCCGGGAATCGACGCCGGCAGCACTTGCCGCGAGACGACCTGCCACTTCGTGGCGCCGAGCGCGTACCCGCCCTGCCGGATGGAGTCCGGCACGGAGCGGATCGCCTCGCGCGACGCAATGATGACGGTCGGGAGCACGACCAGCGTGAGGATCAGCGCGCCGGCGAAGAGGACGCGGCCGATGCCGATGCCGCGGACGATGAAGGCCAGGCCGAGGATGCCGTAGACGATCGCCGGCACGGCGGCGAGGTTCTGGATGTTCAGCTCCAGCAGCCGGTTGTACCAGCGCTCCCGATGCGCGTACTCCTCGAGGTAGACGGCCGTGGCGACCCCGATCGGCACGGTCATGGCGAGCAGCAGGAGCGCGAGGTACACCGTGGCCAGGATGGCGGGTCTGGCCCCTGCCTCCTCCGGCACCGTGGAGGGTGGGTCGCTGAACAGCTTGCCGTTGATCGCGGGCCAGCCGTCGATGATCGTGGTGACGAGGAGCCAGCCCAGCGTCCCGAAGGAGATGGCGAGGCAGACTCCCATGAAGCCGACGAAGATCCGGCTCTTCCACTGCCGGCTCATCAGTCGTACACCTCGCGGTACTTGCGCACGAGACGGATGGAGATGACGTTCATGACGAACGTGATCGCGAACAGGGTGAGGCCGACCGCGAAGATCGTCTTGTACTCGATCGACCCGGTCGGGACGTCGCCGTTGCCCGTCGCACCGATGAAGGCCGTCAGGGTCTCGATCGTGGCGCGGGGGTCGAGCGTCACCTGCGCCAGCTGGCCGACCGCGATGAGGACGATCATCGTCTCCCCGACCGCCCGCGAGATGGCGAGCACGAACGAGGCGATGATCCCCGAGATGGCTGCAGGAACGACCACGCGCGTCGCGACCTGGAGGCGGTCGGCGCCGAGCCCGTAGGCGCCGTCTCGCAGAGCCTGGGGCACGGCAGCCATGGCGTCTTCGGACAGCGACGCGACGGTGGGGATCAGCATCACGCCCATCACGAGGCCGCCGGCGAGGACGTTGAAGATCTCCACCTGGACGCCGATGTCGCGCAGGAGCGGTGTCACGGCGGTGAGCGCGAAGTAGCCGTAGACGACGGTGGGGATGCCGGCCAGGATCTCCAGCACCGGCTTGAGCACGCTCTTCGTCCGCGGGCTCGCGTACTCGCTCAGGAAGATCGCGGTACCCAGCCCGGCGGGCACCGCGACGAGCAGCGCCCAGAAGGTGACGGAGAACGTCCCTACCACCAAGGGGAGCACGCCGAAGCTCCCGGGCTCGAAGAGCGGGGCCCACGTGGTGCCGGTGAAGAAGTCGACCGGGTTGATCTCCGCGAAGAACTCGATCGCCGGAAAGAGCAGCGAGGCGACGATGCCGACGGTGGTCAGGACCGAGATGAGCGCCGCCGCCCCGAGCAGGATCCTGACCACGAACTCGCCGTAGCGGCGGCTCGAAGAGCTCAGGTCGACCGGGGTCGTCCGCGGTGCAGCGACCGCGGCATCGGAGGTTGCCACGCCCCGCTACCCTCCGCTCGCGGCGTCGAGATCCGCGTTCGCCTTGGCGAGCTGCTCGTCGTTCAGCGGCACGAACTGCGCCTTCTCGGCGATCGCAGTCTCGTTGTCGAGCATGAAGCGGAGGAAGTCTGCGACCTCCTGCCGCTCGAGCGAGGAGGTCTTCGCGTAGACGAACAGCGGGCGAGACAGAGGCGTGTAGTCGCCGGCCTGCGCCGACTCGACGCTCGGTGCCACGCAGCCCGAGCCGCCGTCTATCTCGACGGCCTTCAGCGTGTCCTGGTTCGCCTCGAAGTACGAGAACCCGAGGTAGCCGAGCCCGCCCTTCGTGCCTGCCACGCCCTGGACGATGACGTTGTCGTCCTCGCTCGCGGAGTAGTCGGTCCGGCTCGCGCCCTCCTCGCCGTTGATCTCGCCGGTGAAGTAGTCGAACGTGCCGGAATCGGTGCCGGGGCCGAACAGCTTGAGCGCCTCGTCCGGGAAGGACGCGTCGGCCTCGCGCCACGACGCGACCTTCGAGCCGGGCTCCCAGATCCGCTTCAGCTGCTCCGTCGTGAGGCAGGTGACCCAGTCGTTCTGGCTGCTGACCACGACCGTGAGCGCGTCGTTGGCGACCTGGAACTCGACGTATTCGACGCCGTTGTCGCTGCAGAGCTGCTTCTCGTCGTCTGCGATCGGTCGCGACGCGTCCGAGAGGTCCGTCTCGCCGCGGCAGAACCGCTCGAAGCCCCCGCCGGTGCCCGAGATCCCG
Organism: Gaiella sp.; assembly: GCA_036556925.1. Lineage (GTDB taxonomy): Bacteria > Actinomycetota > Thermoleophilia > Gaiellales > Gaiellaceae > Gaiella. The sequence continues at coordinate 31,787 of DATBIN010000031.1, forward strand.
ACCGTGATGTCGACGTCGGAGTTCTCGGCCCGGAAGTCCTCCGCCGCGGCCGTGACGTACGGCCCGACGGTACTGGAGCCGTCAGCGGAGATCGTGCCTCCGGAACCGCCACCGCCGCCACAGCCCGCGAGGACGAGCGTCAGCGCTGCGAGCGCAGGCGCAGCGATTCGCGTCGACCTCGTGATGTGGCTCCCCGACCCGGACACCCGCATCCCAGTCTCCCGGCGCTCATCCGCAGCGTGGGGATCGGAACGGTGAAGGTGTGGTGAGGAACTGGTGAACGCGTCTTACGCGCCTGCGAACACGCAGCGGATCTCGAGCCCCGCGCCCCGGCCGCCGCGTGCCTCGACGGTGCCGCCCGCCTGCGTGACGATGTGCTTCACGATCGCCAGCCCGAGACCCGTCCCGCGTGAGGCCCGCGCACGGTCGGAGCGGAAGAAGCGCTCGAACAGCCGCGCCAGCTCGTCCTCGGGCACGCCGATGCCGTCGTCGGTGCCGCGGAGGACGATCCCCTCGTCCGTCCTCTCCACCGCGAGCGTGAACGTGGCGCCCGGCCCGGCGTAGCGGATCGCGTTCTCGGCGAGGTTCTGCGCGATGACGCGCACGAGCCGCGCGCGGATCTCGAGCTCGAGGCCGGGATCTCCCTCCACGGCGAGCGACACGCCGGCGCGCCCCGCCCGCTCCTGCAGCTCGTCCACGACGGCCTCGAGCTCGGGCAGCACGGGGACCGCGCCCAGCGAGACGACGCGCGCGCCGGACTCGAGCTCCGAGAGGAAGAGCACCTCGTCGATCAGCTCGCGGATCTGCTCCACCTCCCGGCGCGCGAGGTCGACGAGCTCGAAGACGTCCTCGCCGGGGAGGGTCGCCGTCTCGAGCAGCGACAGCAGGCGCGCCAGCGGCGTGCGCAGCTCGTGCGACACCGCCGCCGTGAATCCCGTGCGGAGCTCCTCGTAGGCGGTCGTGTCGCCCACCTGGCTCAGGTAGACGAGGCGCTCGCGGCGGCCGCTCATCTCGTAGGGGACGATCAGCGGCACGATGCCCGCCTCGCCCGACAGCAGCCCTTCCGGAAGACGGTCGCCCTCGCGCAGGCCGTCGATCGCCTGGCGGGCCCGGCGGCTGGCGGCGAGGACATGGTCTTCGTCGTCGAGCACGACAACGGCCTCGCGGCTCTCCTCGATCAGCATGCGGCCGCGCTTGGCGTCGGCGTCTCCGTCCATCCTCACGGATTTCTAACGCAAGAACTCCTAACGGAAGGTTCTCGATTCGCTTGCCCGCCGCACACGGCGCCTTCACCGCGGTGCGGGTTGATAGGGGAGACGGCCCCACCGGGGGAGAACGGCAGAAGGGAGTTTCGATGAAGCGCAAGGCATTCGCCATCGCTACGGCAGCGGGCGCCGCGCTCGGGCTCGCCACGGTCGCGGCGGCCGCGGTGATCGTGGGCACGCCCGGCAACGACGTGCTCCTCGGCACACCGCGTGCCGACCACATCCGCGCGCTCGACGGCAGCGACTGGGTGCGCGGTCGCGCGGGTGACGACCGCATCGGTGCCGGCAAGAGCTCCGACCGCGCCGAGGGCGGGCCCGGCAACGACACCGTGCTCGGCGGCGCCGGCAACGACTCGCTCGGCGGCGGGCCGGGCGGCGACGTCGTCAAGGGCGGCACCGGCAACGACGGGGTGCACGGCGGCCCCGCCTCCGACCGCGTCTACGGCAACCAGGGCGACGACCGCGTCCACGGCGGCTCGGGCGACGACCGCACCTTCGGCGGCTTCGGTGCCGACCGCTCGTACGGCGGGCCCGGCAACGACACGCTGCACGCCTTGGCGCTCGACGGCCAGCGCGACCTGCTCGACTGCGGGCCCGGCGACGACACGGCGCGGGTCCGCGCGGCCGAGAAGGACCTGACGAGCATCGTCGGCTGCGAGACGGTCGTCTACGTCGACGTGCCGACCGCCGAGGAGGCGGCCGAGGAGACCGCGGACACGGACGCGGAGGCCGAGTAGCTCCAACGCATACGTAGGGGCGACATGCATGTCGCCCGTCGTCTTCACCAGTTGGTCACCAGACGGTGACCGGATGACGGCCCCCGATCGCCTGGGGGCCGTTCATCATTGTGTGCGTATGGCGAAGGTCCTGATCATCGAGGACGACGACGTCATCGCCCAGGGCATGGCGCGGCACCTGCAGGCCGCCGGGTTCGACGCCGTCGGCGTCGCCAACGGCGAGACGGGGCTCGCGCGTCTCAGGTTCGAGCGCCCGGACGTGTGCATCCTCGACCTCATGCTGCCGGGTCTCGACGGCTGGAAGGTGATCGAGCAGGCGCGCGGCGAGGGCATCGGCACGCCCATCGTCGTCGTCTCGGCGCGGGGCACGGAGCACGACCGCGTGCACGCCCTCGAGATCGGCGCCGACGACTACCTCGTGAAGCCGTTCTCGATGAAGGAGCTCGCCGCACGAGTCGGCGCAGCCGCCCGGCGCGGCACGCGCGCGCAGGATCCGCGCCGCGGCGAGGAGATCGTGATCGAGGAGCTGCGCCTCGATCCGCGGAACGTGCAGGCGTACGTCGACGGCTCGAGCGCCGACCTCACGCCGACGGAGTTCCGGCTCCTCTACGCGCTCGCGCTCGACATGGGCCGCGTGCTCACCCGCGACGAGCTGCTCCAGCGGGTCTGGGGACGGCGCGCCTCGCACCGCGACCGCACGGTCGACGTCTTCGTCCGGAAGCTCCGCGAGAAGGTCGACAGCCGCGCGCCGCGCCACACCTTCCTCCAGACGCGCTACGGCGTCGGCTACAAGCTGGAACCGGAACCGAAGTAGCGCTCGCAGGGATCAGACCGACTGGGGGGGTCTGATCCCCGCGCGCCCGAGAGCGCACGTGCTGTCAGGGCGGCGGCAGCGCCGCACCTCCAGATATACTTAACCTCGCTAATGATTAGCGAGGTTTCGCTTGACGTCGAGGCGGTGGCGGGCGAGCTCCGGCCGGTGCTGCTGCGGGTCGCGCGCGAGCTCCGGCGGGAGACGGACGCGCTCGGTGTGACGACACGGCAGGTGACGCTGCTCTGGGTCGTCCGGCGCCATCCGGGCATGTCCCTTTCCGAGCTTGCCGCCGAGGAAGGGATCACCGCCCCGGCCCTCTCCGGGCACGTGGACCGGCTGGAGCGTGCAGGCCTGATCGCGCGCGTTCGCTCGAGCGACGACCGGAGACGGGTGGGCCTGCGCATCACGGACGAGGGCTCCCGGCTGCTGCGGCGCGTCCGGGCCCGCCGGACGACCTGGCTCGCAGAGCGCCTCCGCGCGCTCGAGCCGGAGGAGCTCGAGGCGGTCGCCGCCGCGCTCCCGGCGATGTGGCGGCTGCTGGACGAGGGCGGCAGGTGAGCTCGCTCACGCTCGCCCTCCGCGGGCGCACGTTTCGCAGCCTCCACCGCCACCGCAACTACCGCCTCTTCTTCGCGGGTCAGGTCGTCTCGCTCGCGGGCTCCTGGATGCAGAACGTCGCACTCGCATGGCTCGTGCTCGAGCTCTCGGGGTCACCGCTCGCCGTCGGCGCGCTCGTCTTCTGCCGCTTCGTCCCCTTCACCGTGCTCGGCCTCGTGGCCGGCGTCGTCGCGGACCGCCTGGACACACGCCGCCTCGTGATGGCGAGCCAGGCGTTCGCGATGGTCGTCTCCGTGGTCCTCGCAGCCGTGACGATCACGGGGACGGCGACGCTCCCGCTCGTCTACGCGCTCGCCGCGCTCGGGGGGATCGCGCTGGTCTTCGACGCGCCGGGCCGCCAAGCGCTCACGTTCCGCATGGTGGGCCGCTGCGAGCTGTCGAACGCGGTCTCCCTCAACTCCGGTCTCTTCAACGCATCCCGGGTGGCCGGTCCGGCGATCGCGGGCGTCGTCATCGCCGCCGTGGGCACCGGAGCCTGCTTCGCGCTCAACGCGGTGAGCTTCCTGGCCGTGCTCGCCGCGCTCGCGCTGCTCCGCGAGGAGGAGCTCGTGCCGGTCGAGCGCGACACCGACGCCACGCTCCTGCGCGGAACCCGCGAGGCGCTCTCGTTCGTCTGGCGGACGCCCGAGCTGCGAGCCGTCCTGGCCGTCGTCACCGCGGTGTCGGCGCTCGGCTTCAACTTCCACGTGCTCGTGCCGCTCCTGGCGTCGGATGCGATCCGGGTCGGCCCGGAGGGCTTCGGGCTGCTCTCGGCCGCGTTCGGGCTGGGCGCGCTCGCCGGCGCACTCGCCACCGCGTCTCTCCGGACACCCACCTGGCGCACCTTCCTCTCCGGCGCCACCGGGTTCAGCGTCCTGCTGCTCGTGCTCGCCCCTCTCCACCACGTGGTGCTCGCCGCCGTCGCCCTCTTCGCCGTCGGCGTCTGCTTCACGCTGTTCACGGCGAGCGCCAACGCGCTCGTCCAGCTGGGCGCTCCCGACCACCTCAGGGGACGCCTCATCGGCCTCTACCTGTTCGCGTTCGCCGGCCTCGCGCCCGTGGGCGGACTGCTCGCCGGCTGGCTCGCGGACATCGGCGGCACGGCGCTCGCCTTCTCCGTCGCCGGGCTCGCGGGGCTGGTCTCGGTGGCCGTCGCGACAGCGCATCGCAGACGGGCGGGTGTCCCTGAGTCGAGGGTATCGGCGAGCCCCGCGGGCGCCGATGCGCTGACGTGACAGGCGCGCCCCCCACGAAGGAAGCGAGATGACGATGTTCGGCGACCGCGAGCTCGATCGAGCTCCATTCCCCGGCCACAGCGAGAGCTCGACGACCGAGCGCGGCTGGACGCAGGACGACGGGCTCGCGCAGCTCCTCGACCCGCCCCCGGTGCCCGGCTCGGGCTCCACCGCGCAGCCGGCGCACGATCTCCACACGCAGGAGACGAGGCGTGTCGTGATGCGGGTGAACGGTGCGGAGGACGTCGAGCTCGGCCGCGTCGAGGGGCGCGAGGCCGCGGTCGACCTGGCACGCGAGATGATCCGCGCGATCGAGGCGGCACAGGCGCGCGGCGAGTGGCCTCAGGTCGAGGACCGCTTCATCCGCCCGGGGGCGATCGTCTCGGTCGACGTCCAGCGCGCCGAGCAGTAGCCGCCGCGCCAGCCCACAGCGTCGCCTTCTGCGGTTCCGCACGATCACTCGCGTGGGGGACGGAGTTCTACGCGTTTTCGCGCGATACTCGTCTCACTCGGGGACGTGCGGCGCCCCTCCCAACTCCGACCGGAGGACACCGCCGTGGCACTGCTCGAGCACACAACGAGCCCACCCGACGAACGACTCGCCGACTGGCGCCCTTCCGAGCTCCGCCGCGTCGTCGTTCGCCTCGTCGACGGAGACACAGTGCAGGTGGGCACCGCCCCGAATCGCGACAGCGCGATGGTTCTCGCCAGAACGATCATCTCGGAGATCGAGGAGCCGTCGCGTGACTGGCCGCTCGTCGGCAATCGCCTGATCCGTCCCGAAGCGGTCGTCTCGGTCGACGTCCTGCGGAACTGACCGTCTTCTCTCTCCGCAAGGCAGGAATCCGCAGGAGCGGATCCCTGCCGCGGGGATCCGCCCTACGGGCGGCACACCCCTAGAGCGTGGGGGAACCAAGGTTCCCCCACGAACCCCCTCCTGTTTCTCTTCTTGCCGCCCACGGCGGCAAGAAGAGAGGCTCGCGGCTTCGGAGCGGCCCGCCGGAGACTCGTGTATCGGCGCTCCGGCGTTAGCCGACGACCCAGGTGTCGCCGGCGCCGAGGAGCTCGGCGAGGTCGCCCTCGCCGCGGCGCTCGCGCACGGTCGCGATCTGCTCGCGCACCGCCTCCTCGTAGAGCGGGCGCTCCACCTGCCGGAAGATGCCGAGCGGCACGGCGCCGATCGTCTCCCACGTGAGGCGCGCGAGCGAGAAGGCGAGCCCGGGGTCGTCACGGGCGGGGTCGTGGATGAGGAGGCCGCCCTCGGCGGCGTCCACCACGGTCAACGTGCCGTCCGAGCGCATGCGGATGCCGCGATCGCCCCAGCGGACCTCCTCGCCGGCCTGGAGATAGAGCCGGTTCTCCTTGTGGTCGCGGACGCTGTCCCAGGCGCCGTCGTTGTAGATGTTGCAGTTCTGCAGGATCTCCACGAACGCCGCACCGCGGTGCGCCGCCGCCGCACGAAGCACGTCGGAAAGGCCCTGCTTGTCCGTGTCGATGGCGCGGGCGACGAAGGTCGCCTCGGCCCCCATGGCGACGGAGAGCGGGTTGAAGGGCTGGTCGACCGAGCCGAGAGGCGTCGACTTCGTCACTTTGCCCCGCTCGGAGGTCGGCGAGTACTGGCCCTACGTGAGACCGTAGATGCGGTTGTTGAAGAGCAGGATGGTGAGGTTGACGTTGCGACGCAGCGAGTGGATCAGATGGTTGCCCCCGATCGAGAGCGCGTCGCCGTCCCCCGTCACGACCCAGACGTGGAGGTCGGGGCGCATCGTCGCGAGGCCGGTGGCGATCGCCGGTGCACGTCCGTGGATCGAGTGCATCCCGTACACCTGCAGGTAGTAGGGGAAGCGTGCGGCACAGCCGATGCCCGAGATCACGACGTGGTTCTCGCGTGCGATGCCGAGCTCGGGGAGGAATCCCTGGACGGCGGCCAGCACGGCGTAGTCGCCGCACCCGGGGCACCAGCGCACCTCCTGGTCCGACTTGAAGTCCTTCGCCGTGAGCTTGATCAGCCCGCCGTGGCCGTTGCCGTCGCTCATACCGCAGCCCCTCTCATGCGGTCACCATGGTCGTGATCGCCTCCTCGAGCTCCGTCGAGGTGAAGGGGCGCCCGCGCACCTTGTTGTACGAGACGGCGTCGACGAGGAACTGGGAGCGGATGAGCATGCTCAGCTGGCCGAGGTTCATCTCGGGCACGAGCACCTTCTCGTAGCTGCGCAGCACGTCGCCGGTGTTTCGCGGGAACGGGTTCAGGTGATGGAGGTGCGCGCGGGCGACCGGGTGCCCGGACCTGCGCACGCGCCGCACGGCCGCTCCGATCGGGCCGTAGGTCGAGCCCCACCCGAGCACGAGCAGCGATGCGTCGCCGTCGGGGTCGTCCACCTCGAGCGGCGGAATGTCCGCGGCGATGCCGGCCACCTTCTGTGCGCGCAGGCGCACCATCAGGTCGTGGTTCTCGGGGTCGTACGAGACGTTGCCCGTCACGTCGGCCTTCTCGAGCCCGCCGATGCGGTGCTCGAGCCCGGGCGTGCCGGGCACGGCCCAGGGGCGGGCCAGCGTCTCGGGATCGCGCAGGTACGGCTGGAAGCGGTCGCCGTCGTTCGGCGCCGTGATGAAGGAGGTCGCGATGTCGGGCAGCCCGGCGACGTCGGGGATCAGCCAGGGCTCCGACCCGTTGGCGAGGTAGGCGTCCGAGAGCAGGTAGACGGGCGTGCGGTACTTGACCGCGATGCGGACGGCCTCGATCGCCGCGTGGAAGCACTGCGACGGCGTGGAGGCGGCGACCACCGGCACCGGGCTCTCCGAGTTGCGCCCGAAGAGCACGGTGAGGAGGTCCGCCTGCTCCGGCTTCGTCGGCATGCCCGTCGACGGCCCCGCGCGCTGGATGTCGAGGATCACCAGCGGCAGCTCCAGCGTCACCGCCAGGCCGACGGTCTCGGCCTTGAGCACGATGCCCGGCCCCGCCGAGGCGGTGACCCCGAGCGCTCCGCCGAACGCGGCGCCGAGAGCCGCGCCCGCGGCGCCGATCTCGTCCTCCGCCTGGAAGGTGACGACGCCGAACTCCTTGCGCGACGAGAGCTCCTCGAGGATCGAGGACGCGGGCGTGATCGGGTAGGCGCCCAGGAAGAGCTCGAGCTGCGAGAGCTGCGCTGCGGCGATGAGCCCGTAGGCGAGCGCCGTGTTGCCGGTGATCTGGCGGTAGCGCCCCGGCTGCAGCGGCGCGGGCGCCACCTCGTAGGAGACGGCGAAGTCCTCCGACGTCTCGCCGTAGTTCCAGCCCGCCTTGAGAGCCCGCGTGTTCGCCTCGGCGATCTCCGGCCGGCCGGCGAACTTGGCGTCGATGAAGGCCTGGGTGCCCTCGACGGGCCGGTGGTAGAGCCACGACATCAGCCCGAGGGCGAAGAAGTTCTTGGAGCGCTCGGCCTCGCGCGAGGTGATCCCCTCCACGCCCTTGAGCGCCTCGACCGTCATCGACGTCAGCGCCACCTCGTGCAGGTGGTAGTCGACGAGCGACCCGTCCTCGAGCGGGTTCGTCTCGAAGCCGGCCTTCTGGAGGTTCCGCTCGTTGAAGGCGTCGGTGTTGACGATGATCGTGCCGCCGGGGGGCAGATCCCGGAGGTTGGCCTTGAGCGCGGCCGGGTTCATCGCCACGAGCACGTCGGGGCGGTCGCCGGGCGTCAGGATGTCGTGGTCCGCGAAGTGCACCTGGAAGCCGGACACGCCGGGCAGCGAGCCCGCCGGAGCGCGGATCTCGGCCGGGAAGTCCGGAAGGGTCGCGAGGTCGTTGCCGAGCACGGCCGTCTCGCTCGTGAACCGGTCGCCGGTGAGCTGCATGCCGTCGCCGGAGTCGCCGGCGAAGCGGATGATCACCCGGTCGAGCTGCTCGACCCTCTTGCTCACCGCCGTAGGGTAGCGCGCGCCCTACCGGGACCCGGAGGGCTCGGCACGGCGGCGCACGACGTTGATCCCCCACGCCGCGCCGGACGCGAACAGCTGATCGGGATCGACGTCTCCGAGCCAGCCGAGAAAGTGCCGTTCCGGATCCTCCGCCGTCGCCCCGTAGACGGCGAGCCGGCTCTCCGGGAGCTCCTCCTTCGTACCGGCGAGACGCTCCTCGCGGCGTCGCTCGGCCTCGTCGGCGGCCGGCCCCTCGGCGTAGCCCTTGGCCATCAGCGGTGGCGGCGTCGCGGCTCGAGGGAGAGGCCGAGGTGCGCGACGTTGTACAGGAGCGCGTACGCGAGCACGAGGAACGCCGTCAGGACGACCGTCCCCCCCACGAAGCGCGGGTAGGAGAGCGGGTCGCCGAGGCGCTCGAGCACGGGGCCCAGCACGGTGGTCGGATGCAGGACGGCGTCCCAGCTGTTCACCCCGACGAAGCGGCCGAGGTACACGCCGACGCTCGAGAGCGCGAGCGCGGCGGCGCTGACGAGCCAGCCGGCCAACGGGCCACGCCAGGCGGTCACGACCGCCTGGACGAGGAAGAGCGAGCCGAGGCCGACCACGAGCCCCGTCGCCGCGAACGCGGCCACGGTCACCCCGTCGTACCAGAGCGGTGCGGCGCCCAACTCGTCGAGGTGGACGAAGTCGGTGACGATGTAGGGCGCGTTCGGCAGGAACAGGATCCAGAGCCCGCCGAAGCCGAGCACGTACGCGGGCCCCAGGCCGCGCCGGTAGCCGTCGTACACCGCGAGCGCGAACACGAAGGGCAGCCAGGCGAGGAAGAGGTTCCACAGGAGGAAGCCGTACTCGTCCGTCCCCGTGCGCTCCATCCGCAGCGCCACGAGCGCGACGCACGCGCAGCTCGCGACCACGAGCAGGACGAGCGTGGCGAGCCTCCGGTCACTCATGCGTCTCGGGACCACGGGTTCAGCGTAGCGCCACGTCGGCCGCCACGGGCTGCTCGGCGAGCAGAGCCTGCAGGTCGAGCGTCCAGGTCCCCATCGCCACCGCACCGTCCTCGGTGCGAGGCCACTGGTCGCGCGGCCGGTCGCGGTAGAGCTCGACGCCGTTGCCGTCGGGGTCGCGCAGGTAGAGCGCCTCGCTCACGCCGTGGTCCGAGGCGCCGTCGAGGGGGACGCCGGCCGCGAGCAGGCGGCGCAGCGCATCGGCCAGCGTGGCGCGGTCCGGGTAGCGCACCGCGACGTGGTAGAGCCCGGTGGTGCCGAGCGGAGGAGGCGAGCCGCCCCGCGACTCCCAGGTGTTGAGGCCGATGTGGTGGTGGTAGCCGCCTGCCGAGAGGAACGCCGCCTCGTCGCCGACGCGCGCCTGCACCTCGAAGCCGAGCACGTCGTGCCAGAAGCCGAGCGCGCGCTCGAGGTCCGCCACCTTCAGGTGGACATGGCCGATGTCGACACGCGCGTCGATCGTCACCCGGTCAGGCTAGCTCTCCGGCGCAGCCCGGCATCCGCTCGCGCGGATCCCGGACGCGCAAACCCCTGAAGCCGCCCGCTACGCGGCCGGGCGCCACCGGTCGTTGGGCGCCCGGCTGAGCGCTGCGCCGGCGAGCGCGAAGACGACGACGGCGATCCAGTGGACGCCGACGACGTCCGTCTGCACCCCGATCGCCGCGACCGAGACGATCGTCGCCGCGAGCCACGCGGAACGGCGCCAGAGACCGGCGGCGAGCGCGGCGAGCCACCCCAGCAGCAGCAAGGCGCCGGCGAGCCCGCTGTCGACGCCGAGCTCCGTGTACGTCGACTCGCCCGCCTTGATCTCGACACCCGTGCGCGACGCGTTCACGCCGGCGTTACCCAGGCCGTAGCCCCAGGGATGCTCGAGGACGGTCTCGATCCCGTCGCGGAGGTTGCGGAGGTGGCTGTCGACGGACGCCTCGCCCGCGGAGAACGCATCGCCGCTCGTCGGCCCTTCCTCCGCGGCCTGCTGCCTGAGGCACGTGAGCTCGGCCGCCGTGTAGCTCGTACCGGGGCCGACGGATGAGAACGCAGCGAGGACGGCGGCCGAGACGGCGAGCGATCCCCCGGCGAGCAGGGCGGGAGCCCACCTGCGCTGCGCCGCTGCGAGCACCAGGAGGCCCAGGCCGAGAGCGAGCAGCGCCGCCCGCGTGTGCGTGAAGAGCAGGGCGGCGTAGGCGACGGCACCGGCAGCGACCCGCAGGCGGGTGACGCGCCCCGACGCGAGGTAGAGCAGTACGGCGACGAGCAGGTACGACGTCGCCAGCGGGCTCAGGAAGGTCGAGACGACACGCCGGAGCGGATCGGTCTCGTCGCCGGTGTTGTAGATCCAGTTCTCCGGCAGCCCGGAGAGACAGCGGTAGCGGAGGTCGAGCTGCTCCCGGAACCAGCCGGGCACGCCGGAGTCCCGCCACCAGTCGAGCGGGACGGCGTAGACGTCGACGAGCCCCCACACGGCGACGGCCACCGCCAGCCCGGCCAGCACGGCGCCGATCCTGCGCCAGCGCTCGTCCGAGAGGAGCAGCAACCGCCCCAGGAAGTACCCGGCGACCGGGAGCAGGTGGTGGCGGAGCGCGAGGAGCTCGCCGCGCGCCGTCGCGTCGCCGTCGAGCCACGATTGCGGCAGCAGCCAGTAGAGGACGACGACGGCGCCGTAGGCGAGCGCGAGCCTGTCGGCCCAGAGCTCGACCGGCACGCGCCCGGCGCCCCACAGCGCGGCCGCGAGCGCTGCCAGGAGGAGCGCCTCCTTCCAGGCGGCGGCGGCGTCGAGCGCGGTTCCCCGCACACCGGCCTGCCACAGGAGCGCCATCACGAGGTTGTGGAGCGCGAGCCCCACGACGAGCACGAGCAGCGCCAGCCACGGCAGGCGCCGGGTCACGTGATCGCCACCAGCGTGAGGCCGAGGTTGACCACGCGCACGGGGACCGGGAAGAGGCTCTCGAGCTCGGCCGGGCCGAGCAGATGGATCTCCGACGCCCACTCCTTGCCGGTGAGGCGGTAGGCACGGTGCGCGACGCCCGCGGGCAGGAGATGCACGAGCGGCAGGCGGGTGTGCAGCTCGACCGGGAACCAGCGGTTGGGCGTCGTCAGGAAGACGCGGCGGCCGACCCGCAGCGCCTCTGCGACCAGGTCGCGCTGCCGGTCGCGGTCGCCGACGTGCTCGAGCACGGCGTTCGAGAAGACGACGTCGAAGGCGCCCTCCGGGAAGGGCAGCGCGCACGCGTCCCCCTGGACGTAGGGGACGTCGGGATAGCGCGCGCGGAAGCCGGCACCCTCGTGCAGGCCGAGAGCCGTGACGCGGTGCGGCCACGGATAGAGCTCTTCGAAGAAGTTGTGCGTCGTGCAGCCGGACTGGCCGCCTGCGTCGCCGAAGCCGACCTCGTCCACGCCGACGTCGAGCACCGTCGTCTCCTCCGTGGGCCGCATCTCGTCGAGGAAGAGGCGGAGCTTGCGCCGGCGCGACCGGAGCGAGACGGCGTCGGCGAGACTCATCGGCGCGACGGTAGCGGGCAGGCATGTCGTCTGCCCGGGCGAGAACGCGTCGCCCTTCGCGCCCTCGTAGGGGCGAGATGCATCTCGCCCCGCGCACGAAGGCACGCGGACCGAACGAGTACGCTGCCCGGATCGTCGAGGACGTCGTCACCCCGCGCGGCCCCTACCGGCTGCGGCTGATGGCGAGGAACGGCCGCTGGGCCGCGCCGCTGCCGTCGGGCGAGGCGGTCGCCTGGCAGCGACTCGACGGGCGCGTCGTCCTGCGGGCGCCCGACGAGCCGTCCCTCGCCCGCGCGCGCTTCATGCTCGCCCTCGAGGACGACACGGCGGAGTTCCACCGCCGTTTTGCGCGCGACCGCCTGCTCGGCCCGACGGCCCGCGCGCTCGCCGGCTACAGGCCGCTGCGGGTCGCCACGGTCGCCCACGCCACGCTGCGAGCGCTGTGCGGGCAGCTGATCGAGTCGCACCGCGCCCGGGCCCTGGAGCGGGCCGTGCTCCGTCTCATCGGAGCCCGGGTGGCGAGCCGCGAGGCGCTCGCCGCGCTCGCGCCGGTCGAGCTCCGGCGCGTGGGCCTCGCCCAGCACCGCGCCACGGCCCTGGTCCACCTCGCCCGAACGATCGACCTCGAGGCCCTCCACGCCCATCCGACCGGCGTCGTCCAGGCGCGCCTCTCGCGAGAGCGCGAGATCGGGCCGTGGTCGATCGGGGTGATCGCGCTCGAGGGCCTCGGCCGCTTCGACCACGGTCTGGTCGGCGACCTCGGCCTGATCAAGCTCGCCGCCTCGCTGTGGCGCCGCTGGCCCGAGGGCTGGGAGACGGCGGAGCTCCTCTCGCCCTATGCGGAGTGGCAGGGGCTGGCGGGCGAGCTGCTGCTCCTCGGCTGGTCGCGGGGGCTGGTGCCGGGCGCCGACGCCGACGTCGCGCGGCACACGAGGCTGCGGACGAAGCGCGTCGCCTGACCGTAGACTCTCGCGGTGGCCGTCGACCAGCGCAGGATCGCCGTTCTCGGCGCAGGCAAGATCGGCGAGGCGCTCGTCTCCGGCCTCCTTTCGTCCGAGTGGCGCGCGCCGTCCGAGATCGTCGCCTCCGCCCGGCGCTCAGAGCGTGCCGCGGAGCTAGCCGAGCGGTACGGCATCCACGCGACGCTGTCGAACGCGGAGGCGTGCCGCGGCGCGGCGCTCGTCGTGATTTCGGTGAAGCCCCAGGACATCGAGGCGCTCCTGGGCGAGATCGGCCCGGTGATCTCCGAGGAGCAGACCGTGCTCTCGGTCGCGGCCGCGATCACCACCGCATCGATCGAGCGGCACCTCTCGCCGCGCGTCCCGGTCGTGCGCGCGATGCCGAACACGCCGTCGACCGTGCACGAGGGCATCGCCGGGCTCTGTGCCGGGTCGCACGCCGACGACGCGCACGTGACGCTCGCCGAGGAGGCTCTCGCGCATCTCGGCGCGGTGGTGCGGGTGCCGGAGCGATACATGGACGCGGTCACGGCGGTCTCCGGCTCGGGCCCCGCGTACTTCGCCCTGCTCGCGGAGGCGATGATCGAGGCCGGCCTCCTCCTCGGGCTCTCACGCGAGATCTCGACCCAGCTCGTCGTCCAGACGATGTTCGGCACGGCCAAGCAGCTCCGGGACGAGTCGATGCACCCCGTCGAGCTGCGCGAGATGGTGACCTCGCCGGGCGGCACGACCATCGCCGCCATCCGCGAGCTCGAGGCGGCGGGGGTCCGCGCGGCCTTCCTGAACGCGATCCAGGCGGCGATGGAGCGAAGCCGCGAGCTCGCCGCAGGCGACCTGTAGGACGCCGGGCGCGCCGCGCCGTAGGGGCAGACGAGGAGCCCCGGGCGGCCTCGGACTATCCTGCCGCCGATGACGCGAGCGCTCCGCGAGGTGGTCTACGTCGACGGCGTGCGCACGGCGTTCGGCCGCGCAGGCGAGGACGGGCTCTTCTGGAGGACGCGCGCTGACGACATGGGCGTCAAGGTGCTGCGAGAGCTCCTGCGGCGGAACCCGCAGGTGCCGCCCGAGCGAATCGGCGACGTGGTGCTCGCGGCGACGGCACAGGTCGGGGACCAGGGGCTCACCCTCGGCCGGGACGTCGGCCTGCTCGCGGGGCTGCCGCACACGGTGCCGGGATTCGCCGTCGATCGCATGTGCGCCGGCGCGCTCACGGCGACGACGGCGGCCGCGGGCGAGATCGCGATGGGCGCCGCCGACCTCGCCGTCGCGGGCGGCGTGGAGCACATGGGCCACCACCCGATGGGCGAGGACGTGGACTTCAACCCGCGCTTCGTCTCGGAGCGGCTGATCGACCAGAGCGCGGCCGTGATGGGCCAGACCGCGGAGAACCTCCACGACGCCTACCCCCACCTCACGCGGGAGGCGGCGGACCGCTTCGCGCTCCGGTCGCAGCAGAAGGCCGCCGCGGCCTGGGACGAGCCGGAGGGGGTGTTCGCCCGGACGGTGGTTCCCATGAGCGTGTTCACGGACGAGGGCTGGACGGTCGCGGCGCGCGACGAGTTCCTGCGGCCGGACACGACGCTCGACGGGCTGGGCCGCCTCCGCACGCCGTTCCGGGCCGGCGGTCGCGTCACCGCGGGGAACTCGGCCGGCCTCACCGACGGCGCCACCGCCTGCCTGCTCGCGGCGGAGGAGACGGCGCAGGAGCTCGGGCTCGAGCCGGCGATGCGCCTGGTGTCGTTCGCCTACGCCGGTGTCGAGCCTCACCTGATGGGGCTCGGCCCCGTTCCCGCGACCGAGCGCGCACTCACGCTGGCGGGGATCACGCTCGACGACATCGGGCTCTTCGAGCTCAACGAGCCCTTCGCCGTGCAGGTGCTGACGTGGTGCGACGGGGTGGGCGTGGAACCCGACGACGACCGGCTCAACCCCTACGGAGGGGCGATCGCGTGCGGCCATCCGCTCGCCGCGACCGGCGTGCGGCTGATGGCCCAGCTCGCGCACGGCTTCGCGCGGCGGCCGGACGTGCGCTTCGGCCTCACGGCCCTCTGCATCGGGATGGGCATGGGCGCGGCCGTCGTCTGGGAGAACCTGCGCAGTGGCTGATCCGGTCACGGCCTTCCACCTGCGGTCGGTGTCCACGCGGGTCGGCCCGGTCGCCCTCGTCACGATCGACAACGGCGCCGACTGGCAGAAGCCGAACACGTTCGGCCGCGCGGCCCTCGAGTCCCTGCAACGTGTGCTGGAGGAGCTGCAGGGGGACGACTGGCGCGGCCTGGTGCTGACCGGTAAGCCGTTCGTCTTCGCCGCCGGCGCCGACATGACCCAGTTTCCGGGCATCACCCCCGAGCTCGCGCGGGAGGGCAGCCGCGCCGGGCACGAGCTCTTCGGCGCCCTGCGGGAGCTGCCCTACCCCACCCTCGCCGCCCTGAACGGAGCCGCGCTCGGCGGGGGCATGGAGATCGCGCTGCACTGCGACTACCGCACCATCTCCTCCGCGGTGCGCCACGTCGGGCAGCCGGAGGTCTTCCTCGGCCTGATCCCCGGCTGGGGAGGCACGCAGCTCGTGCCGCGGCTGGTCGGCGCCGAGAAGGCGGTGCAGCTGATCGTCGACAACCCGCTGCAGCAGAACCGCATGCTGACCGGCCCCCAGGCGCTCGAGCTCGGCCTCGCCGACTGGCTGCTCGAGCCCGTCGAGTTCCTCGACGAGTCGCTCGAGCTGCTCTGCACGGTCGTCGAGGAGGGCCGTGGCAAGCGGACGCCGGACGTCGATCTCGCCGACGCCGAGGATGTCTGCCGCCGCGCCCGCGGACGCGTCGACGACCGCGTCCACGGAGCGGCCCCCGCCCCCTACCGGGCGCTCGACCTGATCGCCGGCGCCGCCCGCTGGTCGCTCGAGGAGGGCTACCGCGCCGAGGAGGACGCGCTCGCCGACCTGCTCCCCGGCCGCGAGGCCCAGGCGGCGATCTACGCATTCGACGTCGTCGAGCGGCGCGTGAAGCGCGGCATCGACATTCCCGCCGTGCCCGCCCGACCGGTCCGGCGCGTCGGCATCGTCGGCGCCGGTCTGATGGCGACGCAGCTCGCCACGCTGTTCCTGCGCCGTCTGGAGGTGCCTGTCGTCCTCACCGACGTCGACGCCGGCCGCGTCGAGCAGGCGCTCGAGTCGATCCACGCCGATCTGGCCAAGCAGGTCGCGCGCGGGCGGCTGAGCGAGCCCAAGGCGCGGTTCCTCGGCGGCATCGCCACGGGTGGAGCCGACGCCTCCGCGTACGACGGCTGCGACCTCGTGCTCGAAGCGGTGTTCGAGGAGCTCGCGGTGAAGCAGACGGTGTTCCGCGCAGTGGAAGACGTCGTCTCCGACGAGTGCCTGCTCGTCACCAACACCTCGTCGCTCTCGGTGACGGAGATGGGCCGCGACCTCCGCCACCCGGAGCGCGTCGTGGGCATGCACTTCTTCAACCCCGTCGCGATCCTGCCGCTCGTCGAGCTCGTGCGGACGCCCTCCACGGACGACACCACGCTCGCCACCGCCTGGGACGTGACGGGCCGACTGCGCAAACGGGGCGTGGTCGTCGCCGACGCGCCGGGCTTCGTCGTCAACCGCCTGCTCACCCGCCAGACGACGGTCCTGATGCACGCGATCGAGAACGGCAACACGTTCGATGAGACGGACGAGGCGGCACTCGGGCTCGGCCTGCCGATGGCCCCGTCCGCCCTGCTGGCGATGGTGGGCCCACGCGTCGCCAACCACGTCCTCCACACCCTCCACGAGGCCTTTCCCGATCGCTTCCCGCTGTCTCCCACGCTCGACAACCTCGCGCGGGGCGAGATGGACGTCGTCCGCACGGGCGACGAGCGGCTCACGGTCGACGAGATCCGGGAGCGGATGCTGGAGGCGCTCGCGGACGAGGCGAAGCTCCTGCTGGAGGAGGGCGTGGTCGGCTCGGCGGCAGAGATCGACGCTTGCCTGATCCTCGGCGCCGGCTGGCCGTTCCATCTCGGCGGCCTCACGAAGCACCTCGACCAGACGGGTGTCTCGGAGCGGGTCGTCGGACGCCCGCTCGCCGGGGTGGCGCCCGCCCGCGCCACCGCCTGACGGCACCGCGCGTCGTCGGGGTCGACGACCTGCGCAAACGCCGCACTTGCGCTACGCTTGGGCCAGCCAGCACGCTCGGCCGTCCTTTGCAGGAGACCCGAGCGAGCTGAATCCTCGAGTAGCGGCACCGACACGCGTGCTGCGCTTCATGCAGGAAGCATCACGTCATCCGACAGAGACGTCGGCTCAGGCCGAGAGCCTCGCCGTCGCGGCGCGCCGCGCGGAGGGGTGGTTCGGCGAGCCGTTCCTCCATCCCGGGGAGGAAGCGACCGTCGCGCTCGCGCCGGACACGGCGCGACGGCTGGCCCTCGACGACGCCCTCGCCGAGATGGCCGCCGGACGCTCCGCTCCGTCGCCACGCTGGAAGGTGCGCTACGGGCTCATGCTCGGCCTCGAGCGGGTGCTCGCAGCGGAGACGCCGACGACGGCAGCGGGCACCGAGCTGCGCCGCCACCAGGCCGATGCGCTCGCCGGCATGCTCACCGAGCTGATCGCGGCCACCCAGCATGGCGCCGACGAGAACGGCAACGGGAACGAGAACGGGGACAAGACCGCCGCCTTGGCGCAGGCGGCCGTCGTGGACGAGGACGCGGAGCTCGAGGACGAGGACGACCTCGACGCAGGGTTCGTCGACGAGGACGCGGCGGAGTCGGGCTTTCACGGCGAAGACCCCGGGGCGGTGCGCCGCTACCGGTTCCGGCACCCGACGGCGTCGGGGAAGACCATTGCCGCCGCCGGCTTCATCGATGCCTCGCGACGGCTCGGCGTCCTCATCCTCACCCACCGACGGCTGCTCGTGTCGCAGTTCCAGCGAGATCTCACCACGGAGGGATACGGCAGCAGGCTCGTCCCGGCGATCGAGGGTGGCACCACACCGCTCCGCGACGACCCGATCACGATCCAGACGTACGCGTGGTTCGCCCGGCACGGCAAGGAGCTGTCACGCGACGCGTACCAGCTCGTGATCTGCGACGAGGCGCACACGGCCCTCGGCGAGAAGACGTCCGCGGCCATCCGCGCGTTCCACGAGCCGCTCTACATCGGCATGACGGCCACCGAGCAGCTGATCGCGAAGCAGGTCTCCGATGTCTTCCCCGCCTCGGTGGACGACCTCCCGCTCGCGGACGCCGCCCGCCGCGGGCTGATCTCCCCCCTCCGCTGCCTGCGCGTGCCGCCCGTGGCGGCGATCAACTCCGTGCCCATCGTGGGCGGGGACTTCGAGGAGCGAGCGCTGGCCGAGGCCCTCGACCACCAGGCGCTGAACCAGGCGGCCGCCAGCCTCTACCGGGATCGCTTCGGGGCCACTCCCGGCATCGTCTACGCGGCGGGCGTCAAGCACGCCTACAACCTCGCCCAGGAGTTCCGCGCGACAGGACTGCATGCCACGGCGGTCTCGGGCCGCACCCCTCCGCGCGAGCTGGCCGAGACGCTGGCCGCCTACGAGCGCGGCGAGATCAACGTGCTCATCAACGCACAGCTCCTCGCAGAGGGCTGGAACTCGCCACGGGCGACGGTCTGCATGCACCTGGCGCCGACGGCCTCGAGGCGCGTCTACCAGCAGCGGATCGGCCGCATCATGCGGATCCACGCCCGCAAGGAGGCGGGCGTCGTCGTCGACTTCGTCCCGAAGGGCGCCACCCACAACGAGCGCGTCGTCTCCCTGCATTCGCTGCTCGACGCGGACTTCTACCGCGAGGGCGCCCGCGTCACGCCCGCCCCGCGCCGCAGGTCGGCCCGGCGCGCCCGCCGCCGGCTCTCGCCGGCGCCGTGGCTCGTTCCGGTCACGCCGGACGTCGGCCGACGCCTGAGCGTGATCCAGCGCGAGTGGCAGCGGGTCGACCCGAAGTTCCTCGACGACGACGAGCAGCGCTTCTGGGCGACAATCGCGGGACGCCAGATCCGCTTCGACCAGCGCGCCGAGTTCGCGCGCAAGTTCGCCGAGGGCCGCGCCGGCAAGGGCGCGCTCGAGACCTTCCTCTTCGTCTGCGCGGCCGAGAACCCGAACCGGCGCCTGCGCATGACCGCGCTCGCCGACCGCGTCGGGGCCACGGTCGAGCGGGCGGACTTCGACGACCTCGTCACGCTCGTCACCCAGGCCCCGCCCTGGGAGAAGGACCGCGCCTCGGGCGTCCGCGTGCTGCTGAGGGCCATCGGCGACGGGAAGGCGAACGCGCCCGAGCAGATCCTCGCCCGGTGGACGTGGCGGCTCGCCCGCTCCGTGCGCAAGACCCTCGACCGCAAGGCGAGCCAGGAGTTCCCCGAGGCGAAGCGCCTGCTCGGCGCCGTCGCCAACTCGCGCGGGCACCGGCACGAGGAGAACGTCGGCCAGCTCGTCCAGATCGCACGGGCGCTGCCGCTCCAGGTCGGAGCGGCCCTCCTCGCCTCCGCGGAGGGCTACACGCCTCGTGCCAACGGCACGCTCGACAAGGCGAGGGAGGAGCTCGGCGCGATCGAGGAGATCGCCGGCGCCCTCGCGGAGAGCCTTCCGGCGCCGAAGGCGCCGACGCGAAAGTCGCGCCGTCGCCGTAAGAAACGGCGGCAGGCAGTCGAGGGCGCATCGGCCGGCAACGGCGCCGGTGCCGAGCCGGCAGCCCAGGCGGGAGAGCCCGACGGCACGCCGTCGCCGCCGCCCGAGCAGCCGCAGGCCGGCGAGCCGGGCCCGGAGCGCCGCGGCGCCGAGGCTGCGGAGCCCGTCGAGTCGTAGCCTCGAGCGGCTGCTCTAGCTCGGGCTCGAGCCCGCCGGAGGCTCGTCGTCCTCGCGACGCTCGCGGTCACGCTCCCGGAGGAACCGCGTCAGCTCGGCGGCCAAGGCGTCGCCGCTCGGCAGCTCGTCCCCCTCGGTGAAGAGCTCGATCGTGTCCGAGCGATGCTCGAGCTCCTCGACGTACGCGCTCGTCTCGGGATCCGAGGCGACCGCCTCGCTCACCTGTGAGGCGTACGCCTCCTCCGCCTCCGCCAGCTCGGTCACGTCCACGCTGGTGCCGAGGAGATCGCCGAGCCGCTCGCAGAGGGCGCGCGCGGCGCGAGGGCTCGGCGCCAGCGAGACGTAGTGCGGGACCGCCGACCAGAGGCTCACCGAGCGCAGCCCCGCCTGCCGGCAGGCGTCGTGGAGGACGCCGACGATGCCGGTGGGCCCCTCGTAGCGCGAGAGCTGCAACCCGAGCTCCTCGACGAGCTTCGGGTCGGAGGCGGCGCCCGTCACCGGCGCGGGCCGTGTGTGCGGGACGTCCGCCAGCAGCGCGCCGAGCGTGACGACGAGCTCGACGCCCAGGTCGCGCGCCAGCCCCACGACGAGATCCGTGAACGCCCGCCACCGGTAGTTCGGCTCGACCCCGAGGAGGATGACGGCGTCTCGGTCGGCGCCCGGGACGGAGCCGTGGAAGAAGGCGTTCTCCGGCCAGTCGATCCGCCGCGTCAGCCCTTCGTCGAGCGATACCTGCGGACGCACGGCCTGGAAGTCCACGAACCCTTCGGGGTCGACGTCGGCGAACCGCTCCGCCTGCCACTTGCGGGCGAGGTAGCCGGCCGCCAGTGTGGCGCCCTGGCCCCCGTCGTTCCAGCCCTTGAACGCGGCCACGAGCACCGGACGCGAGAGCGACGGGCGGTGCACGATCCGCAATTCCGATGTCGCCACAGGTCAAGCGTACTGGCGGCGCTCACCCGGGGCGACCCGCGCGACCTCCCGAGCGGCGGGCGACAGCAAGGTCACCGGCGGCCGCCAGAGCGTGTGGACGATGGCCACGGTCAGCGTCCAGACCGTCGCGCCGAGGATCACGTGGACGAGCACGAGCCCCCACGGCAGCGCGTTCCGGTACTGCACCTCGCCGACGATCATCTGCACCCCGAGCACCCCGAGCAGGAGGAGTCCGAGCCGGACGACTCCGGGGACGCTGCGCCTGCGGCGCGCCAGCCACACCCCCACGACGGCCAGGCCGATGCCGTAGACCGCCGTCGCCCGGACGTGGACGTAGACCGCGTCGGTGACCTCGACGCCGAGCCGCCGGATGTCCTCCCCGCCCGAGTGCGGGCCCGCGGCCGTCACGACCGCGCCGGTGACGACGAGCGCGAGGCACGCGGGCACGCCCGAGGTGGCGAGCAGGCGCCACCAGGTGGGGCCGATCCGCGCCCCGACGCCCCGGGCGTGACTCCACGCCTCGACGGCCACGACGGTGGCGAGCCCGAGCACCACGAGCGCGAGGAGGAAGTGCGACATCACCAGCAGAGGGTGCAGGTCGAAGATCACCGTGAGGCCGCCGAGCGGGATCTGCGACAGGGTGCCGACGAAGGCCGCGAGCGCCGCCAGGCGCACACGCGGCGAGAGGCCCTCGACGCGGCGCGACGCGAGCCAGACGACGAGGGTGAGCACGATGCCGACGAGCGCGACGACCCGGTTGCCGAACTCGACGAAGGCGTGGAAGCCCTGCTCCGGGAACGGCTTGTCGCCGCAGCGCGGCCAGTTGTCGCAGCCGAGCCCCGAGGCCGTCAACCGGACGAACGCGCCCGACGCGACGACGACGTACAGGCTCGCGAGCATGGCCACGGCGAGCCGCACGAACACCCGCGACGACACGGGCCGGCGCGAGCGCGAGGGCATGGCACGAGTGTACGCGCGTGGCCTAGCGCCGGTGCTCGTCCCCGCGCCGGGCGTCAGGCGAGCACGACGCCGGCGCCTGCCTCGACGC
The DNA here is from genome assembly GCA_036556925.1 of Gaiella sp. GTDB lineage: Bacteria > Actinomycetota > Thermoleophilia > Gaiellales > Gaiellaceae > Gaiella. The sequence goes on from DATBIN010000031.1 coordinate 53,575, forward strand.
GGCCGATCCGCCAGAGATCGAGCCCGGTGGCGGCGAACGCAGCCTCGAGCACCGCGCACTTGTCGGCCGGCAGCGCCACGAGCAGGCCCCCCGCGGTCTGCGGGTCGTAGGCGAGTGCCTCGTCGGCGGGCGCCGCGCGGCTCTCGACGTGCGCCGCGGCGTAGTCGCGGTTCCGGCGGTCGCCTCCCGTGCGCACGCCCGCCTCCGCGAGCGCCCGCGCACCGGGAAGGCCGGGCAACCGCTCCGCCTCGAGCACGAGCCGCACGTCCGAGCGCGACGCCATCTCGTGGGCGTGGCCGAGGAGCCCGAAGCCGGTCACGTCGGTGACAGCCGTCGGCGCGAAGGGCCGGAGCGCGTCGGCGGCTGCGCGGTTCAGCGTCCGCATCGCGGCGACGGCCGCGTCGAGCTGAGCCGCCTCTGCGGTTCCGTCGCGCTGCGCCTGGAGCACGAGGCCGGTGCCGAGCGGCTTGGTGAGCAGCAGCGCGTCGCCCGGCCGTGCGCCGCTCTTCACCCACACCCCGTCCGGATGGACGATGCCGACGACCGCGAGCCCGTACTTGGGCTCGGCGTCGCGGATGGTGTGGCCTCCGGCGAGGATCGCCCCCGCCTCGCGCACCATCTCGTCCGCCCCAGCGAGCACGGCGCCGAGCGTCTCGGTCGGCAGCTCCTCCGGGAACGCCGTCACGGAGAGAGCGAGCAGCGGCGCTCCCCCCATCGCGAACACGTCGTTGAGCGCGTTCGCCGCGGCGATCGCGCCAAAGTCGCGCGGGTCGTCGACGAGCGGAGGGAAGAAGTCGACCGTGAAGACGAGCGCCCGCTCGTCGTCGAGCCGGTAGACGGCGGCGTCGTCCGAGGGGTCCAGGCCGACGATCAGGTCGGTCGCCGCCGCCGGGACGAACCCGGCCAGGAGCGCCTCGAGGCGAGCGGCCGGGTACTTGGCGGCGCAGCCGCCGGCCTTGGCGAGGCTCGTCAGCGTGGGAGCGGACACGTGCCGAGTGTATGCCCACGTGCAGGAGAGCCGGCCGGAGCACCGAAGCCGCATCCGACGGAGAGACCCATCAGCTTCTCCTCTCCCCCAGGCGAAGGCCGCCGTCCCCTGTCTGGCGGCCTTCGCGCTGTTCGGCGCCCGTCCCGGCCGCCGTCGCTGCCCGCCCCTGCCGGGGACCAGCTCCTGCGCTCTAGACTCGTGCCGTGCCGTCCGCTCTCGTCACCGGAGGCTCGTCCGGGATCGGCCTCGCCATCGCACGCATGCTGCACGAGGAGGGCCACACGCTCACGCTCGCTGCACGCACGCCGGAGCGGCTCGAGGCCGCCGCGGCGGGCCTCGCTGCGCTCGCCGTGCCCGCGAACGTCGCAGACGAGGAGGACTGCGTCGCGCTCGTCGCCGCCCACGTCGAGCACCACGGCGGGCTCGACGTGCTCGTCAACTCGGCGGGCATCGGCATCGCGGGCACCATCGGAGAGCTCTCCACCAAGCGGTTCGACCTCCAGCAGGCGGTCAACCTGCGCGGCGCCTTCCTCGTCACGCGCGAGGCGCTCCCTCACCTGCGCCAGAGCCACGGGCTCGTCGTCAACCTCGCCTCGATCGCGGGCACCATCCCGACGCCGGGGCTCGCCGCGTACGGCGCCGCCAAGGCCGCCCTCATCGCCCTGACCCGCTCGCTCGTGCGGGAGGAGGCGGCCCACGGCGTCCGGGCGACGGCGCTCTGCCCCGGCTTCGTGGCCACGCCGATGACCGACTGGACCGGTCTCGCGGGCGAGGAGATGATCCAGCCGGGGGACTGCGCCGAGATCGTGCGCTCGCTGCTCCGGCTGTCCCCGGCGGCTCGTGTGCCGGTCGTCGTGGTCGAGCGTACCGGCGAGGGCGCCTGAGGACGACGACGCGGAAAGGCCCGCGACCTTACAGGGCGCCGACGTGGAGATCCGTGGCGCCCGGCCGCGAAGCGGACGGCTTCAGGGATTTGCGCGCCGGCAACGAGGCGCTTGCGGTGAAATCCGTGGCGCCCGGCCGCGAAGCGGACGGCTTCAGGGGTTTGCGCGCCCGGAATCCGCGCCAGCGGATTCCGGGCTGCGCCGGAAAGCTCAGGACGCGACGCGCCGCACTGCGCGCTCGAGCTCGCCGATCGAGAAGGCGCCCTCGAGCTTCGCCCGCACGACACCCTTGCCGTCGACGACGAAGGTGAACGGCTCGGTCGGCAGCTTCCACTCGTCGACCCAGCGGTTGACCCCGTTGGCAGGATCGTTGCCCTCGTAGATCTCCACGTGGATGAAGCGGACGCCGCTGCCGCTGCTCCGCTTGCGCACGGCGTCCAGGACGTCGACGACCGGGCCGCACGTGCGCGTCTGGCAGTAGAGCGGCGTCGCGAACGAGACGACGAACGGCTCGCCGGCCTCGAGCGCGTGCGCCACCGACGTGCGGTAGAGGGCCGGCTGCGGCCGTCGCGCGGTCGTCAGCTTCTCGAGGTCGCCACCCGTCGATGCGAGCGTCGGCGTGTCCGAGGAGATGGCACGGGCGCCGACCGACGGCGCGGCGGAACGCTTCCCGACGACGAGGTTCCCGAGCGCCTGGATCTTGCGACCGCCGACCGGCTCGGCGAGCAGCCAGTACTTCCCCGGCGTCGGGGTGTCGACCTCGGCGACGTAGATGGTCTGGACGTCCGCTTGCGCCCCGCCGGTCACGCCGATCCGCTCCAGGCGCGCCGTCGTCCGTGCGAACGGCTTCGCCTTCAGGTCGCGCGCCAGCCAGACGCGCGCCGTCGGCCGGGCCACCAGCCTCGACTCGGAGTCGACGACGAGGAACGAGACGCGGTTGCGACCGGGGGCGTAGTCGGACGTGCCCGGCACGATCGCGACGTCCTCTCCCGGCGCACGCCAGAGCTGCTCGATCGAGGAGCCGGTGCCTGTCGCGGAGGTCTTCGCGTCCTGCCCGCCGGAGCTGCCGCAGCCGGCGAGCAGGACGCACACGAGGGCGGTTGAGGCCGCAGCCGGGCGCATCCCGCGCCCGAGTCTAGCCGCCGACCGGTCGCGCCCTTACCAGCCGCTGCCGTCGACCCAGGTGCCCCAGTTGCGAGACAGCCCGCCGAGAACGGCGAAGACGAGCGCAGCGTTGACGCTCAGGAGCCACAGACGTGTCTTCACGGTGCCGACCTCCTCTCGAAGCTAGAAGCGGATGTCCTGGAGCGCCTCGGCGGCGTTCCGGTAGTGACGTGCTGCCTGGCGGTCGTCCCCCCGACGCGCAGCCAGGTCACCCAACGCCACCCATGCCCCCGCCCGATGGCTGACGGACTCGTACTGCTCGAACACCGAGTCCGCCGCCCGGAAGCACTCTTCCGCCTCGTCGAGCAGCCCCTGCTCCATGAGCGCACGGCCCAGAGTGAGCCGGGACTGACCGATCTCGTCGAGGAAGTCCTCCCTGCCTTCGAGGAGCTCGAGCGCCTTGCGGGCGTTCTCGACCGCAGCGTCGTAGTCCTCGAGCCGCAAGTACACCGTCGCCAGGCTTCCCACGGCCTGTGCGGCGTCCGCCTGAGCCCCAGCCTCGACGGCAAGGGCGAAGGCAGTCTTCAAGTGCTCGATCGCCTCGGCGGGATTGCCGAGGAGGAGATGCAGGCCGCCGAGGTTCAGCGTCAGGCGGCCGACGTTCTGCTCGTCGTTCAGCTCTTGGTACAGCGCGCGTGCCTGCTGCGCGTAGTTGCGGGAGAGCACCCAGTGGCCCAGCCGCTCGGCGACGAGCGACGCCTGGAAGAAGCTGTTCGCCTGCATGCGCGTGTCGTCGCTCGCGCGCGCCAGCTCGAGCGCGCGCTCCACGTCCTCGCGTGCCGCCTCGAAGTCCCTCTGGCGTCGCCGGCAGCGCGAGCGCCACTGCAGGATGTCCGCCCGCATGACGTCGCAGGGCATGCCCGACCGCTCCGCCAGCTCGAGCGCCTCGTCGAACAGCGCCACGGCCGTGGCGATGCTCGACAACGTGTAGCGGCAGATGCCGAGGCGGAACAGCACGTCGGCGCGGTCGACGTCGGAGAAGGCCGGCCCCTCGACGATGTCGCGGGCCGACAGGAGCAGGTCGATGGCGGCACGAACGTCGCCGCTCCGCACCAACGCGCGTGCATGCCCGATCAGCGAGCGGGCCTCGAGCTCCGGCGAGCCCGTGGCACCGACCTCGACACGCACCGCGGCGAACGCGGTCAGGGCCTCCTCGATGTCGTTGGCCTCCGTCAGCGCCTCGGCCCGCGCGACCGCCGCCTCGACGCGATCGCGGACGTCGGCCGCGACGCCGACCGCGAGGAAGTCGGGGTCGACGCCCAGCCTGGTCGCCAGCCACTGCACGGTCTCGCGCGTCGGGCGTGTCTTGCCACGCTCGATCTGGCTGACGTACTCCTTGGAGAAGCGCCGGCCCGCGAGCTCGGTCTGCGTCAGGCCCGCCGCCAGCCGCAACGAGCGCAGGCGGTCGCCCATGCCGGACACAGGGGTGCCCGGAGTCGTCCGTGCGGCGGCCTCGCTCATCTGCTCCTCAGTCAACTGGTCCCTCCCCGCTCTGGCACTCCCCCTGACGGGGGATCGCATGGTCGTTGCGCCGACCGTGCGAGTCAAGTAAGGGTAGTCAAAATCACTTGACCTAGCTACTTGACTTTTCCGGACGTGCCCCCTACAGTCAGGTCACCAAGCAACGACCCAGACGCCAGGGTCGATGTGAGGGGCGCACCAACCGGATAGGGCAGCGGTGCGGAGAGCGTGGCTGGGCCGCAGAGCCATGACCTCCGGGCGTTGCCTCCAGGAGGGGTCGCCTCACTGGAAACGCCCCCGGGAGCCGCAGCCGGGGGCGTTTCATATTCGTGGGTGGAACCTGCGGTTCCCCCCACGAGCCCCCCTCCCTCACGCCGTGCCACAGCCAACGCGCCGCGAGCCTCCCGGCCGGCAAAGCCGGCCTCCGGCGATCGAGCGCGT
>DATBIN010000032.1:0-9350 GCA_036556925.1 Gaiella sp.
CCCGGAATCCGCTCGCGCGGATTCCGGACGCGCACACCCCTGAAGCCGTCCGCTACGCGGCCGGACGCCACGGACCCCACCACAAGCGCCTCCTAGCCCGCGCAGCCCGGAATCCGCTCACGCGGATCCCGACGCGCAAACCCCTGAAGCCGCCCGCTACGCGGCCGGACGCCACGGATCACACAGCAAGCCTCTACGGGGCCGGAGGCTCCACGCGGCGGCTGACGAAGGGGTGGGGTGAGGGAGGAGCTCCGAGGACGATCCCCTCCCCCACATGCGCGCTCCGGTACCAGACGACGGACGGGGTCTGGATCCGCCGTCCGGAAGCGCGCGCCCACCGGGTGAGAGTATGGAGCCCGCCCGGTGCGTTTCTCAAGCCGTCTCGCCGATCTCGACAACGCGAGCGAGCCGGCGCTGGACGGAGGCCTTGGTCGCCGGCGGCTCGCAGCGCTCGGCCAGCTCCCGCAGGGAGAGCGTCGGGTGGCGCAGTCTGAGCTCCGCCGCCTCGCGTAGCGCCGGCGCCAGCTGCTCCAGCTCCCCGTTGGCTCGGAGCCGCCGGACGGCGATCAGCTGCCGCTCCGTGGCGCGGCTCTGTCGGACGAGGTTGGCGTGATCGGCGTTGGCCAGGCGGTTCGCCTGCGCGCGAACGTCGGCCACGAGAGCGCGCTCTTCGAGCAGGAGCACGGTGTCGGCCGCGCCGGCTGCGGCGAGGTAGCCCTCGATCGCCTCCCACGCCTTGGCGTACGCCACGGAGTGGGCCGGCCGGTCGGCGACCCGTAGCCGCACACCCTCGGTCGAGGCCACGGATCGCAGGAACGTGGCGCCCGCGTGGCTCGGGAAGCGGAGCTCCAGATGCGGCGATCGCGGCCCCGTGAGCGACCCGCCGCCGAGGAAGGCGCCTCGCAGGTATGAGCCGCGGCAGCACGGCCGCGCCACGACACGTCCCGGTGGGCGCTCCAGCGGCCCGTGCGCCTCGTCGACGACACCCGCTTCGACGAGCACGTCCAGCGGATGGGGGGCGCCGTCGACGTGCAGCTGGTAGCGCGTCGCCGCATCGAACGCCCGCCGGCGGTACGTGCGGATCTCCGAGTCGACGCGGAGCTCCCGCAGGAGGGCGAACGCCCGCCGCGCGATGGCGCTGGAGGCGAGATCGAGGTGGAAGCCGAGGCGTCCCCGGCCGCGGAGGTGCACGGTGCCGGCGGCGTGGAACAGGGCCGAGACCTCGGCCAGGCGATCGCAGCGGCGCACCGGGGCGATCGCCGCAAGCTCGGCGCGGGCGTCGTCCGCGAGCGAGCCGTGACTCACATCCGGACCCCTTCGAGCGCGAGCAGCCGGCGCTTCACGCCCACCCCGCTCGAGCCGTAGCCCCCGATACCCTCCGCCGCCACGACGCGATGGCACGGGACGACGAGCGCGAAGCGGTTGCGCGCGCAGAAGCTCGCCGCCGCCCGCGCGGCCCCCGGACGCCCAGCCAGTGCGGCGAGCTCGCCGTAGCTCACCACCTCGCCCCAGGGAATCGCCCGCAGGGCGCCGAGCAGCTCGGCCTGGAACGGCGAGCACCACCCCTCGTCGACCGCGACGTCGTCGTACGCCACGGGCTCGCCCCCCAGATGTGCCTCGAACCGCCGGCACAGAGCCGGCACGAAGCCGTCGTTCGCCCGTGCGCCGTGCTCGACCGCCCGGCGGGCGCCGGTCGCCCTGGAGAACGTCAGCTCGTGCACCACGAGCACTCCCTCGTCGGCCCAGACCTCCCCCACGCCCCATCCGTCCACGACGTAGCGGTGGCGCGTCACGCCCACGGTGCCCGACTCTACAATCGGCGCGATGAGCGTCGCGGGAGTCTTCCGGCCGCCGGCGCCGTGGAACGAGCCGGTCAAGGACTACGCACCCGGATCGCCCGAGCGGGCAGAGCTCAAGGCCCGGCTCGACGCGATGGCCGCCGAGCGCGTCCACGTCCCGCTGGTGATCGGCGGCGAGCGGGTCGAGTCCGGAACGACCTTCGAGGCCGTGATGCCGCACGACCGCGATCACGTGCTCGCGGACGTAGAGAAGGGAGACGGGACGCACGTCGAGCGTGCGATCGCGGCCGCGAGGGAGGCGCACGCGGAGTGGTCGCAGACGCCCTGGCACGAACGCGCGGCGATCTTCCTCCGCGCCGCGGAGCTGGTCGCCGGCCCGTGGCGGTCGACGCTCAACGCGGCGACGATGCTCAACCAGTCCAAGACCGCGCATCAGGCGGAGATCGACGCGATCTGCGAGACGGCCGACTTCTTCCGCTTCAACACGGAGTTCCTGCTGCGGATCTACGAGGAGCAGCCGATCTCGTCGCCGGGCGTCTGGAACCGCATGGAGTACCGGCCTCTCGAGGGGTTCGTGTTCGCCGTGAGCCCGTTCAACTTCACGACGATCGGCATCAACCTCACCACGTCGCCGGCGCTCATGGGCAACACGGTCGTGTGGAAGCCGGCCTCGACGGCGGCGCTGTCCGCGCACTACGCGCTCCGCCTCCTCGAGGAGGCCGGCCTGCCGCCGGGCGTGATCAACCTCGTCTTCGGCCCGGGCGCCGAGATCGGAGACGCCGCGCTCTCCAGCCCGGAGCTCGCGGGCGTGCACTTCACCGGCTCCACGGCCGTCTTCCACTCGATGTGGAAGACGATCGGCGGCAGCATCGACCGCTACCGGAACTACCCGCGCATCGTGGGCGAGACCGGCGGCAAGGACTTCATCCTCGCGCACCCGTCCGCGGACCCGGAGTCCGTCGCCACGGCCATCGTGCGTGGCTCCTTCGAGTATCAGGGCCAGAAGTGCTCCGCGGCCTCGCGGCTCTACATCTCGTCCAACATCTGGCCCGCCGTGCGCGACCGGCTCGAGACCGACGTCGCATCGATCCGCATGGGCGACGTCCGCGACTTCTCGAACTTCATGGGCGCCGTGATCGACGGCGCCTCGTTCCGCACGCAGGCGGATGCCATCGCGGAGGCCACGGGCGCCGGCGCGGAGATCGTGGCGGGCGGGGGCACGGACGACTCGGAGGGCTGGTTCGTGCAGCCCACCGTGATCAAGACGGACGATCCCGGTTTCAGGCTCATGCGCGACGAGCTCTTCGGGCCGGTCGTCACGGCGTACGTCTACGACGAGAAGCGCTGGGACGACACGTTGCGGGTCGTCGACGAGACGGGGAGCTACGCCCTCACCGGCGCCGTCTTCGCGAACGACCGCTACGCGATCGAGCAGGCCCATCGCGAGCTCCGCTACGCGGCGGGGAACTTCTACGTGAACGACAAGCCGACCGGTGCCGTCGTCGGCCAGCAGCCCTTCGGCGGCGCCCGTGCGTCGGGCACGAACGACAAGGCGGGCTCGATGTGGAACCTGATCCGCTGGGTGAGCCCCCGCACGATCAAGGAGACGCTCGTGCCGCCGACCGACTACCGCTACCCCTTCCTCGCCCCCGACGCCTAGCCCGTTCGACGGGCCGGTCCGAGCACCGTTCGGTCGCGCGGCGGCTCGGACGAGGCGAGCCGCGAGATCGCTGAGCGCCGAGATCGCCCCGAGGCGCAGGCGAGGGCTACCGTGCCTCCGTGCAACGAGTCGTCGACGCCGCGCAGGCCTTCCTCGAGACGCTCTCCTCCGTCGACCTGGGGCTGCTCTCGATCGGTGTCGGCTGCCACCTGCTCAAGCTCGGCTGCACGAGCCGTGCCTGGCGCAACGTCCTCGCCGCCGCCTACCCGGACGAGCGCGTGCGCTGGCGGTCGATCCTCGCGGCCTACGTGGCCGGCGTGGGCACGAACGCGGTCATCCCGGCCCGCGCAGGCGACGTGTTGCGGCTCTATCTCAGCCACCGCGCCATCCCCGGCTCCAGCTACACGACGCTCGTCAGCTCCACGGCCGTGCTGGCGATCGTCGACGTCACCCTCGCCTCGCTCCTGTTCGTCTGGGCGCTGACGCAGGGGCTGTTGCCGTCGTACGACTCGCTGCCCGACCTCCCCGCCTTCGACTTCGCCTGGCTCGTCGGCCACCGGCTGGTGGTCGAGGTGCTGCTGGTCGCCTTCGTGATCGGGATCTGCGTCTTCGTCGTGTGGCTCCGCTACAAGCTGGACGATCTCGTCGCGCGGATCGGCCGGGCCTTCGCCGTGCTCCATCCGCCCTCGCGCTACCTGCGGACGGTCGTCCCGTGGCAGCTCGGCGACTGGGGGCTGCGGCTGGCGACGATCTGGTTCGTCCTCGCCGCCTTCGGCATCGACCACACGCTCCGCAACGCGCTTCTCGTGCAGGTCACCCTCAGCCTGGCGACGCTCGTTCCGGTCAGCCCCGGCGGCATCGGCACCGAGCAGGCGTTCCTGACGGTCGTGCTGCGAGGCGCCGCGCCCTCGTCCGTCCTGCTCGCGTTCAGCGTCGGCATGCGGATCACGCTCACGGTCGTGAACGTCGTCGCCGGCATCATCGCCATCGGCCTGACCCTGGGCACCTTCAACGTGCGCCACGCGATCGGCCGCGCTCGCGCCTCGCAGCCGGGCAGGCCGCCCTCGCCGGACGGCGGCCCGGACACGGAGGCCTGAGGCCGCCCCCTACGCCGGCCCGGCCTTGTGCAGCTGGGCGTAGATCGCGCGGGCCGTCTTCGCCGGCAGGCCGGGAACCCCCTCGAGCTCCTCCTGCGTCGCCGCGAGGAAGCCCTCCGCGGAGCCGAAGTGGTTGAGGATGGCGCGTCGCCGGACCGGCCCGATGCCCTCGAGACCGTCGAAGATCGACTCGAACGCACGAGTGTCACGACGGCGGCGGTGGAGGCCGATCGCCTTGCGGTGCGCCTCGTCCCGAGCACTTTGCAAGAGTTGCAAACCCGGGTCGTGGCGCTGGAGGCGTACGGGGCGCGGATCGCCCGGGACGAAGACCTCCTCCTCGCGCTTGGCCAGCGAGATCACCGCCAGGCGGGGCAGGTCGACAGTGCCTCGGATGGCAGCGAGGGCGGCCGCGAGCTGGCCCTTGCCGCCGTCGACGACGACGAGGTTCGGCACGGAGGCGAACGACTCGTCGTGGCGGGCGGGGTCCCCCGCGTCGCGCAGGCGGGCGAAGCGGCGCTCGATCGCCTCCCGGATCGCGGCGACGTCGTCCTGGCCCTCCTGGCGGCGCATGCCGAAGGTCCGGTAGTGCGCCCGTCGAGGCTGCCCGTCGACGAAGACGGCCATGGAGGCGACGATCTCCCGGCCCTGGATGTTCGAGACGTCGAAGCACTCGATGCGCGTGGGCAGGCTCTCGAGGTTGAGGCACTCGCGGAGGTTCTCGAGCGCCTCGACGCGCCGCTGCCGCTTCGCCTCCGAGACCGTCGTGTCGTGCTCGAGCGCGACGCGGGCGTTCTCGGCGGCCAGGTCCAGGAGGCGCCGCTTCTCCCCGCGGGCCGGCGTCCGCACGTCGACCGGCGCGCCACGCACGTCCGCCAGGAAGCCGGCCAGCACGGCCGTGTCCGCCGCGCCGGCGGGGACGAGCACCTCCGGCGGCACCGTCGGCGCGGCGCCGTAGAACTCGAGGCAGAACGCCTCCAGGATCGTCTCGCGGTCCTGGCCGGCCACGTTGTCGAGGTGGAAGGCGTAGCGGTCGATGAGCCGGCCGTCCCGCAGCGGGAAGACCTGTACCGCCGCGCGCTCGCCGTCGACGGCGAGCCCGATCACGTCGACGCTGCCCACGGCACGGCGGTCCGCGGCCTGGCGCTCGGCGAGGCTGCGGATGGCGAAGAGCCGGTTGCGGTAGCGCGCCGCGTCCTCGTAGCGCTCCTCGGCCGCGGCGAGGTGCATCCGCTCCTCCAGCGACCGCTGGATCGGCTTCGTCTCTCCCGAGAGGAAGCCGATCACGCCGTCGATGATCTGCCGGTAGTCCTCGCGCGAGATGGCGTGGATGCAGGGCGCCGTGCAGCGCTCGATGTGGAAGTCGAGGCACGGGATGCCCGAGTGCCGGCCCGGCTTCGGGCCCTCGCAGGGTCGGAACTGGAACACGCGGTTCAGGACGTCCAGCGTCTCGCGCACCTTCTTCGCGTTCGCGTACGGCCCGAAGTAGACGGTGCCCTTGCGGTGGCGCTCGCGGGTGAACATCACGCGCGGGTACTCGTCGGCCACGGTGACCGCGATGTACGGGAACGACTTGTCGTCGCGCAGCCGCACGTTGAACGGCGGCCGGTGCCTCTTCACGAGGTTCTGCTCCAGATGCAGTGCCTCGGCCTCGCTCTGGGTGACGATCACCTCCACGCGGTGCACGCGCTCCGCCATCTGCCAGATCCCCTGCCGCGTGTCGCCGCCCTTGTTGAAGTAGCTGCGCACGCGGGCGCGCAGCGACTTCGCCTTGCCGATGTAGAGGACGTCGTCCTGCTCGTCGCGAAAGAGATAGACGCCGGGACCGCGGGGCAACGTCCGCAGCTGCTCCCCAAGCGAATTCTTCATATTCGGCCTCTAGCGTATCCGCCCATGCGTCGCCTCCTTCTCGCCCTCGCCGCCGCCGTCGGGGCGCTCGCGCTCGCCCCCTCCGCGCTCGCCGGAGGGCCCACGATGACGCTCGGCGCCACCGAGGACACGCTGCGGGCCTCGGACCTCGTCACGGCCCGCGTGCGCATGGCGTACTTCCGTCTGGCGGGCTTCACCGCCGTCCGCATCTCGTCGCAGTGGCGCCCCGGTGACGTCACGCCGCCTCCCGACGAGCTCAAGATCCTGCAGACGGTCGCCCAGGCTGCGCGGCTCAACGGGGTTCGCGTCTTCGTCTCGGTCTACCACCCGGGCTCGCGGACGACGCCGCTCACGATCGAGGCGCGCGCCCAGATCGTCGCCTACGCGGCTGCGATCGTGCGCGCGGTTCCCTCCTTCGACGACCTCATCGTGGGCAACGAGCCGAACCTCAACCGCTTCTGGCTGCCGCAGTTCAACCCGGACGGTTCCAACGCCGCAGCGCCCGCGTACCTCGCGCTCCTCGCCGAGACGTACGACGCCGTCAAGGCGACGGACCCGAAGGTGCGGGTCTGGGGCGGCGCCCTGGCGCCGCGCGGCGCCGACCGGCCCGACGGCACGCGCCACACGCACTCGCCGACCAAGTTCATCGAGGACCTCGGCGCCCTCTACCGGGCCAGCGGGCGCCAGCTCCCGATCATGGACGGCTTCGCCTTCCATCCCTACGCGGACAACTCGTCGCAGTCACCCGACTTCCCGCACCCGCGCTCGACGTCGATCGGGGTAGCCGACTACGACAAGCTCGTCGCGCTACTGACCGAGGCGTTCGACGGCACCCCCCAGCTCGGGTCGACGCTGCCGATCCTCTACGACGAGTTCGGAGTCGAGTCTCTCGTGCCGCCGGGCAAGGCGAAGCACTACACGGGCAACGAGCCCGCGACCACGAAGCCGGTGCCCGAGACGGTGCAGGCCGCCTACTACCAGCGCGCCCTTCAGCTCGCCTTCTGCCAGCCGAACGTCGTCGGCATGCTGCTCTTCCACTCGCAGGACGAGCCGGCGCTCGGCTCCTGGCAGTCGGGCGTCTACTACGCGGACGGGACGCCCAAGGCGAGCCTGTCCTTCGTCCGCGACGCGCTCGCGCGCGTCCGCGGCGGGTCGGTGACCCGCTGCGACGGCCTCGCGCTCGACGTCGTTCCGACCCAGCTCCGCTTCCCGACGGAGACGGAGTTCCGGAGCGGCAAGCGCGACGTGCGCCTGCGCTGCTCGCTCGACTGCGCGTGGGAGCTGCGCGTCACGCGCGTCGACGACGGCGCCACCGCGCTGACGAGACGCGGATACGCGCGAGCGGGGATCACGGTCCTGCCAACGCTCAAGGGCGGCACGCTCGGAGCGGGTGCGTATCGCCTCTCGATGACGCTCACCCATCCGGTCAACCCCGGCCTCTCCGTCACGCGCGACAGCCGCGAGCTCGCCCTCCCGTAACATCTCCGTCGTGAGCGAGAAGCCCGCCTACGAGCGGATCGAGAGCCTGCCCGTGGGGCAGTACGTGGCCTACTCCTTCTACCGCGTCGACCCGGCGTGGCGGCGCCTGCCGGTCGAGGAGCGCATCGCCGGCAAGGAGGCCTTCTCCGACGTCGTCGAGGCCTGGTCGGAGCGCATGGAAGGGCTCCGGGCGTACACGGTCACCGGCGTCCGGCCCGACGCGGACTTCTTCCTCTGGAAGATCACGGAGAGCTTCCAGGACCTGCTCGATCTCGGCGCGGAGCTGAACGGCACCCCGCTCGCCGGGTGGCTCGAGACGCCGTACTCGTTCCTGGCCACGACCAAGCCGTCCGTCTACACCGACAAGAAGCGTGTGCGGCAGGGCAGGGTCATCCCGCGCGACGCCCCCTACCTCGTCGTCTACCCGTTCGTGAAGCGCCGACCCTGGTACTTCCTCGAGTTCGAGGAGCGCGGCGCGGCGATGCGCGAGCACGCCGAGGTGGGCGCCAAGTTCGTCACGGTGACGAACCACACGACGTACTCGTTCGGCATCGACGACCAGGAGTTCATGCCGGCCTTCGAGTGCGAGGAGCCGGCCGACTTCATGCACCTGATGATGACCCTGCGCGAGACCGAGGCCTCGCGCTGGACGGAGCGCGACACGCCCATCTTCGTGGGGAAGCGGGTCGAGATCCGTGCCGCGCTCGACGCGCTCGACGGCGCCGGAGCACGCGTCGAGGCCTCGTAGCACCTGCTGCTGCCGGAGGCGACACGGCCGGCGCTAGCTGTAGCTGCCGACGAAGGCGGCCGTGCCGCCCGGTGTGACCATGAGCGTCCTGCACTGGGGTGCGGTGAGGCCCGAAACGGGGCCCCAGCACGCCTCGTGCACCCCGGTCGCGACGTCCGTCCATGCCCCCCAGTCGTCTCGGGGGAAGCCGTCGATCGAGATCGTCCCAGGTACCGCGGGCAGTGTGGAGAGGCGCATGAAGCCGAGCTGGGTGAACTGGCCCTCGACCGTGGTGGTCTGTCCCGCGACCACGATCACCGTCTGCGGCTCCGGCTCGTCGTACCCCTCCACGTGCGAAAACCGCAGCGTGTACGAACCGGGCGCCAACTTCAGCCAGTTCAGCCCCCAGGAGTCCCGGGCGACGCCGTCGACGCCGATCTGCGACGGCAGCGCGGGCGAGGTCGTCACCCGCAGGTAGCCGAGGCCGGTCGGACCCGGCGCTCCTGCATTGGGCGAGTAGGTGCCGGTCACCGTGGCGAGGCTCCCAGCGCTGACCGAGACCTGCTCGCAGGCAGGCGCGTCGTAGCCCTGGACCTGCCCGAAGCAGACCTGATGTGCCCCCACGGGCAGGTCGGTCCAGAGCCCCCAGTCGTTCCTCGCGATGCCGTCGACGGAGATCGTCCCCGGCAGTGCCGGGCTCGTGAGGACGCGGAGGGATCCGT
>DATBIN010000033.1:0-27335 GCA_036556925.1 Gaiella sp.
CCGATCTCGGCCGCGGTCGAGGAGGGCGACCTCGTCGTCTGCTCGGTGCTCAGCGGCAACCGCAACTTCGAGGCGCGCATCCACCCAGAGGTGAAGGCGAACTACCTCGCCTCGCCGCCGCTCGTCGTCGCCTACGCGCTCGCCGGCCGCATGGACATCGACCTCGACAACGAGCCGATCGGGCAGGGCGAAGACGGCGAGGACGTCTACCTGCGCGATCTCTGGCCGAGCTCGCAGGAGATCGAGGAGACGGTCACGACCGCGCTCGACGGCGGCATGTTCCGCAAGCAGTACGCCGACGTCTACGCCGGCGACGAGCGCTGGCGGGCGCTGCCGGTGCCGGAGGGCGACCTCTACGCCTGGGACGACGCCTCGACCTACATCCAGCGGCCGCCGTTCTTCGAGGGCATGCCCCGCGAGCCCGAGCCGCTGCAGGACATCGAGGGCGCGCGCTGCCTCGTCTCGCTCGGCGACAGCGTCACCACCGACCACATCTCCCCCGCCGGCTCGATCAAGCCCGAGAGCCCGGCCGGCGAGTACCTGCTCGAGCACGGCGTCGAGCGCTCGCAGTTCAACTCGTACGGCGCGAGGCGCGGGAACCACGAGGTGATGGTGCGCGGCACCTTCGCGAACATCCGCCTGCGCAACCTGCTCGTGCCCGGCTCCGAGGGCACCTGGACCGTCCACCTCCCCTCCGGCGAGGAGATGACCATCTTCGACGCGTCCGAGCGGTACCGCGCGGACGGCGTGCCCCTGATCGTGCTCGCAGGCAAGGAGTACGGCTCCGGCTCGTCCCGCGACTGGGCGGCCAAAGGCCCGAAGCTCCTCGGCGTCCGTGCCGTGATCGCGGAGAGCTACGAGCGGATTCACCGCTCGAACCTGCTCATGATGGGGATCCTCCCGCTGCAGTACCGCGAGGGCGAGTCGCGCGAGACCCTGGGCATCACCGGCCGCGAGGAGTTCTCCGTCCTCGGCGTCGAGAACGGCGAGGCGCGCGAGGTGACGGTGCGTGCCGACGAGCGGGAGTTCCGCGCGATCGTCAGGCTCGACACCCCGCGCGAGCGCGAGTACCTCCGCCACGGCGGCATCCTCCCGTACGTCCTGCGGCGGCTCGTCGCCGGGTAGCCCACGCCCCGCGGCCGCCGCCGGGCCGCCGGCCGCGAGCGTGCAGGATGTGCGCGTGGGCGGCGAGGTCACCGGGGGCAACTGGGGCGTCGAGCCCGTTCCCGAGCGCCTGCAGGTGCTCGGCACGGTCGAGACGGGCCTCCTCTGGGGCAACCTCGGCGTGTCGCTGCTCGTCGTCGTCGCGGGCACGTATCTCGTGCCCGCGCTCTCGCTTCCGGACGCGCTGCTCGCGATCGTCGTCGGCTGCCTGCTCGGCAACCTCATGCTCGCCGTCGCGGGCTTGATCGGCGCCGATGCACGCGTGCCCGGCATGGTGCTGATGCGTGCCGCCCTCGGCAGCCGGGGCTCGCTCGCGCCGACCGCGCTGAACGTCGTGCAGTGTGTCGGCTGGACGATCTTCGAGCTCATCATCGTGGCGTCCGCTGCGGCGGCGCTCTGCGACGAGCTCTTCGGCTTTCGCGCGCAGTGGGCCTGGACGCTCGCCTTCGGCGCGATCGCGCTCGCGCTCGGGCTGGGCGGCCCGATCGGGTTCGTGCGCCGCTTCGTGCGGCGCTTCGCGGTGTGGGCGGTTCCCCTCGCCCTGGCGTACCTGACCTGGTGGGCGCTCGACGGCGCCTCGCTCGGCACGCTGTGGGACCGGCCCGGCGAGGGCGGTCTCTCCGTCTGGCAGGGGATCGACCTGGTCGTCGGCGTGACCGTCTCCTGGATGCCGCTGGCGGCCGACTACACGCGCTTCTCCCGCAGCCGCCGCGCCGCCTTCTGGGGCACGGGGATCGGCTACCTGGTGCCGGACACGTGGCTCCTGGCGCTCGGCGCGGTGCTGTTCTTCTCCCGCGACCTCTCGGATCCGGCGGCGCTCCCGGCCGCGGTGGCCGCGGGTGGTCTCGCTGCGCTCGTCGCCCTCTTCGCGCTCACCGTCACCGAGACCGACGAGGTGTTCGCCAACGCGTACTCGGGCGCGATGTCGCTGCAGAACGTCTTCCCGCGCGCCCCGCAGCCGCTGCTCGTGACCGGCGTGGCCGTGGCCGCCACCGTCGGCGCGCTCACCATCGACCTCGTCAGCTACCAGTCCTTCCTCCTGCTGCTCGGCTCCTTCTTCGTGCCGCTGTTCGCCGTCCTGCTCGCGGACTGGGTGCTCGCCGGGCGGCACTACGACGGCGAGGCGGTGCTCCGTGCCCCGCCACTCCGCCCGGGGGCGCTCGTGGCCTGGCTGGCCGGGTTCGCCGCGTACCAGTGGCTCTATCCCACCGGGCCGTCGTGGTGGGTGGAGCAGGTGGAGCGACTCGACCCGCCGTCCTGGGGGATCGGCGCCACGCTGCCGAGCTTCGCCGCCGCCTTCCTCACCGGCCTCGCCGCGGCCGCGCTCCGGCGCGCGCGCCTGCCGCGGGCGGCGAGCGCATGACCGCGATCGGGATCATCGGCCACCTGGCGCGCGACGTCGTGGCCGGCGCAGCGCCGCGCGTCGGCGGCACGGTGTACTACGGGGCGCGCGCGGCGGCGCGGCTGGGTGCGCCGGCCAGGATCGTCGCCCGCTGCGCACCGGCCGACCGTGCGCTGCTGCTCGCACCCCTCGAGCAGCTGGGCCTGCCCGTCACGTGGCACACCACGACGGCCTCGACCGGCTTCTCCTTCCACTACGAGGGCGACCACCGCGTGATGGCGGTGGACGCGATCGGCGATCCGTGGACGGCGGACGACATCCGCACCTGGGTGGCCGACGCGCTCGGGGATGCGACGTGGGTGCAGGTCGGAGCGCTCCTGCGGACGGACTTCGGCCCCGCGAGCCTTGCCGCGCTCGCCGGACGAGAGCGCCGGCTGCTCGTCGACGGGCAGGGGCTCGTACGGGCGGCCGTCACCGGGCAGCTCCGTCGCGACCGCGACGTCGAGCGCTCGGTCCTCGGGTCGCTCCAGGTGCTCAAGCTGAACGAGAGCGAGGCGACGATCCTGGCGGGCGGCACCGATCCCGAGCGCCTGCGCGGCCTCGGGGTGCCCGAGGTGCTCGTCACGTTCGGCTCGCGCGGATCCGCGGTCGTCACGGCGACCGGCGAGTGGCGCGTGGCCGCGGCGTCGTCGGAGCCCGTGCAGGACCCGACGGGGGCGGGCGACGGGTACTCGACCGCCTATCTCGCGGCCCGCTCGGCCGGAGCCGCGCCCGCCGCCGCGGGCGAGCATGCCGCGGCGTTCGTCGCGACCCTGCTGTCGGGACGATGACGCGGGCGCTCGTCGACTGCTCTCTCGGCACCGTCCTCGTCGACCTCGCGGACGAGGAGGTGCTCGGATTCGACGCGGAGCTGCCCGAGCGACCACAGCCCCACGTGTCGCTTCCACTCCTCGTCGCGGCCGACGCGCACGGCTCGCGGGTCGTGGCGCTCGTCGCGCGAAGACCGCCGCTGATGATCTCCGACGACGCCGGCACCACGTGGCGCGAGTCGGGCGGCGGCCTGCCCCCGGGACGTGACGTGGCGATCTCGCCCGACCACCCCGACCGCATGCTTTACGGGTCGGAGAGCCGCCTCTTCGTCTCGGACGACGGCGGCCGCTTCTGGCGCTCGCTCGCACTCGAGCTCGAGGGCATCACGGCGGTGGCCTGGGTCGACACCGCCGTGTGACCGATCCCTGGCCGGCCCGTCGAGACCGAGATCGCCGGAGGCGACGATCGCCCCACCCGCTCTACTCGTCGCGGGCGCGCACCTCGCTCACCCAGCGCGGATGGTGCCGCTCGGCCCAGTCGACTCTCACGTCGCCGCGCGTCATCCCCCGCAGCGCATGGCGCGTGGTGGGATGTACGACCGCAAGGTAGAGGTGTCCCGAGACGAGCAGGATCGACGCATAGGTGAGGACGTCGTGCACCATGCCCGCGCCGTCGAGCAGGAAGCGATGGTCGCGCTCTCCCAGCCAGAGGAAGAAGCCCGACAGCGCGAAGAGCAGGGCGAAGGCCGCCGTGAGCAGCGCATTCACCTTCTGGCCCGCGTTGAAGCGCCCCTGCGGCACGCGACGCCCGCGGAGCCAGCGCCGGTCGTCGCGCCCGATCGTCTCGATCTCGCGCCAGTCCTCGGCGAGCCGGCGCCGGTCGCCCGCGAGGATCACGAGGACGACGGCGACGGCCCACGCCAGCGCCGTCCAGATGTGGACGTTCTTGACGAGATTCCGCCGAGCCACGATCTCCGAGAGCTCCGGCACGAGCAGCACGAGGCCGGTGGCCAGGAGCACGAAGAACGCGGCCGCATGCGTCCAGTGCAGCAGCCGCTCCGTCCGCCCGAAGCGCGGCATGGTCGGCGCGTCAGCGCCCATTGGAGCCGCCGACCCAGGCATCCGAGTCGTAGCCTCGCTGCTCCCAGAACCCGGGCCGGAACTCGCGGCGCACGTCGATCCGGTCGACCCACTTGACGTACTTGTAGCCGTACATGCGCGGCATCACGACCCGCACCGGCGCGCCGTGGGCCCGTGCGAGCGGCTTCCCGTCCATCTCGTAGGCGAGCATCACATCCGGCAGGAACACCTGCTCGAAGGACAGGATGTCGTCGTACGGCACCTCCGCGGACACGAAGCGGTACCAGAACGCACCAGGCAGCGGCTTGGCCTCGGCGAGCAGGTGCTCGAAGCGGACCCCGGCCCAGTGCACGTCCCGCACCGACCAGCCGGTGACGCAGTGGAAGTCGGACACCTGCTCCGCCCGCGGCAGCGACCGGAGGTCGTCGAGCGTGTACGTCACCGGCCGCTCCACCAGCCCGTCGATGCGCAGACGGTACGTCGCCGGGTCGAGGTCGGGCATCTCGCTCGCGACGGTGTAGATGCGCCAGCCGGACGAGGGCACCAAGGACGTCACGCCGTCCGGCACGATCCGTCCGAGCAGCCCGGTCACGTCACGCCCGTAGAACAATCCGGCGACGCCCGCCCCGAGCAGCCCCAGGAAGGCGGCGCGGCCGATGGCGCGGTCGTTCACGCCCTATTCGTAGCGCACGTTCCTTACGCCGAGGTTACGCTCGGAGGGCCCTCGCAACCGAGGAGGTCTGGAGCGTGCTGGTCTATCTCTGCCGCCACGGCCACGCGGCCGCCGGGGATCCCGACGAGCTGCGCGAGCTGACCGAGGAGGGTCGCGCACAGGCCCGCGAGCTCGGCGAGCGGCTCGCCGACGCCTCCCCCGCGCCTGTCGCCGTCGTCTCGAGCCCGTTCGTGCGGGCCCGCCAGACGGCGGCGGCCATCGCCCGCGCGACCGACGCCGAGCTGCGGGTGGACGAGCGGCTCGCGCCGGGCGCGACGCTGGCGAGCCTACGCGCGGCGGTTGCGGGCCTGGACGGCCCCGTGGCCACCGTCGGTCATCAGCCCGACTGCTCGGAGATCGCCGTCGCCGTGACGGGCCACGATCCGGGCTTCCCCGCCGGCGGCATGCTCGAGCTCGAGCTCGACGCCGAGCCTCGCTGAGCGCCTGCGCGGGCCCCCTCGGCGACCCCGCCGCCGCGTGTCGTGTATCTACCCGATATGTCGAGCGCCATCGCGGTCCACGATCTGCGCAAGAGTTACGGCACGACCGACGCTCTGCGCGGCATCACGTTCGACGTGGAGCGCGGCGAGGTGTTCGGCCTCCTCGGGCCGAACGGTGCCGGGAAGACGACCGCCGTCGAGATCCTGGAGGGCTACCGCCGACGTGACGGCGGCACCGTCGAGGTGCTGGGCTTCGACCCCGCACGGAGCCCACGCCGGTTCCGCGAGCGCATCGGCGTCGTCTTGCAGCAGTCCGAGCTCTGGCCGATGCTCACCGTGCGCGAGGTGCACCGCCTCTTTGCCGGCTACTACCCCCACCCGCGCGACATCGACGAGGTGATCGACCTCGTCGGGCTGGGCGAGAAGCGCGACGCCCGCGTCAAGACGCTGTCGGGCGGCCAGAAGCGCAGACTCGATCTCGGCATCGCGCTCGTGGGCGACCCCGAGCTCGTCTTCCTGGACGAGCCGACGACGGGCTTCGACCCGGCCGCGCGGCGCGCGGCGTGGGGCATGATCCGCTCGCTGCGCGAGCTCGGCAAGACCGTCCTGCTCACGACCCACTACCTGGACGAGGCGCAGCAGCTCGCGGACCGCGTGGCCGTCCTGCGCGGCGGGCTGATTCTGCGCCTCGGCAGCCCCTCGGAGCTGACGGCCTCGACACGCGCGGTGATCCGGTTCCGCGAGGCCGGCGTCGAGCAGTCGATCGAGACGGACGAGCCGACCAGGACGCTGCACGAGCTCACCGGCCGGGCGCTCGCGCAGGGCCTCGAGTTGGACGGCCTCGAGGTGCGGCGCTCGTCGCTCGAGGACGTCTACCTCGATCTCGTGGGCGAGGAGGGCGACGCATGAGCCTCTTCGTGCACCAGCTGCGGGCCGAGCAGCTCGTCTTCTGGCGCAGCCGCGAGGCGGCCATCTTCATCTTCATCTTCCCGCCGCTTCTGTTCCTGCTGCTCGGGTCCGTGTACGGCGAGGGCGACATCGACGGACACCCGGTGACGAGCTACCTGGTCGCGGGCATGCTGGGCTACGCAGTCGCGAACACCGCCTTCGGCGGCCTCGCCATCCAGCTCGTGATCAGACGCGAGTACGGGATCCTCAAGCGGATCCGCTCGACCCCGCTGCCGCCCAGCCTCTACCTGAGCTGCGCGCTCGTCTCCAACGTGCTCGTCTACGTGCTCCAGGCGGCCGTGGTCGTCGCGCTCGGCCTCACGCTGTACGACGCGGAACGGCCCGCAGCCACCGCCTCGCTGGTCGCCGTGCTCGCGCTGGGCGCGGTCAGCTTCGCCGGGCTCGGCTTCGGTGCTGCGGCGCTCATCCGCTCCTCGGACGCGGTCGCCGCGGTGGTCAACGTGGTCGTGCTGCCGATGTCGTTCCTCTCCGGGGCGTTCGGCTCGACCGAGGGCTACCCCAGCGCGCTCCAGGCGGTCGCCGACGTCCTGCCCCTGACCTACTTCCTCGACCTCACGCTCGCCGCGTACGTCGACGGTCAGGCGCCGTGGGACGATCCCGGGGCCGTGGGCATTCTCGCTGCCTGGGGAGCCGTCGGCTACCTGGTCGCCGTGCGCCGCTTCGGATGGGAGCCGCGCGAGCGGTGAGCCGCCGCGGCGCGTCGACGCCGCCCCGCCACACGTACGATGACCGCGCGTCATGGGCTCGACCCGCGCAGAAGGGGGTCTCGTGCACGGAGCAGGCGGTGCGGGCGACCTCGACCGGCTCCTCTTCGACCACGTGCGCGACGTCGTCCTGCTCACCGACCCCTCGCTCCGCGTCATCGACGCCAATCGCGCCACCGTGGAGGCGGTCGGGTGCACCGCCGAGGAGCTGGCCGGCCGCGACGTGCTGGAGCTCGTCACGCCCGAGTACGTCGACGCGACGCGGACGCGACTCGAGCGCGTGTTCGACGGTGCCGCGGACCTGCCGCCGGAGGAGTCTGCGTTCCGGACGAGTGGCGGCGGGTCGCTCCCGGTGGAGGTGTCGTCCACCCCGGTGACGAGGGACGGCCGGGTCGTCGCCGCGCTCTGCATCGGACGCGACCTCACGCCGCGGCGGCGCATGGAGGCGGCACTGCGCGAGAGCGAGGCGCACCTGCGCAACGTCTTCGAGCAGTGGCCGGTGGGGATGTCCATCGTCGCCACGGACGGGCGCATCCTGCGGGCCAACGCCGCGCTGTCGGGGATCACGGGCTACCCGCCCGACGAGCTCGTCGGCGCCAGCCTGCACGACCTCGTCCATCCGGACGACAGGGAGGACGACGTCGCCGAGCTCGCGGATCTCGTCGCCGGCACCGTCGAGGCGCAGCACAGCCACAGACGCTACGTGCGGCGGGACGGCACCACGATCTGGGTGAGGATCAGGTCGTCCGTCGTGTACGACGCCGAGGGCTCGCCGCTGCACCTCGTCGCGCAGACGACCGACGTCACGGAGCAGCGGGCGACGTACGCGGCGCTGCAGCGGAGCGAGGCGATGCTCGCCGAAGCCCAGCGGATCAGCCACATCGGCTCCTGGGAGTGGGACGTGGCAGCCGACCTCGTGTCCTGGTCCGACGAGCTGTACCGGATCTACGGCCTCGACCGCACCTCGTTCGCCGGCACCTATGACGGCGTTCTCGCGCATGTCCATCCGGACGACCTCGAGCTCGTGCGCACGCACGTCGCGCGGGCGCTCGAGACGGGGGCGCCGTACGCGCTCCGGCACCGCTTCGCGCGGCCGGACGGCTCGACCGGGGTGGTCGAGAGCCGCGGCACGGTGGTGCGCGACGAGGAGGGCAGCGTCGTCCGGATGGCGGGGACCGCCCGCGACGTGACGCAGGAGCACGAGGCGGACGAGGAGCGGCGCCTGCTCCGCGCCGAGCTGGTCCACGTGCACAAGATGGAGGCGATCGGGATCCTCGCAGGCGGGGTCGCCCACGACTTCAACAACGCGCTCACGGCGATCCGCGGCTACGCCGAGCTGGTGCTCTCCGAGCTCGACCACGACAGTCCCGCGTGGCGCGACGCCGACGCCTTGCGCAGGGTGGCGGAGCACGCGGCGTCGCTGCCCCGGCAGCTGCTCGCCTTCGCGAGGCGCCAGACCCTGCAGCCCCGCGAGCTCGACCTCGCGGCGCTCGTCACCGATGCCGAAAGCCTGCTCGACCACGTGGTGGGGCCCGCCTGCACCGTTCACGTCTCGCGCGGGAGCGGGCCGTCGTGGGTGCGTTGCGACCCGGGGCAGCTCCAGCTCGTGCTCGTCAACCTCGCGCTCAACGCGCGGGACGCGATGGCGGAGGGAGGCGTGGTCACGGTGGAGACGGGCGCCGCCGACCTCGACGGCGAGGCAGCCGCAGGGCGCAGCGTGGCGCCGGGCCGCTACGCCACGCTGGTCGTCACGGACACGGGACACGGGATGGACGAGGCGACTCGGGCGCGGGCGCTCGAGCCCTTCTTCACGACCAAGGGCGAGGAAGGCGCGGGCCTGGGGCTCGCGACCGTCTACGGGATCGTCACGCAGTCGGGGGGCGCGCTCGAGATCGAGTCGGAAGCGGGCCGAGGCACGCGTGTCGAGATCCTGCTCCCGGCCATCGGCCCGGCCCCGCCGGTCGAGGACGCGACGCCGCGAGCTCCGGCGCTGGAGGCGGCCGGAAGCACCGTGCTGCTGGTGGAGGACGAGCCGTCCGTCCTCCGCGTGGCGCAGCGTGCGCTGCGGCGCGCCGGCTACGAGGTGCTCGTCGCGGCATCCGCGGCCGAAGCGCGGTCGCACTTCGACCTCCACCAGCAGGCGATCGACCTCCTCGTCAGCGACGTGCGGCTGCCGGATGCGAACGGGACCGAGCTCGCACAGTCGCTGCAGCAACAGGCTCCGAGCCTCCCCGTCCTCTACGTCTCCGGCTACACGGACGAGGTGCTCGAGCCCGGCCCGGCCGCCTTCCTCGCGAAGCCGTTCTCGCCCGCCGAGCTCGTGACGGCCGTCGAGTCGACCCTCGCATCCGCACGCGGCGGAGCCGGATGATCCCGCCGCGGGGAGCCGCTACGAGATGAGCGACTGACGCAGGGCCGTCGCGACCGCCTGCGTGCGGGTCGACGACCCGAGCTTCGCCATCGCCTTGCGGACGTGCGCGCGAACGGTGTCGGGGGCGATGTGGAGCTCGCGCGCGATCGTCTCGTTCGAGTTCCCGTCCGCGAGCAGGCGGAGCACCTCGAGCTCGCGTGCGGTCAGCGCGGCGACGACGCCGGTGCCACGGAGCAGGGTGCTGGCCAGCGACGCGTCCACGTAGGTGCGGCCGCTCGCCACGAGCCGCACGGCGCGGACGAGCTCGAGCAGCGACGCGTCCTTCTGGATCACGCCGTGCGCGCCGGCGTCGAGCGCGTCGGTGATCGCAGCGTGATCGACCAGGCCCGTGTAGACGAGCAGTGCCGTCTCGGGCGCGGAGGTGCGTGCGCGCCTGATGATCTCGGCTCCCGAGAAGCCCGGCATCCGCAGGTCGATGATGGCGACGCGGGGCCGCAGCTGCTCGATCAGGCGCAGCGCCTCCTCGCCGTCGCCGGCGCTGCCGACGACGTCGATGCCCTGCCGCTCGAGGAACCTCGTCACCGCGTCGACGACGGCAGGATGGTCGTCGGCGATCAGGCTCGTGACCGAGGCGACACTGACGCTGTCGCCCTGGTGCTGGCCGCGTGACTCCGTTTCGTGCAGCAGGATCGACCTTCCCTCGGGCGAGGCGATGACGCCCCGGGAGCCGTTGATTCCCCGGATCGTCCGCCCGTTGACGGCTCGGTAACTTTACTCGTTCAGTTCGGCTGACGGCCGGTCGCGTGAAGCGCGCGTCTGCGTGCCGCGAGTCTATACGGTCGGTGACTCGGGTCAATAGCCCAGCTGACGGAAACCTTGTGAGGCACAAGTGCAGCAGGATGCGCCGGCTCGGGCGGTGGCCCGAGCCGGCGGGATCACAGCGGAGCTCTAGGGCCAGTGAGGCCCGATCGCGAGCACCGGCGCCATGAACGAGGCAAGCGCCGCGGCGACGGCGAGAAGTGCAACAATGCGAACCCTCACGGGAACCGTCCCTTCTGTCAGTTGTTGGACAGCTCCCGGCGCCGGGAATGTGACTAAAGATTAGAGCGATGCCCAGACAGACAAGCCAGCACGTCGACTCGGCCCTGGAGGTCGGCAAGCGGTTGCGGTCCGCGCGGCGGCAGCGCGGCCTCACGCAGCGCGATCTCGCCTTTCCGGGCTGCACCGCGGCGCACGTGTCGCGCATCGAAGCCGGCTCTCGCATCCCCTCGCTGCAGGTGATCCGCGCCCTGGCGCGGCAGCTCGACGTGAGCGAGGCCTGGCTCGCGCGCGGCGAGGAGGAGCACGACGACGCGCACCAGCTCCTCCGCGATGCGGATCTTGCTCTGCGCCTCGACAATCCGGAGGAGGCGGAGCGCCTCTACCTCCATCTCGGGACCGCCGACCAGGCGCCGCGGGTTCGCGCCCAGGCGGCGGCGGGCCTCGGGCAGCTCGCCTTCCTCCGCGACGATCCGCGCGCCGCCGTCGCGTCGCTGGAGCAGGCGCGAGAACTCGATCCCGATTTCGAGGACCCGGCTGCCGTGGAGACGCTCGGGCGCGCCTACGCCATGCTCGGCCAGGAGGAGGTCGCGATCGGCCTCTTCCGTCGCTTCCTCGCGTCTGCCGAGGAGCGCGAGGATGCGGTCGAGCGGCTCCGCTTCTCGGTGCTCCTCGCGAACGCGCAGATCGACGTGGGCCACTTCACCGAGGCAGCGGACCTCATCGGGCGGGCGATCGCGGCCACGAGCGCCGACGACGCGCTCGGCCTGGCGCGACTGTTCTGGACGCAGTCGCGGTTCCACGCTCTGCGCAGCGAGCCCGAGACCGCCGCCGAGTACGCGCGTCGCGCGCTCGCCCTCCTCGAGCTCGGCGAGCACACGCTCTACCAGGCTCGTGCCTACCAGGTGCTCGCGCACATCGAGCTGGACTCCGGCAACGCGGCCGAGGCCCTGCTACTGATCGAGAAGGGCCGCCAGCGGCTCGGCACCCTCGGGACCCCGTACGACGAGGCGAAGTTCGCGATCGAGGAGGCGCGAGCGCTGGTCGCGCTCGGCAGGCTCGACGAAGCGACAGCTGTTGCGAGGAGGTCGGGGGCCTTCGAGAACGGCCATCCCGTCGACCGCGGCCGCTGCTACGCGGAGCTCGCCTCCGCGTATGCGCAGCAGGGCGAGAGCGCACAGGCTCTGGAGCTCTACGAGCTGGCCATCGGGCTCCTCGAGGCGTCTCCCTCCCGGTATCTGGTCGAGGCGCTCGTCCAGCTCGCCGAGCTCCACGAGCGGCTCGGCCACGAGCGGGAGGCGCTCGCCGCCTACAAGCGCGCGGCCGGTGCGCGGCTGCGCCTGGGCACTCGAGCCTGAGCACGCGCTCCGCTCGTCACATGCGTGGACGCACGCGGGCCGCCGGGACGGCGGCGACAGGCGCTACGGCCCGCCGCCGCCTCACGGCGTCTCCCCCGTCCTGGCCGTCAGCCCCGGCCGTGCCCTCCTGCACGGATCGCTCGTACAGGAAGGCGAGCAGCTCTCGGTCGTCCTGGAACGGCGCACGCCGGCCCGTGCCCATGTGCTCGACGACGCCGTGCAGCCCGTCGAGACCGTGCTCGGCGGCGGGTGGCACCCAGATGCGGACGACGAAGGTCTGCATCACGCTCGAGCGCATGATCGCGGGCATGCTTTCGGCGGCCTTAGAGTCGCGTTAGCGTGGACTCGCGGGGCGGCGCCACCCCGGTCACGCGGCTGCGCCGGGGAACGGCGCGGACTCGACGCCGATCGTGTCCATGCGGGCGCAGTAGGTCCGGAAGCAGCGTCGCGCCTCCCCGTGCCGGCCCGCCGACTCGAGCGCGGAGACGAGGCCCAGGTGCGCAGGCTCGTCGTACGGGTCGCGCTCGAGCACGCGCAGGTAGTAGCGGCCGGCGGCGTCCGTGTCGCCGCGCGACGCGGCATCCTCGGCGAGGCCGCGAACGACCTCCGTGTATGCGGCGCGCGCCTCCTCCCGCAGCACGATCGCCCAGTCCTCGTACGCGTCCTCCTCGAGGAAGTCGCCGGAGTACATCGCCTCCGCCGCCACGAGGCGCGGTTCCGCGTCCGCGCCTCCTGCCCGCCGCACGTCGAGCGCCTCCGCCGCAGCGGCGAGGAAGCGCTCCACGTCGACCGCGACGTTCTCGGACTGGAGCCAGATCGCGCTCTTGTCGCCGCCGACGAACTCGTCGGGCTCGTGCCGCTTCTCGGGATCGAGCACCGACCGCACCGTGCTGAGCAGCACCGAGAGCCGGTTCCCGAGCGGCGCGGGGCTCTGCTCCGGCCACAGCGCCTCCATCAGGTAGTCGCGGGGTGTCGGACGACCCCTGCGGGCGACGAGGATCTTGAGCAGGTCGCGGGCCTTGCGGGACTGCCAGGCGGCGAGCGGCACCGGCTCACCGCCGCGGAGGACACGGAACCGGCCGAGCGACTGCACGGCCACCGCCGGCCCGCCGTCGAGGGCGATGAGCGGCGCGTGCGACAGGCGGTAGCCGCGGACGCCGAGCTCGCGCAGCCGCTGCTCGGCGCGGCGCGCTGCGTCGGCGTCGCCGCCGAGCAACGCCTCGATCAGCTTCACGCGCGCCTCCCCGACCGGATTGCCGAGGTCGCGCCAGATTGCGAGCGCCTCCTCGAGCCGCGCGGAGTCCCGTGCCGGATCCGGGGCGGCGAGGACGCGCAGCTCGAGCGACTCTGCGAGGCCTGCCCGGTCCCGCCGTCCTCCGGCGACGGCGGCCGCCTCGACCGCATGCTGCGACGCCAGGTCTCGCGCTCCCCTCGCCAGCGCGACCCACCCGGCGGCGAGCAGCGCATGGACGTGCCCCATCGCCGGTCCCAGCGACAGCGCCCGGTCCGCGAGCCGCTCCGCCTCGTCCGGGTCGTCGGCGACGAGGACGCGAGCCAGTCCGGCGAGCGCGGGGACGAGGCCCTGCAGGTCGCCGGCGGGCTCCGACTGGGCCACAGCCGCCTCGTACGCCGCCCGCGAGAGCGCCCAGTCGCCCCGCTCGCGGTAGATCTCGCCGAGCTTGTCGAGCGGGTAGGCGACCATCCGCGAGCCGAGACGCTCGTAGAGCTCCCGCGCGCTCTCGAGGTCCGCGACGGCCTCCTCGAAGCGGCCCAGCTTGGACAGCGCCTCCCCGCGATTGGTCAGGGCGAGCGCCCGGAAGGCCGCGAATCCCGCGAGGTCGGCCAGGCGCAGCGCGAGATCGAGCTCCGCGACAGCCTCCTCGTACGCTCCTTCCTCCAGGTGGCGTGAGCCGCGGTTCGTGCGGACCCGGATCAGCTGCAGCACGTCGCCCGCCTGCTGCGCGTAGTCGAGCGCGCGGAGGTAGTGCGCGTCGTTCGCACCACGATCCCCCTCCAGGGCGGCCAGCATCGCAAGCACCGTGTGGGCCGCGGCGAGGGCCTGCGGGTCGCCGGCCGCAGATGCCACGGCGAACGCGCGCTCCACGTCGGCCCGGCACGCGTCCGCGTTCGCGCGCAGCCAATGCGCTCCCGCGCGCCACGCCAGCAGCAGCGCCACGTCGCGGGGCGCGCCGAGCTCGTCGCCGCGGTCGTAGGTGGCCATCGCCTCGTCCAGGCGTCCCCGCAGCTGGTGCAGGAGACCCATGCGCCAGGCGAGCGCAGAGGGGAGCGTGTCCGCGCCGCCCGCGGCCCGCTCGAAGCAGGCGAGCGCCTCGTCCCACTCGCCGCGCACCTGCAGCGCCTCGCCGGCGAGCTGCTCGACCTGCGCGTCCCGCAGGTCCGCGGGCAGCGGGCCGATCGCGTTCAGGACGGCGTCGACGGCCCCGTGTGCGAGAAGCGCGGGACCGTGGGCAGCGAGCACGCGGGCGGTCTCGGAGTGCTCGCCCGCCGCCGCCAGGCACCTCAGTGCCTCCTCGGCGTCGTCGTGCTCCTCGAACCAGCGCGCGGCCCTCAGCCTGACTGACCGCGCGGCGGCATCGTCGAGCCGTAGGTGCGCGAACGCGAACTCCCGCACCGGAGCCCCGAGCGTGTACCAGCCCGGCGCGTGCCCGCGGAGCTCCACGAACAGCCCCCTCCGCACGAGCGACGCAAGGACCTCGTCCGGTCTGGCCGCGCCGAGCGCCTCGCACAGCTCGGCCGTGAAGCGGTCGAGCGGTGCCACCGTCCGCACCAGCTCCTCGACCTCGGACGGCTCGTGCGCGAAGACCTCCGAGGCCAGGTACGCGAAGAGCGGCCCTCCCGGGCGGCGGATCCGCTCGAGCGCGGCCCGGCGACCTCCCTCCGGCACGCCCCTGAGCGTCTCCACGGCGAGCCGTACTGCCGCCGGCCAGCCGCCCGTGGCGCGATGCAGCTCGAGCGCGGTCTCGGCGTCGTCCGTCCCGGCGAGCGTGGACAGCAGCAGAGCGGTCTCCTCCACGTCGAACGCGAGGTCGGCACCGTCGATCTCCAGGACCTGCCCCTGCCCGCGCAGGCGCTCGATCGGAAACGGCAGCTCCGTCCGAGAGGTCAGCACGACGTGGAACCGAGAGGGCGCCTGACGGCAGAGCGCCTCGATCACCTGGCGCGCCCCGAGCGAGCCCGCGATCTCGTGCACGTCGTCGAGCACGAGCACGAGGTCGCGGCGCAGCTGGCCCTGCAGCGTCTCGCAGACGAGCGCCGCGAAGCCGCGCGCCCGCGACGCCTCGTCCTGGTCCGCCCCCGGCCCGGCAGGGCCCGAGACCGCGCCGGCGACGTCGGCGGGGAGCGCCGGGACGCGCAGCCGCAGGGCGTCGGCGACGGCGCGCGCGAAGGCGGGGAGCGAGGCGTCCTCCGGTGCGGCGCTGTACCAGGCGCAGTGCACGTCTGCGGCCCATGCCGCGAGCAGTGTGGACTTTCCGAAACCGGCCTCTGCGACCACGGTCGTGAGCCGTCGCTCGAGCGCCTCGTCGAGCAGCGCCAGCAGGCGATCCCGACGCAGAAGCGAAGCCGGCGCGGCAGGCGGAAGGAGCTTCGTCGTCGCCGTGCGGCCGGCCGCCCCCGGCGCCACCGCGCTCGAGCGTGTCACCGGAGGTCTCGCATGACGGCGACACCAAGGATACGCCGCTCCGGAGTCGCGGAATCGGCTCGCCCGCGGCGGTTGCCCGGGTCGAAACGCCTTCACCTGGCCTGGGGGCCGCGCTCCCATTGCGCGAGGTACCTCAAAAGGGGGACGCGTGCCTCACTCCGATGACTGAAGCAGAGGTACATGAGCTCGCACGCGATCCCGATCGGCCACGGCGTCGTCCTCGACCCCGAGGGCTGGTCTGCCCGGCTGGGACGAGCCTTGCGCTCGGCCCGCGAGCGGCGCCACGTCTCCGTGCGCTCCCTCGCCGACGACTCCGGAGGACGCTTCAGCGTCCGCGAGCTGCGCGCGTTCGAGCGTGGTCGACGCCCGGCGGGCGAGGTGCTCTCCCGGCTTCTTGCCGAGCTCTACGAGATCGAGCTGGAGTCGATCGCGCCCCCGCGCCGCGCGCTCGAGGTCGACCCGGCTGCCGGGCTCGTCGCGGCCGGCGGAGCGACCCGGCGGCTGAGGGAGCCTGTGGGTGCCGGATCGATGCTCGCCGCCTACCTCGACCTCGTGAGGGCGCTGCGGGGAAACCACCGGTCGCCCATCGCGTTCCGCGCCGCCGACGTCGAGGTCCTCGCGAGCTCGCTCGGGCTGAGCGAGGACGAGGTGGTGGAGTCGCTGGCCGAGCTGATGCGTTGCTCGAAGAGCGAGGCGCGTGCGCTGCTCGCCCTGCTGCGTCGCCGCTCGCTGGTCATGCCCACCGCGACGGCCGCGGCGATCGCCGCCGGCCTGATGGCGGCGACGCAGGTGCGTGACGCGCTGCTCGAGGGCGGAGCTACCTCGCGAGGACCGGTCGCGACACCCGCCGTGACCGGCGCACAGCCGTCCGGCGTCCCCTCGCCCCTCGCTGCCCCGACCGTCTCGGAGGCGGGCACCGTGATCACGTGGGGCTCACCGGCCCTCTCCGACCCGTGGCACTTCGCGGGCACCGGCACGGCGCCTCGCCTCGTCACACCGCCTCTCTCCCCACTCACCGCCTCGCCCCTCGTCGTCGCAGCGTGGGCGGTGGCGACGAGCACGGCGCCGTCGACCGAGGTCCCCTCCGGGTCACCCTCGGCAGAGAACGCAGACGGCCCGCCCGCGCTGCCGGAGGGCACCCCGCCGCAAGCTCCGTCCGAGCCGGTCGCCTCCGAACCCACCGAGCCGACCGCGCCCACCGCGAGCCCACCGGACGAACCGGCGGCCTCGCCCGGCTCCCTAGGCGGCCACGGCTCGGGCACGGCACCCGCCGCGGGTGCCGGCGACGACTCCACCCCGACCGTCGAGCCGCCCGTGCCCGTCGACCCTCCCCAGACGATCGTGGGCACGAAGCGGGCCGACACGCTCACGGGCGGCTCGGGCGACGACACGATCTCTGCCCTCGGCGGCAACGACGTCGTCGACGGCGCTGCCGGCGACGACATGATCGACGGCGGGACGGGGAACGACACGCTCCAGGGTGGCGCCGGCGACGACACGATCCTGGGCGGTGCCGGAAAGGACCGCCTCGAGGGCGGCGACGGGCAGGACACGCTCGACGGCGGAGACGGCAACGACACGCTCGACGGCGGCGCGGGCGCCGACACACTCGCAGGCGGCGCGGGCACGGACGTGCTCGGCGGCGGCGCCGGCGACGACCTGCTCACGGGCGGCGCCGGCAACGACACGCTCGCCGGTGGATCGGGCGCAGACGAGCTCTCCGGCGACGCCGGCAACGACCGCCTCCAGGGCGACGACGGCGACGACACCCTCGCCGGCGGCGCCGGCACCGACCGCCTCGAGGGCGGCGCCGGGGCCGACGACCTCGCCGGTGGCGACGGCAACGACACCGTGCTCGGCGGCGACGGCGGCGACACCCTCGCCGGCGACGGAGGCAGGGACACGCTCGAGGGCGGCGCCGGCGACGACCGGCTCGCCGGCGGTGCCGACAACGACACGCTCAGGGGCGGCGACGGCGACGACTCGCTCGACGGCGGTGCCGGCAACGACCGCCTCGAGGGCGGCGCGGGCAACGACCTGCTCGTCGGCGGCGAGGGGAACGACACGCTCGTCGGCGGCGCGGACGGCGCCACGGCGTACGGCGGGCCCGGTAACGACACGTACCGCACCACCAACGGTGCCAAGGACGTCTTCGTCGGCGGCTCGGGCAACGACCGCGTGGTCGGCACGGTCGAGGCTCAGGACGAGATCGACCTCAACGGCCCGGACGCTCCGCCCGCCTAGGCTCGAGCGGCGGCCCGCACCCGGCCGGGAGCCGGCGGCAGGCGCCACCTGCTTCAGCCCCGCGAGCGGAGGAGCTCCTCGACGACCGTCGAGATGCATCCCGCGGTCTCGGACAGCGCTCGCTCGAGTCCGAAACGGCCGACGAGCGACACATGCGGGAGCCCACGCTCGTCGACGCCCGCCGCCGCGTCTCCCACGACCGCGACCACGCCGATGCCCGCGTCGGCGCAGCGAGCTGCGAGGGAGCCCACCACCTTGCCCGCGAACGATGTCTCGTCGAGACGTCCTTCGCCGGTGATCACCAGGTCGGCGGCGGCGATCGCATCGTCCAGCCCGAGCATGCCCGCGACGAGGTCGAAGCCGGGCTCGAGCGTCGCGCCGCCGGCGGCCAACCCGCCGGCGAGCCCTCCGGCCGCGCCGGCGCTGGCCATGGCGGCCACGTCCACTCCGAACCACGCCCGGTACTCGCCGGCGAGACGATGCAGTCGCTCGACCAGGACGGGAACGTCGTCGGGCATGGCCCCCTTCTGCGGCCCGAAGACCGTCGCCGCGTCGACGAAGTGCACGCCCACGTCGCACGCGACGCGCACGCGCAGGCCGTGCTCCGGGAACGGCAGCAGGTCGGCGAGCGCCTCCAGCGCACCCGCGCCCCCGTCGGTCGTCGCGGAGCCGCCGACGCCCACCACGATCTCGGTGGCCCCCGACCTGACAGCCTCGGCGATCAGCTCGCCGGTTCCGCGGGTCGACGCCGCCACGGGGTCGTTGCCGGCAGCCCCACCGACGAGCGCGAGCCCGGAGGCACGTGCCATCTCGACGACGGCGATCTCGCCGTCCAGGCGCCAGTCCGCCTCCACGGTCCGGCCGAGCGGACCCGACACCGGCGTCGTCCGGTTCCCCCCGCCGAAGACGTCGAGGGTGCCCTCGCCTCCGTCCGCGAGCGGGAGCCGGACGCAGCCCCAGCCTGCCGCGGCCGCCCCTGCCGCTATCGCCTGCGCGGCCCCTATGGCGTCCAGCGACCCCCGGAACTTGTCGGGGGCGGCGAGGACGTCATCGGACATACGGGATCGTCGCCGGGCCCTCGGGCAGGACGCAGAGGCGGGCTGCGGGCCCGCTCTCCGACAGCACCGCCCGCACCGTCTCGCCGACGTCGTCGGTGTGCCCGAGATGTGCGGCGCGCAGCTCGGCCTCGCCGAGGAACGACGTGTGCATGACGACGCGTGCGCGGCACTGGATCTTCGCCTGGATCTGGATCTGCCACTGGTCGGGGACCGTCCGCTCACGCCTGCGGATCGCGTCCGCCAGGCGCTGCGGCGACGGCTCGCGCGCCAGCTCCGACCTGTACGAGCCGTGGTCCGGAAACCCGTCCCGGCACTCCGCTGCGCAGACGATCGTGCCGCCCTCCTTGACGACCTGGGCGGCCGCCGACATCCCCTTGACCGACTGGTAGAGGTTCTGGTCGAGCGGAAAGCCTCCGTTCGACGTGACGACGACGTCGAAGTCGCCGTCGACAGCCCGCATCGCGGCGCTGCGTGCGAGATCGCACGCCGCCCGATGCATCGCGAAGAGCTCGCCCCCGAAGGCGCGCACCACCCTCTGCTCCCGGTCGAGGACGACGTCGAGCGCGAAGTCGACGCCGGTCGCCGCGGCAATCGCGCGCACGTCGTCGTGGATCGGGTTCCCCTCGGTCACGCCCCACCGCGCGGCCGGGTGGTCGATGCGACGGGCGTCGTGGAGCACGAGCGTCGTCTCCAGCCCGGCGAGGCCCGGGGCCACCATCTTGGGGCCGCCGGAGAAGCCGGCGAAGAAGTGCGGCTCGACGAACCCGGTGGTGATGCGCACATCGGCCTCGAGCCAGGCGCGGTTGAGCCAGACCGGCACGTCGTCGCCGAGGGTTCCGACCCAGGCGAGCGACGCGTCGTCGCGTGCGTCGTGGTTCTCGACCCTGACCGTCCGCATCACCTCGGGGCCGAGCATCTCGAGCAGCTCGTCGTGCGTGTTCCCGCGGTGCGTTCCCGTCGCGACGAGCACGACGACGTCCTCCATCCGCACGACGCCGGACAGCTCCTCGAGCACCGCCGGTACGACGAGCCGGCGGGGCTGCGCCCGGGTGCCGTCGCAGATGCTGATCGCCACCGTCTGACCCGGCCGGACGAGCGCCCGCAGCGGGGGTCCCGCCACGGGCCCGCGCAGCGCGTCGACGACGGCGCGCCGCTCGTCCGGAGCGGCCGCGACGTGCGCTGGGACGACGACGGTGGTCCGCTCCCCGGGCACGTCGACGTCGAGCCCGTCCCTGCCGTACAGGAGCCTCACGTTCACGCGAGCAGTGTCGCGCATCGACCGCACACCGAGCCGCACCTCGCTCCTGCCGGCTGCGCGGCGCCCGCGATCGCCCGCCGTTTCGCGCTCGGCGGCGCCAGGGTAGACATCGTCGATGCTCAGCGTCGGCTCCCTCGGCCCTGGGTTCGACTGGGCCGAGCCGTACGCGATCGGCCTCGTCATCGTGGGCCTCGCCGTGTACGCGGCGGTCGGCGCACTGTCCCACGAGGAGGATCGCGCCTTCTCGGCGAGCGTCGTCTACGTCCTCGTCGGGATCGCTGCCGCGGTCGTGATCTGGCTCGCCGGTCTCGATTGGCTCAGCCCGGCGCGGGACGCGGCGTGGATCGAGCACCTGACCGAGCTCGCCCTGATCGTGGCGCTCTTCTCGACCGGGCTCAAGCTCGAGCGCCCGTTCGCGCCGGGCGCCTGGGGAGCGACCGTGCGGCTCCTCGCGATCGCGATGCCGCTCTCGATCCTGCTCGTGGCGCTCTTCGGCTCGTCCGTGATGGGTCTCCCGGTGGCGGCGGCAATCCTCCTCGGCGCTGCGCTCGCCCCGACCGACCCGGTGCTCGCCGGGGACATCGGCGTCGGCCCGCCGGGCGACGAGGAGGAAGAGGAGCCGCGCTTCTCGATCACCGCCGAGGCGGGGCTGAACGACGGGCTCGCTCTCCCGCTCGTCGTCCTGGCCTTCATCCTGTCGGAGCAGTCGGGCGGGGAATGGGTCGCGGAGTGGCTGCTGGTCGACGTCCTCTACGGCGTCCTGGTCGGCGTCGCCCTCGGCGCGGCCCTCGGCTACGGCATGTCGGCGCTCGTCGTCACCCTGCGCGACCGCGGCCTCGTGCGCGCCGAGCTCGACGGCTGGATCTCGATCGGCAGCGTCCTCGTCGTCTACGGGATCGTCGAGCTCGTCAGCGCCAACGGCTTCCTCGCCGCGTTCGCGGCCGGCGTCGCGTTCCGGCGCTACGAGCAGCACCACGAGGTGCACAAGGGCGTGCACGAAGGCGCCGAGGTGGCCGGGAAGTTCGGCGAGCTCGCCGTCCTCCTGCTCCTCGGCAGCCTGCTCACGCCGTCCGGGCTGGCCGAGCCGGGCTGGGCGGGTTGGGCACTCGCCGCGCTCCTCCTCCTCGTCGTGCGGCCGGTCACCGTCGCCGTCGCCTTCGTCCGCTCGCCGCTCACCCCCCGGGAGCGGCTCTTCCTCGGCTGGTTCGGCGTCCGGGGCGTGGCGTCCCTGTACTACGCGGCGGCGGCGCTCGCAGCCGGCGTTCTCCCGCGCGAGGAGGAGGCTGTGCTCTTCTGGACGGTCGTCGTCGCGGTCGTGCTGTCGATCTTCGCGCACGGCACCACGGCGAGCCCTCTGACATTGCGGCTGCTCGAGCGGCGGCGCCCGAGCCGGGCGGCAACCCGGAGCGAGCGGGACGGCAGTCCGCGGACCGCCGGCGAGCCGCGAAGCGCCACCACGGCCCGGTCGTGATCGTCGCTGCTCAGCCCTGCACGGGCGCGACGCCTCCGAGCAGCGCCAGCTCGTCGTCCGTGAGCCGGAGGCTCGCCATCTCCACGAGCTCCCGCAGCTGCTCGCTCGTGCGCGCGCTCGCGATCGGGGCGACGACGGTGGGCTGCGCCGCGAGCCAGGCGAGCGCCACCGCCGCGACGCTCGTGCCGTGCGCGGCCGCCACCTCGTCGAGGGCGGCCAGCGTGGCCAGCCCTTCGCTCGTGACGTACGACGTCGCCCGCGACTCCCGCGGGCTGACGCCGCTCGCGTCGGCGGCGCGGTACTTGCCGGTCAGGAAGCCGCTCGCGAGCGCGAAGTACGGCACGCACGCGATCCCCTCGCGCGCGCACAGGTCGGCGAGCTCGCCCTCGTAGCCGTCGCGCTCGACGAGGTTGTAGTGGGGCTGCAGCGCGACGTACCGCGTCAGCCCCTCCGTGTCGCTGACCGCGAGCGCTGCTGCCAGCCGGTCGGCGCCGAGGTTCGACGCCGCCACATGGCGGACCGTGCCCGAGCGCACGAGCGCGTCGAACGCCGACAGCGTCTCCTCGAGCGGCGTGTCGGGATCGTCCGCATGCGCGTAGTAGAGGTCGATGTAGTCGGTGCGCAGCCGCCGCAGGGACGCTTCGACGCCGCGCTCGATCGTCGCCGCCGAGAGCCCCTGCATCCCGGGTGCCCTGCCGACCTTCGTCGCGAGGACGATCTCGCCGCGGTTGCCGCGGCTCTCCAGCCAGCGGCCGATGAGCTCCTCCGACTCGCCGCCCGTGCTCTCCTCGGAGACCCACGACGCGTAGGCGTCCGCCGTGTCGACGAAGTTGCCTCCCGCCTCGACGTAGGCGTCGAGCACGTCGAACGCCTCCTGGCCGTCGACCGTCCAGCCGAACACGTTTCCACCCAGGCAGAGCGGAAACACATGCAGATCCGTGCTCGAGAGCCGCCGCCTCACGTCGTTCAAGAGGAACCTCCTCGAGGGAAGGGGTGCCGATCGTAGCCGCGCACGCCCGCCTCGCGATGCGGGTCGCGCCCACGACCGGCCATGCGGCCCGCCGCTACCCTAGACGCCCGCGCCCCCGTAGCTCAGTGGATAGAGCAGCGGTTTCCTAAACCGCGTGCGCAAGTTCGATTCTTGCCGGGGGCATGGCGGAAGGACGGCGTGCTGCGTGCTCGCTGGACGACGTCGCTTGTCGTCCACAGCGGCAGATAGCTGAGCGCGTCGACCATAGACTCTCACTGTGCCCGGCGGACGTGGACGTCGTCTTCGCGCGACGGAAGACGAGTCGGTCGAGCGTCGCAAGGTCGGACGTCGGCACTGATGGACCGCGTTCCGACGGAGCCTCACCGCGAGCCGCAACGTGGTGGTCTCCGCCTGTTCATGGTGGTGGGAGGCGTGACCGTGATCGGGCCGGCATCGATGGACATCTACCTCCCGGGGTTGCCGGAGCTGGCGCGCGACTTCGGCGCGACCCCGTCGGCCTCGCAGGTGACATTGACGACATTTCTGATCGGGCTGGCGATCGGCCAGTTCCTGGCCGGGCCTCTCAGCGATGTCCACGGTCGACGGCGGCCACTCGTGGCGGGCATGGCGCTGTTCACCCTGACGACGCTGATCTGCAGCCTTGCTCCGAATCTGTATGCGCTCGCCGCCTTGCGCCTCGTCCAGGGAGCGATGGCAGCCGCCGGGCTCGCGATCGGCCGTGCGATCGTCCGCGACCTGTACTCGGGCGCCGCCGCAGCTCGTTACCTGTCGAGGCTGATGCTCATCGTCGGCCTGGGGCCGATCCTCGCTCCGGTCGCGGGCGGCCAGATTCTCCGCTTCAGCACGTGGCGCGGTGTCTTCGTGGCGCTGGCGTTGCTCGGCCTCGCACTCACCCTCATGGCCGCTCGGCTGCTGCCCGAGACGCTGCCCTCCCACCACCGGCGCGCCGCAGGCGTCGGCGTGACCGCGAAGACGTTTGCGGTGCTGCTCGCAGACCGTAGCTTCGTCGGCTTCGTCCTCATCGCCGGATTCTCCGGCGGCGCCCTGACCGGCTACATCGCCGGCTCCTCGTTCGTGCTCGAAGACGTCTACGGCGCGTCGCCACAGAGCTACGGCATCCTGTTTGCGATCAGCGCGTGCTTCATGGTGGTCGGCGCACAGATCAACGCACACCTGCTCCGGACGCGAGCGCCGTACCGCCTCCTCGGATGCGGCCTCGCGACTCTCGTCGTCGGCGCCTTGGCCCTCGCCGCAGTGGTGCCGTTTCGCGGTGCAGGCCTCGGCGCGGTGATGCCGCCCCTCGTCCTCCTCTTCTTCAGCTGGAGCTTCATCCAGTCCAACACGTTGGCGCTGGCGCTCACCGACTATCCGCACGTCGCCGGCA
The DNA here is from genome assembly GCA_036556925.1 of Gaiella sp. GTDB lineage: Bacteria > Actinomycetota > Thermoleophilia > Gaiellales > Gaiellaceae > Gaiella. The sequence goes on from DATBIN010000033.1 coordinate 24,055, forward strand.
CGGCGGCGGCACTTCTCGGCGTCACCCAGTTCGCATTCGGCGCAGCAGTCGCTCCGCTCGCAGGCCTCGGAGGCAACGACACAGCCCTACCCATGGTCGGCGTCATCGCTGCCTGCAGTATCAGCGCCGCACTGGCGTTCGTCAGCCTGGTGCCGAGAACCTCCCAGGCGCAGGTGGCCCCTGCAGTCTCCGAAGCCTAGGGACACGTTCCGGCCGGCGAGGTGCGGTGTGTCCCTCGCGCAGGTGAGGCGCTACGCGAGGACCTTGCCATCCGACAATGCGCACGGACCGGTCAGCCGCCGACGATCGTCGCCGCGAGCGCGGTGCGATGGTCCTTCGCCCAGGGCGGCCCCAGCGTTGCCCGAGGACCCCGCAGGACCTCGTCGGCCCGCTCGCCCAGGATGGCGACGGCCTGGCCGAGCACCTCCTTGGCGTCGTAGAGGTGGACGTCCCAGTCACGGGCCCGTGCGAGCTGGGAGAGCACCTGGCGGTACATGATCGCGTCGGCTCGGCTCTCGTACGGCGCGCGACGCTGGACTGCGATGTCGCCGGGGAAGTCCGGCGGCCAGTCGCGGAGCGAGATCGAGACGATCGGCGCCGGCAGCGCGCCTGCGATCTCGTCGAGCGCAGCCGACGCCGCCCGAGTGACCGACGCTCGCGCCTTCGCGACCAGCGCAGCCGTGGCGGCGACGTCGAGACGGCGGCTCTCGTAGTGAATCGGCGCCGGCGAGATCCCCGGCTCGATGAGCTCGATCCGCCGGCGGTCGACCACCACGTGATCGGCTGACGCGGTCACGGCGACGGCCCAGCCGAGATGATCGGCGATGCCCAGACGCACGTCACAACCATCCTAATGGCGGCCATGACCATGCTCTGTCGCCGGGGAGCACCGGGTTCGCCGCGACTCGATCCGGCTATCGTCTGCCTCCGACGGCCGATGTGCGACCTCCACCACCCTCACGGGCTAGAGCCGCTCGAGCACGACGAGTGGATCCTCGACACGCCGGTAGTTCGCGGCTTCGTCGGTGCCGCCCGCTCGGTCATCGACCGGTCGGCGACGGGGGCCGACGCCTGCCGCGAGCTCGGGCCGCTCTTCGAGGAGCTCCTCGCCCGATCGGACTGGCTGCCCGAGCGCTTTCAGCAGGACGCGCCGCAGAGCGGGATGGGCGGCGGCATCGGCCAGTGGCTCCTCTTCCGGGCCGCCGACCGGTCACTCTGCCTCTTCAGCCTGGTGGTGCCGCCCGGGTCGATGACGCCGGTCCACGACCACCTCGCCTGGGGTCTCGTCGGACTGTACCGCGGCAACCAGGACGAGGAGTTCTACGAGCCCGCCCGCGGACGGCTCGAGCTGCTTCGCCGCCGGCCGCTCGTGCCCGGTGACTTCTACGTGCTGCTCCCGCCGCGCGACGACGTTCATCGCGTGCGAACGACGTCCGACGTGACCTCCGTGTCGATCCACCTGCTCGCCAGCGACACCGGCTGTGTCCTCCGGCACACCTTCGACGAGGAGACCGGCGAGGCGCGGCCGTTTCGGTCCGGGTACGTGAACGCACAATGCGGCGGCGTGGAGCCCGTCCTTGCTCGATGAGCGAGCGGGCGACGCCCACGGTGCTGATCGACAACGAGAGCGTCCGCGTGACGCGCTGGCACTTCGCACCCGGTGCGGCAACCGGCTGGCACCGGCACGAGCACGACTACGTGATCGTGCCGCTGACCGACGGCCGCCTCGAGCTCGTGGAGCCGGACGGGAGGCGGTACAGCGAGCTGCGCGTCGGGGAGCCCTACTTCAGGGAGACCGGCGTCGAGCACGACGTCGTCAACGCCAACGACCACGAGTTCACCTTCATCGAGACGGAGCTGAAGCGCCGCGCCTAGCAAGCCGCGCAGTCCGGCATCCGCTCGCGCGGATGCCGGACGCGCAAACCCCTGAAGCCGTCCGCTGCGCGGTCGGACGCCGCGGATGTCACCTCGAGCCTCTGGTAGCAGCGACCGATCCCCGCGATCCCAGAACGTACGATGGCCGGCGTGACGTGGCTACCGGTGCCAACGGACGGTCGCGCCGAGCGCGACACGGTGCTCGGCCTCAAGGCGGAGCCGTACGACGTGACGCGCCGGGTGCTGCTGGCGGCGTGGAACATGACCGAGCCCGGTCTGCTCGAGATCTGCAGGGTGCGGCTCGCACAGCTGACGGGCGCGCGCGCCGAGCTCGACGGCGCCGACGAGGGCCTCCTCGCCGCTCTGGACGACTGGCGGTCGAGTGACCGGTTCACCAAGCGGGAGCGCGTCGTCCTCGACTATGCCGAGCAGTACCACTACGACCACCACACGCTCAGCGACGCCCAGCGCGACGCTCTCGCCGGCGAGCTGTCCCAGCGTGAGGTGATCGACTTCACCTGGGCGCTCCACATGAACGACGCCTACGTCAGGATCATGAGCCTGCTGGACATCGCTCCCGATCCGCCCGGAGCGCCGCCACGCATCGAGCGAACTCCTCCGACACGGTCGCACAAGCGTCCGTTCTCGCCCGTGGCCGAGCGCGAAGGCGTCCGCGCACGGGAGCTCCGGGACGCCGCGTTCACGGCCGTGCTCAACGAGCTCAACCCGGTCGTCGTCCGGCAGGACCTGATCGACCCGGCCACGAGCGAGGCGATCCGGCTCCGCAACGCCAGCTACCAGGGCTGCGTGTACTGAGGGAGCGTCCGCCGCGCAGTTGCGTGGCAGGCAGAGACGGACGACCCGCTCGACGACATCCTCCGCTACGAGCAGAGCACGCTCCTGACCGAGTCGCAGAAGGTCGCGCTCCGGCTGCACACCGCATTCCTCACCCACCCCGCCGGTCTGAGCGCCGACGCCCGTTCCCAGGCGGTCCGGCACTTCTCGCCTGCCCAGATCGTCGAGCTCGCCTTCAAGTTCCTGTGGTGGTCCGCAAACCGGGTCAACGTCACGCTCGGCGACGACCGCCCGCACGACCCGGATCGACTCACCTCGTTCCACTACGACGAGAACGGCGCCTACGTCGTCCACGACATCACGTCCTAGGGGAGCTCCGGCAGGAGTAGCGCCGCCGCGGCCTACGCGAGCAGCGCGCGGATGCGCCGCGCATGCTCGCGGTCGCCGCGGAGGTACGCGCCGCGAATCACCGTCCAGGCTCGGATCCGGAAGTCGTCGAGGCCGACTGCGGCGAACGCAGCGATCCGCCGCTCGGTCCGGGCCCGGTCCTCGAGGCGGTTGCCGAGCGGGTTCCAGAGGAACGACGGCACGTCGTACTCGCGGTCCGCGAG
>DATBIN010000034.1:0-6721 GCA_036556925.1 Gaiella sp.
GCATCCCCGCGGCGATCCAGCGGTCGATCTCGTGGAACAGCTCGTCGACGAGGATGCCCGACGAGACCTTCTTCAACACGCGCCCGTGCGCGTACAGGAACCCGACGTCCCGGCCCCCGGCGATGCCGAAGTCGGCGTCGCCGGCCTCCCCCGGCCCGTTCACGGCGCAGCCCATGACCGCCACCTCGATCGCCTCGGGGTACGCTCTGAGGCGCTCCTCGACGACCTCGGCGAGGCTTTCCACGCCGACGTTGTCGCGGCCGCAGGAGGGGCAGGCGATCATCACCGGGCCGCGCTCGCGCAGACCGAGCGCCTTGAGGATCTCCCAGGCGACCTCGACCTCCTTGACCGGGTCCGCGGTCAGCGAGACGCGGAACGTGTCCCCGATCCCGTCCGCGAGCAGCGCGCCCATGCCGATGGCGCTCTTGATCGAGCCCGAGAAGGGCGTGCCCGCCTCCGTCACGCCGAGGTGCAGCGGGTAGGGCACCTTCGCCGCGAGCATGCGGTAGGCGCGGATCATCGTCGGCACGTGGGTCGACTTGACCGAGATCTTGAAGTCGCGGTAGTCGAGCCTCTCCAGGAGCTCGACCTCTTCGAGCGCAGCCTCGACGAGCGCCTCCGCCTGGTCATGGTGGGCGAGCTCGTGGAGGTGGCTGGGGAGCGAGCCCGAGTTGGCGCCGATCCGCATGGGGATGCCCGCCCGTTTGGCGGCGCCGACCACCTGCTCCACCTTCTCGGGGCCGCCGATGTTGCCGGGGTTGATGCGGACGGCGTGGACGCCGGCCTCGATCGCCTTGAGCGCCAGCGAGGCGTTGAAGTGGATGTCGGCGATCACGGGGATCGGGGAGAGCCGCACGATCAGCGGCAGCGCCGCCGCGTCCTCGTTCTTCGGGACGGCGACGCGCACGATCTCGCAGCCGGCCGAGGCAAGCGCTGCGATCTGGGCCGTCGTCGCCTCGACATCGTGCGTCTTGGTCAGGGTCATCGACTGCACTGCGACGGGCGCTCCGCCGCCGATCGGCACGCCGCCGACCCGGATCTGCACCTCGCTCGCCACCTGAGCCAGTGTAGAGCGGCGCCCAGCGACCCGGTCGCAGCGGACGTGTCCGGTGTCAGAGTGCGGACACGTCCCGAGCTGCGGCACCGGTTGCCGCGGCGGGCGCGCTGCGACCGTTTGCCGGACGGCCATGGCCGTGGCGGACGGTGTCCCGTCTCTGAGCACGGACAACGGCCCGCGGGGACGCTGGCAGGATCATCCGATGGGTCCCGTGGAGCCGCCGCCGACCCCCTGGCAGCTCGAGCCTCCGCCCGACGACCACGCCGAGGACGTCTGGGCCCTGGGAGCCGACCTCCAGCCGGGCACCGTCCTCGCCGCCTACCGGCTCGGCCTCTTCCCGATGCCCGTCGGCTCGCAGCTCGCGTGGTTCTCGCCGGCGCGACGGGCCGTGCTGCCGCTCGACGGCTTCCACGTGGCTCGCTCGCTGCGCCGCAGCCGGCGCAACTTCGAGCTCCGGGTCGACACCGCGTTCGCCGACGTCGTCCGCGGCTGCGCTGACGTGAGCCGGCCGGGAGGCTGGATCGACGCGTCGGTCACGGCCGCGTACACGGAGCTCCACCGGCTGGGCTGGGCGCACTCGGTCGAGTGCTGGGACGACGAGGGGCTCGCAGGGGGCCTCTACGGCCTCGCCCTCGGCGGGCTCTTCGCCGCCGAGTCGATGTTCTACCGGCGCCGTGACGCCTCGAAGGTCGCGCTGTGGGGGCTCGTCGAGACCCTCCAGGCGGCCGGAGACGACGGTGACGAGCGCCTGCTCGACGTCCAGTGGCTCACCCCGCATCTCGCGTCGCTCGGGGCCGTCGAGATCTCCCGTGCCGAATACCGCAGGCGCCTCGTCGCAGCGCTTCGGCTCCCCTGCCCGTTCACGGGAGCCTCGTGAGCCTCGACGTCAGGACAGGCGGCCGATGTCGTTCGAGAGCCCGATGAAGAAGAGCAGCAGCACGAGCCCGATGCCGACGATGGAGACGCGCTCGTACACCTCGCGCTTCACATTGCGACCGCGTGCGCCCTCCAGGATCGCGAAGACGATGTGCCCGCCGTCGAGTGGCAGCAGCGGGAGCAGGTTGAGGAGCGCGATCGACAGCGAGATCAGGCCGAGCACCCAGATGAAGCTGTCGGTACCACGCTTGGCTGCGTCGGACGATCCCTGCACGATCCCCACGGGGCTCGCGATGTCCTCGCGGCCCTCGCCTGTCACGAGCCTGCCGAGCGACGTGGCGACGTCGCGGGTGACGAGCCCGGTGACCCTGAAGGACTCGCCCACGGCCGCCGGCAGGGACAGGCCCTCGCCGCGCAGCACGAAGCCGAGGCGGTAGACGCCGTCGGAGCGCCGGGCGGAGACCGGCCCGAGCGTCACGCGGCGGCCGTCGCGGACGACCACGACCGAGAGCGGCTTCCCCTCCGAGCCGGAGATGGTGCGTGAGATGTCCTCGGCCCGCATGCCGGCCCCGTCGATGGAGGCGATGCGGTCTCCCGGCTGCAGGCCCGCGCTGGCGGCCGGCGAGTCTGCGGAGACGTCCTCGACCGTCGTCGTCGCCCTCCCGCCGGACGTGGCGAAGAGCAGCGTGAACAGGACGAGCGCGAGCACGATGTTGGCCGCCGGGCCGGCGAAGATCGCGGTCACGCGCTTCCACGTCGGAGCGCGCCAGTAGGCATCCGGCCCGAGCGCGTCCTCCAGGTCGTCCCGACCACGTTCCACGGCTCGACGCGCGCCCTCCGAGAGATGCCGCGTGCGGAGCTGCTCGTCGACCGCGGCCAACTCCAGCCTCGCCGTGTCGTGGTCGCCGGCGGCGAGCGCGTTCCGCAGACGGTCGACGTGGGCCCCGAGCCCCGGCGCCTCCTCCACCGCCCGACCGAAGGCGACGTCGGCGTCGGAGGCCGCCGGACGGTGCATGCCGGGGATCTTGACGAAGCCGCCGAGCGGGATGGCGCCCAGGCCGTACTCGATGCCGTTGCGGGTCGTCTTCGCGATCGCGGGTGGGAAGCCGATGTAGAACCGGCGCGGCCGCATCTTCAGTGCCAGCGAGGCGGTGAAGTGCCCCAGCTCGTGCACGAAGATGAGCACGCCGAGGCCGACGATGGCCAGCAGGATCGTCATGCGACCACGACCTCTCCGCAGGGCAGGCATCCGCAGAAGCAGACCCCTGCCGCGACAATCCGCCTACGGCGGCACACCCCTGAAGCGGCCGCTGCGCGGCCGGGCGCACGACGTCTCATGCGGCAACCAGGACCTTGCCGGCAGCGCGTCGGGCGGCCGCATCCGCCTCGACGAGCTCGCCGAGGTCGCGCGCCACGGCGCCATCGACGCCCGCGAGCACCTCGCCCACCGTCTGCGCGATGTCGAGGAACCCGATGCGACCCTCCACGAAGGCTGCCACCGCCACCTCGTTGGCCGCGTTGTACGCGCAGGGATACGTTCCTCCCCGCTCGCCGGCCTCGCGCGCCAGCGCGAGCAGCGGGAACGCCTCGATGTCCGGCGCCGCGAACGCGAGCGTCAGCCCTCCAGCGAGGTCGAGCGGCGGCACCGACGTCGGCGCGCGCTCCGGGTAGGTGAGCGCGAAGGAGATCGGCACGCGCATGTCGGGATAGCCGACGTGGGCGAGCGCGGCGCCGTCGCGGAAGCGGACGAGGCCGTGCACGATGGACGGCGGGTGGACGACGACCTCGACGGCGTCGTACGGGACGCCGAACAGCCAGTGGGCCTCGATCAGCTCGAGGCCCTTGTTGGCGAGCGTCGCCGAGTCGATCGTGATCTTGGGGCCCATGTCCCACGTCGGGTGGTTGAGCGCCTCCTCCGGGGTCACCAGGGCGAGCTCGTCGCGCGTGTAGCCGCGGAACGGCCCGCCGGACGCCGTCAGGACGAGGGAGGCGACCTCCGCGGGATCGCGCCCCTGGAGGCACTGGAAGAGCGCGGAGTGCTCGCTGTCCACCGGGAGCAGCAGCCCTCCCCCACGTCGCCGCGCAGCGACGGCGAGCTCACCGGCCGCAACGAGGCTCTCCTTGTTGGCGAGCGCCAGCGCGACACCGTGCTCGAGCGCCCACAGCGTCGCGCCGACCCCTGCGAAGCCGACGATCGCGTTCAGGACGACGTCCGGCTCGCAGCGGTCGAGCAGCTCCTCGGCGCGCCCACCTGTCTGCACATGCTCCGCCCCGTGCTCCTCGGCGACGGCGTCCAGCACCGACGAGCCCGACATGAGGCCGCACACCGTCAGCTCGGGGTGCGCGGCGACGATCTCGAGCGCCTGCCGCCCCACCGAGCCTGTCGCTCCGAGCACCGCAACGCGTTTCATGACCCCGGACAGGGTAGATGCTGGGCGGTTCAGGTCACGTTGCGCCGAAGGCGAGGATCATCACGTAGGCGACAGGGCCTGCGAAGAGCAGCGCGTCGAGGCGGTCGAGCATGCCCCCGTGACCCGCCAGGATGCGTCCGGAGTCCTTGACGCCGAGATCGCGTTTCACCGCCGACTCGAAGAGGTCGCCGAGCACACCGCCGACCGCCACCGCAGCGCCGAGCGCGAGCGACTCGGAGATGGAGAGGAACTCCTCGCGGTCGCGGTAGAGGATCAGGAACGCGACACCCACCGCGGCCAGCGTGCCGCCCACGAAGCCTTCCCACGACTTCCCCGGCGAGATCGCGGGGGCCATGCGATGCCGTCCTATCGCCCGGCCGACGAAGTAGGCGAAGGTGTCGTTCGCGAAGACCGTGAACATCACCGCCACGAGGGCCCAGAGGCCGAACTCGGGGATCTCACGGACGAGGAGCAGGCAGGCGAGCCCGCCCACGACCCAGATCACGCCGAGCAGCGTCGTCGCGGTCGCCGCCGTGAACGAGGGGCGCGACTGGGAGACGAGGAAGACGAGGAACGCGAAGAGGAGCGTCGAGAGCATGCCCGCGAGCAGCCACGGCACGCCTCCGAGCTGCATGCCGAGCAGCCCCGCGAGCGCCCCTGCGTAGCCGCCGAGGCGCAGCGGGCGAAGCGCCGCCCCCATGGCGTAGAGCTCGTGGAGCGCGATCAGGCTCGCGACGAGGACGAGTGCCCAGAGCCACCAGCCGCCCAGGTAGACCAGGCCGATGACGGCCGGCAGGAGCACGAGCGCGACGACGATTCGCGACCAGAACGCGCTCATCTGGCCGCCTAACGGGCCCCGAAGCGACGGTGCCGGCGGGCGTACTCGTCGACGGCGGCCCGCAGGTCGTCGGCGCCGAAGTCCGGCCAGAGCGTGTCGGTGAACACGAGCTCCGCGTAGGCGGTCTCCCAGAGGAGGAAGTTGGAGACGCGCAGCTCGCCGGACGTGCGCACGAGGAGGTCGATCTCCGCGAGCTCCGGCGCGTACAGGCGGGAGGCGACGGCCTGCTCGTCGAGCCGCTCGGCCGACACTCCCTCGGCGACGAGCTGCCGCAGCGCGTCGACGATCTCCGCACGCCCGCCGTAGTCGAAGGCGATCCACAGGTGCAGCCGGTCGAGCGCCGCCGTCTCCCGTTCGAGCGACTCCATCTTCGCCCGCACCTCGGCCGGCACGCGGTCGCGCCTGCCCATGAAGCGCGTGCGGACGCCCTGGCGCGCGAGGTCGGGGAGCTCGCGGTCGATCGTCTCGGAGAGGATCTCCATCAGCGTCTCGACCTCGTCGGCCGGCCGGGACCAGTTCTCGGTGGAGAAGGCGTACACCGCCAGGGAGGTGATCCCGAGCTCGATCGCGGCCTCCACCGTGCGGCGCAGAGCCCGCGTCCCCTCGCGGTGACCCGCCTCCACCGGCATCCCGCGGGCCTCCGCCCAGCGGCCGCTGCCGTCCATGATGATGGCGACGGTTCGCGCCCCGTGCGAGCCGCCGTTCTGAGAAGCAGGCTCCATTCCCGGTGGAGGTCGACCGCGTGGGCGGTCAGACCTCCATGATCTCGGCTTCCTTGTTCTTCAGGAGCTCGTCGATGCGCTTCACGTGGTCGTCGGTCAGCTTCTGCACCTGCGCCTCGCCCCGCCGCTCCTCGTCGTCGCCGACCTCGCCGTTGCGGACGAGCTCCTCGAGATGCTTCATCACGTCGCGGCGGACGTTCCGCACCGCGACCTTGCCGTCCTCCGCGTAGCGCCGGACGACCTTGACGAGCTCCTTGCGCCGCTCCTCCGTCAGCTGCGGGATCGGCAGCCGGATGAGCTTGCCGTCGTTCGAGGGCGTAAGGCCGAGGTCGGACTCCATGATCGCCTTCTCGACGGTCTTGACCTGGGACGAGTCATAGGGCTGCACCGTGAGCATGCGCGGCTCCGGGGCACTGATCGAGGCCATGTTGTTGAGCGGCGTGGGCGTGCCGTAGTAGTCGATCACGATGCGGTCGAGCAGCGCCGTGGACGCGCGTCCCGTGCGCACGGTGTTGAACTCCTGCCTCGTCGTCTCGATCGTCTTGTCCATGCGCCGCTCGCAATCCGCGAGGAAATCCTCGATCGCAGCCATCTACGTCCTCCCTTCACGCAGTCCGACGCCCGTCACGAACGCTCCGTCCTCACCACGGTGCCGATCCGCTCGCCGGCGGCCACACGCTCGATGTTGCCCTCGGCCAGCTCGAAGACGTAGATCGGCAAGAAGTTGTCCATGCAGAGCGAGAGCGCCGTCGTGTCCATCACCTTGAGACCGCGCTCGATCGCCTCCAGATGGCTGATCTCCGGGATCAGCCGCGCC
>DATBIN010000035.1:0-26171 GCA_036556925.1 Gaiella sp.
GCCCCAACGGCGCCGGCAAGACGACGGCGATCCGCGTCCTCACGACGATCCTCCCGCCCGGCCACGGGACCTTCTCCGTCGCCGGCGTGCCGCACACGCGGCCGAGCGAGATCCGCCGCCGTGTCGGCGTCCTGCCCGAGAGCGCGGGCTATCCGGAGCGCCAGACCGGCGAGGAGTACCTGCGGTACTTCGCACGGCTCTTCGGCCTCGGCCGCGCGAGCGCGCGGACGGTCGCCGCGGAACTGCTGGAGCAGGTGGGGCTGGCCGAGCGCGGCCGCTCCCTGATCGGCACGTACAGCCGCGGCATGCGCCAGCGCCTCGGCATCGCACGCGCGCTCGTCAACGACCCTCAGGTCGTGTTCCTCGACGAGCCTACGCTGGGCCTCGATCCGGCGGGCCAGCGTCAGATGCTCCAGCTCGTCCGGCGCATCACGACCGAGCGGGGCGCCACCGTCCTCCTGAGCACGCACCTGCTCGCGGAGGTCGAGGAGATCTGCTCGCGCGTGCTCATCCTCAACCGCGGGCACGTCGCCGCCGAGGGCACCGTCTCCGAGATCGCACGCCGTGCCGCGGCGCCGCGCAGCGCCCGGCTGCGGGTCGCCGCCGAGCAGGTCGAGCATGCGCTCGCCGCCCTCGCCGCCGCCCGGGGCATCGAGCGCGTCGAGCCGTCCGACGGCCTCGCGGGCTCCCTCACCGCCACCCTCAACGGCGACGCCGGCACGAGCGCCATGAACGAGGGCCTGCGGGCGCTCGCCGACGCCGGCATCCCGGTGCTCGCCTTCGAGCTCGAGGGCGCCCGTCTCAGCGACGCGTTCCTCGCCATGACGGAGGAGTCGTGACGACCGCGGCCGCACCGACCGGCGTGACGACGCCCCCTGCCGGGTCTCAGGGCTGGGCCGTCGTCACGGGACAGGAGCTGCGTGACCTCTGGCTCGGAGGCCGCGCCCTCCTCCTCAGCGTCGCCTTCAGCCTGCTGCTCAGCGTGATCGCCTACCTCGTGGCCACGAACGAGGCGCTCAACTTCCTCGAGCAGCGCGAGTCGGTCAACGTGACGCTGCAGGTGGCGATCGCCGTCGGCGCGCTGCTCGTGCTGCTCACCGCCGCCGACGCGGTCAGCGGCGAGCGTGAGCGGGCCACGCTCGAGAGCCTGCTGTTGACCCCGGTGTCACGGGTCGGCCTGACGACGGGCAAGCAGGTCGCGTCGGTCTCGCTGTGGCTGGCGGCCTTCGTGATCACGATCCCGTACGTCTGGTTCCTCGGCCGGGGCGTCGGCCTCGTCGACGAGGCGCTCGCGGCCGGGCTCGTCGTCGGCACGCTCCTCGCCGTCTTCCTGTCCTCGCTGGGCATCCTCGTGAGCGTCTTCTCGGGGTCGAACCGGGTCAGCCTCTCGGTCTCCCTCTTCCTGCTGCTCGCGCTCTACGCGCCCACGCAGCTCCCCGCCAGCGCCGAGAAGGGCTGGGCGGGCGAGCTGCTCCTCCGTGTCAACCCGATCACCGCGGGCGAGCACTACGTCGGCAGGATCGTGGTGAACGGCCACGGCTGGAGCGACGACGCCTCCTGGCTCGTCTCGCCTGTGATCGCGGCGGTGGCCTTCGCCGTGCTCGCCGCGGTCGTGGGAGGCCGCTTCCTGCGGCTCGGCCGCGGAGGGACCGGATGAGCGGCTCGAGGGCGCTCGCGTCCCTCCTCGCCGTCGTCGCCACGGCTCTGGCGCTCACGGCGTCGGCCGGCGCGGCGGACGAGGTCGCGGTGACGGTGGACCGCTCGCACGTCGCGACGCAGCTCGGCCGCCGGTTCACGTTCCGCACCACGGTCGCCAACGAGGGCGGGGCGGCGACGACCTCGCTCATCGCGCATCTCAACGTGCTCAGCCTGCAGCCCGGCACGTACGTGGACCCCGAGGACTGGTCCGGCAACCGCACGCGCTACCTGGGCACGATCCCTGCGGGCGAGTCGCGGACGATCACGTGGAGCATCCACGCCGTGAACGACGGCAGCTTCGCGGCGTACATCACCGTCCTCCCGCAGGCGGTGTCGGACGAGGTGCCGACGACGAGCGCCGTGGTCCAGTTCGACGTGCAGAAGCGGACGACGCTGAACTCCGGCGGCATCCTGCCGCTCGCGCTCGGCATTCCGGCGCTGCTCGGCCTGCTGGCCGCGACCGTGCACGTGAGCCGGCGCCGTCGGTAGCCCGTCACGTGCCGCGCGCTCGGTGCGCGCCGGCCCGCTCCGCCTAAGCTAGTGGGTGTTCCTCGACGAGCTGGACGGAGCGCGCATGCTGGGGCTGCCGAGCACGACGCAGGGGTGCCTGTTCGATCTCGACGGCGTGCTCACGCAGACGGCGCTCGTGCACGCGGCGGCGTGGAAGGCGATGTTCGACGCCTACCTGGCCGAGCGCGCGGCACGGGACGGGGAGCCTTTCGTCCCGTTCGACGCGGTCGCCGACTACGACGAGTACGTCGACGGCATGCGCCGTTCCGACGGCGTTCGCTCGTTTCTCGCCGCCCGCGGCATCGAGCTGCCCGAAGGCCGGCCGGAGGACTCGCCGGCGACCGAGACGATCACCGGGCTCGGCAATCGCAAGAACGAGCTCGTCCTCGGGATGATCCGCCGCGACGGCGTGCGCCCCTACGAGGGATCCGTGCGCTACGTCCGCGCCGCCCGGGACGCGGGACTGCGGCGGGCGGTCGTCTCGTCGAGCGCCAACTGCGGCGACATCCTCGCCGCCGCCGGGATCGACGACCTGTTCGAGGAGCGGATCGACGGCCTCACCGCCGAGCGCAGGGGCCTGCGGGGAAAGCCGGCGCCGGACACGTTCCTCGCCGCTGCCGACGCGCTCGAGCTCGAGCCCGCCGCCGCTGCGGTGTTCGAGGACGCGCTCGCCGGGGTCGAGGCCGGGAGAGCCGGTGCCTTCGGCGTCGTGGTCGGCGTCGACCGCACCGGGCAGGCCGACGCGTTGCGGGCGCACGGCGCGGACATCGTCGTCTCCGACCTCGCGGAGCTGCTGGACACCCGATGATCACGCACGCGGCCTTCGCGGTGGAGCCGTGGTCGGTCCGCGAGACGACCCTCGACCTCGACGTGCTGGCGCACACGGAGTCGCTCTTCGCGCTCGCGAACGGCCACATCGGCCTGCGTGCGAACCTGGACGAGGGCGAGCCGTTCGGCATTCCCGGCACGTACCTCAACTCGTTCTACGAGCTCCGCCCGCTGCCCTACGCGGAGGCGGGCTACGGCTACCCGGAGTCGGGGCAGACCGCCGTCAACGTCACCAACGGCAAGATCATCCGCCTGCTCGTCGACGACGAGCCGCTCGACGTCAGGTACGGGAGGCTGGCCGCGCACGAGCGCACACTCGACTTGCGGGCGGGAGTCCTGCGGCGCCGTGCCGAGTGGACGTCTCCGGCGGGCGCGTCCGTCCGTGTCAGCTCCACCCGCCTCGTCTCGTTCGTGCAGCGCTCGACCGCAGCGATCCTCTACGAGGTCGAGCCGCTGGACGGTCCGGTGCGCGTCGTCGTCCAGTCGGAGCTCGTGGCGAACGAGCCCGCCCCGCCCCGCTCGGCCGACCCGCGTACGGCTGCCGCCCTCGAGGAGTGCCTCCACTCGGAGGGGGCGTTCGAGCACGACGCGCGCGTCGTGCTCGTCCACTCCACCAAGCTGAGCCAGCTGCGCATGGCCGCCGGTATGGAGCACCTCGTGGACGGCCCGGAAGGCACCGAGACCACCACCGAGAGCAGCACCGACGTCGGGCGCCTGACCGTGGCCGCAGACCTCGGCCGGGGCGAGCGCCTCCGGATGGTGAAGTTCCTCGCCTACGGCTGGTCGAGCGAGCGCTCCCTCTCGGCGATCCGCGACCAGGTCGTCGCCGCGCTCGCGGAGGCCCGGCACACGGGCTGGACCGGCCTCCTCGACGCGCAGCGCGCCTACCTCGACGACTTCTGGGAGCGCGCCGACGTGGAGCTCGAGGGCGACACGGAGCTCCAGCAGGCCATCCGCTTCTGCCTCTTCCACGTCCTGCAGGCCGGTGCGCGCGCGGAGCAGCGGGCCATCGCCGCCAAGGGCCTCACCGGCTCCGGCTACGACGGGCACACATTCTGGGACACCGAGCGGTTCGTCCTCCCCGTGCTCACGTACACGGCGCCGGGGACCGCCGGGGACGCCCTCCGCTGGCGCCACGCCACGCTCGACCTCGCGCGGGAGCGCGCGAGTCAGCTGGGCCTGGAGGGAGCCGCCTTCCCCTGGCGCACGATCCGCGGGCAGGAGTGCTCCGGCTACTGGCCCGCCGGCACTGCGGCCTTCCACATCGGCGCAGACATCGCGGACGCCGTCGTTCGCTACCAGGAGGCGACCGAGGACGGCGAGTTCGAGCGCGACGTGGGGCTCGAGCTGCTCGTCGAGACGGCCAGGCTCTGGCGCTCGCTCGGCCACCACGACCCGCAGGGCCGCTTTCGCATCGACGGGGTCACCGGCCCCGACGAGTACAGCGCCATCGCCGACAACAACGTCTACACCAACCTCCTCGCGCAACGGAACCTGCTCGCGGCCGCGGACGCCGTGGCCCGCCATCCCCGGCATGCAGCGGCTCTCGGCGCCGACTTCGAGGAGGCGGCCGCCTGGCGCGACGCCGCGCAGGACATGGTCATCCCCTGGGACGAGGCGCTCGGCATCCATCCCCAGTCCCAGGGCTTCACCGAGCATCAGCTGTGGGACTTCGAGGGCACCGCGCCCGAGCAGTACCCGCTGCTCCTGCACTTCCCCTACTTCGACCTCTATCGCAAGCAGGTCGTGAAGCAGGCCGACCTCGTGCTCGCGATGCACGCACGCGGCGATGCCTTCACGGACGAGGAGAAGGCGAGGAACTTCGCCTACTACGAGGCGCTCACCGTGCGCGACTCCTCGCTGTCCGCCTGCGCGCAGGCGGTGCTCGCCGCCGAGGTCGGCCACCTCGAGCTCGCGTACGACTACCTCGGCGAGACGGCGCTCGTCGACCTGCACAACCTCGAGCAGAACACGCGCGACGGCGTCCACATCGCCTCGCTGGCGGGCGCGTGGATCGCAGCGGTCGCCGGGTTCGGCGGCATGCGCGACCACGACGGCTACCTCACCTTCGCGCCGCGGCTGCCGGCGCGGCTCGAGCGGCTCGTCTTCCGGCTCGTCTTCCGCGGCAGGAAGCTCGTGGTCGAGGTCACCAAGGTGGGCGCCACGTACACGCTGCGCGAGGGAGCGCCGCTCGAGATCGCACACCACGGCGAGCGCTTCGTCCTCTCACCCGACGAGCCGGTGACCCACGCCGTGCCGCCCGCGCCGGACCGGCCCGCCCCGACGCAGCCGCCCGGCCGCGTCCCGGCGCGACGCCGGCTGGACGACCAGGGGTCGTGAGACCGGCGGCGCGCAGGAGACGCTGAGCGCGTGGCCACCCACGGTACGTACGCCGCCCTGCTCCGCGCGGTCAACCTCGGGCCGAACAACAGGGTGCCGATGGGCGAGCTCCGGTCGTCGCTCGCCGCGCTGGGCCTCGAGGACGTGGCGACGTACGTGCAGAGCGGCAACGCCGTCTTCCGCGCCGGAGGCCGGGGCTCCGACGGGCTCGCCCGCTGCATCGAGCGGCGCATCGCGGCCGACTTCGGTCTCGACGTCGCCGTCCTCCTCCGGACGCGCTCCGAGCTCGAGCGGATCGTCGGCGCCAACCCCTTCCTCGACCGGGAGGAGAACCCCGTCAGGCTGCACGTCGCCTTCATGGACCGGGCCCCCGCGCGAGGCGCAGTCGCGGAGCTCGACCCGGAGCGGTCGCCACCCGACGCGTTCGCGGTGCGCCGCCGCGAGATCTACCTCCACTTCCCCGGCGGCTCCGGACGCTCGAAGCTGACGATCGGCTACTTCGAGAAGCGCCTGGGCGTGCGTGCCACGGCGCGGAACTGGAAGACGGTCACGAAGCTGCTCGAGCTGACGCGGGAGCTCGAGGGCGGGGCGCGCTAGAGGCCAGATGCGAAAGCCGTGGCGCCTGGCCGCGCAGCGGACGGCTTCAGGGGATCTTGCGTGCACGGCATCCGCGCGAGCGGATTCCGGCTGCGCCGGCTAGCAACCCGGCTCGGCCGCGTCGCTCGGGGCGGCGTCGAGCCACTCGGTGTCGAAGCGCGGGCTCAGGTGGATGTCGATCTGCCGAAGGGGCCCGTCGCCCGAGTTGACGAAGCCGTGCGGCTCGTGGGCGCGGACGATCACGATGTCTCCGGCGCGCACGACCCGCTCCTCCGCGCCGAGGAGCGTGGCCTCGCCCTCCTCGACGATGAGGATCTCGTCGTAGGGGTGCCGGTGCAGGGACGGCCCCCGGCCCGGCGGCGCGTCGACGAAGATCACGCACACGCCGAGGTCGCCGTGCTGTTCGCCCACGAGCTCGCGGGCGATCCGGCTCCACGGGAGCTCGATCCGCTTGATGACGTCGATCCCGCCTCACCCTCCGCTCTCGTCGGACCCGAGCGCCGTCCGGAGCTCCTCGCGCGACACGTTCCGCGCCGTGTAGCGCGACGTGCCGTCCGAGAGCAGCTCGCGCGCCGCCGCGGTCAGCGCACCGTAGGCCGCTCCGGCGAGAGCGCTCCCGGTGGAGACGCGACGCACGCCGACACCCGCGAGCTCGGCCACCGTCGGCCCGCTCGGCAGCGCGAGCACGTTGACGGGCACGCCGACCGCCTCGACCACGGTCGTGATGTCGTCGAGCCGCGTCAGGCCGGGCGCGTAGACCGCGTCGGCGCCGGCGTCGCGGTACGCGAGGAGACGGGCGATCGTGTCGTCGAGGTCGTCGACGCCGTGGAGGTGGTTCTCGCAGCGCCCTGTGAGCACGAGCGGGTCCGGCAGGTCGTGTGCCGCCGCGGCCGCCTCCGAGACGCGCTCGACGGCCGCTCCGGCGTCGTCGATGCGGCCGGTGGACGGGTTGAAGTCCTCGATCGAGAAGCCCGCAGCGCCGGCGTCGGCCAGGAGCGCCACCGTCTCCGCCACGCCGCCGGGATCGTCCGGAAAGCACCGCTCGCTGTCCACGTTGAGCGGCAGCGGCGTCGCCTGCGCAAGGCTCCGCACGTGCGCCACCAGCTCGTCGCGGGTCACGCCTCCGTCGAGCTTGCCGAGCGACCACGCGAGCCCCGCGCTCGTGGTGGCGAGCGCCTCGAACCCGAGCGACGCGAGCAGGCGGGCGGAGCCCACGTCCCAGGGGTTGGGCATCACGAACAGCCGCTCTGCGGCGTGCAGGTCCCTGAAGCGGGCGCGACGATCGCCGACCGACATGCTCCCTCCTGTCCGAATGACGTCGGCTCATCCTTGCAGCGCCACGCCGGTTGGCGCGCGTTCGAGGTGCACGGCGGGCCGGGAGGCGAACGCGGACGTCGGCGCGCTCAGGCCGCGATCGTCAGGCTCTCGAGGTCGCGCGGATAGTCCGTGAGGATCTCGATCCCGTCCGCTGTGACGAGCACGGTGTCCGAGTGCCGGAAGCCGCCGACCTCGCCGGAGTAGACGCCGGGCTCGATCGTGAACACCATGCCGGGCTCGATCACCGTGTCGTCGCCGACGTCGAGGAACGGGGCCTCGTGGTTGCGGAGGCCGATCGCGTGGCCCGTGTGCTGCCTCCAGTACGGCAGCAGGTCGTTGTCCGCGAAGTAGCGCAGCACGGCGCCGTCCACCTCGGCGCACGTCACGCCGGGGCGCAGCACGTCGAACGCGACCTGCTGCGCGGCGACAGCATGAGCGAAGAGGCGCCGCATCTCCTCCGTCGGCGGGCCGATCACCATCGCGCGCTCGAGCTCCGCGTTGTAGCCCCAGACGGGAGCGCTCGTCTCCGACACGAGCACGTCGCCCTCGCGGAACACGATGTTGTGGGCGACAGCGTGCGCCCAGGCGCTCCTGGGCCCGATCTGGCCGCGGTAGCCGGCGGAGACCCCGTCCGACGACGACTGGCCGCCGTGATCCGGGCCGAGCGACTCGAGCATCGCGAGGGTCGCCTCGTGACCGGCACGGAGGCTGGCCTCCGCCTCGGTCGCGCCGGGCCGGCTGTACTCCTGCAGCAGGCGATGCGCGTGCTCGCACCACCTGGCGCTCTCACGGATGAGCGCCACCTCCGACGCGCTCTTCCGCACCATCAGGCTCTCGAGGAAGGGCGCCAGCGGCGTGACGGGGTGTGCGGCGACCTCGCTCAGCGGCGGGCCCTGGTAGCCGAGGATGCCCGGGTAGCCGTCGTGGTCCGTGCCGACGGGGCCGCGGATCCCCATGCCCTCGAGCACGCCTCCCAGGATGCGCATCGGGTGCTCCGTCCCCGGATACTCCGGATAGGACTCGACGCGCTCGAACTCGCTCTCGGCCCGCACACGCTCGACCTCGAACTCCGGGACGAAGACGGCCACGTCGCCCGACACGCTGCCGGCAAAGGCGACCGGCCGCTCGGTGGAGAGGTAGACGAGGCCCGAGACGTACCGCACGTAGTCCTGCTCGAACAGCACGTACCCCGTCAATCCCCGATCACGGACGTGCTCCAGAAGCCGTTCGCGCCTCCCCTCGAGCTCGATGGACGGGATCCCGGTGCGTACGTGCATGGAGCTGCTCCCTCCGGAGGTGGGGGACGGCCGGCAGCCGATGTCTATCAGCCTCTCGCCGTACTCCCCTTTCCGACCTTCGCCTCGAGGACCGGCCAGTCGTCCGGGTGGATCTGCTCCACGTTCCAGAAGCCCCACGAGCCCGCCCTGGCGTCGAGCCCCTCGTAGTCGCCGATCCGGACGCCGCGGTAGAGGCCGACGACGGGCACGGCCTCCGGCCAGCCGTACTCGCGCGCCTGCCACAGCATCAGCTCGAGGTCGCCGTGGCTCGGATGATCCTGGCGATAGCACTCCACGAACGCAGTCGTGATCCCGGCCGCGACGATCGGCTGCATGCGCTCGGGTGTCCTGAGCAGCCCGTTGTGGGTCGTGTTGATGCCCTCGAAGGTCGTGACGACCGCGCGCGGCAACCCTCCGCCGACGCCCGCCTCGATGTTGTCGAGCAACGCCGCGTATTGCGCGTCGTCCTCGACCTGGGCGATGTAGCCGTCCACGATCCCGGCGAAGGCCTCGAGCGCCGCGGCGTGGTCGCCGTCGTCCGGAATCCCCCAGAGATAGACGTCCAGCCCGCGGGAAGCGAGGATCGCGGCATCGGCGCGTGAGGCACGAGGCCCGTCCCGGTCGACCTGGATGGCGACCGAGCGGATGCCGGAGGCGACGAGCCGCTCGGCGAGATCGGTCGCGACGAGGCTCGCCGACTCGAAGCCCCACGCGGTGAAGGCGACCGGCAGCTTCCACGGCGACTCCGGCACGCGGGCTGGAGAGATCTCCGGCTCGACGACGGGGTGGGCCGCAGCCCCCGACGCGGCGGCGCAGGCGATCCCGACGGCCGAGAGAACGGCGAGCAGGCGCACTCACTCGTTATAGGAGACCTCTCGTGCGATCGTCACTGGAGGCGCCAGGCGTGGCGGGCCTGCCGCGCCTGCCGCTCGAGCTCCGCCGCCCAGGCGCCGCCCGGCTCGACGTCCCTCGCGAGCTGCGACAGCACCCGGTCGACAGACGAAAGAGGCCCCGGGCGTACGCCCGAGGCCTCGAAGCCGGTTCCGACCGCCCTCGACGGCGGTCAGCCCGACCTCATGCTAGCGACGCGGGTCGAGGCGGCGCGACGCCGGCGGGCCGGGCGCGGCCGATCACATGGGGCGCGGAGGTGATCGTGAGGAGCGACGAGGAGTGGAAGCCTCGCGTGAGCTCGAGGATGTCGAAGCCGGCGCTCCGGATCGCCGACACGGTGTCGCGAGCCGTACGGCAGCCGCCGAGCGCCCGCGTCCAGAAGAGGGCGTCGCCGGCGCGCTGGACGGCGCGGAACACGGGGTGGCGGGACCGCACGTGCTCGTAGAACCGAAGCTCGCCGCCCGGCGCGAGAACCCGGCGCACCTCCGACAGCGCACCGGCCGGGTTCGACACGCTGCAGAGCACCCACACCATCACGGCGCCGTCGAACGCGCCGTCGGCGGCGGGCAGCGCCCCCGCGTCGCCGTCGACGACGTCGACCGGCACCGGCGCCGCCGCGGCTCGCTCGAGCGCAGCCTCGCGCGCGAGCGGATCGCGCTCGATCGCCAGCACGTGCTCGACCCCGGGCGGATAGAGCTCGAATGCCCGGCCGTCGCCGCAGCCGACCTCGATCAAGCGTCCGCGCATCCCGGCCAGCAGCCGCCGCCGCAGCTCGCGCGCGACCGGGTCCGGTCGCTGCTGCTCCCGGCGCTCCAGGTAGCGCGCGAACCTCGACTGCCCCGGCCCGTACAGCGATCTCTCGGAGGTCACGCGCGCCCTCATGCAGACGCGGCGAACAGGCGACGCGGCTCGTCGATGCCCTTCAGCGCATGCTCTCCCCGGTCGACGAACTGGAGGCCCGAGCCGGTCACGAGATCTCGGGTGGTCGCGCTGACGAGCACCTCGCCCGGCCTCGCGGCGGCAGCGATGCGCGACGCGAGGTCGACGGCGATCCCCCGTGGCGCGCCGTTGGCCTGCTCGACCTCGCCGGTGTGGATCCCGACCCGCACCTCGATGCCGAGGCGGCGCAGCCGCGCGCCGATCGACTGGCCACAGCGGATCGCGCGGGCCGGCCCGTCGAAGACGGCGAGGAAGCCGTCGCCCGCCACGTCGATTTCCTCGCCCGAGTGCCTGCGGAGCTCCTCGCGGACGAGACGGTCGTGGCGCTCCACCAGCTCGGCCCAGGCGCCGTCGCCGAGCCGCGCCGCCAGGGATGTCGAGTCGACGATGTCCGTGAACATCAGCGTGGCGAGCACGCGGTCGGCGCTCACGGACGCGGCGTGGTCCTCGTCGCCATGTTCGAACGACCGGACGAACGGCTCGACCACGTCGAGGATCTGGTCGGGGTCGATGGCGACGAAGTGATCCGTCCCCTCCAGCTCGACGAAGCGTGCACCGGCGATCCGGGAGGCGATGTAGCGGCCTTCCGCCACGTCCGAGTCGAAGTCGGCGCTGCGATGGAGGACGAGCGTCGGCACGTGGATCGCGTCGAGCACGTGCCGCACGTCGATGCCGGAGTTCATCTCCATCAGCGCGCGAACGGCGCCCGGGCTGGCGGCCGCCCGGCAGCGCTCTCCCCACCACCGCATCATCGCCTCGTCCGCGGAGGGGCACATGACCTTCATGTCGTTCTCGAAGCCCCACTCCGCCTGGATCGCCTCGATGTAGGCCTCGCGCGCCTCGAGCGGCGGCGCCCAGGGGTAGTCGTCGTCCGGGTGCGAGCGCTTCACGTACGCGCCGTACAGCACGAGCGCCCGCACCCGCTCGGGATACGTCGCCGCGAACAGGACGGCCAGCGGCCCGCCCTCCGAGTAGCCGAACACGACGGCACGCCGGCTGCCCGCGCCGTCCATGACCGCGCGCAGGTCGTCCATGCGCGTCTCGAGGTCGGGGACGCCCGGCGGCCGGTCGGAGAGCCCGGTGCCCCGCTTGTCGAAGCGGACCAGCCTCGAGAACGAGCCCAGCCGGTCGAGGAAGTGCGCGTGGCGGGGGTCGCCCCAGTCCAGCTCGAGATGGGAGACGAACCCGGCGACGAGCAGCACGTCGGGCGGCCCGGCGCCGGTGACCTCGTAGGCGATGCTGAGATCCCCGCTGCGCGCATACCGCACGGGCGGCCGCGCAGCTGTCGCGCGGGTCCCGTCGGCGGCGGCGGCGGCGGGCACCGCGACGCCGAGCTCGCCGAGCACTGCGTGGGCGGCGAGGAGATCGGGCGACCCTGCGCCCTCGTGCATGGCCGCGACCACGGCCGCGACCGCCTCGCCCGCCGCACGATCGCGGCGGATGCGAGCGAGGCTGACCAGGGCGCGGAGCTCGTAGGCGCGAGCGCCCTGGCGGCGTGCGACGGCCACGGCGGTGTCGAGGCTGGCCTCCGCCGCCGGCCGTTCGTCGCGTGCGAGCAGGAGATCGCCGCGCAGGCGATGCAGCTCCGGCTCGCAGAAGAACGACCGCTCCGAGCTCATCGCTGCGATCGCCTCGTCCACGGCGGCAAGCCCGGTGTCGACCTCGCCGACGACGAGGCAGGCGTCCGCGAGCACCGCCAGGAAGTACGGGTCGTCGAGACGCGCGCCGGTGCTCCGGGCCTCGTCGAGCGCACGACGGAGCTCGGCGAGCCCGCCATGGGCGTCGCCCTCCATGACGCGCGCCCAGCCCCGGAGGATCCCACCGACGGCGCTCCAGTACGGGTAGCCGGCCTGGCCCGACGCCTCGATCCCGGCCTCGGCCCACTGACGCACGGCCGCGGGGTCACGGATGCACTG
The DNA here is from genome assembly GCA_036556925.1 of Gaiella sp. Lineage (GTDB taxonomy): Bacteria > Actinomycetota > Thermoleophilia > Gaiellales > Gaiellaceae > Gaiella. Next base: position 12,314 of record DATBIN010000035.1, read on the forward strand.
GCTCACGATGGCGGCGTTGACGTGTGCCATCCCTCGCGCGTACGCCCTGGGAGCGATCGCCGCCGCAGCGACGGCCCGCTCCGCACGCTCGAGCGCGCTGTCCGCCCGCCCCAGGTGCCAGAGCGCGAGCGACCCCCACACGTGCGCCGAGACGCCCGGGCTCTCGCCGAAGACGGCCACCGGCTCCGGCAGCACGACGCCGCCGGACAGCTCGAGGGCCTGGTCGGCGTGCTCGAGCGCCTGCGCGTGCCGGCCCTGGTGGACGAGCGAGCACGCCGCCAGCTCCAGCGAGTCCACGAGCAGCTCGCGGCTCACGTCGTCGCGCGGAAGCGCCAGCACCTCGTCCATCAGGCTCCCCGAGCGACGGTACTGGCCGCGCACCTCGTAGAGCACGGCCAGCTTGAACAGCGCCTGGCCGAGCTCCTCCACGTCGCCGCGCTCACGTGCCAGCGACAGCGCCTGGGCCAGCGAGTCCTCGACCACCGGCGAGCCCCAGCCGCCGACGAGGATCTGGGCCGGCCCGTGCAGGAAGCGGGCGGCCACTTCGAGCCGGAGCCGGGCCTGCTCGTCGGCGACCTCGGGCAGGAGCCCGAGCGCCGTCTCGATGTGCTGCAGCGCCTCGCGCGCCGCGCTCCGCCGAAACGCCTGCTCGGCGGCGGCGAGGAGAAACGTGACAGCGTGCTCCACGTCGTGCGCCTGGCCGAAGTGCCATGCCAGCTGCGCCGCGAACTCGACCGCCCGCTCGCCGTACGCCTCGAGCAGGCGCGTCCCCACGCGCTGGTGGATGCGCGCACGCCTCCCCGCGGACAGCGAGTCGTAGAGCCACTCCTGGCAGAGGTCGTGCGTGAACCCGTAGCGGCTCGTCACCGTGCCGTCCGGCCAGCGCTCCTCCCCGCGAGGCTGGACGACGACACGGCGGGCTCCGAGCGCCGAGAGCAGCTTCTCGGCGCGCTCCTCCGCGACGCCGCTGCCGGCACCGGCGAGCACGGCGGCGAACTCGGTGCCGACGACGCTCGCCGCCTCGAGCAGCTCTCTCGTCTCCGCGTCGACGACGCGGATCTGCTCGGCGATGAGCTCGCGCACGGAGTCGGGGACGTTGGCGCCGAGCTGCCTGGCGGGGACGTTGAGACGCCAGCGGTCGCCGTCCTGCTCGACGGCGCCTCCCTCGAGCCACGAGTCGACGAGCTTCTCCACGAACAACGGGATCCCGCGCGTGCGGCGGCTGACGTCGGCGGAGACCTCCGGAGGCAGCTGGTGACCCGGCAGCCTGACCGAGAGATACTCGGCCACCGCCGCCGCGGAGAGTGGACCGATGGCAACCTCCGAGCAGAGGTTGCGTAGGCGGAGCGACCGCTCGAGCTCGCCGACCCGGCCACCCTCCTCCCCGGTGCGATAGGTCCCGATCACGAGCAGCCGCGCCGGCTCGGGGCGGCGAGCGATCGTGTCGACCAGGTCGAGCGTGGAGGGGTCGCTCCAGTGGAGGTCCTCGAGCACGAGGGCAAGCGGGAAATCGGCCGCGACCGCGTCCAGAGCGTCGGCCATCTCGCGCAGCATCCGCTCGCGCGTCACGCCCATCGCGCGGCGCTCGAGCCACTCCCGCTCGTCCTCTGCCAGGAGCGCGGGCAGCTGCACGAGCCAGGTCGGTGCCGAGCGGCGCAGCTGCTCGACGACGAAGGCGCCATGGTCGCCCCGCCCGAGCCTCCCGATCGCCTCCAGGATCGGGAGGTACGGCTCCCCGGTGCCGCGGCTGTCGATGCATTGGCCGCGTCCGACGAGCAGCGGCTCGCCGGGGTCGGCGTCGGCGAGGAAGCTCTCGACGAGGGTCGTCTTCCCGGCGCCGGCCTCGCCCGTGACGAAGGCCACGCGCCGAGCGCCCGCCGCCACGTCCGACAGCACCCGCTCGAGGGCGCGCAGCTCCGCCTCCCGCCCGACCGGGCGCTGCCTGCCGGAGCTGGGCGCCGCGGCCGCGGACGGGGGCGGCACGGCGCCCCGCGGCGAACGCGCGCGCGCCTCGCCGCCGTCGGGTGGGAGCTCGAGGGCCGGATCCTGCTGCAGCACCCGACGCTCGAGCTCGCGAAGCGCAGGCGTCGGCTCGATGCCGAGCTCGGCGTCGAGCAGGCGACGGAACGCCTGGTACGCGTCGAGCGCCTCGGCCTGGCGGCCGCACCGGTAGAGCGCGAGGATCAGCTGCGAGCGCAGCCCTTCGCGGAGGGGCAGGGCGGTGACGAGCGCCTCCAGCTCGGGCACGAGGGCGGCGTGGCGACCGAGGCCGAGGTCGGCCTCGATGCGGTCTTCGAGGCAGGCCTGTCGCAGCTCGTCGAGACGGGCCGACTCGCCGTGCGCGAACGGCTCGTCCAGGTCGGCCAGAGCGGGCCCGCGCCACAGCGCGAGCGCCTCTCCCAGCTGCTCGGAGGCACGCGCGACGTCTCCACCGCCGAGCGCTCGTCGACCTTCCGCCGCCAGGCGGGTGAAGACGTCGAGATCGAGCTCCTGCTCCCCGACCTCCAGCAGGTAGCCGGTCCCGCGCGTGCGCAGCCGCTCCTCGGGCAGCGCCTTGCGCAGCTTCGAGACGTACACCTGCAGGGCCTTGACGGCGGTCTCGGGCACGCGATCACCCCAGAGGTCGTCGACGAGCCGTGCCTGCGGAACCGCCCGGTTGGCGTTGAGAAGCAGGTCGGCGAGGAGCGCGCGCTGTTTCCCGGCCGCGAGCGTCACGAGCCGGTCGCCGTGGCGCACCTCGACAGGACCGAGCAGCCGGAATTGCATCTCTGCGCCGGAGCGTAGCTCCGCCCCGCCCTGGCTTCACGCCGCGTTAGCCGCCGCTTTGCCGGCTGCTAGCCGCCCGCGTGTTCGCTGCGCCGGCTCCCAGACCCCACGAGTCCCCACGGAGGACATCACATGGATCCCAAGCTCATCGCGTCGGTCCCGCTCTTCGCCGGTGTCGGCAGACGCCGGCAGCAGCGCGAGCTCGCCGCTCTCGTCGACGAGGTCACGGTGCCCGCCGGCACGAAGCTCACGCGCGAGGGCGGCTACGCGACCGAGTTCTTCGTCATCCTCGAGGGCCAGGCCGACGTGACGGCCCTCCACACGGCGCCGGCGAAGATCAGCGCCGGCTCCGCGAAGCTCGGCACGCTCGGCCCCGGCGACTTCTTCGGCGAGGTCGGCCTCCTCGCGGGCCCGAAGCGTTCGGCGACGGTCGTCGCCGCTTCGCCGATGCGGCTCCTCGCCGCGAGCTCGCGGGACTTCTCGACCCTGATGCGCTCCTTCCCGATGGTCGCGGCCCGGGTGCGGGCGGAGTGCGCCGCCCGCACCGGCGCATTCGCGTAGCTGCAGGACATGGCGGGCGCCGCGCACCCACGCTGGCTGCTGGCGCTCGCCTGCAGCGCCCAGTTCATGGTCGTCCTCGACGTGACGATCGTGAACGTCGCGCTGCCCTCGCTACGGGACGAGCTCGAGCTCTCCACGCGCGGGCTCCACTGGGTGGTCAGCGCATACGCGGTCGCCTTCGGCGGCTTCCTGCTCGTCGGCGGCCGGGTCGCGGACGCGCTCGGCCGGCGGCGCATCCTCGTCGCCGGCGCCCTTCTCTTCACGGCGGCCTCCCTGGCCTGCGGCCTCGCTCCCTCGGGCGCCGTGCTCGTCGGCTCCCGGGCCGTGCAAGGGCTTGGCGCGGCGCTGCTCTCGCCGGCGGCGTTCGGCCTCCTGGTGGCGAGCTTCGACGAGGGGCGGGAGCGAACTCGCGCGATCGCCGTGTGGGGCTCGATCGGATCGCTCGGCGCCGTCACGGGGCTCGCGGCCGGCGGCATCCTGACCGAGCTCCTCGGCTGGAGGGCGGTCTTCCTCGTCAACGTGCCCGTCGGCCTGGCGCTCGTCGGACTGGCGCCGGTCCTGCTCCCCGCGAGCCGGGCGACACGACGCACGCCGGTCGACCTGACGGGCGCCATGCTTGCCACCGCCGGCGTGGCGGCGCTCGCCTACCTGCTCTCGAACGGAGCCGCGCTCGGCTGGCGCTCCCCCTCCTCGGCCGGCGCGGCCGTCGTCGCGGTCGCGGCCCTGACGCTCTTCGCGCTGCGGCAAGGGCGGGCCCTGCATCCGCTGGTCCCGGCCGGATTCCTCCGCAACGGGCGTTTCATCGGCGCAGGCACCGTGGGCCTCCTGCACGGGGCCGCGATGCTCGGCATGCTGCTCCTGCTCGCCGTCTACCTGCAGGAGGGCCGAGGCTTCTCTCCACTGCAGGCGGGCATCGTCCTCCTGCTCCTGCGCGGGCCGGCGGTGGGCTGGGCGCGCCTCGTCGGCCGCCTCGTCGGCCGCTTCGGTCCGGAGCCCTTCCTCGTGCTCGGCTCGGCGCTCATGGCGACCGGGCTCCTGTTCCTCACGCAGCTTCCGGCCGACGGCCCGCTCGCGACCAGCCTCGTGCCCGGCCTCGCGGTGCTCGGGCTCGCGATCCCGTGCCTCTTCGTCTCCGTCAACGCCGCGGCGCTCGGCCGTGTCGATCCCGAACAGGCAGCCCTCGGGTCGGGCATGCTCAGCACCCTGCAGTGGATGGGCGGCGCCCTCGGCCTGGCGCTCGTCGCCGCGCTCGCCCGTGACCCCGCTGCCGGCGCCGACGCCCCGCGCAGCGCCGTCGTCGAGAGCGTCCACACCGGATTCCTGGCGTGCGGGCTGCTCGGCGTCCTCGCCCTGGCGCTCGCCGTGGGGGTCGCCCTCGCGCCGCGCCTCCGCGCGGCGCCGGCGCCGGCCTCCGGTTAACCGGCGCTTTGCCGGGCACCAGCCGGCGCTTTGGGCACGTCGTGTTGGGTGGCGGTCGTCAACCACGCCGCCGGGTGCGATGCCCGGGAGAGGAGCCAGGAGTGACCACGATCACCAGCAGCGAGACGATCCGCAACGGGGTCGACACGGCGCAGCTGTTCGCCACCCTCGACGCCGTCAAGGCGCAGCCCGAGCTCGGGCGCTTCCAGTTCCGCGCCAGCAACAGGTGGATCGACGGCGCGCACAACCAGGCCACCATCCGCGACTTCTACGGCGCTGGCCAGGAGGACACCTCGCGCGCGCACGAATGGATCCTCGACGCCGGCGAGCCCGCGATCCTCTGCGGCCGCGACACCGGGCCCAACCCCGCCGAATACCTCCTCGCCGCCCTGTCGGCCTGCCTGACCACCTCGCTGGTGTACGTCGCCGCCGCACGCGGCGTGAAGCTGACGGAGGTCGAGTCCACGCTCGAGGGCGACATGGACGTGCGGGGTGCGCTCGGCCTCTCGGACGAGGTGCGGAACGGATTCGAGCGGATCCGCGTGACCTTCACCGTGAAGGGCGACGCGCCGGAGGAGAAGCTGCGCGAGGTCGTCGCCCGCGCCCAGAAGCGGTCGGCGGTGTTCGACATCGTCGCCAACGGCGTGCCCGTGTCGGTGGAGACCGTCACGGCGTGAGCGGGCTGAGGCGGCGGTCGCCTCGCGGTGGCCGCCGCCGCCCCGCGCCGGAGACCCGGACATGATCGAGCTGCAGGCAGCCACGCCGTCGGGAGAGAGGCTCGTCGCGCTGGCGGAGCGCCTCGGCTCCGAGATCGGCGGCCGCGCGGCGCTCCACGACCGCGAGGGCTCCTACCCCTTCGCGAGCATCTCCGCTCTCCAGGCCAGCGGCTACTTCGCCGCCCCCATCCCCGAGTCGCACGGCGGGCTCGGCGTGGGATCCGTCCACGATCTCGTCGTCGCCTCGAGCCGCCTGGCCCGGGCCGACGCCTCCGTGGCGATCGGCGTCAACATGCACCTGGTCGCGGTGCTCAACGTCGTCCGGCGGCGCCAGACCGCGCTCGCAGCCGGCAACGGGCGCCGCGCGCAGGCGTTCGAGGCGACCATGCGCACGATCGTCGAGGACCGGGTCGTGATGGCGGCTGCCATCAGCGAGGCCGGCCAGGACATCACGAAGCCCGCGACGGTGGCGGAGCGCAGCGACTCCGGATGGCGCGTCCGCGGACGCAAGATCTTCTGCACCATGTCGCCCGCCGCGACCGTGCTCTACACGGCGGTCACCTTCGCCGACGAGGACGGGCTCGAGCGCTACGGCTACGCGATGATCCCGACCGACACGCCGGGCGTCATCGTCCACGACGACTGGGACGCGCTCGGCATGCGCGCCTCGGGGAGCAACTCCGTCACCTTCGACGGAGTCGAGCTGCCGTCGTCCGCGCTGCGCGGTGGCTTCAGGATCGGCACGGCAGGGCCGTACATGGAGCGGAACCTCACGGCCGGGCTCTTCCACGCCTCCGCTTCTCTCGGCATCGCCGAGTCTGCGCAGACGCACGCCACCGAGTCGCTCGCGCGCCGGAACGGCCACGCGGACGGACGCTCGCGCATGCTCGTCGCGGAAAGCGCGATCGATCTCTCCGCCGGCCGCGGCGCCCTCGCGCGTGCGGCGATCCTGATCGACGCGCACTACGCCGCCCATCCGACGGACGACGGCACCGAGCTCGAGCTCGCCGAGCACTTCGCCGAGGCGCAGGCGGCCAAGACGTTCGTCAACGAGGCCGCGACGCGCGTGGTCGACCGCGCCCTCGCGCTGTCCGGCGGCGCCGGCTACCTGACCGGCAGCCCCCTCGCCCGCGCCTACCGCGACGTGCGGGCCGGCGCCTTCATGCACCCGCTCGGCGCCAACCGAGCGTACGACTACCTGGCCGGGAACGCGCTCGGCCACGAGCCCGCGCTGCGATGAGCGGGGAGCATCGCACCGAGACCGTCGTCATCGGCGCCGGTCAGGCCGGGCTCGCGCTCAGCTGGCACCTGAGCCGGGCGGAGCGCCCCCATGTCGTCCTCGAGCGGGGCCGCATCGGAGAGCGCTGGCGCTCCGAGCGCTGGGACTCCCTCACGCTGCTCTCGCCGGCGTGGGCGAGCCTCCTGCCCGGTCAGGGCCCGTACCCCGACCCGGACGCGTTCCTCGGCCGCGACACGTTCGTGGACGAGCTCGAGCAGTACGCGTGGTCGTTTCTCGCCCCTGTGGTGGAAGGCGCCACCGTGGTCTCCGTGCGCCGGCACGAGGACGGCTACCACGTCGCGACCGACCGCGACACCTGGCTCGCACGGAACGTGGTCGTGGCGACCGGCGACTGCGGTGTTCCCTTCGTGCCACCCCAGGCCGCGGGCGTGCCGCAGGGCGTGGCGTCGCTGCACGCCGTGCGCTTTCGCACCCCCGAGGGCCTGCCGCCCGGCGCAGTGCTCGTCGTCGGCTCGGGACCGACCGGTCAGCAGCTCGCGCTCGACCTGGCCAGGTCGGGGCGGGAGGTGACGCTCGCCGTGGGGCGCCATGCGCGGCTGCCGCGCCGCTACCGCGGACGCGACATCTGGGAGTGGCTCGACCGGCTCGGGGACTTCGACGTCTCCATCGACGAGGTCGCCGATCCGGCGGCGGCCAGGCGCGCCCCGAGCGTCGCGGTCACCGGGGCGAACGGCGGCGAGCCGCTCGACCTGCAGGTCCTCCACGAGGCCGGCGTCGACGTCCGCGGCCGCCTGCTCGTCTTCGCCGGCCGCCACGCCGTGTTCTCGGACGGGTTGGACGCGGAAGTCGAGCGCGCCGAGGTGCGCATGCGCAGGATCCTCGCCCGCGTCGACGAGCTCGCCGAGCGCGAGGGCCACGAGGTCGCTCCCGAGCACGTTCGGGAGATCGACCTGCCGCCGAGCGCCCGCGCGCTCGACCTTCGCGACACCGGCGTGGGCACCGTGCTCTGGGCGACGGGCTACCGCCGCGCCTACCCGTGGCTGCACCTCCCCGTGCTCGACGCCGACGGCGAGATCGTCCAGCACCACGGCGTCACGGCCGCACCGGGCCTCCACACCCTGGGGCTGCGATTCCAGCGGAGGCGCGGCTCGCACTTCATCGGCGGCGTCGGCGCGGACGCCGAGCTGCTCGCAGCCAGGATCGCCGCCGGCGACGGCGCCCGCGCCGAGGACCTCGCCGCGTAGCCGCGCCTGCCGGCTCGTCGCGGCGATGCACAGACCCGGGCACGTGTCGTCGCCTGCGGCGCGGTAGGGTCAGCCGACCAAGCCAGATCACAGGAGGCAGGTCCGCGTGAACGTTTCCTCTCGTTTCGAGGTGGCCGGGTTCGGAGCGGTCGTCACCGGCGGTGCCAGCGGACTCGGGCTCGCGTACGGCGAGGTGCTCGCGGCGCACGGTGCACGGGTGACGCTGATCGACGTCGACGCAGACGGGGTCGCCGCGCAGGCTTCCCGGCTGCAGGGCGAGGGCCTCGACGTCCGCGGCGCCGTCGCCGACGTGACGGATCACGCCGCCCTCGACGGCGCGATCGACGAGGCGGCGGACGTGTACGGACGTCTCGACGTCGCGTTCGCGAACGCCGGCATCGATTCGGGCGCCGGCTTCGTCGGCGGCTGGGCCGGCGGCCAGCGGCCCCGCATCGAGGACGGCGCGCTCGAGCACTACGCCGACGAGCGCTGGAACCGCGTCATCGACATCAACCTGAACGGGATCTTCGCGACCGCGCGCGCCGCAGCCCGCCACATGCGTCCCCGCAAGGCCGGGAGGATCGTCGTCACGACCTCGCTCGCCGCGACCAAGGTCGAGCCCGCGATCGGCTCGGCCTACATGGCGGCGAAGGCCGGCGCACGGCACCTCGTGCACTGCCTCGCGCTCGAGCTCGCGGCGGACGGGATCATGGTCAACGCGATCGCGCCGGGCTTCTTCGTCACGAACATCGGCGGCGGCCATGCCCACAATCCCGACCTGCAGGCGGCGGTCGCCAAGGACATCCCCATGCACCGCGTCGGACAGCCGGACGACATCAAGGCGCTCGCCCTCTTCCTCGCCTCACCGGCCTCCGACTACGTCACCGGGCAGGAGATCGTGATCGACGGCGGCTGGGGGCTGGGCGTCGCGGACTGAGGCGTGCGAACGCCCCCGGCGCACCCTCAATCACCCGGACGACGCGCGCGCACGACGCCGGCGACGACGATCTCTCCGTGCTCGAAGCGGTAGAGGCCGACGGGCGCCGGCAGGATGTCCCCGAAGCGGTCGAACGAGAACGAGCCGAGGATGCCGTCCTCGACCTTCGACGCGAAGAGCTCGCCGACGACCGATGCCCGCGTCCCGTCGGAGCGGCCGATCGCGTCGAGCAGCACCGCAGCCGCCTGCGCGGCCTCCGGCACGCCGATCGCCGGGTCGTCCCCCGTGAGCCCGAGCTCGCGCACGACGCGCTTGCCCGCGGGCGGCAGGGCCTCGATCGGAATCGACGGGACGGTCACGTACATGCCGTCTCCCGCTGCTCCCAGCTCCCGGGCGATTTCCGCGGCGGCGAAGGAATCCGGCCCGATGAGCGTCACGCGCCGGGGTAGCGCCGCACGAAGATCCTCGATGAGCCGCTTGGCGTTGTGCTGCGTCAGGCCGGGCAGGAAGACCGCATGCGGTCGAGTGGCGGCCACGGAGGCTGCAAGCGACTCGTAGCTCGCGCGGTCGGCCCATTCGAATTGCCGGACGTGGAGCCCGAGGTCGCGAGCGAGGGAGAGAAAGGACCTCGTGAGGCCACTCACGTACTCGTCGCTGAGGTCCTGATGGACGAGGGCGGCACGGTCTCCGCGCCGCGCCGCGAGCTCGGCCGCAGCGGCACCCTGGACGAAGTCGTGCGTGATGACGCGGACGTAGCTGCGGACGCCGTCCGGGTAGAGGTCGGGCGCCGTCGGGTCGACGTCGGCCCTCGTCAGGCCGGCGAACGTGTTGGAAGGACTGATCATCGCGAGCGGCCCTGCCCCCTTTCGGCTCACGATCGGGATCTGATCGACCGCGCAGCCGGAGTTCCACGGGCCGACGATCCCGACGACGTCCGCAGCGGCGACATACGCGCGGGCGTTCTGTTTGCAGAGCAGCGGGTCGTACGGCTCGTCGCCGACGGTGTCGTTGCACGACTGGTACCCGACGCGGTACTCGCCCGCCCGGAACGCGCGCTCCCGGAGGACGAGCTCGATCGCCTCGACCATGAGCTTCGTCGTCCCCGCGCCGATCCCGCGCAGGGGGAGGTCGGAGACGACGATCAGGTCCGGCTCGCCGTCGCCCTCGTAGCGGACTGGGCCACACGAGCCTGCCGCGACGGGGGTCACGTGGTCCTCGGAGCTACAGGCGCCGGCGAGCAGCGACAGGAGCACGATGAGTGCCGCGGCCCGCCATGTCACCCGGCCATGATCCTCGGCACCCGGTGGACGGTCAACTCAGTCCACCGAGATCCACACCGCGTCTGCGCCGATCCCGATTCCTCGCGGCGCGCCGCCGACGGTCGTCGTCGTCACCTCATGCGTGCCGGGGTCGATCCGCGCGGCGGTGCCCTCGTCGATCGCCACCCAGACGGCGGACGGACCGATCGCGAGCCCGAACGGGCGACCGCCGACGTCGTACGTGCGCGAGATCCCGTCCTGCTGCGGGTCGACGCGGAGCACGGCCTGGCCCTCGTCGTCGGACACCCAGACCGAGCCCAGCCCCGCCGCCACGCGAACGAATCCTCCGGCCAGCTCGACGGTCGCCTCGCGGCGCATCGTGACCGGGGACAGACGCTCGAGCTCGCTCCCGAGCACCCACAGCGAGCCGAACCCGAAGGCCATCGGGCCCCAGACGGGGCTCGCACGGGGACGGAGCCGGCCCGTGGCCGGATCGATGCGGGAGATGGCCCGAGAGCTTCCTGCCCAGACGGCGCCGGGCCCGACGGCCAGCCAGCCCGCGCCCTGGTCGACCGCGAACGCGGTCGACGCGCCGGCGTTGGGGAGCGTCCAGCTGGACTCGACGAGGTCGGAGCCGGGGTCGATGCGGAAGACCCGGCCCTCGGTCGTCCCCACCCAGAGCGAGTCGAAGGCGGCGACGATGTTCCGGGGCGTCCCCCCGACCGAGAACGTCGACACCCGTTGCCGGGTCCGCGCATCGAGCCGCGAGATCGTCCCCGTGCCGTCGTTCGCGTTGAGCACCCACACCCAGTCGTCGGACACGGCGACCTCGGTCGGGGCGCTGCCCACGGGGGCGACCGCTGTCAGCTCGAGCGAGACCGGATCGAGAACGCCGACCGAGTTGGGGACCGCCACGAGCGACTCGCCCCGGTCGACGGCGACGGCGAGGACGATCGCCGCGACGGCCACTCCGAGGAGCAGCCCTCCCGCGGCCACCAGGCGTCGGCCGATGCGCCGCCGCCGAGTCCGCAGCGCAGCCGGAGACGGCGCGAGGCCCAGCGCGGCGCGCGCGTCGTTCATGAACGCATTGCAGCTCGGGTAGCGCTCGGAGGGCTCCTTGGCGAGCGCTCGGGCGAGCACGGGGTCGAGCGCGTCGTAGCCGGCCGCGGTCACGTGCTCCTCGTGCATGTGCGCCCACAGCGTCTGCGCCTCCGTCGCCCGGCGGAACGGCGGTGCACCCGCCACCACCTCGTAGAGGACGCACGCGAGCGCGTATTGATCGGTGCGCCCGTCGACGTCGCCCCGGCGGATCTGCTCGGGAGCGAGATAGTCGAGCGAGCCGGCGAGGCCCGAGGCAGTCGACCTTCCCTCGCCGAGCTGCTTCGTGAGGCCGAAGTCGCAGAGGTAGCAGTGGTCGACCCGGTCGACGAGCACGTTCGCAGGCTTGACGTCACGGTGGACGAGGCCGCGCGCATGCGCTGCATCGAGCGCGTCCGCGACCTGTCCGACGAGCTCCAGGGCCCGCGCCGGCGGCAGCGTCCCCTCCTGGAGCAGCTGGCGGAGATCGGTGCCGTCCACGAACCGGCTCGCCAGGTACAGCTCTCCTTCCGCCTCGCCCGCTGCGTAGACGGGCAGGATCCCGGCGTGGTCGATCGATGCGGCGATCCGCGACTCGCGGAGGAAGCGCTGCCGGAAGGTCGCGTCGCCCGCCAGCTCGGGCGCGATCAGCTTCAGGGCGACGGGCCGGTCGAGTGCCAGCTCCGTGGCGCGGTACACGACTCCCATGCCACCGCGCCCGATCACGCCTTCGATCCGGTAGCCCGCGAGCTGAGATCCGACCTCCGGCACGAGAGCCTCAGATTCTGGCGGCTCGGATCGACCAGGTGAAGCGCGTCAAGGTGTCGGGCGGCGCGAGGCCTCCGGGCCGCAACCCTCCCCGGACGAGGACGGTCGGAGCGACGGGCGCGGCGACGAGCGCTCGACGGGTGGCTCCCAGCCCTTCCGCCCGCCAACGCTCGGAGAGCCCGAGGACGAGCAGTCCTGCTCCTTCGGCCAGGGCGGCGACGGTCTCGCGCCCTGGGCGTGCGAGGAGCGGCTCGGCCACCAGGCCCGCGGTGTGCTGGACGATGAGCGATGCGTCGGCGAGCAGGCGGCTCGCGTCTCGCCCTCCGGGCGCCTCGTCGGCAGCGCCGATCAGCCGCAGTGGCCGGGCGAGCGCGGTTGCGGCCCAGGCGCCGAGCTCGAGCGCCGCCCAGTCGTGCTCGAATGCGCCGAACGGCACGACGATCGGCCCGCCGGCGACCGCCCCGCCGTCCTCGACGAGCGACACGACGTCGCAGGTTGCGACCTCGAAGACCGAGGCGAGCGGCCCGGCGAAGGGATCGCCGGCTGCCGAGAGGAGCAGCAGGTCGGCATCCTGCTGGCTCGCGAGCCGCGCGACGTCGTTTCCGGGCGCGGACGACGAGAAGGCGGCGACGCGAACCGACGTGCCGCGAACGGTGAGCGCGCGGCGCGCCTCGTCGAGCTGCGCGGTCGCCGCGGAGACCTCGCCGCCCGGGACGACACGGGCCAGCACGAGCTCCCGCCGTCGAGGGCTCGAAGCGAGTGCCTCGGCCAGCGCGGTCAGCGCGGCGAGACCCTCCGCACGCTCGGAGACGGCGACGAGCGCGCCGTGCGCCGCGGAGGTCGCCGGCCCCGTCAAGGCGAGTGCCGGGTCCTGCGTGAGGATGGCGCGCTCGAGGTCGCGGAGCTCCTGGCCCGGCTCGAGGCCGAGCTCGTCGTCGAGGACTCGCCTCGCCTCGCGGAAGACGTCGAGCGCCTCCGGCTGGCGGCCGCTGCGGTACAGCGCGCGCATGAGCATCGCGCGAGGCCGCTCCTCGAGCGGCCGCTCCGCCACGAGCGCCTGTAGCTCCGCGACCAGCTCCGGTCCCGCTCCGAGCTCGAGCTCCGCCTCGATCCGCTCCTCGCGGGCGAGCCGGCGCAGCTCCTCCAGCCTCGCGGCCTCCGGCTGCACGAACGTGTCGTACTCGAAGTCGGAGAGCGGAGGGCCACGCCAGAGCGACAGCGCCGCCCGCAGGGTCGCCGCGCGTTGCGCAGGCGGCTCGCCTCGTGACCGGGCGAGCAGCAGCTCGAACTCCTGCAGGTCGAGCTCGCCGGCGCCGACCCGCAGCACGTAGCCGGAGCCGCGTGTCTCCAGCACGGAACGAGCATCCCCGAAAGCGGCGCGTAGCCGCGACACGTAGACCTGGATCGTCTTGGCGGGCGTCTTCGGCAGCTGACGCGGCCAGAGCGCCTCCGCGAGCCGATCGGACGAGACGACCTCGTTCGCGTGGAGCAGGAGGAATGCGAGCAGTGCGCGCGGGCCGGGAGCGCCCAGGTCGAGTGAGCGACCGCCGTCGAGGACCTCGAGTGGTCCGAGCACCCTGAATTCCACGCGGCAGACGCTACTGCGCGGCGGTTACCGATCGGTAGGTGCATCGTTGCCGCCGTCTCCGATCCTCCGCGCCGTGAGATCGCACTCGGCGATCGAGAGGAAGGAGACGACATGAAGCTGACGAGCATTCTCGGAACGGTGGTACTGGCGGCGGCGATCGCGACGCCGGTCGCGCTCGGGGGTCCGGACGATCGCGCAGACATCCGCGGGCCAGGCGCCATCTCTGCCGAGCAAGCCCAGGTCGCGACACGCCCGGACGACCGTGACGGTCTCCGCGGGCCTG
>DATBIN010000036.1:0-6151 GCA_036556925.1 Gaiella sp.
GAGGTCGAGCGCAGCGACGGCGTCCTCCATGCAGGAGTCGATCGCGCGCCACGTCTTCGTCCGGTAGCGCACCTCGACGAAGCTCACCCCCGGCAGGCGCAGGGCGAGCTCGGAGGCGATCAGCTCGCTGGTGGCGCTCCAGGTGCCCGGCATCGCCTTCGACGTGCCGCCGTTGACGAGGACCGCGGCGAGAGGCGCGCCCTCGTTGCGCACACGCGCGTCGGCGCCGGTGGCGAGGGACACGACGCGGGACATCACGTCTGGGGCGGCGTCCGCGGCGGGCAGGCGCGGACCGCCTCGGCGATCGCCTGCGCGCGCCGTACGTAGCCGTCCTCGGTCGCGTGCACGAGATCGCCGGCGAGCAGCTCCGGCTCCTCCGCCACCATCGTCGCCCAGTCGACGAGGCGCAGGTTGTCGTTCGCGCCCGCCGCAGCGCGCAGGACGTCGTTCTGCTCCTCGCGGGGCGAGCCGTCGCGGACGATCGTGGTCCAGATCACGCACCGGTCCGGCCCCGCCAGCCGCAGCGCCTCCTGCACCAGCCGGCGGAAGCCCTCGACGTCGCCGGCGGCGTCGTTCGTCCCGAGACTGACGACGACGACGGGTGCGAGGCCCTCGCCGAGGGTGCGCAGCGCGTCAACGCCGGCGAGCGTCGCGCGGCCGACGACGTCGTCGGTGTCGATCGTCCAGCCCTCCAGCTCGAGCGGCAGGTACGGCTCGATGCCCACGTTGAGCGAGTCGCCCACGAGCGTGACGGAGCCGGTCCGCGCGTCCCCGGCATCGTTCCCGCGCAGGACGACGACGGTCACCGCGGCCAGTGCTGCGACCGCGACGAGAGCGAGGAGCGTGCGCATCGGTGAAGGCGACGGAGCCGCGGGAGCGAATCGAGGCAACGATGGACACGAGCGTCGCCGTGGACCGCTTCCTCGCAACGTCGGACCTGAGCGAGTCTACCCGGCGGGCCTACGCGGCCGACCTGCGCGACTTCAGCGAGTGGCTCGCGGCGGAGGGCCTCACGCCGGACGACGTCGACGCCCGCGCCCTCGCCTCCTACACGGCCGAGCTCGGGCGCGCCGGCCGCCGGCTGGCTCCGTCCACGGTGGCGCGCCGTCTGGCCGCGGTGCGGTCCTTCCTGCGCTCGGCGCTCGGCGCCGAGCGGGTGCCCACGGTGGCGACGGGCCCGCGCCGGGCGCGACGGCTGCCCGAGGCGCCCAAGGTGGAGGAGGTGGAGCGCATCGTCGACGAGCTCGACCGCGACGGGCCGCTCGGGCTGCGCAACCAGGCGCTCGTCGAGCTCGTCTACTCGTGTGGCCTGCGGAGCGCCGAGGCCGTCGGCCTGGGGCTCGCCGACGTCGACTTCGAGCAGGAGCTCGTGCACGTGCGCGGCAAGGGCGGGAAGGAGCGCGTGGTGCCGCTCGGCGAGGAGGCTGCGCTCGCCCTGGCCCGCTACCTGCGCGACGCGCGGCCGGCGCTCGCCCGCGGCGCGGACGACGCGATCTTCCTCTCGGCGCGCGGCCGCCGCCTCGACACGAGCACGCTGCGCCGGCTCCTGCGCAACCCGCATCGCCTGCGGCACGCCTACGCCACGCACCTCCTCGAGGGCGGTGCCGACCTGCGCACGATCCAGGAGCTCCTCGGCCACGCCTCGCTCTCCACGACGCAGATCTACTCGCACGTCGACGCGAAGCGCCTCCGTCGCGTCTACGACCGCTCGCACCCCCGTTCGTAGGCTGCGTCGCGCTTCAGCCCGACGCGCCCTGGTGTCCGCGCAGGCCGCTGTGCCCTGGAGGCAACTTGCATGCATTGCACCCAAGCTGGTTGTATGCTGGAGATGAACATGCCCAAGGCGATCCAGATCCGTGATGTGCCCGACGACGTCCATGCCACGCTGCGCGTTCGCGCCGCAGCCGCAGGCGTCTCCCTCTCCGATTACCTCCGTGAGGAGCTGACCGACCTCGCGCGTCGTCCGACGATGGCGGACGTGCTCGCCCGCGTCGCCTCCCGCCAGGGCGGCGCATCCCGATCGGAGATCGTGCGGGTGATCCGCGAGATGCGCGATGGTGTCGAGGAGCCGTGATCGTCCTCGATGCGTCTGCGGTCGTCGATCTGCTGGCGTCGGCAACGGCGAGCCAGGATCTCCACGATCGGGTTCTTGGCGACGACGACCGTCACGCTCCTCATCTGCTCGACGTCGAGGTCGCGCAGGCGCTCCGTGGGCTTGTCGCAGGCGGAGCACTCTCCGACGATCGCGCGTCGGACGCTCGTGCGGACGCGGCGATGCTTCCGATCGTTCGGTACCCGCACCTGCCGCTGGTCGAGAGAGCCTGGGAGCTCAGGGCGAACCTGAGCGTGTACGACGGCGTCTATCTCGCCCTGGCGGAGCTTCTCGGAGCTCCGCTCGTGACCTGTGATCGACGTCTCGCCGGCGTCCCGGGTCACGCAGCGACGGTCGAAGTCTTCGCATAAGCCGTCGCCCGACCTTGGGCTCTCCCCGGCTCTCCTGCGTCGCGCCTCAGCGCGACGCGACCGGCTGACGGCGAGGCCGGTTGCGTCCGAGGACGTGGCGCCACCGCGCGCCGTAGGGGCGAGATATATCTCGCCCCTACGAACGTGAACGCCCGCACCATCGCAACACGTGTCGCCGTCGTCGCGATCGCGATCGCGGTGCCGCCCCTGCTCGTGACGAGCGCCCTCCGCATCGTCGCGAACGACTGGATCGTCTCCTTCGAGTACGACCACGGCCGCGTGCCCGTGGACGGCTACGGGCTCACGCGGGACCAGCGCGCGGACCTGGCGCTCGTCGGCCTCGACTCGATCATGCCCGGGGGCCGCGGCATCGACCTGCTCCGCGACGCCGAGCTCCCCGACGGCGAGCCGGCGTTCAACGCGCGCGAGCTCACACACATGCAGGACGTGCGCGACATCGTCGGCGTGCTCTTCACGGTGCAGCTGGTGCTGCTCGTGGCGCTGGCCGCCCTGTCGCTGGCGCTCGCCTTCTCGCCCGCGACGCGCACGATCGCGCCGCGCGGCCTGCGGGCCGGCGCGCTCGCCACGCTCGGCCTCGCGGCCGCCGTCGGCCTGCTCATGCTGCTCGCCTGGAACGGGTTCTTCGAACGCTTCCACGGCATCTTCTTCGAGGGCGACACGTGGCGCTTCCGGGACACGGACACGCTGCGCCGCCTCTATCCCGACGAGTTCTGGATGGGCGTCGGTGCCTGGATCGCCGGCCTGACGGTGCTCCTCGCGCTCGTCCTGGCCGGCGCCACCGTGTACTGGCTGCGGCGCGTCCGGCCCGGTCCGGGGAGGACGTGACCGCCTGCAGCGCGAATGGAACGGCCGTGGCCCAGGCTGCCGTCGCCGACACCGAGAGCTTCCTCCTCTTCCTCGCCGCACGACGGGCACCGCGCACCGTCGACGCCTACCGGAGGGATCTCGCGCTCCTGGAGACGTTCCTCGGCAGGCCCGCCGGACCGGCGACGACCGCGGATCTCGAGCGCTGGCTGGCCTCGATGCGCGAGCGGGGCCACGCGCCGTCCACGATCACGCGGCGCCTCGCGGCCGCGCGGGCCTACTACAACCATCTCGTGCTCCTCGGCGTGAGGCGGGACAACCCCGCCGCGGCGCTGAAGCCTCCCCGCCGCCCGCGCACCCTGCCCCGCACGCTCTCGGCGGGAGAGGTCGAGCGCCTGATCGACGCCGCCGGCGGCGTCACCCCGCGCGCGCTTCGCGACCGCGCCCTCGCGGAGCTCCTCTACGGAGCGGGCCTGCGCATCTCCGAGGCGCTCGGCCTCGCGCGCTCGTCGGTCGACCTCGAGGACCGCATCGTGCGCGTGGTCGGCAAGGGCGGGAAGGAACGCATCGTCCCTCTCGGTCGCCCGGCGGCCGAGGCGGTGCGCCGCTACCTCGCGCTCGGCCGGCCGCACCTCGATAGGCGGCTGCGGCCCGACCTGTTCCTCAACGCCCGCGGCGGCGCTCTCACGCGCGCCGGCGCCTTCCTCGTCCTGCGACGGCTCGCCGAGCGCGCCGGGCTCGAGCCGGGACGGGTGCACCCGCACCTCCTGCGCCACTCCTTCGCCACGCACCTGCTCGAGGGCGGCGCCGACCTGCGCAGCGTGCAGGAGATGCTCGGCCACGCCGACCTCTCCACGACGGAGCGCTACACCCATGTCTCCGACCGTCGGCGCCGGGAGACGTACTTCCGCTCGCACCCGCACGCCCGCCGCCGGCCCTCGCCTCCCGCGGGCGCGGCGCCCGATCGCGGCGCCTCCTGAACCGGCCGGGCTGCTCGCCGCCACCGTATCCTTCGCGGCGATGGCCGACCGCATCGTCTCCCTCGTCCCCGCCGAGCCCGGCTGGCGGGCCTTCTACGGCAGCGACTACGACTTCGAGGCGGAGAGCGCCCGCGTCGTCGCCTGGGCCCTGGTCGAGGACGCGGAGGGCGCCCAGAAGATCGTGGGCATGGTCGTCGGCGGCGCCGACCAGACCGAGATCGTGCCTGCGCCCGAGGGTGTCTCGGAGTACGCGCCGGTGTTCGGGCGGTACGGCTTCAAGGACGACTGACCGCCCCGCTCGCACGACACCCCACGCGCGAGGTAGCTCGTGCAGGTGATCTCAACTCCGTTTGATGATGTGCAGTCGCGACTTCTGGACGAACTCGAAGTCGGCACGCCCCGCAAAGAATTCATTCACGGCTGCCGTGCAGCCCGACCAACTGCTGTAGTCATCGATCACGAAACGTCCACCAGAGACGAGATGTGGCTCAATCTGCTTGAGACAGATCATTACAGACTCATACCAGTCGCAGTCAAGGTGAGCTAGCGCCACCGGGAAGTTTACACGCATCGTGTCTTCGTAATAGCCTTTTACAAAGGTGATATTCTCGATCCTTGGTTCTACTCCACACTCGACAAATGTTTGTGTTACTTCTCTTAATAGATCAACATGATATCCATAATAGACATCATCGTCGCCAATGCCGGATGATTTCCCCGATGCAATCGTCGCGTATCGCTTGTGACTTTCCTCGTCATCGTTGTCCGTTGGAGGTGGAATCATGCCGAAGGCATCGAATATCCACATCGGCCGATCCCGTCTCTTGGTGCGCGCGAGCACGATTGCTGAGCCGCCGAGAGCTGTCCCAGCCTCGACGATCGCTCCCGCGATGCCACGTTGATCGAGCGCTAGTACGGCACTTGATAAGTCGACCAAACTTCTGGGCGCGAGGTATGTGAGGCCACGGGTACGAACATCCCTAATGACTTCACCGAGTTCCGGATGGCGCTTCGAAAACCACGCGACCCTGCACGGGTCTACTAGCTTTCTGGCCGGAAAGTTCGCCAGACTCTTCCCCGCCTTCAGCGGATGTTTGAGAATCACAGAGGGATCTCTTGCGATCCCCCTCAGGCTGGGCACCGGTTCCATGAGCACGCTCCGATCACCAATTGCCTGATACAGACTTTGACACTCCCACGGTGCGGTACGCATCCTCGAGGTTTCTTAGTGCGTGCTCGGGTGTGAAGCCCTTCCTCCACGTCGTATAGGCCCCTTCGCCGAGCCTCTCCGACTCATCGTCGTCGCATAGTCGATCGATTGCCTCACGCCAGCCTGGCTCATCATCAGGGTCTACGAGCAACCCGTTCGCAGCGTGGTCAATGATCTCCGGCAGACTGCCGATCCGGCTTGCCACGATAGGCACGCCGGCTGCAAGAGCCTCTAGCACGACCCTTGGCTGGCCCTCGTAGCAGCGCGATGGAACGAGGAGCGCCCTTGCCCTTGAGAGTATGTTGGGAATGGCTCCCGGGGGCACGGATCCACGGAACGACACGGACGGCGGGGCAAGCTTGCTCAGTCTTGCCCGCTCCGGACCATCCCCAACCACCTCAAGCTGCCAACCGCCCCATGATCTCAGCAGCGTGTCTATGCCCTTCTCCGCCGAGAGCCGACCGAGAACGAGGAATGCACTCCCTGGTCCTCGGCGTCGAACCTGCTCTGGAGCGAAGTTGGGCTTTGTGACAATCCGAGCCTGGTCGAGCCCCGCCTCGACGTGCTTGCCCTTCACGAACTCGCTTACGGCAAGGAACAGCGATACACGGTCGAAGGTGTGGGATGCACGATGAAGCGCCAAGGACGCGGCCAGTGCGGCACTAGCGAGACG
>DATBIN010000037.1:0-24465 GCA_036556925.1 Gaiella sp.
GCTCCGCTCGCTGCCGGCGGCGTGACGCGCGGGAGGGCGTTCGCGATCGCGCTCGCCACGGGCGCGGTCGAGCCTCCGGCCGCGTTCGCCGCCTTCGCCGCCGTCGACTACGCGGGGGCGCTCCTCCCCGCCGGTCTCGGCTTCGCGGCGGGCGCGATGGTCTACGTCGTGGTGGACGAGCTCATTCCGGAGAGTCACTCGCACGGGTTCGAGCGCGCGGCGTCGCTGGCGCTGCTGGCCGGCTTCGCGCTCATGCTCGTGCTCGACAACGCGTTCGGCTGAGCGCCTGGGCCCAGGCCACGGGCTCGCCGGCGGAGGAACGCCTTGCGCGCTTCCTCGGCGAAGAAGACGACCGGCGCCCACACCACGAGGGGAAGCCACCACCACCACGGGATCGGCGCCTGGTGGAAGACGCGATTCAGCCCCGGCACGTACACGAGCGCCACCGCGAGGGCGAGCTCGAACGCGATCCCTGCCAGCAGGAAGCGATTCGAGAAGAGGCCGATGGAGAAGACGGAGCGCCGCTCGGTCCGCATCGCCTGCCCCGCGCCGACCTGGCCCATGACGATCGCGGTCTGCGTCATCGTCGTCGCCTGGAGGTACGCCGTGCCGGTGTCGGGGAGTGGAGTCCCCGGACGCCAGCCGCCGAGCAGGAAGCCGACGAAGAAGCTCGTCACCGCGCCGATGCCCTCGAGCAGCCCCACGAACCCGTAGACCCGTGCGAGAACCCTGCGCGAGAGGAGACGCTCGCCTCGAGGGCGGGGCGGGCGCGAGAGCGTGCCCTGCTCGGCGGGCTCGGTGCCGAGCGCGATGGCGGGCAGCATGTCCGTCCCGAGATCGATCGCGAGCACCTGCATCACCGTCAGCGGCAGCGGGATGGCGCCGCCCGCGACCCCCCACGCCAGGAACGGGAGGAGCTCGCCGACGTTGGAGCAGAAGTGGTAGGCGGCGAAGCGGCGGATGTTGTCGTACACCGCGCGACCTTCCTCCACGGCCGCGACGATGGAGGCGAAGTTGTCGTCGAGGAGCACCATGTCCGCCGCCTCGCGCGCCACGTCGGTGCCGCCCAGTCCCATGGCGATCCCGATGTCCGCTTCCTTGAGCGCCGGGGCGTCGTTGACCCCGTCGCCCGTCATGGCCACGATCTCACCGCCCCCGCGGAGCACGCGGGCGAGCCGCAGCTTCTGCTCGGGCGAGATGCGGGCGAAGATGACGTCCCGCTCGGCCAGGCGCCGGCGCAGCGCCTCGTCGTCGAGCGCGTCGAGGTCCTGCGGCCCGATCACGTGAGCCGTCTCCCGCACGAGGCCGATGCGGCGCGCCACCGCCTCGGCGGTGTACCCGCTGTCCCCCGTCACCAGGATCACGCGGATGCCGGCCCTGCGGCAGCTCGCGACCGCTGACGGAACCTCGGGCCGTGGCGGGTCGAGCATCCCGACGACGCCGAGGAACTCCAGGTCGCGCTCGATCTCGTCCTCCTGCTCGACGTCGTCGGGAAGAACGCGGCGGGCGAAGGCGAGAACCCGTAGCGCGCTTCGCTCCATCTCCTCGGCGGTCGCGAGCGCCGCTCGCTGCTCGTCCGCGCCGAGCGTCGTCCTGGCCACGATCACGTCCGCGGCCCCTTTCACGTACGCGACGCGGGCGCCGCCCACGAGGTGGATCGTGGTCATCCGGCTGCGCGTCGAGTCGAAGGGGATCTCTCCGACGCGCGGCCGCCGCGCGGCTTCGTGCTCGTGCCTCAGCCCGCCCTTCTCGGCGACGACGACGAGCGCGGCCTCGGTGGGGTCGCCGACGACCTCGACCCCCGCCGTTCCCGTGCTCAGGCGCGCGTCGTTGCAGAGCAGGGCACAGCGCAGCAGCTCCCTGAGCGGACGCGGATCGCTCACCTCGCCCTTCCGCCTGAACCTCCCGAACGGCTCGTATCCGGCGCCTTCGACCTCGAACTGCCCGTGCGCGGGCGACCACACACGCTCCACCGTC
Source organism: Gaiella sp. (assembly GCA_036556925.1). GTDB lineage: Bacteria > Actinomycetota > Thermoleophilia > Gaiellales > Gaiellaceae > Gaiella. The sequence continues at coordinate 1,978 of DATBIN010000037.1, forward strand.
ATCTGGTTCTCGGTCAGCGTGCCGGTCTTGTCCGTGCAGATCACCGTCGTCTCGCCGAGCGTCTCGACGGAGGACAGGCGCCGCACCAGGGCGTTCCGTCGGGCCATCCGCTGCGTGGCGAGAGCGAGCGAGAGGGTGACCGTGGGCAGGAGGCCCTCGGGGACGTTCGCGACGGTCACGCCGATGGCGAACACGAATCGCTCCTCGAGGCCCATGCCGAGGAAGCCGGCGACGACGAAGAAGAGCGAGCCGAGACCGAAGGAGACGGCCGCCACGACGCGCGTGACCCGGTGCAGCTCCCGCTCGAGCGGGCTCGGTTCCTCCCTCGCCGCCTGGGTCAGCTCGGCGATGCGACCGAACTCCGTGCGCATCCCCGTCGCCACCACGACCGCCTCCGCGGTTCCGCGCACGACGTGCGTGCCCGCGTAGACCAGCCGGTCGGGCTCGACCGGGCGTGACTCCCCGGTCAGGGTCGAGTTGTCCACGCGCAGGTCGTGCTTGGTCGCGATCTCTGCGTCGGCGCTCACCCGGTCGCCCGGCTGCAGGACGACCAGGTCACCGGGGACGAGCTCGTCGGCGGGGATCTCGTGCTCCTCGCCCTCGCGTCGCACGCGAGCCGTCTGCGGGAGGACCCGGCGTAGCGCCTCGCTTGCACGCTCCGCCCGGTACTCCTGGACGAAGGCGAAGACAGCGTTGACGAGGATCACGACGACGATCGCGACCGAAAGGGCGGGGAGCCCGCCGAGCAGCGCCAGCGCGGCGCCGGCCCAGAGCAGGAGGGCGAACAGGTGGACGAGGTTCGCCGCGAACTGCCGCAGGTGGGACGGCCGCCGAGGCTCCGCCAGGACGTTGCGCCCGACCTCCTCGAGGAGCGCCCGCGCCTGCTCCCGCGTGAGGCCCGGGGCGGCGGATGGCGCGAGCGCGGTGCGCACGAGACGACGCTAGCGCGGCGGGCGCCGCGAGAGTGTCCCCAGCGCCGCGCGGCCGGGCGGGGTTGCTGCTCCCTGATGCCTCCGCAGGGTGGTGGCGGCGGTCACAATGCGGTCGTGGAGGCGGAAGGAGGCCAGCTCGACCGGCTGCGGGTGCTCGTCGAGGCCGGCATCGCGCTCAGCTCCGAGCTCTCGCTCGACGCGCTCCTGCAGCGGATCGTGGAGACGGCGGCCGACCTGACCGGCGCGCGGTACGCCGCGCTCGGCGTCATCGACCGCAGCGGCCGCACGCTGGAGCGCTTCCTCACGCACGGGATCGACGCCGAGACGCACGAGGCCATCGGCGAGCTGCCTCGTGGGCGCGGCATCCTCGGTGTACTTATCCGGGAGGCGGTGCCGGTGCGCCTGCCCGACATCCAGGCTGACCCTCGCTCGGTCGGCTTCCCGCGGAACCATCCGCCCATGAAGGCGTTTCTCGGCGTGCCCATCGTGCAGCGTGGCGTCGCCTTCGGGAACCTCTACCTCACGGAGCCCGCGAGCGGCGGCGAGTTCACGGAGGAGGACGAGGAGCTGGCGAAGCTCCTCGCCGCGCAGGCCGCGGTCGCGATCGAGAACGCCCGCCTGTACGAGTCCTCCACGCGCTGGCTGCGGCAGCTGGAGACCCTCAACGAGATCGGCAACGCGCTGTCGTCCGAGCTCGAGCTCGAGCCGTTGCTCTCGCTCGTCGCGCGCAGGCTGCGGGAGCTCGTCGACGCGCGGGTCGTGCTGATCGCGCTCGCCGATCCGGGGCGCACGCTCCGCATCGCCGCCGCCGAGGGCGAGGCCGCCTACGGCCTCGCCGGCATGAGTCTCGGCCCGGAGAGCTCGAAGGCCGGCCGCGTCCTCGACCGCGGGCGCAGCGAGCGCGTGGACGACGTGCTCGCCGACCAGGAGATCGACCAGGCCGCCGCCCGCCGCCTCGGCGTCCACTCGGGCATCTACGTCCCGCTCATCGCCTACAGCAGGCCGATCGGCGTCCTCATCGCCCACGACCGCGTGGGCCCCGATCCGCGCTTCACCGACGAGGACGTGCGTCTCGCCGAGACGCTCGCGGCGCGCGCCGCGATCGCCGTCGACCTGTCGGAGCGGGTGAGCCGCGACGCCGTGCGCCGCGTCGTCGAGGCCCAGGAGCTCGAGCGCAAGCATCTCGCGCGGGAGCTCCACGACGAGACGGGCCAGGCGCTGACGTCGATCCTGCTCGGGCTCAAGCCTCTCGAGCAGGCGGTGTCGACGGAGGAGGAGCGCGCCGTCGTCGCCGCGGTGCGGCAACTGGTCGTCTCCACGCTGCAGGACGTCCGGCGGCTCGCGGTGGAGCTGCGCCCGGCGACGCTCGACGACTTCGGTCTCGTCGCCGCGCTCGAGCACCTGGCAGAGACGACGGGGAAGACGCCCGGCATGCGCGTCGACCTCGTCACGGAGCTCGGCGAGGAGCGTCTCCCCGGTGAGATCGAGACGGCGCTCTACCGCCTCGTGCAGGAGGCGCTCACGAACGTCGTCAAGCACTCCGAGGCACACCGTGTGAGCATCTCGCTGACCCGCAGGCCCGGTGCTGTGGTCGCCGTCGTGGAGGACGACGGTCGTGGTTTCGACACGTCGGCGGCCGTCGACGGCGGGCTCGGGCTCGTCGGCATGCGCGAGCGCGTCGGGTTGCTCGGCGGCCGCATGCGCATCGAGGCGGCTCCCGGTGCCGGGACGACGCTGTCGGCAGAGGTGCCGGTCGCCGAGAGCCGCGGTGCGCCGTGATTCTCCGGCCGGCGGCGCCTACCCCACGACGAGCACGTCGCACGTCGCCAGGCTGGCCACGGCGGAGCTCACCGCTCCCGGATCCGACTCGTCGGGCCCCCGCCGGCCGACGACGAGTAGATCCGCCTCCAGCTTCCTCGCGGCCTCGATCAGGCTCTCCGCGGGATCGCCCACGGGGTGCAGGTAGCGCGCGGTGACGTGCCGCCGGAGCAGCCGCTCGCGCGCGTCGTCGACCAGTCCGTCGCCGTCGACGGCCACGACCGTGAGCGTCGATCCGTAGCCGACGAGGTCGGCCGCCGCGTTCAGCGCCCGCTGCGCGGCGTCCGACCCGTCGTAGCCGACGACGATCCTCTTGGGACGTGCCGACATGGCCTCAGTGCCCCATCGAGCCCTTGGGATTGCCGACCTTGAGCAGGCCGACCTGGCCGAGATCCACGTGCGCGAAGGCGTGCGAGACGAACGGATAGAGACCCGGCTCGTCGATCTTCACGTCGAACACGGCGCCTCCACCGGCGGGCACGCCCACCGTCTGCACGCCCCGCTGGAACTGCGACATGTCCTGGTTCACCCAGGCGCGGTTGAACACCGTGCCCACGACGTGGAAGTTGGTGTCGAGCGTCGGGCCCGCGGCGACGACGTAGAACCGCACCGTGTCGCCCGGATCGGCCGTCAGCGGATGCGTGACGTACTGGTTCGCGTATCCGTTGAACGTCGTCCAGTCGGGCATCATCGCGCGCGCCTTGGCCATGTCGAGGCTCGCGGGCGCGTCGACGCCGTCGCCGTTCAGATACCACTCGCTGGCGACGAGGACGTACTCCTCTTCGGCCTTCGGCAGCGGCGTGGCCGGATCGACCACGATGGCGCCGTACATGCCGTTGGCGATGTGCGCCAGCACCGGCTTCGTGCCGCAGTGGTACATGAAGACGCCGGGATCGTTCGCCGTGAATCGGAAGGTGAACGACTCGCCCGGAGCGACGTCGCGGAACGCGACGTTGGGCGCGATGCGCGCGGCGTGGAAGTCCATCGAGTGGGGGATGGCGCCTCCGTTCACGAGCGTGAACTCCACCGTCTGCCCCTGCTTGACGTGGACGACGGGGCCCGGAGCGGAGGAGTGGCCGTCGAAGGCCCAGACGTTGTACTTCACGCCGGGCGCGATCTCCACGACGCGGTCCTTCATGACCATGCGCACCTTGACCACGTTGCCGGCCTGGAGCGCCGGGAGCGAAGCGTCGTAGGCCGGGTGGGCCTCGGCGAGCTTCTGGGCGTTCGCGGGCACCGTGCCGGCGAAGCTCTGCAGCGGCAGACTGACGGCGCTCGAGCCCGTCGACTGGCCTGCCGAGTGCTCGTGGGACGTGGCTGCGGCCGGCTTCGCGGCCGCCTTCGCCTCGTCGCGCGCCTCGTCGGCGGCCTGCATGAGCACCACGGCGGTGACGGCGAGGACGCCGACTGTGAGGCCCAGCATCAGGGCGAGGATCTTGAGCAAGCCTCCGGAGCCGCCGGGCTCGGAGGGGTGTGCCTGCGTGGGCACGCCTGGGGTCGCGGTGTAGCCGGACATGCGGTTTGTCGGTCCTCCTGGTCGTCGCGTGTTCGACGCACCGTAGGAGGGAGCGCCGTGCGAGACGTCGGCGGCGATTGCGGATCGCTGTCCGGGTTTTCCCGCAGATCAGGACGCAGTGAGTCCGAGCTCTCGAGCGCCGCGAACGAGCTCCGCGCGCGTCCGCGCGCCGAGCTTCTCGACGATGTGGGCTCTGTGCGTCTCCACCGTCCGCTGCGAGATCGACAGCGCCGCGGCCACCTCACGGTTCGTGTGCCCGCCGGCGATCATCGTCAGGACCTCGCGCTCGCGCGGCGTCAGAGGGCACTCCGCGGCGCCTGCTGCGGCGCGGTGGAGCGCCGCCGCCAGCTCCGGCGGCAGGCCGTTCGACGAGGAGGCCAGCACGCGCAGCGCGCTGACGACGTGGTCGCCCGTGAGCACGAGGGCGAGCACGACCGCATCCGGTGAGGACGTCTCGGCCAGGCGCACCGCGGCGTCCAGCGTGGCCGCGCTCCGTGCGTCGAGGGACGCGGCGCGATCAAGCGAGCGGGCCGGCTCGTCGAGCAGCCCGTGCGGGTCGACGATCAGCACGGATTCCGATCGACCGTCTTCGCGCATGCCTCCGATCTTGCCGCGCACGCGTGAGCGGGCATCGGTGGCGACCCGGGTGGACGATCCGAGAATGCCCTGATCTGGCGTCCCTGGCAGCGGCGGGCATGGGCGGCCGCGGGGCGCAGCGCCGCGGCGGGGATCCGTAGTAATCCGCGATCCGACGAGGGCCTCCCGCGGATGTCGGCGCGCGGCCGCGACGCCACGATGGCCGCGTGGATGCAACGTTCGACGACTCGGCGACGCCGCTGTCCGGAGTCCTGGGATGACCCCTCGCGGAATCCCGGCGGCCGGCGCTCGTGCATTACTCGCGGCGGTGCCGTTCGACGTCCGGCGCGTCAAGGAGCGGCTCGAGGCGAGCGGCGGCGGGTACGAGATCGTGCACGCCTCCCCCGGCCTCGAGATCGGCGTGTACGTGCTCGTGGCGCCCGAGCCCGACCACCAGCAGCCGCACGACGACGACGAGGTCTACGTGGTGCTCGACGGCCGCGGCGTGCTCGAGGTCGAGGGCCGGCCGGTGCCGCTCGAGCAGGGCGAGGCGGCCTTCGTGCCCGCCGGAGCAGTCCACGGCTTCACGGCCTATGAGCAGCTGAGCGTCCTCGTCGTCTTCGCGCGCCGCTGGCACATGGACGCCGCCCTCGCCGTCCCTTCGGTGCCGCGCTAGGTCGGCGATGGCGGACGGAGCGCTCAAGGTGGTCGTCGCCGGCGGCGGCGTGGCCGCTCTCGAGGCCTCCCTGGCGCTGCGCGAGCTCGGCGGACGGCGCGTGCGGGTGGAGCTGTTCGCGCCGGAGCCGAGCTTCTGGTACCGGCCCGTCGCCGTGGCCGAGCCGTTCGGGCGCGGGGTCGTGCGCCGCTTCGATCTCGGCGAGCTGGCCGAAGCCGCAGGCGCGGCGTTCACGCTCGGATCGCTCGTGGGGGTCGACGCCGACCGGCGCGAGGCGACGACCACGTCGGGCACCTTCCCCTTCGACGCCCTGCTCATCGCGACCGGTGCCTCGCCGTCGGCCGCCATCCCGGGCGCCCTCACCTTTCGCGGGCCGGCCGACACGGAGCGCTTCGCGCGGCTGCTCGAGGAGATCGTCCGGGGCGACGTCCACAGCGTCGCCTTCGCCTCGTCGTGGGGCGCGGGCTGGCTTCTCCCCCTCTACGAGCTGGCGCTGCAAACCGCGGAGCATCTCGCCTCCCGCGAGGTCCGCGGCGTACAGCTGACCCTCGTTACGCCGGAGGACGCGCCGCTGCAGCTCTTCGGCCGCACCGCGAGCCAGGCGGTGAGCGCGCTTCTCGCCGACGCGGGCGTGGGCATCGTCACCGGCGCGTACGCAGTGGAGGCCCGCGCCGAGGAGCTCGTCCTGACGCCCGAGGGAACCGTGGCGGCCGAGAGAGTTGTGGCGCTGCCGCGGCTGCGCGGCCAGCGGCTGGACGGCGTCCCGCAGACCGTGGAGGGGTTCGTCCCCGTCGACGAGCACTGCAGGGTGCTCGGCATGGACTGCGTGTACGCCGCCGGCGACATCACGAGCTTCCCCGTCAAGCAGGGCGGCATCGCCTCCCAGCAGGCCGAAGCGGCCGTCGAGGCGATCCTGGCCCACGCCGGCCTCGCCGTCGAGGCGCGACCGTTCGAGCCCGTCCTGCGCGGCCTTCTCCTCACCGGGCACAGCCCCCGCTATCTCCGCCATGAGCTCGGCGAGAGCGCCGTGCCGGCGGACGAGGTGAGCGAGCGGCCGCTGTGGTGGCCGCCCGCCAAGATCGTCGGCCGCCGCCTGGCGCCGTTTCTCGCCTCACTGAGCGGGGACGAGGCCACGCAGGGCACGCCGCCCTCGTCGGGGCGGCTGCGGATCGAGGCCCGGCTCGTCGAAGCCGACGTCGACCGGCTCTCGGCCGCGAGCCTCGAGGTGCCGCCGTCCTACGGCTCGGGTGAAGGAGGCGCGACGACGGTGGGGGACGTGATGTTCCGCGCGCCGCTCGTGGTCGGCCCCGACGTCACGCTCGACGCGCTGGCGAAGCGGCTGCGCGAGCGTGAGGCGGCGTCGGCACTCGTCGTGGACGGCGGTGAGCTCGTCGGCATCCTCACGCCGCGCGACCTGCTCCGCGCCATGGCCGCCGGCGTCGATCCGCGCGAGGCGCTGGTCCGCCAGTGGATGACGGCGGAGCCGGTGGCCGTGGATCCCTCGGCGGCTCTGTCGGCCGCCGAGGTGCTGATGACGGAGTACGGCATCCACCACCTCCCGGTGCTCGAGGGCGGCCGCGTCGTCGGCCTGCTCGGCTTGAGCGACGCGGTGCGCATGCGGCGCCGCTCCGAGGTGGCGCCGATCGGGCTCGGGTTCTGAGACGTCGAGGGAAGGATTCCTGATGAGGCCACAACCACAGCGCGTCGAGTCGATCATGACCCGCGAGGTCGTCACCGTGACGCCCGCCACCGGCCTCAAGGAGGCTGCCGAGCTCCTGGCGGCCCGCCGCATCTCCGGCCTGCCGGTCTGCGACGAGCAGCAGTCGGTCGTCGGCGTCCTCTCGGAGGGAGACCTGCTCGTCAAGGAGGGTGGGCCGGAGACCGTCGTCGGCGTCCTCTTCACCACGGTGGTGGAGACCAAGAGCCTCCCGAGCGTGGCCAAGGCGCAGGCGCGCACGGTCGGCGAGGCCATGACCTCGCCGGCCATCACCGTCGAGCCGCGCGAGACCGTCGCCGCTGCGGCCCGCACGATGGTCGACCGCGGCATCAACCGCCTGCCGGTCGTGGCGGACGGGAAGCTCGTCGGCATCGTCACCCGCGCGGACGTGATCCGCACGCTCACCCGCTCCGACGAGGAGATCGCCACCGAGATCCGGCGCGCCGTCATCGAGCCGATGCACTGGGTCCGGTCGGACAGCGTCACCGTCGACGTGACGGACGGCGTCGTCGGCCTGTCGGGAAGCGTCGAGAGCCAGTACGACGCAGAGCTCCTCGAGCGGCGCGTGGTGGGGGTCCCGGGCGTGATCGGGCTCCGCTCGGTGCTCGCATGGCATCTCGATCGCAAGGGCCGGCCGCTCCAGGAGCGGACGCGGCGCTGGCCGCTCGCTAGGCGGGCGGGAGGGCAGGAGCCTGCGTGAGGGCACGCACGTAGTGCGCGCGCTCGAAGCTCCCCGGGGCGCCGCAGGCGACCTGGCTCAGCGATCCCCGCACGGCGGCGACGGAGGGGTACCCGTGCTCGTCGAGCCAGGCGGCCAGACCGTCACGTAGCTCGGTCAGCCGTGCCGGGCCTGAGCGCAGGAGCTCGGAGGCCAGCATCACGACGTCGGCCCCGACGAGGAGGAGCTTCACCACGTCCGTCTCGTCCTCCACGCCCGACGTCGCCGCCAGGCTCAGGGGCAGCCGGCCGTGCAGGATGGCGATCCATCGGAGCGGCAGGCGCAGCTCCTCCCTGTGCGAGAGATGGAGCGTGGGCTCGACGGCGAGACGCTCGAGGTCGATGTCCGGCTGCACGAAGCGGTTGAAGAGGACGAGGCCGTCCACCCGGGCATCGGCCAGCTGCGACGCGAAGAAGGGCAGTGCCGTGTAGTACGGCGAGAGCTTCACCGCGAGCGGGACGCTGACGGCCTGGCGGATCTGCGTCACGAGCCGGAGCGTGCGCTCCTCGACAGCGGCGGAGGAGACGTACTGGTCGGCCTCGACCGCGTAGACGTTGAGCTCGATCGCGTCGGCCCCGGCCTGCTGGAGGAGCTCGGCGTACCGCACCCAACCGCCGGCCGTCACGCCGTTGACGCTGGCGATGACCGGGATCGCGAGCGCGGCCTTCGCCCGGCGGAGGTGCTCGAGGTAGGCCTGCGGTCCGAGCGCGTAGTGGTTCAGCTCCCCCGGGTACTCCGGGAGGCCGTCGGCGAGCGGATGCGAGGGATCCGCGGGCGTGTGCAGCTGCTCGTGCTCGACCTGCTCCTCGAACAGGGAAGGCAGCACCACCGCCGCCGCTCCGGCGCGCTCGAGCTCCACCAGTGTCCCGAGGTCGCCGGTCAGAGGCGAGGCGGACGCGACGATGGGGCTGGAGAGATCCAGGCCGAGATACGAGCTACGGAGATCGGCCGACACACGGCCAGGGTTGCGCGTCCCGTGCCGGGGCTCAAGCGGACCGACGCGGATCCGGTCGCGGATTCTCCACACCGCAACCTCCGTACGAATTGCGGATGGCCCGACCGGCGGTGGATCGGCATATGATCGCCTCGGTGACGACGACCGCCTGGATCATCACCGTCGCGTACTGCATCGTCGTCGCCATCGGCTCGGTGATCGCGCTCGCAATCTGGGCGTCGACGCGACGGGCGGCCGCGGCCGCAGGCGACGTGAGCCGCTACTCGGAGCGGGAGGGCCTCTGGCTCCTGGTCGTCCTCGGCGCGCTCTTCGCGCTCCTCATGGCGACGATCTTCTACGTCCCCTACAGCGAGTCGGCCGGCCCGCGCAAGCAGGTCGTGCGCGTCACGGGCGTGCAGTTCGCCTGGGCGATCGAGCCGGGCGAGGTGAGGGCCGGCGTGCCGGTCGAGTTCCTGGCCCGCTCCGGCGACGTCACGCACGGGTTCGGCGTCTACGACGCGTCGGGAGCGCTGCAGTTCCAGGCGCAGGTGATCCCGGGCGAGACGCAGAAGGTGGTGCACACCTTCGACCGGCCCGGCACGTACGACGTGCTCTGCCTCGAGTTCTGCGGCAGGGATCACCACCTCATGGAGGCCGTGCTGCAGGTGCGGGAATGAGCGTCGTCGCGACCGGCCGCGCAGCGGCCGCTTCAGGGGTGTGCCGCCGGTGAGCGCGGACGCCTCGCGCGAGCGGACGCGGGCGCTCGTGCTCCGCTACCTCGTGGCGTCGACGGTCATCCTCGCCGCCTCGGGCCTGCTGGGAGTCGTCCTGCGCTGGAGCCAGGCCGTGCCCGACACGCGGGTGGGCGACAACTTCTGGTACGCGATGATGACGGCACACGGCCTCGGCTCCTTCGTGGGCTGGGCCGGCTTCGCCGTCATGGGGCTCGCCTGGTGGGTGCTCGCAGGCGTCGGCTTCCCGCTCCGCGGCTTCGGGCTCGCGATGGCACGCCTGACGTGGTGGCTGATGGTGCTCGGGGTGGCGGGCGTCGTCCTGACGACGCTGCTGATGGGCTTCGCCGGCTCCTGGGTCTTCCTCTACCCGCTGCCCTTCTACGGCTCGGGGGAGTGGGGGGACTGGGCCACCGGCCTGTTCTCCTTCTCCGTGCTGCTCGCCGGCCTGTCGATCGTCACGTGGTGCCTGGGCATCCTGCACACCGTCGTCGGGCCGGCACTGCACGCCACCTCCTCCAACATCCTCAACCGCCTGGGGGTGGCAATGGGGTGGGGCTACCTCTGGCCGCGCCGGTTCGCGACCAACCCGCGCAGCGTCCCGTATGCGGTGATCCCGCTGGCGGTGATCGGCATCGACATGATCATCGCCACGCTTCCCCTGGCGGGCCTGCTCGTGTGGCAGATCCTCCAGTCCGTCGACGCCGTGGGCAGTGCCGACCCGCTGTTCGCGAAGAACATCCTGTGGTGGTTCGGCCACCCGGTCGTCTACCTGCTCCTCTTCCCGGCGGTCGCCGTCTACTACTGGCTCATCCCCCGCTACGCGGGCCGCGAGCTCGTGGCCGCCAACGTGATCGCGATCGCGTGGACGGTCGCGGTGATCGCCAACGTGGTCGTCTGGGCGCACCACATCTACCTGGACTACCCCGAGGGCTCGGTGCAGTCGCAGATCAACACCGTCATGCAGCCGACCACGTTCGCGCTCGTGCTGCCCTCCGCGCTCTCCCTCTACTCCCTCGGCTTCACCATCTACCGCTCGCCGTTCCGCTGGACGCCTGCGTCGACGGCGCTCTTCCTCGGCCTCGTCGGCTGGCTGCTCGCAGGCCTCTCCGGGATCGTGAACGCGACCATCGCGTTCGACGCGGTCGTTCACAACACGCTCTGGATCGTCGGCCACTTCCATCACATGGCGCTGCTCAACATCGGGCTGCTGGTCTTCGGCGCGACGTACGCGCTGCTGCCGGAGCTGACCGGCAGGGCGCTCGCCAGCGAGCGTGCCGCCTGGATCCACGTCTGGACGACGTTCGTGTCGGGGATGATCGTCTTCGGCCTCTGGCTCGTGCAGGGCCTCGACGGGGCGCCGCGCCGCTTCTCCGTGCTCCCCGAGCGCTACGACGTGCTCACCCGCGTCTCGCTGCCGTTCGTGCTCGTGCTCGCCGCCGTGCAGCTCCTCTTCTTCTGGAACGTGTACGCGACCCTGCGGGGCCGCGCCGGCGTGGCGGACTTCGACGCGCAGGACATCCCCGTGCCCTCGCGCCGCCCGAGGCGGCCGCTGGGGCTCGCCACGGCAGAAGGCGCGCTCGTGCTCGTCGTGCTCGTCCTCATCGGGATCGGCGCCGCCGCCGGGTACGTCGTCGGCCGGGAGTCCGCCGAGCGCGGCGCGGCCCCGGCAGAGACGACCGCACCCGTTCCGACCGAGACCACGCCTGCGGAGACCGTCAGCATCGAGAACGGCGCGCAGGTGTTCGCGAGCGCCGGCTGCGGCAGCTGCCACACGCTTGCCGCCGCGGGCTCGACCGGCACGGTGGGGCCGAGCCTCGACGGACGCGGCCTCCGCACGGCGCTGATCGTCGACCGGGTCACGAACGGCCTCCGGGCGATGCCCGCGTTTGCCGACCGCCTCTCCGAGCAAGACATCGCGGATGTGGCCGCCTTCGTGGCGGATGCGTCAGAGACTCCGTAGCAGGGTCTAGGTTTCTCCGTGCCCATGGCACGAGCCGACACGCAGGCGACACCCGCGCTCGACGACGCCGAGCTCGAGCTCGTCGACGCCTACTGGCGGGCGGCCAACTACCTCTCGGTCGGGCAGATCTACCTCCTCGACAACCCGCTCCTGCGGCAGCCGCTCCAGCCCGAGCACGTCAAGCCGCGCCTGCTCGGCCACTTCGGCACCACGCCGGGGCTGAACCTCGTCTACGCGCACCTGAACCGCGCCATCCGGCAGCGCGACCTCGACGTGATCTACGTCACCGGCCCGGGCCACGGCGGGCCCGCGGTCGTGGCGAACGCGTACCTCGAAGGCACCTACAGCGAGCTGTACCCGCACGTCGGCAGGGACGAGCCCGGGCTACGCGAGCTCTTCCGCCAGTTCTCGTTCCCGGGCGGCATTCCGAGCCATGCCGCGCCGGAGGTTCCCGGCTCGATCCACGAGGGCGGCGAGCTCGGCTACGCGCTCGCGCATGCGTTCGGAGCCGCCTTCGACAACCCCTCGCTGCTCGTGGCCTGCATCGTGGGCGACGGCGAGGCCGAGACGGGCCCGCTCGCGGCGAGCTGGCACGGCAACAAGTTCCTCGACCCGCGCGGAGACGGCGCCGTGCTTCCGATCCTGCACCTGAACGGCTACAAGATCGCCAACCCGACGGTCCTCGCGCGCATTCCGGAGCACGAGCTCGCGGCGCTCATGCAGGGTTACGGCTGGCGGCCCCTGTTCGTCGAGGGCGACGAGCCCGCGGCCGTGCACCGGCTGTTCGCCTCGGTGCTCGGCGAGGCGCTCGACGACATCGCCGAGATCCAGCGCGCCGCCCGGAGCGGAGGCGGCGTCGAGCGTCCCTCGTGGCCCATGATCGTGCTGAGGACGCCGAAGGGCTGGACGGGGCCGAGCGAGGTCGACGGGCTGCCGGTCGAGGGAACCTGGCGCTCGCACCAGGTGCCGCTTGCCGAGGCGCGCTCGCCCGAGCACCTGCGCCAGCTGGAGGAGTGGCTGCGCAGCTACCGACCGGACGAGCTCTTCGACGAGGGCGGCGCGCTCGAGACGGAGCTGGCCGAGCTCGCGCCGCGGGGCCCGCGCCGGATGAGCGCGAACCCGAACGCGAACGGCGGCTCGGTGCTGCGCGACCTCGTCCTGCCGGACTTCCGGGACTACGCCGTCGAGGTGCCGTCACCGGGCACGAGTTCGAGCGAGGCGACGCGCGCGCTGGGCGCGTTCCTGCGCGACGTCATCGAGCGCAACCCGACCACCTTCCGGCTCTTCGGACCGGACGAGACGGCGTCCAACCGCCTCGGCGCGGTGTTCGAGCGGACCACGCGGGCATGGATGGCCGAGACGCTCCCGACCGACGAGGACCTCGGCCGCGACGGGCGTGTGATGGAGGTGCTGTCGGAGCACCTCTGCCAGGGCTGGCTCGAGGGGTACCTGCTGACCGGCCGCCACGGGCTCTTCAACTGCTACGAGGCCTTCATCCACATCGTCGACTCGATGTTCAACCAGCACGCGAAGTGGCTGAAGGTGACCCGCCAGATCCCGTGGCGCCGCCCGATCGCCTCGCTCACGTACCTGCTCACGTCGCACGTGTGGCGCCAGGACCACAACGGCTTCTCGCACCAGGACCCGGGCTTCATCGACCACGTGGTGAACAAGAAGGCGGAGGTGATCCGCGTCTACCTGCCGCCCGACTCGAACACGTTGCTGTCCGTCGCCGACCACTGCCTGCGCAGCCGTCACTACGTCAACGTGATCGTGGCCGGCAAGCAGCCGGCGCTCGACTACCTGTCCATGGACGACGCGATCGTGCACTGCGCGCGTGGTCTCGGGGTCTGGGAATGGGCGTCGACGGACGAGGGCCAGGAGCCCGACGTGGTGCTGGGCTGCGCCGGCGACGTGCCGACGCTGGAGACGCTCGCCGCCGCGGCGATCCTCCGCGAGCGCGTCCCCGAGCTGAAGGTGCGCGTCGTCAACGTCGTCGACCTGATGCGCCTGCAGCCGGCCAGCGAGCATCCGCACGGCCTCTCCGACCTCGAGTTCGACGCCCTGTTCACGCGGGACAAGCCGATCGTGTTCGCCTACCACGGGTACCCGTGGCTCATCCACCGGCTCGCGTACAGGCGCGCAAACCACGGCAACCTCCACGTGCGCGGCTACAAGGAAGAGGGCACCACGACCACCCCCTTCGACATGGTCATGCTCAACGACCTCGACCGGTTCCACCTCGTCATGGACGTGCTCGACCGCGTCCCCGGCCTCGGCGGGCGCACGGCGCATCTCCGCCAGGAGATGGCCGACAGGCGCCTGCGCGCGCGCATCTGGACCCGTGAGCACGGCGAGGACCACCCGGACGTTCGCGCCTGGACCTGGCCGCACTGACGCCGTGCCGCCCGTGCTGGTCGTCAACGCGGGCTCGACCAGCATGAAGCTCCATCTCGTCGGCGAGGACGAGGCCACGGTGCCGGTCGAGCGGCTGGACGAGGTCGAGCCCGAGCGTGTGGACGCGGTCGGGCACCGCATCGTCCACGGAGGCCTGCGCTTCCACGACCCCGTCCGGATCGACGACGCCGTCGAGGAGGCGATCCGCGGGCTCACACCGCTCGCGCCGCTGCACAACGCCCCCGCGCTGACGGCGCTCGCCGACGTGCGCCGGCGGCTGCCTGCGGTTCCGCACGTCGCAGTCTTCGACTCCGCCTTTCACGCGACGATGCCGCCGGAGGCGGCGACGTACGCCCTGCCCGTCCGCTGGCGTGAGGACTGGGGGATCCGCCGCTACGGGTTCCACGGCCTCTCCGTCGCTTGGGCGGCGCAGCAGGTCCCTGCCGAACGTCTCGTCGTCTGCCATCTCGGCGGGGGCTGCTCCGTCACGGCGGTGCGCGACGGCCGCTCCGTCGACACGACGATGGGCTTCAGCCCGCTCGAGGGCGTCCCCATGACGACCCGCTCCGGCTCCGTCGACCCCGGGGCGCTCCTCTACGTGCTGCGCGAGCGCGGCGTCTCGCCCGACGACGTCGACGGGGTGCTGGAGCGGGAGTCCGGCCTCGCGGGCCTCTCGGGCGGGTCGGGCGACGTCCGGGAGCTGCTCGACGCGGAGGCCGCGGGGGACGCCGGCGCCACGCTCGCGCTCGCCGTCTACGTCCATCGCATCGCCGGCGCGGTGGCGGCGATGGCCGCGGCCGCGGGCGGGCTCGACGCCCTCGTCTTCACCGCCGGCGTGGGAGAGCGCTCGCCGGCCGTTCGCGAGCGGGTGTGTGCCAGGCTCGCGTTCCTCGGCGTGCAGCTCGATGCCGACGCCAACCTGCGGGCCACGTCCGACGCCGACGTCTCGGCGGCAGGCTCGCCCGTCAGGATCGTCGTGCTCGCCGCGCGGGAGGAGTTGATCGTGGCGCGGGCTGTGCGCGGCGCGCTCGGAGCCGTCGCGAGCGCCTGACGGGTTCGGTTACGTCGCGAGCGCCTTGACCTGCGCGGCATGCACGTCGAGTCGCAGGTGCACCGGGGTGTCGAGTGCGCGCCCGACGATGCAGCGCTCCTTCGCCACCTGAGCCGCTCTCTGGGCCTGCTCCTCGAACCCGGCCTCGGTCTCGAGCTCGGCGTCGAGCTCGATCACCGTGAACCCGTAGCGCCCGTCGCCGCCGTGCTCGAGGTGGCCGTTGGCGCGGACCCGCAGCGAGATCACCGGGATCCCCCGCTGCTCGGCGATCGCGACCAGCGTCAGGTCGAAGCAGGCGCCGACCGATGCGACCAGCAGATCCTCGGGGCTCCACACGTCTCGCATCCCGCCGGGAAACTCGGGCGGAGTCGCGACGAGCAGCTCGTGCTTGTCGCCCGCGCCCAGCCGAAGGAGCCGGCCGCCCAGCCATTCGCTCGTGACCGGATACCGAAATGCCTTGACGATGCCCATCGCGTCCTCCTTTTGACCCTCAGCCTGACCGCGGGTCGACGGAGCGACATCCGGGAGCCGTCTGACCTGCGCTGCGGGCTTCTCGGTACCCCGGTTGCGGGCGGCTCGCCGCCGCCGCCGCGGCTCACTGCCGAGCGGTCTCCGCGGAGCCGGATCCGCGGACGCCGGCCTGCGGTGGCGCGGCGGTGGCGCGGAGGTGCTTGCCGGCCTCGAGGAGCGCTGCGGGCAGGACGGAGAGCGCGAGGACGACGAGCAGGGCGCTCGCCTCGAGCGGCTGGGTGCCGAAGAGGGAGGCGAGCGGGGGGACGTAGAGCAGTGCCGCCACGATCGCCGCGGAGAGGACGACGCTGGTCGTGAGCAGGTTGTTTCGCGATCCCGTCCAGGCGGGTGCGGACTGGGTGCGGATGGACCAGACGAGCACGAGCTCTGCGAGGGCGATCGTGGCGAACGCCATCGTCTGCGCGGCGTCCGGCTCGAGCGCGCGTCCTGCGAGGTAGGCGGCGGTCGCGGCGAGGCCCACGCCGACACCTGCCAGGCCGAGGACGGCCCAGACGGCGCGCGAGAAGAGCGCCTTGTCGCGCCGCGGCCCGCGCTCGAGCACCGATCCGCTCGCCGCGTCGCCCGCGAGGGCCACGGCCGGCAGGCCGTCGGTGAGCAGGTTGACGGTGAGCAGCTGGACGATCGTCATCGGAGCGCCGAGCCCGGCCATGACGGCGATGCCGAACAGCACCACCTCGCCGAGGTTCGCGGACAGCAGGAAGGCGACGAACTTGCGCACGTTGTCGTCGATGCGCCTGCCCTCCGCGATCGCCGCCACGATGGTGGCGAAGTCGTCGTTCGTGAGCACAACCTCGGCCGCCTCGCGCGCGGCCTCGGTGCCGCTCTCGCCCATGGCGACGCCCAGGTGGGCGCGTCGCAGCGCCGGCGCATCGTTGACGCCGTCGCCCGTGACGACGACCACGTGACCCGCTTCCTGGAGGCTCTCGACGATCCGCAGCTTGTGCTCCGGCGTCACGCGCGCGAAGACCGAGCACGAGCGCACGGCGGCGGCGAGCCCCTCGGCGTCCATCCGGTCGAGCTCGGCTCCCGTGACGACGAGGCGCTCGTCGAGCTCGAGCGCCCGGGCGATCGCGCCGGCCGTCGCGGGGTGGTCGCCGGTCAGGATCGCGACCTCCACGCCGGCCGCCCTCGCCGCGCGGATCGACTCGGCGGCGTTCGGTCGGAGGGGATCGTGCAGCGCGACGAGCCCGAGGAGCACGATCCCGCGATCGAGGTCGTCGCCCTCCTCCGCAGGCCCACGGGCGACACGTTCTCCGACGGCGAGCACGCGCAACCCGTCCGCCGCCCAGGCCTGCGCCGCGTCCTCGAGCGCCTTCAGCTCGGCGGCCGTGACGTCCGCGCGCTCGGCGAGGCTCTCGAGCGCGCCCTTCACGACGACGCGCTGGAGGCCGTCCGCCTCCTCGTACAGCGCCGTGAGCCGCCGGCGCCGCGGGTCGAACGGCACCTCGCGCACCAGGCGCCGCCCGGGTGCCGTGCGGGGGTCGGCGCCGATGGTCTCCGCGGCAGCCATGAGGAGTGCGCCGTCCACGGGATCTCCCACGATGCGCCGGCCGCCTCCAGGCTCCTCGACGAGGTCGGCCGTCGAGGCCAGCGCGCCCGCGCGGATGACGTCCTCCTCGGTGCGCCCGGGGAGCGGGTGCACGGCGGAGACGCTGAGCCTGTTGACGGTGAGCGTGCCGGTCTTGTCGGCCGCGATCACGGTCGCGCCGCCGAGCGTCTCGACGGCGATCAGCCGCCGGACGAGCGCGCCCTGCGCGGCCATCGCACGTGCGCCGCGCGCGAGGGCGATCGTCATCGTCGCAGCGAGGCCTTCGGGAACGGCCGCCACCGCCACGGCGACACCGACGAGGAAGGCCTCGTCGAGCGACTCGCCGCGCGCCAGCATGCCGACCGTCAGCGCGACGGTGACCGCGACGCCGAGAACGACCATCACGTTGGCCAGCTGGGCGATGCGCAGCTGCAGCGGCGTGGCGGGCGGGCGCGCCTCCGCCGTGAGCCGGGCAACGCGCCCGATCTCCGTCGCGTCGCCCGTCGCCACGACGAGCACCCGGCCCCGCCCGCGCGTGACGGCGGTGCCCTGGAAGACCATCGAGGCACGGTCGGCGAGCGGCGTGTCGGCGGCGCACTGCGTGCTCGTCTTCGGGACGGGGGCCGACTCGCCGGTCAGCGCCGACTCGTCGAGCTCGAGGCCGCCGTCGACGACGCGGGCGTCCGCGGGCACGCGATCCCCCTCGCGCAGGACCGCGACGTCCCCGGGCACGATCTCCTCCGTGTCCACGAGGCGCTCCGTGCCGTCCCGGACGACGACCGTCGAGTGCTGGACGGCCTCGCCGAGCGCGAGCACGGCGCGCTCGGCGCCCGCCTCCTGCACGAACCCGAGCAGGGCGTTGAGGAACACGATGGCGCCGATCACGGCGGCCTCGATCCGCTCGCCGATGAGCGCGGAGATCACCGCCGCGACGAGCAGCAGCGCCACCAGGGGATCGGCGAGCTGACGGCCCGCGATGCGCGCATAGCCGGGCCGCGGCACGTGCGCGGGGCGATTGGCCCCGAGCTCCTGCAGCCGTCTCGCGACCTCTGCGCTCGTGAGCCCGCGTGTCGGGTCGGTCCCGAGCCACGCCGAGACCTCGTCGATGCTCAGCGCGTGCGGCAGCGGCGCGAGGCGTTCAGGAGTCACAGACATCCCCATCCAGCCTCGCGGGCGCACCCGCCCGCCGCGTCAGCGGCGCGCCGGATCACCCTGTGGCGAACTACGGATGCCCGCTCCTGCCTCTCCGTCCCCGGTGGAGTGCGGGAAAGCCGCACGCGGGGTCGGGCTCTTCGCCGATGTCCGCGACGGGCCAGGACGCGACGGTGCAGTCGATGGCGGCGCAGCAGCAGGTGGGCTTCGCGGCGAGCTTGGGCCGGAAGCCCGGCGTGCCTGCGCCGGTGCTCCGCTACGTCGAGCGGACAGGAGCGTGCCTGGACGCGCTCCCGGCATGGGTACGGCTCACGCAGGTGGGGGAGATGTGGCAGCGACCGGGGGGCCGGACGCTTCGCTTCACCGCCGAGCAGCTGCTGGCCGTCGACCAGGTCGCGTTCACTTGGCGCGCGCGCTTCCCACTGCTCGGGCCGGTCTCGCTCCGGGTCGAGGACCGTGTCGTGTCGGGGCACGGGCTGCTCGACGCGCACGTGCTCGGACACGTGCGGGTGCTGCACGCCCGAGGGCCCGACACCGACGAGGGCGAGGCGATGCGCTACCTGGCCGAGCTGCCCTGGGTGCCGCAGGCGATGCTGGCCAACCCGCAGCTCGCGTGGCGCACTCTCGGCGGCTCGACGGTCGAGGTGGCGACGCGCATCGGCCCGGCACGGGTGGCGGTGCGGCTCGAGCTCGACGCGGAGGGCGACATCGTGCGCGCCTCCGCCGAGCGTCCCCGTCTCGAAGGCGCCGGCAGCGTACGGTGCCCGTGGGCCAGCGTCTTCCAGGACTACGCGCTCGTCGGGGGCGTCAGGCTGCCGACGAGAGCCGAGGCCCGCTGGGAGCTGCCGGAAGGGCCCTTCACCTACTGGCGCGGCACGATCCGGTCCTTCGAGGCCGTCGACGCGCCCTCCGCCGTCGCCGCCTAGCCGGCGCTCTATGCCGACCGGTGCAGCTCGTCACGGCCGGCGCGGAGCGCCTCGCGCGTGTGCCGGTAGACGAGCAGCGGGATGAACTCGACGATGCGGGCGCCGGCCCGCAGGCGCGCCAACTGCGCCTCGCCGGCGCGGGTCACCTCGTCGGGCGGGATCGTGCCGGCGAACTCGCGGCGGAGCCTCTCCAGCTGCTGCTCCACCCGCCGGGCGAGCCGCTCGTCAACCGCGTGATCTCCCCCGTCGGAAGGCACGTCGTCCCCGGGCCACCCTCCGTGCCCTGATCCCATGTCGTGACCATGGTTCCCGCCTGCCCGGGCGGCATCCGTCCCGTCGCGGAGGCCGGTTGGTGGAAAGTACGCATCGTCCTGCCCGGCCGCCGGGCGCGCGACGACCGCGTCAGGGCGTCTCGAGATCGCGGCGCTCGATGAGGTACGCCGCGGCGCCGAGCGCCGCGACGGCGGCGAGCGCGACGACGGGCAGGCCCGACCAGCGCGGGTCGTTCGACAGCGGCGCCTGGCCCACCCACCAGAAGCCGGACACGAAGCGCAGGGGATCGAGCCACGAGGCGAGGTCGTGCAGCCCGCCCACCAGGTACGTGCCCGCGGCGACCGCGGCCGGGACGCCGATCGCGAGCGCCCGGCTGGGCCAGGCGGCGCCGACCGCCAGCGCCAGCCAGCCGTGGAAGAGCGCGAG
The DNA here is from genome assembly GCA_036556925.1 of Gaiella sp. Lineage (GTDB taxonomy): Bacteria > Actinomycetota > Thermoleophilia > Gaiellales > Gaiellaceae > Gaiella. Next base: position 21,843 of record DATBIN010000037.1, read on the forward strand.
CAGCCCCACGCCGAGCAGCCCGCCGGCGAGCCGGCCGGGCGGGAGGTCGAGGCCGAAGGCCACGCTCGAGAGGGCGAGCGCCGCGTACGACGCCGCGCAGAACACGGCCACCTCGACGGCGACGGCCGCCCCCTTTCCCAGCACGGCCGCGCCTCGCCTCACCGGGTAGGCGAGCACGAGCTCGAGACGGCCCGCGTCCTCCTCTCCGGCGAGCGTGCGTGCACCCGAGCCGATGGCGAGGACGATGGCGAACAGCGGCAGCATGAAGCTGAACAGCTCCGTGTCCACGAACCCGCGCCCCGTGCCGATGTTCACGCTGCCGGTGAGCCCGAAGAGGGACTTGAGCGCCTCGGGGTAGCTCTGGACGAGCTTGCTGAAGTCCGCGGAGCCCTCCACCGAGGGGAAGATGGCGGCGAGCATGAGCGCGTACGCGCCGATGCCGGCACACCAGCTGGCGAGGGCGCGACGGTGGTCGTCGAGGCCTCGGCGGAAGAGCTCACGCACCACCGTCGTCGGCCTCCCTGTACAGCTCGAGGAAGATCTCCTCCAGGTCGGCCGGCGCGGCCACGAGGTCGACCACCTCGAGCCCGGCCGCGGCCTTCACGACCCCGTCCATCGCGGTCGCGGGCGCCGAGAGGCGCAGCGTGCCGTCGTCCACGTGCCGGACGCGCACGCCGTCGAGCGCGGCGAACCGCCCGGGCTCCACCGAGCCCGCGAACGTGATCTCCACGTGCCTGAGCGCGCGCTCGCGCAATGCGTCGACCGAGTCGACGTCGATCAGCCGACCGGCGCGGATGATCCCCACGCGGTCCGCGATGTGCTGCACTTCGTCGAGCGAGTGCGAGGAGAGGAAGATGGTGCGGCCGCGTGCGATCGTCTCGCGCACGAGGGCTCGGAACTCCTCCTGCAGGAGCGGGTCGAGGCCGCCGGTGGGCTCGTCGAGGACGAGCAGCTCGGGGTCGTGCATGAACGCCTGGACGATGCCGAGCTTCTGGCGGTTGCCCTTGGACAGCTCGCGGATGGGCCGGTCGAGCGGCACGTCGAACCTTGCCACGAGAGCGTCGCGCCGCGCATCGTCGGCAAAGCCCCTGAGCCGGGCGAGCGAGTCGAGCTGGCGCCGGCCGGTGAGCCGGTCGTAGAGGCGCAGGTCTCCGGGCACGTAGCCGATGCGGCGGCGCGCCTCGATCCCCGCCGTGCGGCTGTCGAGCCCGAGCAGCGTGGCCGTGCCGGCCGTGGGGCGGATGAGGTCCAGCAGCAGTCTGATCGTCGTGCTCTTGCCGGCGCCGTTCGGGCCCAGGAAGCCGAACACCTCGCCGTGCTCGACACGGAGATCGAGCCCGACGAGCGCCTCCACGCCGCCGCGGTACGTCTTCGAGAGGCCGACAGCCTCGATCGCCGGCACCGGCATCACGTCACGATCGTAGTGGGGACACCCTCCTCCACCGCGAGACCGGCGGTCGGATCCCTCAGATCTCCTCGGGGACCATCTCGATGGCTCCGCACGGGCACTCGGCGGCGCAGATGCCGCACCCCTTGCAGTAGTCGTAGTCGAAGCGGTACGGCTCGTCCGGGTCGGCGAGCTTGATCACGGCGTTGTCCGGGCAGACGCCGAAGCAGTTGTCGCAGGAGAAGCAGTTCCCGCACGACAGGCACCGCCGCGCCTCGAAGAGCGCGTTCGTCTCGTCGAGGCCGCCGACGACCTCCTCGAAGGTCGAGCGCCTGCGGGCGAGCTCGAGCATCGGGCGCACGGTGCGCGACGCATCTGTGTAGTACCAGGTGTTGAGGCGCTCGAAGTCCGCGAGGACAGGCTCGGGCGGGGCCTCGTGCGCGCGGCCGCGCAGCCAGGCGTCGATGCTCCGCGCCGCCCGCTTCCCGTGGCCGATCGCGATGGTGACCGTGCGCTCGGCGGGCACCATGTCGCCACCGGCGAAGATCCCCGCATACCCGGTCATCAGGTCCGGGCCCACGGCGACCACGCCGTCCTCGACCTCGAGGCCCGGCACGCCGTCGAGCAGCGAGAGATCGGACTCCTGCCCGAGTGCGAGCACGAGCGAGTCGGCGGCCAGCTCCTGCAGCTCGCCCGTCGGCTGCGGGAAGCCGGTCTCGTCGAGCTCCATCCGCTCCAGGACGAGGACGCCGCTGTCGGCGCGCTTGACGGTCGAGAGCCACTTCATGAGCACGCCTTCCTGCTCCGCCTCCTCGACCTCGAAGTCGTGCGCGGGCATCCGGTCGCGGGTGCGCCGGTAGACGACGATCGCCTCCTCGGCGCCCAGCCGCTTGGCCGTGCGGGCCGCGTCCATGGCGGTGTTCCCGCCTCCGTAGACGACGACCTTACGGCCGAGGAGGGGTGCTTCCTCGCCCTCCATGCTGCGCAGGAGCGAGACGGCGTCGAGCACCTTGGCGGCCGATCCGGCCGGGAGGTAGGCGCGCTTGCCGATGTGCGCGCCGACGGCGAGGAAGGCGGCGTCGAAGCCGTCCATCTCCGCCTCGAGGTCGTGCACGGCGTGGTCGAGCTCCAGCTCGACGCCCATGTCGAGGATGCGCTGGATCTCGGCGTCGAGGACGTCGCGCGGCAGCCGGTAGCGCGGGATGCCGAAGCGCATCATGCCTCCGGCCGCGGGGC
>DATBIN010000038.1:0-5029 GCA_036556925.1 Gaiella sp.
CGTCGTCGTCCACGACGAGAATCCGGTTCGGCGGCGCCACGGTCGCGGCCGCGAGCGCAGTGAAGCGCCGCGTGCCGGCGCCGATCCGCGGCTGCCACTCGGAGCCGACCGCCTCGAGCGCCCGCCTGAGCGCGGCCTCGAGCCCGCCCGCGAGCCGCTCGAGCCCCTTCGTCTCGAAGTACACGCAGCCCTCGTGCGCGGCCTCGACCGCGAACCCGGCGCCCTCGAGCCGGCGGAGGACGGCCTCCCAGGCCTCCTCCGCCCCGGCCTCGTCCGCTTCCACGAGCACGAGGCCGGGGCAGGTGGCCAGCGCCTCGGACAGGCGCATCCCCGCCCGGATGCCCTCTCCCTCCGCGACCGCGTTGCACGCGCCGACGAGCGGCTGGGCCCCCGGCTCGGGCGCGAGCGCCACGGGCCGCCTCCGGAGCTCGGGCCGCCCTCTGAGCGCGGCCCGCAGCGCGAAGACCGGGATGGAGAGACATGCGACCATGGGAACACATGTTCTACACGAACAGATGTTCCCCTGCAAGCGAATCGCGGCTAGGCATCGGGGTCGCGAGGAACTACGATCACCCGACTCGAGGGCATCGAGGGAGAGCCATGGCGGCACGTCCCATGCGGCGGGGGCTTGCAGCACTTGCAGGAGCGTTCGCGGCTGCGTGCCTCGTGCCCACGGCCTCCGGTGCGCAGGCGGTCCAGATCGACGCCGGCGTCAGCCACACGTGCGTTCTCACGAGCGCAGGCGGCGTCCAGTGCTGGGGCTACAACAACGCCGGGCAGCTCGGGGATGGATCGGCGGCCACGCGCCGTCGCAAGCCGGTGACCGTCTCGGGGCTATCGAGCGGCGTGGTGCAGATCGCCACCGGATCGGCCCACAGCTGCGCCCTCACCACGGGCGGTGGGGTCAAGTGCTGGGGCGACAACAGCATCGGCGAGCTCGGCGACGGCACCTTCGTCGAGCGGCACGCGCCGGTGAACGTGAGCGGACTGACGAGCGGGGTCGCCGCGATCTTCGCGGGCGGCATCAACACCTGCGCGCTCCTGGACACGGGCGTCGTCAAGTGCTGGGGCGAGAACAGCCGGGGCCAGGTCGGCGGAGGGCCGACCCTGTATCACAACACGCCGGTGACGATCGCCGGCTTCTCGGACGACGTGGTGGCGCTCGACCTCAACTACTTCAACGTCTGCGCCCGGCTCGTCACGGGAGACGCGGAGTGCTGGGGCCACAACGCCTACTACCAGGTTGGCGACGGCACCACGGTGGAGCGGCACGTGCCCACGGCGGCGGACGAGCTCCCGACCGGACTCGCGCACGTGGACGTCGGCTTCGGTTTCACGTGCGCCCTCACCGCGACCGGCGGCGCGTCGTGCCTCGGCCTGAACAACGGCGGGCAGCTCGGGGCGGGCGGCAGCTCCCACGGGACGTCGGCGACCGCGAAGAACGTCGTCGGCCTCGCGAGCGGGGTCGACGAGCTCCGCACGGGCTCCGGACACGCGTGCGCGGTCCTCGCGGGCGGCGGCGTCCGCTGCTGGGGCTCGAACTTCTGGGGCGAGCTCGGATCGCACCGGCCGGGCGAGCACAAGAAGCCCTTCCCGCATCGCCACGACCCGGCTGCCGTGCCCGGGCTCACCGGCATAGAGCACGTGGCGCTCGGCTGGAACCACACGTGCGCGCTCGCCGGCTCGGGCGAGGTGCTGTGCTGGGGAGCCGACAGGCAGGGCGAGCTCGGCGACGGCGGACAGCACGCCCACACCCGGCCGTCCTACGTCCTCGGGTACGGCGGGGCCGCGACGGCCACGGTGCTCACGACGAACCGCCATCCCGCCCACGTCGGGCAGCTCGTGCGCTACACGGCCCGCGTGAGCCCGAGACCCGGCGGCGGCCAGGTGCACTTCACCGACCGCGGGAAGACGATCAAGGGCTGCGGCTCCGTCGCGGTCGTGAACGGCGTGGCCCGCTGCTTCGTCCGCTGGAAGGTCGCGGGCCACCAGCACCGGATCCGCGCGGACTTCTGGGGGTACGGCCGGTTCGGCCAGTCGAGCTCGAGCGTCCTGCTCGACCGCGTCGCGCTCTGACCGTGGCCGTCCGGCGCGCCGCGGTCGAGACGCGGCTGGCATAGTCGTCGCGTGTTCGACCACGTGACGATTCGGGCCTCGGATCGCGAGGCGTCCGAGCGCTTCTTCGACACCGTCCTCCCCGTCCTCGGGATCGAGAAGACGTACGCGGACGAGTGGTTCGTCGAGTGGGGCGACTTCTCGCTTGCCGAGGCCGGCGGGGAGAAGCCCGTCACCCGGCGCCTGCACGTCGGCTTCGTCGCGCCTTCGCGCGACCACGTCGACGCCTTCCACCGCACCGGGATCGAGGCGGGCTACTGGAGCGACGGCGCGCCCGGCCCGCGGCCGGTCTACCGCGACGACTACTACGGCGCGTTCCTCCTCGACCCGGATGGGAACTCGGTCGAGGCCGTCCACCACGGCGCGATGGTCGGCCGGGGCGTCGACCACCTCTGGATCCGCGTGCGGGACGTCGTCGAGTCGCGCCGCTTCTACGAGCTCGTCGCACCGCACGGCGGGTTCGGGCTGAAGACCGACGTCGGGCACCGCGTGCAGTTCGTCGGCGAGCGCGCGTCGTTCTCCGTCGTCGAGGGCGCCCAGCCGACCGAGGGCCTGCACATGGCCTTCCCCGCCGGGGAGAACGCGGCCGTGGACGCCTTCCACCGCGACGCGCTCGCGGCCGGCTACCGCGACAACGGCCCGCCCGGCGAGCGGCCCGTCTACCACGAGGGTTACTACGCGGCCTTCGTCCTCGACCCAGACGGCGCCAACGTCGAGGTCGTGAACCACAACCGGTAGCGCTGTCGCAGGACGCGGGCGAGGCATGCCTCGCCCCTACGGCCCGGCGGCGTCGGTAGTTCCGGGCAGACGGCGTGCGGGTTCGGCCCGATGGCGCGCGCGCCGGCACATGGGACGCTTCGGGCGACGAAAGGAGGAGCCATGACCACCGCTCCGCTCCCGATGCAGCCGCTCCGGCGGGAGGACACCCTTGCCGCGCGGCTCGAGCTCCGGCACGCGTACGCGGCGGCCACGATCGCCGTGATCTGGCTGGCGGTGCTGTTCACCGGGATCTACGGACCCGACATCGTGACCACGGGTCCGAGCGCCACCGAGACCGCCAGGATCCCCTCGGTCGTCGTGGTCTCGCTGTTCGCGTTCCTCGCGACGATCCCCGTGGCGATCGCCGGCTTCCGCAGCGCCCGGGGCTAGCCGGCTCGGGCGAGGTGCCTCGCCCCTACGCGCGCAGCTCGACGGCCGGGCCGTGGGCCCCGACGACCCGCGGGACGACGTCGAGCACGCTCTCGCGCGCGCACCAGGCGATGTCGTCCTCGAGCCCGGCGTTCACGAGGTTGCGGGCGCTCTGGCTCGCCCGCAGGCCCTCCTCCGCGGACGCGAACGACGACGTGAGCCGCACCGCCGCGGCGGCCGCGTCCGTCCCGTCGCCGGCGAGCAGCTCGACGATCCGCCCGGCCACGTAGGCGTCGTCCATGGCGAACTCGCCCTTCACCCCGGCGCAGAAGACGGCCACGTCACCGCCTCCGTCGCGCGCCGCCGCCACGACCGCGTGGAGGTTGAGGAGGCTCGCCGCGAGGACCCGCTCGCACGCGAGCGTCGCGGTCACGAGCGCCCGCGTGCCGTTCGTGGTCGTGAGGATGACCGTCTCGCCGTCGCCGTCCGCGAACTCGCTCGGCGAGTTCCCGCGGTCGAAGCCCGGGATGCGGACGCACTTCCGCTCGCCGGCGAGCACGCCGTGACCCTCGCTCGAGCGGAGGGACTCCGCCTCCTCGATCTCCGCGCAGCAGAGCACCTTCTCGTGCCCGGAGGCGAGCGCCTGGGCGATCGTGGACGTGGCCCGGAGGACGTCGACGACGATCCCGGTCGGGGCCGCGGCGGCCTCCGACGGCGTGAAGGCAACGTGGACGCGCACGGCGCGTGACGTTACAGGGCGCCGATACGATCGGCGCATGGCAACGACCGAGCAGACCAAGGTCTGCTACCGGCACCCGGGCCGCGAGACGCTCGTCTCCTGCTCGAACTGCGACCGCCCGATCTGCACGGACTGCATGGTCCAGACCGCCGTGGGCATCAAGTGCCCCGAGTGCGCCGGCCAGGCGACCGGCGTGCGCGGCGCGACCAAGCGGGCGCGGGCGGCGGCCGGCGAGGGCGGCGGCCTGATCGTCACGAAGACGCTGATCGCCGTGAACGTCGCGGTCTTCCTCCTGGAGGTCGCGCAGGGCGGGGCGACGGACGCGGCCCGGAGCGAGGCCTTTCTGCGCGGCGCCCTCTACGGCCCCGCGGTCGCGGACGGCGAGTGGTACCGCATGATCACCTCCGGGTTCCTGCACGTGAACCTGATCCACATCGGCTTCAACATGCTGATGCTCTGGTGGTTCGGCGGGCCGCTCGAGGCGCTGCTCGGACGGGCCCGGTTCCTCGTCGTCTACGCTCTCTCGCTCGTCGCCGGCGCGGCCGGGGCGCTCCTGCTCTCGCCGGACGTCTTCACGGTCGGCGCGTCCGGCGCGGTCTTCGGGATCCTCGGCGCGGGCTTCATCCTCGAGCGCCGCGGGATCGCCGTGTTCGGCGGCGCGGCCCTCGGCGTGATCGTCCTGAACCTCGCGCTCTCGCTCTTCCTCTCGAACATCTCGCTGGGCGGTCACCTGGGCGGGCTCGCGGGCGGGATGCTCGCCGTGCTGGCGCTCATGCACTTCTCCCGCGGCCACCCGGCCTACTCGAGGATCGACGCGGTGACCGTGCTCGGCCTCGTCGGGATCCTGGCCGGCAGCGTGCTCGTCGCGTACCTGCGCGTGCGCGGCTACGCCTGACGCGCGACCATCCCGGATCACCCGCCGACCGCGACGGCCTTGACGCCGGACTCGGCGAGGGCGGCCTGCGCAGCGGCGAGACGGGCGAGCGGGACCCGGTACGGCGAGCAGCTCACGTAGTCGAGCCCGAGGTCGTGGCAGAAGGCGATCGA
>DATBIN010000039.1:0-25171 GCA_036556925.1 Gaiella sp.
CGCTCGCCCCTGCGCGCCCCCGAGGAGACCCTCATGCCCGTACGGCGAGCCGCAGCCGCGCCGCGTAGGCCTGCGCCGTCCCCGACGTGCTCCTCAGGGCGACCTCGCAGCGGGCGGGGCCGAGGCCCGCGCGGTCGATCGTGACCGGACGCCCTGGGCGCGTGATCACCTTGGCGAACGCCCTCGAGCCGCAGCGCACCGATGCCCGTGCCCGCACCGTGGCGCCCGAGGCGGGGGTGAGGGTGACGGTGAACGTCACGCGCCGCCCGGGCCCGAGCAGGCCGAACGGGAGGGTGCGCGTCTGCCCGGCGGCAAGCACGCCGCGGCGGACGATCTCGAGGGGCGGGGAGGGCGCCGGCCTGGCCGGCACACCGGTGAGGTCGGCCCGCAACGCCGCCGTGACGATCGGGCCAGGCGGCGAGAGCCACCCGATCTTGTACGGGTACTGGACGTGCAGCTGAGCGTAGTCCTCCGCGAAGATCTCGCCGATCGCGTGGCTCCAGCCGAGGGAATAGTCGCGGGCCACCCGACCCTCGGCGACGTGGCGCTCCATCTCCCTCGCACGCCACCAGGACGCCGTGCCGTTCGGCTCGGGAACGCCGGGGACGCCCGTCGCGGCGTCGACGTGGTGGCCGTACTCGTGCAGCAGCGTGTGGGCCGTGCCCGGCCCTTGCGTCGAGGGCAGCACGATGGTGCCGCCCGAGCGGCCGCCGTTGTAGCAGCCGGCCGCGCTGCGGCCGCAGGCGCCGGGCAGCGCCGAGGGTGACACGATCCGGATCCGCACGCGCGAGATCTCGTCGCCGTGGGCGGTGCGGCGGAGGATGGACGCGAACCAGCCCACGTCCGCGTCGGCGTCGCGAACGTCGAACGTGATCGGCCGGCCGGCGTCGTCCCGCGCGGTGACGAGCTCGGCGCGGGCGACACCCGAGAACGCGAGCGCGCCGAGAAGCGAGAGGAGCGCTGCCGGTAGGAGTGGACGGCGGATGGCCACGGTGCCTCCTGTGGGAAGAGAGGTTGTCGAGAACAGGTACGCGGCACTCGTGAGGCACGCGTAAGCGGTCGTTGCGGGGCCGTTGACGTCGTGTTACGCGCGCGTTGCGTCGGCCCTCGGACGCGTCGTCATATGCCGGTTGACACCCCGATCAGTGGTTGCTATACACCTCAGCGCAACCACGTCAGGTGGTGACTAATGGCGAAAGAGGAGGAGGTCCCCGACGTGAGATCGCGATGCAGCAGTCCCGTGCGCCCCGTCCTGGTGCTCCTGGCCTGCCTCGTGGGCGCCTTCGGTTTCCAGGCCGCGCTGGCCTCGGCCGCGCCCGACGAGCCCTTCCCCGTCCAGCTCGTTCGCGTGAACGTCCCGTCGGCGGCCGATCGCGACCGCCTCTCCGGGCTCGGGCTCGACCTCACCGAGCACGGGGAGCAGGCCTACGTCGAGGTGGTGCTCCACTCGGCCGCCGACGCCGGTCAGCTCGCGGCGGGCGGGTTCACCTGGACGGTCAGCGTCCCCGACCTCGCCGTCCGCGAGGTCCAGAACAACCGCGTCAACCAGGCGTATGCGGCGTCGACCGAGCTCTCCCCGCTGCCGTCCGGCCGCGACACCTACCGGACGCTGGCCCAGTACAACGCCGACCTGCGCACGCTGGCGGCGCTCCATCCGAGCCTCGTGCGTCTCTTCGCGCTCAACCGCAGGTCGCTCGAGGGACGCGAGATCCTCGGCGTCGAGATCACGGACAACGTCGCGTCGGCCTCCGACGGCAAGCCGGTCTTCCTCATGCTCGGCCTGCACCACGCGCGGGAGTGGCCGTCGGGCGAGCACTCGATCGAGTTCGCCTTCGACCTCGTGAAGAACTTCGGGCACAGCAAGCGCATCACGGACCTGCTCAAGAAGGCGCGTGTGATCGTCGTTCCGGTCGTCAATGTGGACGGCTTCGAGCAGTCGCGGAAGTGGGGCGACCTCGTCGACGTCCGCGAGGTCGACAACGGCGGCCAGGTGACGATCCTCGGAAACCCGGGCAACGCGTACAAGCGCAAGAACTGCCGCATCGCCGACGGTCAGACCACGCCGTCGGGCGCCTGCGAGGTGACGAGCCCCGGCGGCTACGGCGCGGGCGTCGACCTCAACCGCAACTACGGCGGCCTCTGGGGCGGCCCCGGCGCCTCCGATCTCTTCGCCGACCCGACCTACCGCGGCGCGGAGCCGTTCTCCGAGCCGGAGACGCAGGCCGTCCGCGAGCTCATCTCGTCGCGGCACGTGACGACGCTCGTCACCAACCACACCTTCAGCAACCTCGTCCTGCGCCCGCCCGGAATCCGCGCCGCGGGCGAGACCGTCGACGAGGCGGCGATGAAGGAGCTCGGCGCCCGCATGGCGGCCCAGAACGGCTACCGCAACATCCACGGCTGGCAGCTCTACGACACCACCGGCACGACGGAGGACTGGTCGTACAACGCCACGGGCGGCTACGGCTACACGTTCGAGATCGGGCCCGACGAGTTCCATCCGCCGTATCCCGAGATGATCGACGAGTACCTCGGGGCCGGCATCTACACCGGCAAGGGCAACCGCGAGGCCTTCCTCCTCGCCCTGGAGAACGCCGCCAATCCGCGTCACCATGCCGTCGTCTCGGGCAAGGCGCCGGCGGGCGCCGTGCTGCGGCTGATCAAGCAGTTCCCGACGAAGACCTCGCAGGTCGACGGATTCGGCAACCCGCGCATGATCGCCGACCGCCTCGAGTCGACGCTCGTCGTCCCTGCGGGCAACAAGTACACGTGGCACGTCAACCCGTCCACCCGGCCCGAGGTGATGGAGCACCGCGTCCGCCTGCTGGCGAGCGAGCCGTCCCGTCAGGAGACGATCGCGCGGACAGCCGTCGTGTGGCTGCCCGGCGATCACGTCGACGTCCCGTTCTCCATGCCCGAGTCCGGCGTCGGCGCCCTCAAGGTCAACCTCGACTGGCCGACCCCCGACGACCTCGATCTCGAGGTCTACTTCGTCAACCCGGACGGATCGCTCGTGGAAGTGGGGAGCTCGGGCGAGTTCGTCCTCTCCAAGGAAGAGGCGCTGATCGAGCTGCCGGAGCCGGGGAACTACGTCGTGCGGGCGATCAACTACGCCTCGGCCACGACGTCGTTCACGGTCACGGCCTCCCTGTTCGGCATGGTGGGCGAGGAGGTCTCCGGCGGCAACGTCGCGGAGAGCTACTCGCTCTCCTGCGAGCGGCCCGACGGCACGGTGCTGCAGACGGCCACGGTCACGGTCGACCGCGGGAGGAGCACGAAGGCCGACCTGCAGGAGTGCATGCGCCGGTTCAAGAGCGGCTAGGCCACCGCTCGAGCGAGCTGGGGATCCACCCCCCGGATCCCCAGCCCCCTCCCCCGGGCGGAGGCCCGGCGCCCGGCGTAGGCTCCTCCGATGGACGCCCAGGAGGTGCTGCGCGACGTCGGACTGATCGTCGCCGCGGGCCTCGCGGCGATCCCGGTCGCGGCGCTCCTGCGGCTGCCGAACATGATCGTGATGGTCGCCGCCGGCGCGCTCGTCGGCCCCTCCGCGCTCGGCTGGGTCAGCAATCCCGTGACCGACCTGGGCGCCGAGCTCGTCTTCACGTTCGGGGTCTCGCTGATCCTGTTCCACGGCGGACTCGATACGTCGCTGCGGGTCATCTCGCAGACGGCCGTGGGCCTCGGCGTGCTCGTCCTCCCCGGGATGGCGCTCACGGCGCTCGTCGTCGCCCTCGTCGTCTGGCCCGTCTTCTCCGTTCCCTTCTCGGTCGCGCTCCTCGCGGGCGCCGTGCTCGCCGCCACGGACCCCGCCATCCTCGTGCCCCTCTTCGACCGCCTCGGGCTGCGACCCAAGGTGGCGCAGACCCTGATCGCCGAGTCCGCCTTCAACGATCCCTCGAGCACGGTGCTCGCGCTGACGGTGGCCGGCGTCGTCGCCTCCGGCGACATCTCCACCGGAGGCCTGCTCGGCGACTTCTCCAAGAGCCTCGCCTTCGGCGCGGTTCTCGGCATCGCGGGCGGCCTGGTGCTCTCGGCGATGCTCTCCGCGCGCGCGGTCGGCATCTGGCGGGAGTCGCCGGCGATGGCCGTGCTCGGGCTCCTGGCCCTCGCCTACGCGACGACCGAGGAGCTCGGCGGCTCCGCCTACCTCGCCGCGTTCGTGATGGGCCTCGTGGCCGGGAACGTCGACCTCTACGGCGCCGACCGCCGCGAGGAGCACGAGCGGGCTCTCTCCTCCTACATGCGGCAGACCTCGGAGATGGCGGTCCTGCTGGTCTTCGTCACGCTCGGCATCAATCTCCCCTTCGACGCCATGTGGGACAACTTCTGGGGAGGCCTCCTCGTGATGGCGGTGTTCATCCTCGTCGCGCGGCCGCTCACCGTCTACCTCTCCCTCTTGCCCGACCGGCGCGGACGCTGGCAGCGGAACGAGCTCGTCTTCATGTCGTGGTGCCGCGAGACGGGTGCCGTGCCCGCGGCCGTGGCGAGCCTGCTGCTCGCCCGCGAGATCGACGGCGCCGAGCTGATCGTGTCGCTCGTCGCGCTCGCCATCGTCGTCACGCTGCTCCTGCAGGCGACGACCGCCGGTGTGCTGGCACGCCGGCTCGGGCTGGTCGAGGAGCCTGTGGAGAGCCCGGGCGGCAGCCCTCTCGGGGCCTGACGTCGTGTCGGCGTCGACCGAGAGGTCTGATGTGAAATCCGTGGCGTCCGGCCGCGCAGCGGACGGCTTCAGGGGTTTGCGCGTCCGGAATCCGCGCGAGCGGATTCCGGGCTGCGCAGGCTACTTAGAGGGAACGTGGCCACGAGTCGTGTGCCGCGGCCGGGCGGGCTGTCGATCGTGAGCGTCCCGTCGAGCGCCTCGACGCGATCGCGGAGGCCGCCCAGCCCCGTCCCCTCGGCGCCCTCCCCGCTCGCTCCGCCCGATCCGTCGTCGCGGAGCTCGACGGTCAGGATCGCGTCGGAGTGGGCGATGACGATCCACACCCGCGTGGCGCCGGCATGCTTGACGGCGTTCGTGAGCGCCTCGGCGCAGACGTAGTACACCGCCGCCTCGACGGCCGGCGGGAGGAGGCCTTCCCCGACTCCGAGCTCGAGCTCGACCGGCAGCGTCGTGCGCGCGGCGGCGGCGCGGACCGCGGCAGCCAGGCCGTGCCGGCGGAGGAGCGGCGGGTGGAGCCCGCGAGCGAGCTCGCGCAGGTCCTCCACCGCGCCTTCGAGCTCCTGCGACGCGGCCAGGACGATCGGCGCGAGCTCGTCGTTCTCCCGCACGAGCTCCTCCAGCCGGCGGAGGGCGAGCAGCGAGACGACGAGACGCTGCTGTGCACCGTCGTGCAGGTTCCGCTCCAGCCTGCGCCGCTCCTCCTCGGCCGCGGCGACGATGCGCTGCCGCGACGCCCGCAACTGGTCGAGCTTCGCCATGAGGTCGCGATGGAGCCGGTCGCGCTCCATGGCGATGCGCATCGTCGGCACGAACGTCTCGAGGAAGCTGGCATCCTCGAGCAGGCGCGGATCGTGCACGAGCGCGCCGATCCGGCGGCTCTCGTACCCGACGAACGTCACCACCCGCCCCTCGGTGGCGGCCACGTCGCTCGGCACGCCGTCCACGTCGACGTAGCCCTCGTGCTCCCAGTCCCACCAGTACAGCTCGAGTGCCGGGTCGTCCAGGATTCGACGTAGCGAGGACTCCACCTCGGCCGGCGTCGCCAGGTCCGGGATGGCGTGGAAGATCTGCGCGACGGCGTCGACGGCGTGGAGATGGGCCACGCCCGCGTTCTATCGCGTTTGCGTCTCGCGCGGCCGCAGAAGCGAGGGCGGCGTGCACGCGCTTGACCGTTCAAGTAACCTCTCGTCTACGCAGAGTGCTTAACCGGTAAAGGAGACGACGCTCGATGTCACCGCATTGCGCTCTCACGCGCAGGGGACGGCAGCAGGCACTGCTAGCGTTGGCGCCCGGCGCGGGCGCGCCGGTGACGGTGGGAGGCTGACGTGGCCACGAAGGCAGGTGCGGGCCGGCGCGTAACGATCAACGACATCGCCGAGAAGGCCGGTGTCTCGAAGGGCGCGGTCTCGTACGCGCTGAACGGACGGCCCGGGCTCTCGAAGGAGACGCGGGCGCGCATCCTGCGCATCGCCGACGAGCTCGGCTGGCACCCGCACCGCGCTGCTCGGTCGCTCTCGGCTGCGCGCGCCGACGCGTGTGGCCTGGTGCTCGCGAGGCCCGCCCGGACGCTCGCGATCGAAGCCTTCTTCCCCGAGTTCCTCGCCGGCGTGGAGGCGGAGCTGTCCTCCCGTTCGGTCGCGTTGACGCTGCAGCTCGCGTCGGACGTCGACAGCGAGGTGGCGATCTACCGGCGCTGGTGGGCGGAGCGCCGCGTCGACGGCGTGCTCGTCGTCGACCTCCGCGTGAACGACCCGCGCACGGAGGAGCTGCAGCGCCTCGGGCTTCCCGCCGTCATCGTCGGCGGGCCGCTGGAGGGCGGCGCTTTGCCCTCCGTCTGGCACGACGAGCGGGCCGCCGTCGTGGAGCTCGTGCGCTACCTGGCTGCGCTCGGGCACGTCCGCGTCGCCAGGGTCGAGGGCGTCCCCGGCTTCGTCCACTCGAGCTCCCGCTCGAAGGCGTTCTACGACGCGACGCGCGAGCTCGAGCTCTCCGGACGCGTCGTCTCCACCGACTACACGCCCGAGAGCAGCGCGCGCGCGACGCGGCAGCTGCTCTCCGACCCGGAGCCCCCGACGGCGATCGCCTACGACAGCGACGTGCTGGCCGTGACAGGTCTCGGCGTGGCGCAGCAGATGGGGTTCGCGGTCCCGGGCGACGTCTCCATCGTGGCCTGGGACGACTCGCTCCTCTGCCAGGTCGTCCACCCGCCGCTGACGACGCTCAGCCGCGACATCCCCTCCTACGGGTCGCTCGCATGCCGTCAGCTGCTCGCCGCGATCGACGATCACGGGACCTCCTCGGGCGACGTCGAGGCCCCCCGCGCCGAGCTGACGCCGCGCGGGAGCACGGGACCCGCTCCCGGCGACGCGCGCGCAGCGCGCGGCGCGTAGGCCCGGAGCCCCGCGTGGGTTCCTTAACCGTTCAAGTTACACCTTGACACTTAACCGGATAAGTGGTGGACTCCATGGCGTGAAGATCGGGTGCCGAGGCCGGCCCCGGTGCGGGCGGCGCTGTCTCGTGACGCGATGACGGCCGCGCGGCTCGCAGACGGGATGCCCCAGGGCGGGAGCGAGATCCCCTGGCTGGGCGCCAACTTCTGGTCGCGGACGGGCGGGCCGCGCATGTGGACGCGCTACGACGCGGCTGTCGTGCGCGAGGAGCTCGCCGTGCTGCAGGCGCACGGCCTCACCGTGACGCGCTCGTTCTGCTTCTGGCCCGACTTCGTGCCGGAGCCCGAGCGGCTCGACGAGGAGGTGGCGGAGCGCTTCGCCGACTTCCTCGACGCCCACCTCGAGGTCGGGCTGGGCACCATCCCCACCTTCATCGTCGGCCACATGTCCGGCGAGAACTGGGACCCCGCGTGGCGGCACGGGCGCGACCTCTACCGCGACGTCTGGCTCGTCTCGCAACAGGCCTGGCTCGCGGCCGAGCTGGCGCGGCGCTTCGGCGGGCATCCCGCCGTCGTCGGGTGGCTCCTGTCCAACGAGATGCCGCTCTACGGCGGTCCGGCGGCGGCGGAGGAGATCGGGGCGTGGGCGCGGATCTTGATCCAGGCCGTTCGCTCTGCCGGCGCGAGGCAGCCGATCTCGGTCGGCGACGGCGCCTGGGGCGTCGAGATGTCCGGCGCCGACAACGGCTACTCGCTGCGCACGCTCGCTCCGCTCGTCGACTTCGTGGGGCCGCACTCCTACCCCATGCAGGACGACCAGGTGCGCCAGATGCTGACGGCGGCGTTCACCTGCGAGCTCGCCGGCGGCTTCGGCAAGCCGGTGGTGCTCGAGGAGTTCGGCGTCAGCTCGGACTTCGCCTC
Organism: Gaiella sp.; assembly: GCA_036556925.1. Taxonomy (GTDB): domain Bacteria; phylum Actinomycetota; class Thermoleophilia; order Gaiellales; family Gaiellaceae; genus Gaiella. The sequence continues at coordinate 7,971 of DATBIN010000039.1, forward strand.
CGACGAGCACGCCGCGGCCTACTACCGCCAGGTCCTCCATACCACCCTCCTCGCAGGAGCTCGCGGCTGGATCGCGTGGAACAACTGCGACTACGACGACATCCGGCACGAGGACCCCTACCGCCACCACGTCTTCGAGGTCCACTTCGGGCTCACCGACCGCGACGGGCGTCCGAAGGAGCAGTTGCGGGCGCTCGCCTCGTTCGGCAAGCTCGTGCGCGAGCTCTCGGCGAGCGGGTGGGAGCCCGTCAAGGGCGACGCCGTGATCGTCGTCCCGGAGCACTTCGAGCGCGTGCTCCCCTTCACGAGCCCTGCCTACCGCCAGGACATCCGCGACAACCTCTTCCAGGCGTACGTCGCCGCTCGCGAGGCCGACCTCCCGGTCGCGCTCGTTCGCGAGCGCGACGGCATCCCCGCGACGGCCCGGCTCTACCTCGCGCCGTCGGCGAAGCTCCTCACTGCCCCCGGGATCGATCGGCTGCGGGACCTGGCGCGCACCGGCGGAACGGTGTACCTGTCGTACTTCGCCGGCTCCACGACGAACCAGCGGGGGCCGTGGCTCTCGTGGCTGGACGAGATCTTCGGAGCGCGGCACCACCTGCGCTACGGCCTCACCGACCGCATCGACGGCGACGAGGTCGAGCTCGAGTTCGTCGCCGACCTGGGCGACCTCGCCGCCGGGACACGCCTTTCCTTCGCGGTCGCAGGCGAGCCGAGCGCCCGTGCCTACCTGCCGGTCGAGCCCGCCGGCGCAGAGGTCGTCGCCGTCGACGGCCACGGCCGCCCCGCCCTCCTGCGGAACTCGCTCGGCGCCGGCCAGACGATCCTGTGCACCTACCCGCTGGAGCACATGGCCGCGCGCACGCCCTCGGCCAACCCGGAAAGCACCTGGTGCCTCTACGGGGCGCTTGCCGCCGCCGCCGGCGTCGCCCGACCGGTTCGCGTCCTCGACCCGCGAGTGCTCGTGGGCGCCGTGCGCAGCGGAGCCGTGGAGACGACCCTGTTCGTCAACTGCTCGGAGCACACCCTCGTCGTCGATCCTGTCCTCGCGGACGGCGTGCAGCTGCGCCTGGAGACGGAGCAGCTGACGCTCGAGCCGTTCGGCGTCGCAGCCGTACGGCGAGAGGACGCCGGGCTCGCGGGCATCCCGGAGGCGGCGCTCGCCGCCCCGCAGCCCGTCGCCGCTCCGGCGGAAGGGAGGGATGCCAGGGTCTGACGCCGTCGCCTCGCGAACCCCCGAGTACGGGTTTTCCCGTTTCCGGGATACGTGGCAACACGCTTGGCCGCTGGGAGGCCGCGCGGTATTCAAGGTTGTGCGTCACGCAACGAAGGACTGTCGGAGTTGTGCCGCAGCCCCGCCGAGGGGACGGCGCACCGAGAGGAGGAGTAGAGGAAGATGTCAACAGCTAGGAAAAGGGCTGCCGTCGCCTTCGGCGTGATGACCCTCGCCGCAGCACTGGCGGTCGGGTTCCTGACGTCAGGGGCGGGTGCGCAGAACAACAGCGTGAGCGCGTTGCCGCGCGGAAGCACGCTGTACACGTCGGGCACGGCGTGGGGCCCGTTCAGCAACTTCAACCCGCTCAGGCCGAATTACGCCACGGGCGTGGTGGGGCTGCTCTACGAGACCCTGTTCCGCTACGACCCGCTCCAGGACAAGTTCATTCCGTGGCTCGCGACCAACGGTAAGTGGGTTGGCAAGAGCTACGTGGTGACCGTGCGTCAGGGAGTCACGTGGAACGACGGTAGGCCCCTCACCGCCGCGGACGTGAAGTTCACGTTCGAGACCGGCAAGCTCGAAGGCTCGCAGTACTCGACCATGTGGAAGACGGGCCTGACGGGCATCACCACGAAGGGCAACGTCGTGTCGTTCAACTTCAAGGGCGTGCCGAACTACCAGGATTGGGATACGAACATGTACACGATCCCGATCGTGCCCAGGCACATCTGGTCCGGCTACAGCGCCACGGACATCACGACGGGCAACACCGACGACCCCGCCAAGATGGTCGGGACGGGGCCGTTCAAGTACGGAGCAGGCGCCGGCACGTCCGGCACGCTGCAGTGGAATCGGCGGGCCGGCTGGTGGGCCACCAAGGCCCTCGGCATGCGGATGCCGATGCAGTACCTCGTGGACATCCACAACACGGCGAACACCGCGTCGCTGCAGAACTTCCTGCAGGACAGGATCGACCTCAGCAACAACTTCTTCCCCGGGGTCGACAAGCAGATCGGCGGCAAGATCCAGACGTACTACGCGAAGCCGCCGTACATGCTGGCGGCCAACACCGCCTGGCTCGTGCCGAACACGACGCACAAGCCGCTGAACGACAAGGTGTTCCGTCGCGCGCTCGCAACGTCGATCAACGTCGGCCGGATCGTCACCGCCGACTACGGCAACATCGTGTCGAAGGCAGATCCGACGGGTCTCCTTCCCACATGGAGCAAGTGGATCGACAAGGCGCAGTCGAAGAAGCTCGGCTTCTCCTACAGCGTCGCGAGGGCGAAGGCGTTGCTCGCCGGTGCCGGCTACAGAGACACCAACGGCGACGGCTTCGTCGAGAACAAGGACGGGTCGCCGATCAACCTCAGGATCATCGTCCCGAACGGTTGGTCGGACTGGATGACCGCGATCCAGATCATCGCCGACAGCACGAAGGACGCCGGCATCAGGCTCACGCCGGCATATCCTGACTTCAACGGGCTGGTCGACGAGCGGAACTCCGGCAGGTTCGACCTCGTCATCAACAACGAGAAGCAGATCGGCAATACGCCGTACACCTACTACGACTACCTGTTCCACCTGCCGATCGCGGATCAGCAGACGTTCGCCAACTTCGCACGCTTCACCGAGGCAGGCGCGAAGCCCTGGTCGCTCACGCTCCAGCTGAACAAGGTGAAGACCACCAACGTGAAGAAGGCGTTGAAGCTCCACTCGCAGATCCAGAAGGTGATCCTCGAGGATCTGCCTGCGATCCCGCTCTGGTACAACGGCATGTGGTCGCAGTACAACACGAGCGTGTGGACGAACTTCCCGCGTGCGGGAACCAACCGTCAGTTCACGCCGTCCGTCTGGAACGGCTACATCAACATGACGGGAATCGACGCGCTCGCGAACCTCAAGAAGAAGTAGGTCGCGATCATCCACGACCGCGGTCTCCGGCCGCTGCCCCTCCGAATGAGGGGCAGCGGCCGGTGCCGTAACGCGCCCACGCTCCCTCTACACTCGACGAGCGACACACATCCGGTCGGCCTGACGTGAAGCGATACCTCGCCCGCAAGATCACGATCTACCTGCTCACGTTCGTCGTGGCGGTGACGATCGACTGGGCGATCCCGCGTCTCATGCCGGGCAACCCGATCGACGGCCTGATCTCGCGCTTTCAGGTCAACTCGACCGCGTCGCAGGAGCTGCACGGCTTCTTCGTCGAGTCGTTCGGGCTCGACCAGCCCCTCTGGAAGCAGTACCTCCAGTTCTGGCAGGGCCTGCTGCACGGCGACCTCGGGCCGAGCATCTCCTACGTCGGGTCGACCGTGAACGAGCTGATCTGGCAGGCGCTGCCCTACACGCTGGCCCTGCTCGTCCCCGCCATCGTGCTCAGCTACATCGCGGGGAACCGCGTGGGCGCCATGGCGGCGCGTCGCAAGTCGCTCGACAACTCCGTCCTGCCGGTCGCGTACGTGCTCACCGCGACGCCGTACATGTGGCTCGCGCTCGTGCTCGTGTACTTCCTCGCCTTCCGGACGAGCATCTTCCCCGTCTCGGGCGCCTACGACTTCTCCCTGCAGCCCGAATGGTCGCTCGAGTTCGCGCGCAGCTTCCTGAGCCACTGGTTCCTCCCCTTCCTGACGCTCTTCCTCGTCGCCTTCGGGGGCTGGGCGATCGGCATGCGCAACCTCATCATCTACGAGCTCGAGGCCGAGTACGCGAACTACCTGCAGGCGCTCGGGGCGCCGAGCAAGCTCGTGCGCAAGTACGCCTACGGCAACGCGGTGCTGCCCCAGATGTCCGGCCTGGCGCTGGCGCTCGGCGCGGTCGTGGGCGGCGCGCTCGTGACCGAGATCGTGTTCGGCTACCCGGGGATGGGGTCGCTCATCATCACCGCCATCCAGAACCGCGACTACTTCCTGCTGCAGGGCCTCTTCCTGTTCATCATCATCGGCGTGCTCGTCGCCAACTTCGTCGTCGACATCGCCTACGTGATCGTCGACCCGCGCACGCGTACCGGGATCCAGGGGGGCTAGCCGTGGATTCCGTCGAGTCACGCGCCGAGACGGTCGCCACAGGTGCGGCGGGGGTTCCGCTCGCCACGGTCGAGGTCGGCGCACCGCGTCAGCGCAAGCGAAACGAGACGCTCTACTTCGCGTTCCGCAACCGCAAGCTCGTGGTCGGCCTCGCCGTGGTGCTGCTCTTCCTCGTGCTCGCGATCGTCGGCCCGTGGCTGACCGACGCGACGCCCTTCGAGTTCGGCTATCCGACCGGCGAGGCGCCGTCGCGCGACCACTGGCTCGGCACCACGGGGGCGGGACAGGACGTGTACTCCCAGTTCGTCTACGGACTGCGCTCGAGCTTCTTCGTCGGCGTGTTCGCGGGGTGCATCGCCGCCATCATCGCCATGGTGATCGGCTTCGTCAGCGGCTACCGCGGCGGCGCCATCGACGAGATCCTGAGCATGATCACCAACATCGTCCTCGTGATCCCGACGCTGGCGGTGCTCATCATCGTCGCCGCCTACCTCAACGTCGGCAGCCTGCTCGGGGAGGCGGTGCTCATCGGCGTCACCTCGTGGCCGTGGGCGGCGCGCGCCATTCGCGCCCAGACCTTCACGCTCGCCTCGCGGGACTTCGTCAGCCTCGCACGCCTCTCCGGACAGGGGACCGCGAAGGTCATCGCGCGGGAGATCGCCCCGAACATGAGCTCCTACCTGTTCCTCGCGTTCATCCTCCTCTTCGGCGGCTCCGTGCTGATCGCCGCCACGCTCGACTTCCTCGGGCTGGGCCCCTCCCAGGTGATGTCGCTCGGGCTGATGATGAACACCGCCGTCTCCAACGCGGCGCTCCAGCTCGGCTACTGGTGGTGGTTCATCCCGCCCGGCATCGGCATCACCGCCATCGTCGGCGGGCTCTACGTGATGAACGTCGGGCTCGACGAGGTGTTCAACCCCAAGCTGAGGGAAACGTGAGCCGGTCGGCGCGTCACGGATGTCGCAGTGCGGCCGGCCGCGCCAGCGGCCGCTTCAGGGGTTGTCGCGATGCGGGATCTGCTGCTGCAGATCCGGCATCTGCGAGGAAATCGTGAGCCTCGACGTCGACAACCTGAGGGTGTACTACCGCACCCTGCGCGGGGACGTGAAGGCGCTCGACGGCGTCACCTTCACCGTGGCCGACGGCGAGATCATGGGTCTCGCAGGCGAGTCGGGCTGCGGCAAGTCGACGCTCGGCAAGAGCCTGATCAGGCTCGACGGCCGTATGCGCTACATCGAGGGGAAGGTCCAGCTGGACGAGGTGGAGCTGCCGATCGCGAACAACCAGGCGATGAACCCGTTCCGCTTCCGCGAGGTGTCGATCGTCCCGCAGTACGCGATGAGCGCGCTCAACCCGATTCGCAAGATCGGCCGCATGATCGACGAGCTGCTCGACTCTCGAGGCGTCAGCTACGAGGAGACCCTTCCGGAGCTGCGGCGCCGCCTCGGTCTCGTCGGGCTCGACGAGGCGATCCTCGGCCGCTACCCCATCGAGCTCTCGGGCGGGCAGAAGCAGCGCGTGGTGATGGTGCTCTCGACGCTGCTCGACCCGTCGCTCCTGATCGCCGACGAGCTCACCTCCGCGCTCGACGTGTCCACGCAGCGGGCGGTGGCCGAGATGCTCGTCGAGTTCCGCGACCGTGGCTTCGTGAAGAGCACGATCGTGATCACGCACGACCTGTCGATCCTCTACCAGATCGCCGACACGATCCTGATCATGTACGCGGGGAAGCTCGCAGAGAAGGGCACTGCGGCGCAGATCACCGAGAGCCCGCGTCACCCGTACACGCGGCTCCTGATCGCCTCGCTTCCCGAAGTCGGCGTGCGCTTCGCGGAGCGGCGCCTGACGGGCATTCCGGGACGGCCCCCCTCGCTGCTCGATCCGCCCCGCGGCTGCAGGTTCCGCGACCGCTGCCCGCTCGCCTTCGAGAAATGCGTCGAGGAGCCGCCTTTCGAGGAGATCGAGCCGGGCCGCTATGTGGCCTGCTGGAAGGCGGTCGCCTGATGCTCGAGCTCAACGGCGTCACCAAGATCTACAAGACGGGCACGTTCGGCGGCATGCAGCTGACCGCGGTCGCCGACGTCACCTTCCGCGTGGAGCCAGGCGAGGTCGTCTCCCTCATCGGCGAGAGTGGGAGCGGCAAGACGACGGTGGGGAAGATGATCCTCCGCATGACCGACGTCACCTCCGGGTCGATCGTGTTCGAGGGCCAGGACGTCGCGCGGCTCGGCCGGCGCGCGCTGCGCGCCTACTACGGCAACGTGCAGGGCGTGTTTCAGGATCCCTTCAGCTCGTACAACCCCGTCTTCAAGGTCGACAGGGTGTTCGAGATGATCCGCGCCAACTACCTGCACGGCCTCGGTCGCAGCGAATGGCGCGAGCGGCTGCAGTCGTCGCTCGAAGCGGTGGGGCTGGACACGACCGAGGTGCTCGGCAAGTACCCCCACCAGCTGAGCGGAGGCCAGCTGCAGCGCATCCTCATCGCGCGCGCGCTCATTCTCGACATCAGGTTCCTCGTCGCGGACGAGATCATCAGCATGCTGGACGCGTCCACGCGCATCGACGTGCTCAACCTGCTCGGCGACCTGAAAGCGCGCGGCCTGGGCATCCTCTTCGTGACCCACGACCTCTCGCTCGGCAACTACATCTCGGATCGCACGCTGATCCTGCGGCACGGCATCGTCGTCGAGATGGGGGTGACCGCGAAGGTCTTCGGCAACCCGGTGCACCCGTACACGAAGATGTTGCTCACGTCCGTGCCGCACCTGCACGACAAGTGGCAAGCCGTCCCACGCGGCCTCGGCGCGGAGCTGACGAGCCTCTACGAGGGTGACGGCCAGGGAACCGCGCTCGTCGAGGTGGAGGAGGGCCACTTCGTGGCGTCATGACCGAGCCCGTTCGCCACGTCCCGGCGCACGCGGCGTTCTCCGACTCGATCTCGTTCATGAGCGCGAACTACGTGGCGCGGGAGATCGGCTACGGCGTCGCGGACGAGTGGGGGCCGTGCGACGACGCGACGAACGCCGCCTTCAGCCCGGTCGAGACGTTCGCCGAGCGCTTCGACGATCTCCTCGCGCGGGTCCGGGACGCGGGGTTCGAGCGCCTCGACCTGTGGACGGCGCATCTCAACTGGCGCTGGGCGACGCCCGAGCATCTCCTGATCGCGACGCAGGCCCTCGAGCGGCACGGCCTTCGCGTCGTCAGCCTCGCAGGGAGCTTCGGCACGACGCCGGCCGAGCTCGCCTCGGCCTGTCGCGTCGCTACCGCAGTGGGGACGAGCCTGCTCGGCGGCATGGCTCAGGTCCTGACCGACGATTGCCGGGCGACGGCGCAGGTGCTCCGCGAGCACGGCGTTCGGTTCGGCCTCGAGAACCATCCCGAGCGCTCGCCGGCGGAGGTCCTGGCCAAGATCGGAGACGACGTGGACGTGCTCGGCACGACCGTCGACACGGGGTGGTACGCGACCCACGGATACGATCCGGCGCGCGCCATCCGCGAGCTCGACGGGCGGATCCTGCACGTCCACCTGAAGGATGTGGAGTGCGAAGGGACGCACGTCACCTGCAGGTACGGCGCGGGCGTCGCCCGGATCGCGGCCTGCGTGGACGAGCTCGTCGCGCTCGGCTACCAGGGCGCGGTGAGCGTCGAGCACGAGCCCTACGAGGTGGATCCCACGGAAGAGTGCGTCGAGATGCTCGCCATGCTGCGCACGCAGCTCGGAGCCGCGGCGGGTGACGCACCGCGTGCCTGAGCCGCTGCGTGTCGCGGTCGTCGGCTGCGGGAACATCTCGGGGCGCTACGGCGAGACGATGGAGCCGTACGAGTCGCTCCTGATCGTCGGCGCAACCGATCTCGATCCGGCGCTGAGCGCGGCGTTCGTGGACCGCTTCGGCGGCGTCGCCTTCTCGTCCCTCGACGAGCTTCTCGCCGACCCGGGCGTCGACGCGGTCGTCAACCTCACCTCCCACGTCGCCCATGCGGACGTCACCGCCCGGGCGCTCGAGGCGGGGAAGCACGTGCACACCGAGAAGCCCTTGGCAGGGAGCTTCGCCGACGCGCGCGCGCTCGCCGAGCTCGCGCGGGCGAAGGGCGTGCGCCTCAGCTGCTCGCCGATCACGTTCATGGGCGAGGCACAGGAGGCCGCCTGGCAGGCCATCGCCTCCGGGGCGATCGGCACCGTGCGCCTCGTCTACGCGGAGGTCAACTGGGGGCGCATCGAGACCTGGCATCCGCGGCCGGCGCCGTTCTACGCCATCGGTCCGCTGGTGGACGTGGGCGTCTACCCGCTGACCATCCTCACCGCCATCTTCGGGCCGGCACGGAGCGTCACCGCGTACGGCCGCGTGCTGCTTCCCGACCGGACGACGTCGGACGGAGGAGCCTTCCGCGTCGAGGCGCCCGACTTCGTCGTCGCCGCGATCGAGCTGGAGGACGGCCCGCTCGTCCGGCTGACGACGAACTTCTACGTCGGACACCACTCGCAGCAGCGGGGCATCGAGTTCCACGGCGACACCGGCTCCCTCTACCTCGAGAGCTGGCAGCACTTCGACTCGAAGGTCGAGATCGCCGAGTTCGAGGGCTCGTACGAGCCGCTGCCCGTGCCCGCGCCGTATCCGGGCACGGACTGGGGGCGCGCGGTCGCCGAGCTCGCCGACGCCCTCGCCGCCGGGCGGCCGCATCGTCCCTCGGCGGAGCACGCGGCGCACGTGGTGGAGATCCTCGACGCGATCGCCGCCTCGGTCGCGTCCGGCGGCGCGGTGCCGGTCACGTCGAGCTTCGAGGCGCTGTCCCCGCCGAGCCCGCGCGGCTCCGAGCTTTCGCCGCAGGCGGGGTGAGGCCGAAGCCCTCACCCCGGGATCAGGCTCCAGCCTGACCCCGCCGATCGTCGAGGCGGCTCCCCACGTGCGGCCGGCGCGTACGCCGGCGCCCCTGTGCCAGGCCTGCCCCCAGGCTGGGAGCGACGAGCGTCAACACCATCACGAACACCGCGACCGAGAGGAAGGGCGCCAGCGCCCGCTGCGCCTCGACGACGCCGCTGGGGCGCGTCGGGCCCTCTGCCAGGTAGCCGGTGACGTCAGAGATCACCCGATCGATCTGGCGCTCCTCGTACGCGTGCCAGCCGACCCGCCGCAGCGAGTTGACCGCGAGCGTGCTCACCGATCTGTAGGCCTCCGGCCTCCCGGACGCGTCGAAGACCTGCTCGCCGGGAACCGCGACCCGCACGAGAAACGGCTCGATCCTGTTCCGCCGCAGCAGCGCGAGCGTTCCGGTCGCGCCGAAGAAGTCGGTGTCGAGGTCGCCGAAGACGACGAGGGCGCGCTTGCGCGCCGTACGGCTGAAGTACGTGCGGTGCGCCGCCAGGTTGATCGCGCCGAGCTGGGAGGCGCGCGGGGCGGAGATCGGCGTGGGGGGCGGCTGCATGATCGTGACCGAGTGGTCGAGCACGGTGGACACGCCGCGCTCGTCTCTGATCGGGAAGAGCAGCGGCATCATCCGGGTGGTGAGGGTGGCGACGCCCGTGGGGACGTCACGCAGGCTCGCGTGCAGTTGCCGCCCGAGGTCGAGGGCACGGTCGAGTCGCCGTTTTCCGGCAGGGGTCGACGACGCGAGCATCGAGCGACTCACGTCGAAGGTGAGGTAGATCTCCGCGTCCGTCCTCATCCTGTCGCCGCTCATGTCGCGAAGCGCAGGCTGCGCCGCGGTGGCGGACACGAGCAGCGCGACGAGGGCGATGCCGAGCGGACGGAGCAGCAGCCGGGCTCTGCCCGGCGGCGCCAGCCCGAGCGCACGCCTGATGCGCCCGCTGCGGATCTCGCGTGCCACGAGAGCGGCGAGCGGCAGCACGAAGGCGAGGCCCACGAGGCCGGCCCACGGCGTCAGGAAGACGAGTGTCGAGGCTGTCATGACCCCCTCAGCCTTGCCACGGCTCGACGGCGCATCAGTACCCGGTCCCGGCCGGCTGGGCGTGCGGTGTCGGGGTCGGCTTGCCCTTCTGGGGCTCACGCCCGGCGTTCCGCCGCCTCGACTCGGCCTCGGCGGCCGCGGCGGCGGCCAGAACCACCTCGAGGTCGTGCTTCGCGTCCGCGTTGGCGGGATCGGTGAGCACCGCGCGCGTGAACGCGTCGACGGCGTAGCGCACGAGCGTCTGGCGCTGCTGGCCTGGGCCCGAGGCCGTGGCGCTTGCCGCATAGACGACGCCGAGAACGACGTCCGCCGCGGCCTGGTCACCGCGACGCTCCAGCGAGGGTCGCAGCCGGTCGATCGCCGAGATGGCGTTCCAGCGTGCCTGCGTCTGGGGGTACTGGGTGCCTTCGATGACGTCGGCCAGCCCGACGCGGTAGTCGAGGTAGGCGCGCATCAGCTCGCTCTGCGCCCTCACGCCGAGGAGGCGCTCCGCGGCGGCCTGCACGCTCCCGGGCTCCTCGGCCGGATAGGGAGCGAGCGCGCTCTGCCAGCGCGCCTGCGTCTCCCGGTACCCGCTCGCCGCGTCGGCGACGCCGCGTGCGAGGAGCGCGGCGGCCAGAGCGCCCACGAGCAGCACGATCCCGGCGAGCGCCAGGCCGGGGCTGTGCCGCCTCATCCGCGGCCCGCCTCGGTCGCCGGACGGGCGCGTCCCCAGCGCAGGGGTGGCAGCAGGAGCTCGACCGCCCCGAGGAGGGCGGCGACCGCGAGTCCGAGCAGGACGAGGGCGAGTGCGGGCGGTGCCGACGGCAGCGTCCTCGGCCTGGTCGGCGCGTAGACGGCGTCCGCGGCGCCGATCACGAAATCCGCACCTCCCTTGTCCGAGAAGGCCTTCCTGTCGCGTGGGGCGTTGCCGACCACGACGACGCGCAGCGTCATGCCGAGCTCGTGCAGGCGCGAGATCGCGGCGCTGACACGGGGCAGGTCCTCCGGTGCGTCGCGCAGGTCGCTGATGAGCACCACCTGGCCGTGACGCGCCCCCGCGTCCACGAGCGCCTGCGTGGCGCGGACGAGACCGCTCGACAGGCGGGTGCCGCCGGTGAACACTCCCGCCCAGGGGTAGTCGCCCGGGGTGGGCGAGGGAACCGGCGTCCGGTCTTGCTTGGCGCGGGCGACGATCTTCCGGTTGTTGGCGGCGACGAAGCTGATCAGGTGCTGCCAGCCGTTCAATGCCGAGCCGGGCGCGTCCGCCGGGAGGGCGATGTAGGCGATGTCGGAGGCGAGGACGAGGCCGGCCTTCTGGGCCGGGTCGCGTCCGAGTGCGAGCAGCGACTGCGCGATCAGGTGTGAGTAGCCGAGCGTGCTCGACGAGACGTCGATCACGACCATCACCGGATCGCCGCCGCGCAGCGCCTCCGGCAGCGCGGGTGTGTCTCGCGGCGCCACCGCCAGCCAGGCGGCGGCAGCCAGCGCCAGCACCGGCAGGAGCACGAGCAGGACGCGCATGCGCCGGGCTGCCGGGGCCAGCGCCCTGGCGTCGGCGGTGGGGATGGCGCGTCTGCCCGAGGCGCGCGCACGGCGGGATCCGACGTCGACGATCACGGACGTGAGCCGCCGTTCGTGCTCGTTCGCACCCGCTCGCCGATGAGGGCGAGCTCGTCGGGCTGAGGCGCAGCCTCGCCCCAGGCCAGCGCCCTGCTCTCACGCTCGAGCACGGTCAGCTCCTGCTCACCGAGCCGCGTCGCGAGCTGGTCGAGCACCTGACGGCGCGTCTGCTCGTCGTCGATCCGTGCGGCGGCGTCGAGCTGCGCCAGGGCCTGCTCCAGGGGAGAGAGCCGGCGCCAGAGCCGAAGGGAGTACGGAAAGCGGGGCCACAGGCCCGCGACGACGAACGCTGTGCCGACCAGCGCGAGCCCTGTCGCGAGCAGTCCGAGGACGATCTGCATCAGGGTCGGCGAGACGCGGAAGCCCGTGTCGAGAGCCGGCGGAGCATCGACGAGGCGTGGGTTCTCCCCGAGGCGGGAGTACACCCGGATCGGATCCCAGGCGCTCTGCAGGCTTCGTTCGCGGTTGTCCTGCCGGAAGGAGACGGTGAGCGGGGGAAACCGAAACACGCGCCCGCCCTGCCGGGGCGCGAGACAGTCGAGGGTGAGACAGCTCAGCGAGAAGGTCGTCTCGAGGAGCGACACGTGTCCCTGCCGCGAGCGCACGCTCTGCCTGGAGACCACCTCGTACGGTGCGAAGTCGCTCTCCACGCGCACGGAATCGGGATCGATGCGCTCGTCGTTCGTGTACACGGCGATCTCGGCCTCGACGCGGTCGCCGAAGAGCGCCGTCGTGGGCGACAGCGACCCGGTGACAGTGACGGGGCCGCGCACGAGGCGGGCGGGCGACTCACGCGCGGCGGGAAGCTGGGTGAGCACCAGCAGCGCCAGCAGCGGGACGAGCAGGAGCGCCCCCACGAGCAGCCGCGCGAGCGGCTCGCTCCAGACGCGTGCCAGTCCCGCACGGACCTGCCCGAGCGCCGGTCTCATCTCACTCTCCGCATCCAGGCGCTCCGCCGCTTCGCCCAGGAGAGGAAGGCGGCGTGGATCGCGCCCGTGTCCGCTCGCGAGAGCAGGACCGGGTCGACGCCCAGCTCGAAGAAGGCGTCGCGGAGCGTGCGCAGCCGCTCCTCGTTGGCCGCGCGCCGCGCCGCAGCCTCCGACGGGCGCAGGCGGACGAGCGCGGGCGCGCCGGTCCGGGGATCCACCAGCGGGAGCGCGACGTTGGCCACGTCGGGAAACGACTGCTCCCAGCGCGGGTCCTGGACGACCACCGGGACGACGTCCCAGCCGCTCGCGAGCATGCTGCGCCAGGCGGCCCTCCCCGGAGGCCGCAAGAAGTCCGAGAGGACGAAGGCGAACGTCCCGGACGGGATGTCGAGCGTCGAGCGCGCGAGCAGCTCCAGCATGCCGTCGAGGCCGCCGTCCGGGCCGTCGCCGGTGGTGGCCGCCAGCCGCCGCTCGATGATCCGCGCGACCGTGCGATCGCGCCGCGGATGCTCGAAGACGGGCCCCTCGGCACCGTGCTCCGCGAAGCCCAGGAGGGCGTGGGCGGCCTGGCCGCTCCCCACGATCATGCGGCTTGCCTCGCGCACCACGTCGGGCTTGTGCAGCCACGGAAGGTCGGCCGGGAAGAGCGCCATCGACGGGCTGCGGTCGACGACCAGCAGGAGGCGCGCCGCGTCGTCGGCGAAGCGGTCGCGCACGACGAACTCGTCGCTCGCCAGGGCCGTGGAGAGACGTGCGGACGCTCTCCAGTCGACGAGCTTGACGGCGTCGCCGCGGCGGTAGGGGCGCGAGCTGGCCACCTCGCTGCCGCTGCCGCGACGGCGGCTGGGGAGACCCGCGACGTCGAGTCTCGCGCTGCGGCGCGCCGGGACGAGAGGAAAGATCAGCTCGCGCCCCTGCGCGCGCGCCGCCTTCCTCTCGGCCATCACACGGGCTCGCGCAGTGCGGGCGCGGGACGGGGCGCTTGCTCGAGGCAGCGCTCGAGCAGGCTGCGCGGCTCGATCACCGCCTCTTCGTCGAACGAGAAGTCGGGCGCCAGCAGAAGCCGGTGGGCGAGCACGGGCTCGAGCAGGCTCTCGATGTCGCTCGGCTCGACGTGGTCCCGGCCCGCGAGCAACGCCATCGCCCGGGCTCCGCGCTCGAGCGCGAGGGAGCCGCGGACCGAGGCGCCGATCTGCACGCCGGGGAGCTCCCGAGTCGCGCGCACGAGATCGATCACCCAGCGCTGCAGGATGGGGTCGATGTACACGTCCTCGACGCCGCGCTGGAGCTCACGGAGCTCCGCCAGCGTGATCGCGGGCCGCAGCGAGGTGAGCGGGTGCGCGCGCCGCTGGGCACGCACGATCTCGAGCTCGTCGCCCGCCTGTGGATAGCCGAGGGCGGCCTTGAGGAAGAAGCGGTCGAGCTGTGCCTCGGGCAGCGGGAAGACCCCCTCGTGGTCGAGCGGGTTCTCGGTGGCCAGGATCAGGAAGGGCTCCGGCAGCGGCCGGGTCTTGCCGTCGACCGTGATCTGGCGCTCCGCCATCGCTTCGAGCAGGGCGCTCTGCGTCTTCGGCATGGCCCGGTTGATCTCGTCGACGAGGAGGATGTTCGCGAAGACGGGCCCTGGCTGGAACTCGAACTCGCGCTCCTTCTGGTTGTAGACGGAGAGCCCGGTGACGTCCGTCGGCTGCAGGTCGGGCGTGCACTGCACGCGGGACGCGGTGACGCCGTCGATCGAGCGAGCGATGGCGCGGGCGAGCACCGTCTTCGCCGTGCCGGGCACGTCTTCGAGCAGGACGTGGCCGTCGCAGAGCAGGGCGCAGAGCACGAGCTCGATCTGCCGGCGCTTCCCGCGGACGACCTGCTCGACGTTGTCGAGCAGCAGCGTGGAGAGCTCGCCCCAGCGTGCGGTGACCGCCGGCCCGACCTCGCGGGCGGGAGGATGCAGGGCCGGCGCGACCTCGGGCGCCGGACGGCCCTCCAGCGGGCGTGCCGCGGAGTCGCCCGGGACGGCCAGCATCGCCTGCGGGACTCCTGCGTACACGGGCACCGTGGGATCGGGAAGCGGCAGCCCGACGGCACGCGCAGCCGCGCGCACCGCACGTCCGATGCGCGTCGTGGGCGAAGCGCTGTGGTGGTCGTCCCTCAGGACCACAATGTAGATGCGGCCGGGGCCGCCCGCCTCGGGGCAGAATGCGGATTCGCGGTGCAGGTTGGCCGGCGCGCAAACCCCTCAACCCGTCCGCTTCGCGGCCGGGCGCCACGGAGTCTCACACCAACGCCTCTAGCCCGACGGGACCGCGTCGGCCCAGTCCCGCAGCCGGTCCGCCAGCACGGGGGTAGCCGGCCCGACTTCCACGACGGCGTCGACCGGGACGTTCGCCCGCACGGCCGCGGCCCGGATCGCGTCCGGCGACGGCGCCTCGTAGAGGCAGTAGGTGCGGCGCCGGTCGGCGCTGAGGAAGGAGAAGAGCCAGCGGACGCCCTCGTCCGCGTTGGCCTCCTCGATCAGACGCACGTCGTCGGTGGTCAGGTCGAGCTGGTCGGCGAACGAGCGCTCGATCATGTAGAGCGGCATGGCGGGATCGTAGCGCGTGGCCGGCAGCGCCCCCGGTCAGGCGGGGAGCAGGCCGTGCCGGTGGGCGTAGGTGGCCGCCTCGGTGCGGTTCGCACAGCCGGTCTTGCGCAGGATGCTGCGCATGTGGTTCGCGGCCGTGTGCTCGCTGATCGTCAGCGTGGCCCCGATCTCGCGGTTGCTGAGGCCCTGGGCGACGAGGCCCAGGATCTGCACCTCGCGGGGCGAGAGCCCGTCGGGGAGCGCTGCCGGCACCGGGGAGACGCCGAGCGCGCGAATCCTCGTCTCGAGCGCCGGCATGCCGACGCTGGCGGCCAGGGCGGCCGCCTCGCGGGCGAGCTCGTCGGCCCGTCTCCGGTCGCGGCCGCGGCCGCGCAGGAAGCGCGCGTACTGGTAGGCCGTGTGCGCGAGCCACGTCGCCGCCCCCATCTGCCGGTTCAGCTCCAGGGCGCGCTCGAAGTGCTCCTCGGCGCGCTCGGACTCGCCGAGGGTCGCGGCGAGCATGCCGAGGTACCGGTCCGCGGCCCCGTAGCAGGAGACGAGATGGCCGATCATCACGTTCCCGTGCTCGAACGCCTCGAGCTCCGGGTAGACGAGTGCCGCTGCGGCCTCGTCCCCGAGTGCCGTGCAGGCGTCGGCCACGTAGGTCAGTGAGGCGAGCCACAGCGACTGCCGGAACTGCTCCAGCCCGCCCGTCGTGAGCCTGGCGAGCTCTCGCCTCGCCTCGGCTTCCATGCCGAGCTCGGCGAAGAGGGCGGCCAGGCCCGGGCGCCACGGGCCGGCGCGGTCCTCCTGCGCCGCGACGACCCGGACGACGGGGGCCAGCTCGGCCAGGCGGCCCTGCTCCCTGCGCAGGCTGAACATCTGGATGCCGTAGACGCCGGATGCGTCCCGCCCGGTGAGGAGGCGGCTCCACTCGTGCGAGCGGCGTGCCGCCGCTTCCGCCTCGCCGAGGCGGCCGTCGCAGAGCGCGATGGCGGAACCGTAGTGCTCGGCCACGTGGAGCATGAACGGCTGGGCCGTCTGCTCCGCGGTCGTGAGCAGCGCGGCCACCTCCCTCCGGGCGGAGTCGAGGTCGCACAGCGCGACGAAGGCCGGCACCCGCCAGGCCATCGACTCGGCGCGGATCTCCGTGTTGCCGAGCTCCTCCCCGAGATCCCTGGCCTCGCTCACCATCTCGAGGATGTCCTCGAGCCGCGTCGTGCCGCGCGACCAGTACGACCGCATCAGCACGGTGGCGAGCCCCACTCGGTCCCCGAGCTCGCGGGCCATCGCCACCGCGCTCGTGCGGACGACGTCGCCCCGCTCGTGCTCGCCGCGGAAGTCCAGGGCGCGCGCGAGCCCGGCGAGAAGCACGACGCGGAGCTCGGATCGTTCCTCGCCGAGCGCTCCCGCCGCCTCCTCGAGGAGCTCGACGGCGCCCTGGTCGGCGATCCCCGGGCGCCAGCACGCATCCTCGTAGCCGATCGCCGCCCGGGTGAGGAGCCGTGCGTCTCCCAGCTCGCGGGCGATGCCGGCAGCCGCGCGGAACGCGCCCAGCGCATCGCCGGCCATGCCGGCGCGGTGACTGGCGTGGCCGAGCTCGAGGTACACCTCCGCACGCCGCGCGGGCGGGTCGACCCCCAGCTCGAGGGCGTCTCGCAGCCGCGCCGCCGCCTCGTCGAAGGCGAGGGCGGCGGTGGCAGCGCCGGCCGCGCGGAGGCTGTACTCCACGCCGCGCTTCGTGCCCCCGAACGGCGCGGCCGACGTGAAGTGGTGCGCCAGATCGGCGAGCGCGCGCCCCGAGCCCCCGGCTGCTGCCTCGAGAGCCTCGCCCACGCGAAGGTGGAGCTCGGCGCGCCGCAGCCCCGAGAGCCGGTCGTACAGCGCGCGCCGCACGAGCTCGTGCGTGAAGCGATAGGCGAGGCGGTGCGACGGCAGCTCGTCGACCATTCCCGCCCGGAGGGCCT
>DATBIN010000040.1:0-20534 GCA_036556925.1 Gaiella sp.
GACCACGTCCCCGCCCTCCAGCGTCACCCGGACGACGCCGTCGCGCTCCACCTCGCGCACGGTCGCGCCGAGACGCACGTCGACGCCGGCGGCGCGCAGCGCGGCCGTGACCTGCTCCGACGCGAACTCCTCCTCCCGCTCGATCAGCCGCTCGCCGCGATGGCAGAGCGTGACGCTGGAGCCGAGGGCAGACCACGCGGTCGCCATCTCGACTGCGACGACGCCGCCGCCGAGGATCGCCAGCGACGAGGGCGCCGCCGACGCGGTCGTCGCTTCGATGTTCGTCCACGGACGGGCCTCCCGTAGACCGGGGATGGGCGGCAGTGCCGGGGTGCTGCCCGTGGCGACCACCACGGCCCGCCGTGCGGTGAGCACCTCCTCTCCGACCCGTATGCGCCGCTCGCCGTCGAGCCGTCCCCGGCCACGGACGAGCGTCACGTGGCGCTCCTCGAGCCACGGGACCTGCCCCGAGTCGTCGAGGTGCGAGATCACCTCGTCCCGGCGCCGGAGCACGGCGGGGACGTCGAGCTCCCCGACCGCGAAGCCGGGGACGCGCCGCGCCTCGTTCCGGAGCTCGATCGGACGCAGCAGTGCCTTCGACGGCATGCAGGCGTAGAAGGAGCACTCGCCGCCGACGAGCCGGTCCTCCACGATGGCGACGGAGAGCCCGTGCTCTCCGAGCCGCCCGGCGCAGACCTCGCCCGCCGCACCCGCGCCCAGTACCACCACGTCGAACTCGCGCACCGCATCCACCTCCGTCGCCGACTGGTCGGGGACAGTCTGCAACGCGGCGACGGTGTGACGAACGATCAGCGCGCGAGCGCGCCGGCGGACGTGATCGTGACGGCGCGCGCGCCGAAGTCCGACCGCGACAGCTGACGCACCACGCCGTGCGCGGCCTCCTCCGCGTCGAGCACGGGAATGCCCTTGCCGGCCAGCTTCGTGGGGACGAGGACGCCCGCCTCGAAGGTGCCGTCACCGGAGAGCGTGATGCGCAGGATGCCGCTGACCGAGAGCGGGCCGCCGAGAGAGAAGACCCTGTAGCCGGCGAAGTTGCCGAGCGAGTAGGCGATCAGCCGGCCCTTGTACCACTCCATGCCGCGCAGCACGTGGGGCCCGTGGCCCACCACGAGGTCGGCGCCCGCGTCCACGGCTGCGCGTGCGAAGCGGATCGGGTCGCCGCGATTCTCTCCGAGGAACACCTCGGATCCCCGGCGCACGTGCTGGTGCGCGGTGCCCTCGGCGCCCATGTGGGCGGTCACCACGACGACGTCGGCGCGGGCATCGGCCTGCCGCACGAGCCGCCGCACCGCGGCGAGATCCGTCATCCGGTTGGACCAGCGATACGTCGAGAACCCGACCAGGGCCACCCGGATCGCTCCCACGCGCTGCACCAGGGGCTCGCGGCCCGGCCGCCCGATCTCCTGCAGGCCCTGGCGGCGGAGGGCGGCGACGGTGTCCGCGAGCCCGCGGGCGCCGAAGTCGAAGGCGTGGTTGTTGGCGAGGTTGAGCACCGTGAACCCTGCCTCCTTGAGCCACCGGGCGTACGAGGGCGGCGTGCGGAAGGAGAAGCAGTTGGTGCTG
The DNA here is from genome assembly GCA_036556925.1 of Gaiella sp. GTDB lineage: Bacteria > Actinomycetota > Thermoleophilia > Gaiellales > Gaiellaceae > Gaiella. Next base: position 1,585 of record DATBIN010000040.1, read on the forward strand.
CGCGGACCGCACTTCGAGCCGGTCGCGTTCGTGAGGGTGCCCTCGAGGTTGCCGAGCACGACGTCGGCGGCGAGGTCCGGCTTCACGCCGTCGAAGAAGCCGCGGCCGCCGTTCGGCGGCAGGTTCGGCGTCGAGCCCATGACGATGTCGCCTACCGCGGAGATCGTGACGACGCCTGCGGGAACGACTGCCCGCGGCTTGGCGGGCTCCGCCTGCGTCGCGGCCCGCTCCGGCTGGGCCGACGTCGCCTGGGCGGCCGGCGTCGAGTCGACCGCCTGCGGCGCCCCGTCGAGGACGAGCGCCGCGAGTCCCCCGATCGCGACCACGACGGCGCCGGCACGCAGCGCGAGCAGAACGCCGCGCACGCGGGGCTAGTCGCGGTTGCCGAGGAAGATCAGCGCGTAGTACGCGAGCTGCGACAGCGCTGCGAGCGCCGCGGCGACGTAGGTCATCGCGGCAGCCGTGAGCACCTTCTTCGCGCCCTGCCGCTCGCTCTCGACCACCAGGCCGAGCTCGCGCACCTGGACGAGCGCCCGCCGTGAGGCGTCGAACTCCACCGGCAGGGTGACGAGCTGGAAGACGACGACGACGGCGAAGAGGATGATCGCAAGCTGGACGAGGCCGAGCGCGCCCATGACGGCACCGATCAGGAGCAGGAAGATCCAGGCGTTCGAGGCGAACGCGACCGCGGGCCAGAGCGCGGAGCGCAGGCGGAAGGGGCCGTAGGCGACCGCGTGCTGGATCGCGTGGCCGACCTCGTGCGCGCCGATCGCCGTGGACGCCACCGAGGAGCCGTCGTGCACGGGCTCCGAGAGGTGCACCGAGCGCTTGCGCGGGTCGTAGTGGTCGGAGAGCGGCCCTCCCGCGGCCCGTTCGACCGGCACCTCGTGAAGGCCGTTGCGGTCGAGGATCTCGCGCGCCACCTGGGCGCCGGTCTTGCCGGTGTGGATGGCCACCTGCATCTGGTGCGCGACCGTCTTCTTCAGCCAGCCCTGGATGATGAAGCCGAGCACCAGCGGCGGGATGAGGAAGGCGAGATAGAGGCCGAATCCGCTCATGGGTGCGAAGCGTACCAACGGACTACGATCGCGCCATGACGACCCAGGCGGAGCAGCCGGACCGCACGAGCGGCGGGCCGGACAGCCCCATCGAGCGCCTCGAGCTGCTCGCCGGCGACGACGAGGCGATCGCCGCCTTCCTCGACCAGCTCGATGTCACGAGCCCTCGCGAACGCGAGATGATGGGCGAGCTCGCGCGCACGGCGGCTCTGGCCAGGCCGGAGCGCTTCGACGCCGACCACAAGCGGGCGGTCGGCGCGCTGGAGACGCTGCGTCGCCACGGCTTCCACGGCTCGCGCGCGGCCTCGACGGCGGTGGGCCCGTTCCGCACGTTCGTCCGCTGGCTGATCGAGCTCGTGGCGCGCTACATCGTCGTCTCCTACACGCGCTCGGTCTCCATCGGCCTGCGCAACCTGTACTGGCTGCGCGAGCTCGAGGCGCCCGACGGGTCGCCCGAGATGAAGCTGTTGCGGGCCGCGCGGTTCGACGCCCAGGCGATGACGGAGGTCTTCAAGAGCCGCGAGATCGGCGTGCCGTCCTTCGTCTTCGCCGGCCTCCTGATCCCGCTCGGGGCCTCGGTGTGGCGCCTGGCGAACGGCTTCAGGTTCAGCAGCTGGTGGGTGGCGCTGCTCGTGGGGAGCGCCGGGGTGGCGATCGGGCTCGCGCTCTCCTGGATCGTGCTCCGCGGCACGGCGATGGCCTCGCGGCGCATCCGGCTCGCCGCCCGCGAGCCCGTGGCGGCCGTGTGGGAGAGCGTGGGGCAGTGCGGCCGGCCGCCGAAGGACCAGTCGCGCAAGTTCGCGGCCGTCGCCATCGTGCTCACGATCGCGGCCTGGATCGTAATGCCCGCGCTTGTCGCGCTCGCGCTCGCGACCTGACGCGCAGCGTCCGCCGTCAGCGTTGGAGCTTGGCTGACCAGCGCGTGGTGTTCTCGCACGTGTAGCGCCGGCCCTCGTAGTCGAAGGCTGCCTTCATGACGAGAGTGCCGGACACGTTCCCGGCCGTGTCGAACGTGCCTCTCACCTCGCTGCCCGTCAGGTCGCCCGCCGTGACGGCGTGGCTGAACTGGAGCCCGGAGAGCGGCACCTGCTCGGAGCCGAGGGTGATGCCGAGCTTGAAGCGCGACTCGTGGCTGCAGTCGGTCGTCTGCTCGAAGCCTCCGTTCGTCACGAACTGGGCCGAACCGCTGCCGCCGATGTCGAAGCAGATGCCGCCTCCCGAGTCGGTGAAGCCGCAGTACTTCCCGGTCAGCGCCTGTAGCGGTGGCGGAGGGGGCGGCGGCGGCGGAGGCGGGGGCGGAGGCGGAGGAGGCGGAGGCGGCAGCGTGACGCGCTTCACGACCTCGCAGTCGCGCGCGACGACCTCGCCGCGCTGTGCGACCACGCGGTCACGTCCGGGCCCGCAGAAGAAGCGGTCGCTCCCGTGGCCGCCGTTCAGGTAGTCGTTGCCGCCGAGCCCGTAGAGGCGGTCGTTGCCGCCGAGGCCGAAGATCCTGTCGGGGTCGGCCGTGCCGCGGAGCGCCTCGCCCCGGGCGGTGCCGATGATGCTCTCCGCCATCGCGGCGCCGACCACCGTCCCCGCCAGCACGACGGCCACCGCCAGCACGATCCTGGTGCGCGCTCCTCCCCCCATGCTCCTGTCGCATCGTGGGTGGACGCCGCCGTCTCGTCAATCGTCGCTGCCGCCCGCCGGGGATTGCGTATCGTCGCGGCCATGCGCGACGGGTTGGAGGAGCGCAGAGCGCTCCAGCTCGACGAAGGCGACCCGCTGCCTGCGGCGCGCTCGGAGTTCGCCGTGCCTCCGTGGCCGGGCGGTCGCCACCCGGAGTGGGCCTACTTCGCGGGGAACTCGCTCGGGTTGATGCCGCGGGCGGCCCGGGACGCCGTCGCCGCCGAGCTCGACGAGTGGGCTCGGCTCGGCGTGGAGGCCTGGTTCGAGGCGCGGGAGCCGTGGCTCGAGTACGCGGGAACGATGCGTCCCTCGGTCGGGGCGCTCGTCGGCGGTCTGCCGCACGAGGTCGCCGTGATGAGCTCCCTCACGGTGAACCTGCACCTGCTCCTGGCCACCTTCTACCGGCCGTCGGGAGAGCGCTGCCGGATCATGATCGAGGAGGCGTCGTTTCCCTCCGACGCGCACGCCGTGCAGAGCCGTGCCGGGCTCCACGGCCTCGAGCCGGCGGAGACCGTGGTGACGCTGCAGTCGCGACCGGGAGAGAGCACCCTCCGCACGGAGGACGTCGTGGCCGCGATCGAGACGGAGGGCCCGCGTCTCGCGCTCGTGCTTCTGGGAGCGGTCAGCTACCTGACAGGGGAGGTGCTCGACGTCGCCGAGATCACGCGCGCCGCCCGTGCGGTGGGCGCCGTCTGCGGCTGGGACCTCGCCCACGCGATCGGGAACGTGCCGCTGGAGCTGCACGAGGCGGGGGCGGACTTCGCCGTCTGGTGCCACTACAAGTACGTGAACGCCGGCCCGGGCGCGCCGGGCGGCCTGTTCGTCCACGAGCGCCATGCCGGCGATGCCGCCCTGCCCCGGCTGGCCGGGTGGTGGGGGGTCGATCCCGCGACGCGGTTCCGCATGGAGCGCACCTTCGTGCCGCGGCCGGGAGCGGAGGGCTGGGCAGTCTCGACGCCGCCCATCCTCGCGCTCGCACCGCTCGGAACGGCCCTCGAGCTCTTCGACCGCCACGGGCTCGGCGCGCTGCGCGCGCGGTCGGCGCGCATCACCGGGTACCTCGAGCAGCTCCTCGACGACGTCGCGTCGACGCGCACGCTCTCGGTGACCACGCCCCGCGACCCGGGCCGCCGAGGCTGCCAGCTCTCGGTCGCCGTGCCCGGCGCACGCGAGCTCGCCGGCCGGCTGCGCCGGGAGCACGGCGTCGTGTGCGACTTCCGCGAGCCCGACGTGCTCCGACTCGCGCCGGTGCCCCTCTACAACACCTTCCACGACTGCTGGCGCGCCGCCGAGGCGCTGCGCGACGTGCTGCAGCCCCGCTGATCCGGATGCGCGTCCTCTTCGCCACTGCCGAGCTGACCCCGGTGGCCGCGGTGGGTGGCCTCGCCCAGGCGGCGGCGGGAATCGTCCACGAGCTGCGCAGGCAAGGCGTCGAGGTCGACGTCGTCCTGCCCGACTACGGCGACGCGGAGCTGTCCGGCGAGGAGGTGCGGCCGCTGGACGTTCCCGGCTGGGCGGCTCCGGCGCAGGCCCGGCGCGGGGTCCACGCCGTCGCGGGCCGGCTCCACCTCGTCTCCGTGCCCGGCATGGCGCGCCCCCACCCGTACCTGCAGGCAGACGGAACCGGCTGGCCGGACAACGACGCCCGCTTCTTCGCCTTCAGCGCCGCCGTGGCCGCGCTATGCGAGGTGCTCGCGCCCGACGTGCTCCACCTCAACGACTGGCACACGGCCGCTGTCGCAGCGCTCGACCACGCTCCGCCCACCGTCCTCTCGATCCACAACCTCGCCTACCAGGGCGCCGCGGACGCCTCGTGGCTCGAGCGCCTCGGGCCGGCGCTCGCCTGGAACGGCGCCTCCAACCCGCTCGCGGGCGGCATCCGGCTCGTCGACCGGATCGTCGTCGTGAGCCCGACCTACAGGGAGGAGATCCTCCGCCCCGAGCTCGGCTGCGGGCTCGACGGCCTGCTGCGCACCCGTGCCGGCGTCCTCCACGGGATCCGCAACGGGATCGACACCGACGTGTGGAACCCGCTCCGGGATCCCTTCCTGCCCGTGCCCTTCGGGCCCGATGACCTCGCTCCCAAGCGCGCGGCGCGCGACGTCCTGCGGGCCCGTCTCGGGCTGCCCGTGCGCAAGGGGCCGCTCGTCGTCTCGGTCACGCGCCTCACCCCGCAGAAGGGCATCGACCTGCTGCTCCCGATCCTCCCCCGCCTGGAGGAGCTTCCGGTGCAGCTCGCGATCCTCGGCACGGGAGACGCCGCCCTCGCTGCGGAGCTCAGGGCGGCGGCGGCCGGTCGTCCGGCGACCCTCGCCTTCGTGGACGCGTACGACGAGGCGCTCGCGCACCTGCTCTTCGCCGGCGGCGACCTGCTCGTGATGCCGAGCCGCTTCGAGCCGTGCGGCCTCACGCAGATGCAGGCCATGCGCTACGGCACCCTGCCCGTGGTCACCGACGTGGGCGGGCTCCACGACACCGTCGTCGACCTCGAGGCGCACCCCTCGGCCGGTACCGGCTGGAAGGCCTCCTCCGCAGGCACGGAGGCGCTGCTCGAGGCGCTCACGCGGGCGGCGCGCGACTGGCGCGAGCAGCCCGCGCGCGTGGCCGCGCAACGCCGGGCGATGACGGCGGACTGGTCGTGGCGGGAGCCCGCCGCGCGGCACGTCGAGCTCTACCGCTCGCTCGGCGCCGCCTAGCGGCAGACCCGCTTCGCAAACGGCGCGCGCACCGTTACGGTTGGGCCGGGATGGCGGAGCCCAGGGTCCTCGTGATCGTGCTCGCCGGCGGTGAGGGCAAGCGCCTGTTGCCGCTCACGAACGACCGCGCCAAGCCCGCGGTGCCCTTCGGCGGCTCCTACCGCCTGATCGACTTCGTCCTCTCGAACTTCGCCAATGCCGGCTACCTGAAGATCGTCGTGCTCACGCAGTACAAGAGCCACAGTCTCGACCGCCACGTCTCGCAGACCTGGCGCTTCTCCACCCTGCTCGGCAACTACGTCACGCCGGTGCCCGCGCAGATGCGCCGCGGGCCCTACTGGTTCCTCGGCTCGGCCGACGCCATCTACCAGAACCTGAACCTGATCAGCGACGAGCGCCCCGACATCGTCTGCGTCTTCGGCGCCGACCACATCTACCGGATGGACCCGCGCCAGATGGTCGAGCAGCACGTCGAGTCCGGCGCCGGCGTCACCGTCGCCGCCATCCCGGTGCCGCGCGAGGGTGCCGAGGCGTTCGGCGTGATCGAGGTGAAAGCGGACGGCACCATCGTGCGCTTCCACGAGAAGGTCGCCGACCCACCCACGATGCCGGGGGACGACAGCCGGTGTCTCGCCTCGATGGGCAACTACGTCTTCGACACGCAGGCGCTCGTCGACGTCGTCACCCCGACCGGCGAGGACCAGCAGCGCACGGATATCGGCGGTCACGTCATCCCTGCCCTGACGGAGGAGGGCGTCGCCCGCGCCTACGACTTCTCGACGAACGTCGTGCCAGGGCAGGACGAGCGCGAGCGCGGCTACTGGCGCGACGTGGGGACGCTCGACTCGTACTACGAGGCCAATCGTGACCTCATCGCCCCCGTGCCGGTGTTCAGCCTCTACAACAGCCGCTGGCCCGTGTTCTCGGACCATCCGCCGCTCCCGCCGGCCAAGATCTCGCGGGGCCGCGGGGGCGAGCCCGCGTCGGTCGACGGCAGCCTCCTCTGCCAGGGCTCGATCGTCTCCGGCGGCCATGTGGAGCGCTCCATCCTCGGGCCGGACGGCTTCGTCGAGCACGATGCCCACGTCACGGACACGATTCTCTTCTCCGGCGTCCGCGTCGGCGCCGGGGCTCGGCTGCACCGCTGCATCGTGGACAAGAACGTCGTGGTGCCGCCCGGCTACCGCATCGGCTTCGACCGCGAGGAGGACGCCGCCCGCTTCACCGTGAGCGAGAGCGGCGTCGTCGTGGTCGAGAAAGGCCGAGACCTGACCGGCTGACGGTCAGAGAGCCGCAGGCATGAGGACGAGCTGCACCGTGCCGCGACGGGCGCCGCGAAGCGGCTCGTACCTCGTGACCAGCTGGCGGTGCACCGGCGCGGTGATGCGCAGGTGGATGTGCGGTGACCCGCCCCCGTAGAGCATCGGGTAGGGGCCCTCGAAGCGGAAGCGACCCTCGCGGTTGGTGAACACGGTGGCGCTCGTGGCGCGCGTGTAGCCGTTCTTCCCGCGCTGCCAGAGCTCGACGCGGGCCCTGGCCAGGGGCTTGCAGTCGAGCGCCGAGAGCACGACGCCGGTGAGCACGTGCCCCGAGCCGATGCGCGCGCGCACCGGCGGCGTCCCCTGGCCGAAGGGCCCGAAGCCGTCGTCCGGCGTCGCACGGCAGCCTGGAGCGGCGGGCGCGACGGCTGCGGTCGCCGCAAGCGCGCACGCCGCGACCACGAGAGCGATCGCCCAGCTCGGCCGGGGCATGCCCCACGGTCTAGCACATCGGAGCCCTGTTCCCAAACGCGGCTGCCGCAGACGCGCGCGCGCTGTCACGAGCAGGTGTTGCGGCGGCTCGTCGTGTTGTTGGTCTCGTCGGATTCCGCCACCGCCTGGGTCCGGTCCACGATCGCCGTGTAGGTGCCGACGCGGCAGACGGACCAGGAGAACGTCACCGACGCCCCCGGCGCCAGGCTCGGCACGTTGAACGTGCCGACGAGCGTGATCGTCAGCACCGAGCGCCCCGCGGCAGCGGTCCCCCGGTTCGTCACCGTCGCGCTCAGCTGGGCGAGCGCCGAGACGACCAGGTCGGGGAGCGGCTGTACCACCGTCCACGTGTACGACGCCGGCTGGCCCGTGTTCCCCGCGTGATCGGTGCCGCGCACCGCGAACGTGTGCCCGCCCAGGCCGAGCGGCGAGTAGGACGCCGGGCTCGAGCACGAGCTCCACGCGCCGCCGTCGAGCGAGCACTCGAAGGCGACTCCGTCCTCGCCCGCGGAGAACGTGAAGGTCGCGTCGGTCTCGATGGTGGACGGGGCCGGGCCGGCGCCGATGGTCACGGTCGGCGGCGTCGTGTCGGGGGGCGTGTAGGTCCAGGTCGCGGAGGCAGGCTTCCCGACGTTGCCCGCCTCGTCGGTGGCAAGCACGGAGAACGTGTGCTGGCCGGCTGCGAGGCCCGCGAGTGCGATGGGGCTCGCGCACGGCTCGAACACGGCGCCGTCCAGCGTGCACGTGAACGCGACGCCGTCCTCGCTCGCCCGGAAGCGGATCTCGGCAGCGTCGGTGGACGTCGACTGCCCCGGTGCGCCCGTGATCGTCACGATCGGCGCCGTCGTGTCGGGAGGCGGCTTCTTCGGCGTCGTCTGCTTCGGCTCCGGCGTCGGCGTCGGCTTGGCCTCGGGCTTCGGCGCGGGCTTCGGCGCGGTCACGGCAGGCTCGGTGGCAGGCTTCTGCGCCGGGCTCGTTGGAGGCACGGTCGGCTGGACGCCGGTCGTGGCCTGGGTCTTCGGCTTCGGCGCGGGCGGGCTCGTCTCCGGCGCCGTCTGCGGCGGCGGACCGTTGGTCGTGGCCCGCGACGTCGTGGTCGCCGAGGGGATGGAGTCGCTCGTCGCCTGTGCGTCGGCGCGCGCCGGCTCGCGCGAGACGGCCACGCCCAGCGCCGCGCCCCCGCCGCCGAGCACGACCGCCACGGCCAGTGCGACACCGATGCGCTTCGAGCGGCGGGCCGTGGCGCCGCCGCGCCTCCCCGCCGCCCAGTACCCCGCGGCGTCGAGACGCTGCTCGACAGCGGCTCTCGCCTCGTCCGCCTCGAGCCCGAGCGGCAGGAGGACGGTGCGGTAGCGGCGCGACGCCTCGCGCATGTCGGCGAGCGCGGCCTGGCAGCGCTCGCACGCGTCCAGATGGCCGAGCGTCTCCTCCAATCGAGGGCCCTTGAGCTGCCCGTCGAGATGCGCGGCGAGCAGCGGCAGGTAGCGGCGGCATTCCTCCGGCAGCCGCTCCGGGTCGACCTGCACGAGCCGGAGCTCCGTGCGCAGGCTCTCGCGGGCACGGAAGATCAGCTGCGCGACCGCGTTCTCCTTCATGCCGACGATCTCGCCGATCTCGGCATACGAGCGGTCCTCGAGCTCGCGCAAGGCGAGCACGAGGCGCTGGCGGGGCTGTAGCCTCGCGTTGGCGAGCCGCACCTCGTCCTGCTGGCGCCGGAGCATGGTGCCGCGCTCCGGATCGTCCTCGATCGGGGTGGGCAGCACCGGCTCGGGCACCTCGGCCACCGGCTCCTGGCGCTTCGTGCGCTCGACCTGCTTGAGGAAGAGGTTGCGGAGCGTCGTGAAGAGGTAGGCGCCGATGTCGGCCGTGTCCGGATCGAGCTGGTCGAGACGCGGCACGGCGCGCACGAACGTCTCCTGCACGAGGTCGTCCGCGTCGTGCACGTTGCCGGCGAGCCGGTAGCCGAACGCGCGCAGGCGTGGCTGGTACTCGGCGTACAGCTCCTCCCACGCCCCGCGCTCGCGTTCGCGAAGCCGGCGCAGGAGCTCCGCGTCAGGCGACCTGACGGCGGTTGCCATCGTCACAGTCTAGGTCGCCCCGAGCGCGGAGATAGTCCGCGAAGGCGGCCTGCTTGGCGAGGTAGCGCTCGAGTGCTGCGAGGCCCTCGGCCGCCCAATCGGCGACCCAGGCCTCGTCCACGTCGAGGAGCTCGGTATGGGTGTGATGTTCGTTCATGTCTCTCCAACCGGGGCGCGGCGCTTTCCTTACGCGTGCGCCCCGCCGGGAGGCGGGGCGCACGGTGCTCACCGACGGAGGATCGGCTTACGGCCAGTCGATCTCGAGATCGATCGTGGCGAGCACGAGGAACTTCACATACGCGTCGGTGGTGCCGAAGACGAAGTAGCCGTCGTGGCCGGCGGGCGGCGTGACGCCGGTGCCGTACCAGGGCGGCAGGGCTCCCGCCTGCAGCAGCTCGGAGACGTGGAAGCTGCCGCCGGCGATCGCGTACTGGCCGCCCGACTGGCCCCACGCCTCGATGATGCAGTTCTTCTTCAGCACGGCGTCGCACTCCTCGCCGAGCAGCTTCATCTCGAACGTTCCGTCGCCGTTGGCGGGCACCGAGAAGATGAATCCCGGGCGCGTGCTGTTGTGGCGGACGGTGAGGACGGAGCCCGAGCCCAGCTTCGTCCAGCCGGAGCCCCAGCGGGCGAGGACGTCGTCGCCGACCCACAGCCGGAAGTACAGCTCGCCCTTGTTCCGCCCCTTGTCGCCGTCGCTCACGACCTTGATCCTGTGGATCGTCACGACCGCGTGGGCGGGAACGGACTTGAAGGTGCCCTGGCGCACGGACATGCGGCCCTGCCGGTCCTTGGCACGGACGACGACGTGGTAGACGGTGCCCGGGGCGAGTCCGCCCACCTGCGTCTGCCACGACCGCACGAAGCCCGGGCTCTGCTGGGACGAGACGACGTCGAACTGCGCCGGGCCGTTCGGGGTCTGCGCCGGCTTGTCGCGCGAGACGACGACCTGGATCTGCGCGTCCACGGCGACCCGGAGGTCGACGTCGGCGATCGACGCCGCGGGGGGCTTCTGCGTGAACAGCGCCTTCTGGATGCATTGCGCCGAGCAGCCGAGCCCGGAGTCGAGCCCGTTGCCGGCCCCGTGCCCGCTCGTCTTCACGGGCAGCGTCTCGAAGGTGCCCTTCTGGTACGCCCTGCGCCCGCTCAGGTCCGTCGCCCGGACGGTGATGGCATAGGTCGTGTCGGGCTCGAGGCCGAGAAAGAACGCGGTCTTCAACGGCGAGAAGGCGGAGACCGACACGCTCTTCGTCAGCGAGGCGGTGAGCCCGCCCGTCGTGCCGCCCTGCGTCTGCTTCGCCACCGAGACGAGCAGGTGGGCGGGCACGGTCGTGGCGAGCTCGACCTTCGCAGAGGTCGAGGTGACGGTGACGAGCGCCTTGGTGATGCACTGCACGGAGCAGCCCGGGCCGGCGGTGATGGTCGGCCCGCCGGCCGCGTGGGCGGTCGACGCGCCGAGCGCGAGCGCCGCGAGAAGGGCGGCGACGACCGGCTTCAGAGCGGTGGTCACGAGGGTCATCGGATTCTCCCTTTCGTCCTGCGGCGGTCACGTTCCGCCGTTCTGGGAGGAGAACCGGCGTGGTGGGCGTTCCTTACGCAGCCCCGCCACGGCGCCCGCGCAGACGAATGGGCGCGGCGGTGACCCGCCGCGCCCGTGTCGCTCGATGAGGAAGTGGCTACGCGACGTTCGCGCAGATCGCGTATCCGCGAAGGTGCCAGTTGACGGCGGTGGCGTTGACCTCGTACGCCGTGACCCGCCAGGTGGTGGCGTTCATGGGGTAGCTCTCGTCGAGCGCGACGTCGCCGGCGGCCTGCCAGATGTGACCGCCGCCGCCGACGAGCTGCTTGCCCGCCGGGCACGAGACGTTGACCTGCCGGACGAAGTCCGAGCTGCTCGCGCTGTCGACGAAGACGGTCTGCAGGCCGGCGAGGCCGGGAGCACCTTGCGGTCCAGCAGGACCGGCGGAACCCGCGGGACCGGCGGGGCCTGCCGGGCCGGCGGGCCCGGCCGGGCCGGTCTCGAGCTCGCCCGCGGCGAAGTCGACGGCCTTGAGCGAGCCGTTCTTCACGTCGAGCGTCGTGAGCGTGCCGTTGAGGACGTCGATGCTCTTGATGCCGTTGTTCGTGAGGTCGATGCTCGCGACCGTGTTGTCCTTGATCTGCGCGCCGGTGATGAGCGCTGCCGCCGTCGCGGTGCCGCCGAGCGCGAGCACGGCCACGATCGCGACGAGGATGAATGCCGGGCTGAGAACGCGGATCTTCATGGTGGTCTCCCTTCGGGTCGTGGACGAGATCCGTTGACTCCACAACCCGGGCGGGCGGCATTCCTTACGGGGCGAGATCGGGCGGGCGCTCCTCGTCGCGCTCGAACTCTTCGTACAGCTCCTCGGCGGTCCCGGCCTCCGGCAGCGTCGGCACGGTGGCGCCGTCGCCGCCCGCGGCGAACACGTCCTCCTTCCAGTCGCCGAGACGGCCTTCGAGCAGCTCGCGCTCCGTCGCCGTCCTCGCGCCAGCCGCCGCCTCGAGACGTCGCGCCCGCCGACGCGTCCTCGAGCGCTCGACCCGTCGCAGGATCCTCAGGCGCATCGTGGCCCCCTTCCGCAGATTGGCTCGAAGATGCACCGGGGCGCGAGCGCACGCATCGGGGTTCTCGCGGATCGCGGCCTCCCGGCGCGCCGGCGACGCACGCACGCTCGGCTCGGGCACCACTCGACCCGGCACCGGTACAGTCGGCGCGTGAGCGAGGCGGATCCAGGCCGGAACGTGCACGGTGGCGAGCTCGAGCCGTGCTGCGTGGATCCGCTCACCGGCTTCTACCGCGACGGCACCTGCCGCACGGGGCCGCAGGACGCCGGGCTGCACGTCGTCTGCGCCGAGATGACGGAGGAGTTCCTCGCCTTCAGCCGATCCGTCGGGAACGACCTCTCGACGCCCCGGCCGGAGTGGGGCTTCCCGGGGCTCCGGCCCGGCGACCGCTGGTGCGTCTGCGCCGACCGCTGGCGCGAGGCGCTCGAGGCCGACGTGGCGCCACCCGTGTATCTCCGCGCCACACATGCGGCGGCGCTCGAGTTCGCCTCGCTGTCGGACCTGGAGGCGCGAGCCGTCGACGGCGCGGCGTAACGGGCGGAGGGGGATCAGACCCCGCGGCGTCTCACCCCTCTCCGGCAGGGACGTTACGGAGCCAGTTCGCCGTCACGCCGACCTCCTCGAAGCCGGCTCGCAGGATGTTGCGATACGAGTTCGAGACACGGTCGGGCATGCGCTCGCCGGTCTCGGTGAGCACGACGTCGCAGCCGAGCTCGGCGGCACGGCGGATGCGCGTCGCGAGGAGCGCGTTCTGCGCGCCCTTGCCACGCTGCTGGGCCAGTGTGGCCGAGAAGCCGAGGTAGGCGACCCCCTCGGCGACGTACATGCCCGCCGCCCCCGCCGCCAGGTCGCCGTCGAGCGCGAGCCAGCACAGCCAGCCGACCGCGGGCGCCAGCGCCACGCGTGCCTCCACCGCCGCGGGGAGCCCGTAGCCCTCCCGCACGATGCCGGCGAAGGTGGCCGCGTCGTCCGCCGTCGCCACCTCGACGAGGCGGAGCCCGGTGGCGAACGCCGGCGGGTCGGCAACGCCGCGCCTGAAACCCATCCAGCCCCATCCCGGCTCGAGACCGCGCGCCTGCAGCCAGCCCGGCAGCTCCGCAGGGACGGCAGCGGGTGCGACGCTCACGTAGAAGGAGACGCCGGGGCCGATCGCCGCGAGCGCGCCATCGACGTCCTCCTCGGTCGCCGGCCGGTCGAGACCCAGCCCGACGACCCTGTTCAGCATCGGCGACGAGGGGGCCTCGGGAACCCTCAGCACGACGGCGCCGCCGACCTCGGCGGAGTCGGAGAAGCAGCGGAACGCGTCGAGTGTGACCCGATCTTCCCGCGTCATCGCACGAGAGGATAGGTGCATCACGCGGCCGGAACCGTGTCCGTGCGCTCGAGGTCGCGCACGTCCCGGACGAGCAGGATGGCTGCGCACGGGACGACGAACAGGATGACCGCGACCCAGATCGCCGCCTCGATGCCGATCGCGTCCGACAGGGGCCCGGCGATCACCTGCCCGAGCGGGATGACGACGAACGAGCCGAGGGCGTCGTAGGACGAGACCCGCGAGAGCTTCTCGATCGGAACATGCTGCTGCAGCGACAGGTCCCAGAAGACGCCGAACACCTCCAGCCCCATCCCGCCGGCGAAGGCGCCGAGCGCGATGGCCCACGCGGGCAAGCCAAGCGCGAGCCCGATCATCCCGAGCGACCCGAGGAGGAGCACCGAGCTCGCCAGCCGCAGCGGTCGGCGCGGTCGCAGGCGGAAGGCGAGCAGGCCTCCGGCGAGGAGTCCGGCTGCGCTCGCGGCCACGATGAAGCCCCAGGCCGACGGTCCGCCGAGCTCCCGGTCGGCGACGACGGGGCCGAGGACCACGTACCCGATCTGGAAGGCCATGTTCCCGAGCGCGGCGGCAGCGACGACGGCCCAGAGCCACGTCCGCGAGGAGAACTCGGACCAGCCCTCGCGCAGCTCGCGGAGCACGCCGGAGCCGGGGACACGCTCCGCGGCGCGCACGCGCATGGCGGCGATGAAGACGGCGCCCACCAGGTAGGTGATGCCGTCCCACCCGAGCGCCCACCCCGGCCCGACCGCCGCGACGAGGACCCCGCCGACCGCGGCCCCGACGATGTTCGTCCCGGACGAGGTGAGACGCAGCAGCGCGTTCGTCTGCTGCAGCTCCGCGCCCGGGACGGTCTGCGGCGTGATGCCGGCGGCGGCGGGGAAGAAGAACGCCGAGGCCCCTCCCCGCAGGGCGTTGAGCGCCGCGAGGTGCCAGATGGCGGCGTCGCCGCTCAGCACCAGGGCCGCGGCGCCGAGCTGCGCCACGCCGCTGACGAGGTCGGCCCCGACCATCACGCGGTTGCGCGGCAGCCGGTCGGCGATGACGCCGCCGAAGAGGAAGAAGACGATCTGCGGCACCATCCCGGCCGCGAGGACGAGCCCGAGGTCCGTGGCGGACCCGGTGATGTCGAGCACCGCGAACGCGAGCGCGATGGGAGCGATCGCGGTGCCCGCGAGCGAGGTCAGACGCCCGAGGAAGAGAAGCCGGAACTCGCGGTGCCGGAGGGGAGCGAGACCCTCAGGAACGCGTGGCAGCGTCCCTCCGCTTCCGGAAGTAGCGCTCCAGCCCGGCGAAGCAGTGGGAGGCGGGGACGACGGTCATGTAGTGGTCGACCTCCCCCGGGTCGGAGGCCGCGATGTCGGCGTGCACGGCGGCGCTGAAGGTCGGCTCGTCCATGCCGTGCTCGACCCACTCCGCCCAGCGCCGCAGCGTCTCCCGAAGCTTCCCGAGATGCTCGAGCACGTCGTCGAAGACGCCGAAATGGATGCAGGCGAGACGGATCGGGCTCCGCCGTTCCATCTCCTCGATCGAGGCCTCCCAGGCGGGGAGGTCGACCTCTGGGGGAGGCAACGGCGGCAGCACGAACCGCGCCGGAGCCAGGCGAACGCCTGCCATGTCGCCGCTGTAGAGCGTCCCCTCCGCATCGAGGTACGAGACGTGGTGGCGCGCGTGCCCGGGGGTCGGGAAGCAGTCGAGGCCGAGCACGCGATCGCCGACCGGCTCGACGTTCCCGGCGGGGACGGGGAGCAGCGCTCCCCAGAGCGCGTCGAAGGCGTCGCCGTACAGCCGGCGCGCGCTCGCCTCGAGCCGCGAGGGGTCGACCAGGTGGGGTGCGCCGACCTCGGAGACGTGAACCTGGATGTGTGGGTGCGCCCGCACGATCGCGCCCGCCGCCCCCGCGTGGTCGAGGTGGATGTGGGAGATCAGCAGGTGTCCGATGTCGGCGAGCTCGAGACCCCGCTCGGCGAGTGCGGCCTCGAGTCCGGGGAGGGCGGAGGTCGGGCCGCAGTCGAAGAGCGCGAGCCCCTCCTCGGTCTCGACGACGTAGGAGCCGATGACGCAGTCGAGCCCGAGATGCCGGACGTCGAGGGGCTCGAGACTCACGCCTGCCACGGCACGAGGTCCGCTAGGCCCGCGCGGGCGTCGCGGCGAGTGCGGCGGCCAGGTCGGCGACGAGGTCGTCGGCGGACTCGATGCCGACCGAGAGACGGACGAGCTCGCGCGGCGCCGCGAACGGACCGGCAGCCGTCGACGCGTGCGTCATGCGCGCCGGGTGCTCGATCAGGCTCTCCACCCCGCCGAGCGACTCCGCGAGCGTCCAGATCTCGGTGCGTGAGACGAGGTCCACCGCGGCCTGCTCGGACTCGACGAGGAACGAGACCATCCCGCCGAAGTCGCGCATCTGGCGGGCGGCGATCCGGTGCCCGGGGTGCTTGGGAAGGCCGGGGTACAGGACGCCCTCGACGCGTGGGTGCTGCAGGAGGAAGGCCGCCACGCCGCGGGCGTTCTCGCAGTGGCGCTGCATGCGCACGGCGAGCGTCTTGAGCCCGCGCAGCACGAGCCAGGCGTCGAAGGGGCCGGGCACGGCCCCGAGCGACTTCTGCAGGAAGCGCAGCCGCTCCGCGATGGTGGGGTCGTTGGTGGCCACGAATCCGCCGACGACGTCCGAGTGGCCTCCGAGGTACTTCGTCGTGGAGTGCAGCACGATGTCCGCGCCGAGGTCGAGCGGCGTCTGCAGGTACGGCGTGGCGAACGTGTTGTCCACGACCACGAGCGCGCCCACGGCGTGGGCGGCGGCGGCCGCAGCCGTGATGTCGACGAGGTTGAGGAGCGGGTTGGTGGGTGTCTCGATCCACACCAGGCGAGTCCGCTCGTCGACGTGCTCCGCGGCCTCCGTGGAGAGCTGCGCCGGCGTCAGGTAGGCGAAGCCGTAGCCCTTCGGCTCGTACACCTGCGAGAACATCCGGTAGGTCCCGCCGTACACGTCGTTCACGCAGACGACCCGGTCGGCCGGATCGAGCAGGTGCATGATCGTCGTGGCGGCGCCCAGGCCGGACGAGAACGCATGCCCGAAGGCGGCGTTCTCGAGCGACGCGAGGCACTCCTCGAGCGCGGTGCGTGTCGGGTTGGCGACGCGGGCGTAGTCGTAGCCCTTGTGCACGCCGACGGCCTCCTGCGCGAAGGTCGAGGTCTGGTAGATCGGCGTCGTCACGGCGCCGGTCGCCGGATCGGGCTCCTGCCCGGCATGGATGGCACGCGTCTCGAAGTCCACGCCGGGATGGTAGTCGGGCGCACGTCGCGCCCCGTCGACGGCGGTGCGCGAGGGACCTCGAGCCGGCCGACATCCGGGGTGCGCCGGCTCGCTACTGCTGGCGGCGGACGCGCTCCAGCCCGATGACACGGCGCAGCCGCTCGAGGGCCCGGTCGACGGCGTCGTCGAGAGCGCCCGTGCGCCGGACGCCGACCTCCACGTGCAGCGCCTTGACCAGCAACTCGCCGGCTGCGCGATCGGACTTGAGATCGAGCCGCGCCACGATGCGGTCGCGCCACAGGAGCGGCAGCACGTAGTACCCGTACCGTCGCTGGGGTGGCGGCTTGTAGACCTCGATCAGGTGGTCGAAGCCGAGCACCCGCCGCGCGAACGGCCGATCCCAGAGGAGGTTGTCGAACGGCGAGAGGAGCACGGCGCCGCCGGAGGCGGACGGCTCGAGATCGGCGCCGGGCGGGACGAGCACCGGCGGCCCTGCGTCGTCGACGCCGACCCGTTCGAGCAGGCCGTCGGCCACGAGCGACTCCACCGCCGGATGCATCCTCGCCACCCCGCCCCGGAGGCGCCAGTGCTCGACGATTCCCGCCTCGGTGAGCGCGCCGCGGGCGGCGACCGCCTTGAGCGCGAACGCACGCAGACGCTCGAGCTCCGTCGGCGCCGGCGCCTCCAGCACCGCTCGCGGGAGCACGCGCTCCGGCAGGTCGTAGAGGCGCTGGAACCGCTCGCGGCCTGCGATCACGAGCTCGCCGTGGTTCCACAGCCGGTCGAGCATCGACTTGGCGGGCTTTTGCCTCCACATCCCCTGCACCTGCTCGCCGTCGAAGTCCCGTGACGCCAGCGGGCCCTCGCGGCGGATCCGGTCGAGGATCTCCTCGCGCAGATGTGCGTGCGTCCGCTCGACGTGCGACCACCACGGCCGGCCCCCGCCGTCCATCGCCGAGCGGAACAGCGGCCAGTCCTCGGCGGGCAGGAGACACGCCTCGTGCGCCCAGTACTCGAACACGCGCCCACCGCGCAGGAGCCGCGACACGGTGTCGCGCGCGTAGTCCCCCGCACGCGACGAGAGGACGACCCGGTGACTGCGCTCGACGACCGAGATGGAGTCGAGCTGGACGCAGGACAGCGACCGCACGGCGGTCTCCACCTCGTCCGCGCTCGCCCGTCGCGTGCGGGGGGCATAGCCCTGCGCCCTGACGACGAGACGCCGAAGTGCAGCCAACCGTACGACGCGCACGCTTCAATCATCGATGTGCGACGTGTCCTCGTGCTCTGCCTGCTGCTCCTCGCCGCGCTCTACGCGGTCGGCGGCGCGCTCTTCCTCGCACGGGAGGACGACCGCGTGCAGCAGGCGGACGCCGTCGTGGTGCTGGCCGGCAGCACGACCCGGCTGCCGGTGGCGCTGCGACTCGTTCGCGACGGCGTGGCGCCGGTGCTGGTCGTGTCCGAAGACCCGACGGGGCGCGACCCGGCGCGGTCGCGTCTCTGCCGCGAAGGGCTGGAGGACGCCGGCGTGGAGCTCGTCTGCCGCCGCGCGGAGCCATTCTCGACGCGGGGCGAGGCACGGCTCGTGGGACGCCTCGCGGAGGAGCGTGGCTGGCGGAGGCTCGCCGTCGTGAGCTCGCGCTACCACCTGTTCCGAGCCGAGCGGATCGTCGACCGGTGTACCGACGCCACCGTCGCCATGCGCGGCGCCGGAGAGTCCGTCGTCCGGAACGTCGTCGCCGTCCCGCTCGAGTGGGCGAAGCTCGCGCTCGCCGAGACGCTCCGGCGCGGCTGCTGACAGTCGTCCCGCCGCACAATCCCGGCCTCTCGCTGTACGTCACGGCGCCGGCGCGGCACACTGACACCTTGAGCACGCTGCCGCCCCAGGACCGCAAGCGCATGCGCAAGAAGCACGACCAGGAGCTGATCGAGCTCCTGAACGAGCTGCGCGTCGTCCTCCCCGGCGCCCAGGTGCTCTTCGCGTTCCTGCTCATCGCCCCGTTCAGCTCGAGGGCGGTGACCGGCGACGCTCAGAAGATCGCCTACATGGTCGCCCTGCTCGCCACGTTGCTGGGCACGGTGCTGCTGATCGCGCCGAGCGCGTACCACCGTCTGCGCTGGCGTGAGAAGAACAAGGAGCGGATGCTCCGCATCTCCAACCAGCTCGCGGTGGCGGGGATCGGGGCGATCGCGACGGCGATGACGGCCTCGGTCTTCCTCGTCACCGACACGCTCTACTCCCGGACGGTGACGATCGTCGTGACCGTCGGCTCGGGCGCGCTCTTCCTCTTCGGGTGGTACGTCCTGCCGCTCTCCACACCCTACGACCGGTGGGACGAGCCCGACGAGGACGGCGAGCCCGAGGAGGTCCCCGAGACGGTGTAGTAGCCGGCGCAGCCCGGAATCCGCGAGTGCGGATTCCGGACGCGTAAACCCCTGAAGCCGTCCGCTGCGCGGCCGGACGCCACGGTTCCTCACGTCAGGCCACTAGGCTGGCGGGGTGGAACAGCGCTGGGCCAGCGTCCGG
>DATBIN010000041.1:0-17335 GCA_036556925.1 Gaiella sp.
GGCGGCTCCTCTACATGGACATCCCGTACACGGTGGAGGAGCTTCGCGAGGCCACGCACGAGCTCGTGCGCGCGAACGGCCTGCCGGCCTGCTACCTGCGTCCCATCGCGTTCTTCGGCTACGGATCGCTCGGGGTGCACACGCGCGGCAACCCGGTGGAGACGGTGATCATGAGCTGGCCGTGGGGCGCGTACCTCGGCGAGGACTCGCTCCAGAACGGCATCACCGCCAAGGTCTCGTCCTGGAAGCGCGTCGGGCCGAACGTGATCCCGCACGTGGCCAAGGCGACGGGCATCTACCTCAACTCGATGCTCGCGACCACGGAGGCCCAGCGCGGCGGCTACGACGAGGCGATCATGCTCACCGACAACGGCTTCGTCGCCGACGGGCCCGGCGAGAACATCTTCGTGGTGAGGAACGGCAGCATCGTCACCCCGCCGCTCTCCACGTCCATCCTGCCGGGCGTGACCCGCAACTCGGTCGTCCAGATCGCGCAGGACCTCGGCTACGTCGTGGAGGAGGCCGACATCATCCGCACCGACCTCATGCTGGCGGACGAGGTGTTCATGACCGGCACCGCCGCCGAGGTGACGCCCGTGCGGGCGGTGGACGACGTCGAGATCGGCGTGGGGCCCGTGACGCTCGAGATCCAGCGTCACTACCTCGACACCGTGAACGGGCGCAGCGAGCGTTGGAGCCAGTGGCTCGACGTCGTCGAGATGGCTCCCGCGCGCTCGTGACGCAGGCGACGCGCTCGATCCCCCTCTCGTCGCCCTGGCTCGACGAGCGCGAGGAGGAGCTCGTGCTCGACGTCCTCCGCTCGGGGCGCCTGTCGCTCGGCCCCAGGATCGACGAGTTCGAGGAGCTCTTCGCCGAGGCGGTCGGCGCCCCGTACGCGGCGGCCGTGTCGAGCGGGACGGCCGGACTGCACCTGCTGTGCGTGGTGGCCGGAGTCGAGCCGGGCGACGAGGTGATCACGTCGCCCTACTCGTTCGTGGCCTCGGCGAACTGCGCCATCTACGAGGGCGCCACGCCGGTGTTCGCGGACATCGACGCTACGACCTGGAACCTCGACCCGGCGGCCGTCGAGGCCGCGGTGACCCCGCGGACGCGGGCCGTGGTGGCGGTCGACATCTACGGATATCCGAGCGAGCTGGAAGAGTTGCAAGCGATCTGCCGCCGTCACGGGCTCGCCCTGATCGACGACGCCTGTGAGGCGCTGGGAGCTCGCTATCGCGGTCTCCCGCTCGGCGCGCAGGGGCAGGACGCGGTCTTCGCCCTGTACCCCAACAAGCAGATCACGACCGGCGAGGGCGGCATCGTCACGACGCACTCGGAGGGAACCTGGCGGCTGCTCAAGAGCCTCCGCAACCAGGGCCGTGCAGACAGCGGCGGCTGGCTCGAGCACGCCCGGCTCGGCTTCAACTACCGCATCGACGACGTGCGTGCCGCGATCGGGGTCGGCCAGCTGGAGAAGCTCGACCGGATCCTGCGCGCGCGGGCCGAGGTGGCCGCGCGCTACGCGATCCTGCTCGGCGGCATGGACGGGCTCGAGCTCCCTGCCCGGGACGACCCCGACCACGTCCGCTCGTGGTTCGTGTACGTCGTCGCGCTCCCGGAGGGAGCGGACCGGGAGGCGGTGATCGCGCACCTCGAGCAGCGCGGCGTCGCGAGCGCGCGCTACCTCCCCTGCATCCACCTCCAGCGCTACATGAGGGAGCGGTACGGGTTCGGCGAGGGTCTCTGCCCCACGGCCGAGGCGCTCTCACGCCGCACGCTGGCGCTGCCCTTCCACGCCCGGCTCGACGAGGCCGACCAGGTCTACGTCGCCGAGTCCCTTCGCGCGGCCCTGGCCGCCGCGTAACGCGCGCGATGGCGGGCGCCTCCCGGCGCGGCGGGGTCGGGCAGGGTGAGGCGCTCGCGGCGTGGTGCCTCTGGGCGCTGATGGCGGCCGCCGTCCTCGCCACCTACGCGCGCGTCGAGCCGTTCGAGCTGTACCACGTCAGCCGCGAGGGTCTCGCCGGCGGAGCGAGTCGTGCGCTCGTGCTCGCGAACTTCCCCATCTCGCTCGTCGCGATCGCTCTCGTGCTGATCGCGGCCGCCGCGCTGCCACGGCGCGCCTGGTGGCTGGCGGCGCCGGCGATCGCGCTCTGCGCCGTGACCGCCTGGCCGGGGGTCGTCGACCAGGGCGATCTCGACGCGAGGCCGGTCAACGTCCTGCCGGCGCTCGGAGTCGCCCTCGCGCTCGTGCTCACGGTCGCCGCGGTGCGCCGTGCCGGGCCCGGCTTCGCGCCGCCGCTACCCGGCGACGCGGTGCGGCTCGTGCTCGCCGTGATCGTCCTGGTGGCCTCGCTGCCGTGGCTCTCGGCGGAGCTCGGCTACCACCTGCCGGGCGACGTGTTCCTGGGCGAAGAGGTCCCCGCCGGAGAGACGCTCGCCGCCGTCCACCTCGGGCACCACCACGGCACCGACGGCGCGCTGCTGCTGCTCACGGCGCTCTTCCTGTCGCGGGTGCGTCCGGCCGGCGCGCTGCGGCCCTGGCTGACCGGCTACGTCGGGCTGATGGCGGCCTACGGAGCGGTCAACGCGACGCAGGACCTGTGGACCGAGCAGGTCTTCAAGCGCGGCTGGGTGGCCTGGCGGATCCCGAGCGCGCTGGAGCCCCGGCTCGAGGCGGTCTGGATCGCCGTCCTGCTCCTGGCTGTCGGTGCAGCGGCGCTGATCCACGTGGAGCAGCGCCGTGGCCGGCCGGCCCTCCCGGCGTAGTGGCCGTCACCAGGAGGCCGTCCCCGGCTCGCCCTTGAAGGGCCCCTCGACCTCGCTCGTGATCCAGCCGCCGTAGTAGTCGCCCGGCTGCGGCTCGACGCGCTCTTCGTCGACGAAGCACCCGTCCATCGCCCGGGCGTAGAAGGCGACGGCATCCGCGATCGCCTCGAACCCGGGCGACGGCAAGCGGTACGTCCACGCCGCCCGTTCGGCCCGTCTGCCCCCGGCGACCACGTCGAAATACGTCGCGGTGCCCTTCCACTCGCAGAACGTCGTCTTGCCCTGCACCGGCTCGAGCACACCGCCCGCCACGGCGTCGCGCGGCACGTAGTAGACGGGCGGGCTGCTCGTCTCCAGCACGCGATGCGCACGCGTGGTGTCCACCAGCGTCTCGCCGCCGAAGACGACGCGAATGCGCCGCGCGGTGGGCTCGACGCGCGGCGGCCGTGGATAGTCCCAGACCGACTCGGCCACCTCACGACGGTAGCCGTCCAGACTCCCCGGGCGCGGCAGTGGTGCCCTCGCCGCCGCGATACTACGACCATGACGTCACGCATGGTCTTCCTCGGGTTCGGGAAGTACGCACGCGCCGATCGCATCTACGCGCTCGAGCCGATCACCGGCGAGGAACGCGGCAACGGGCGGCGCACGCTCGTGTGGGTGGAGGGGATCGCCGAGCCGATCGTCGCCTCGCGCACCCAGGAGACGATCCTCGAGGAGATGGCGCTCGACGCGCCAGCCCCCCGGTCACGGCGCTCTCGCCGCTCGACCGCGCAGAACGAGCAGCTCTTCGACGAAGCCGAGTGACCCTCGCAGGGCTCGTCGACGCGAGCGTCACCGAGGCGGCGCCGGCGCTGCTCGGCTGGACACTGCTGCTCGACGGCGTGGGCGGCCGCATCGTCGAGGTGGAGGCCTACGGCCCCGACGATCCCGCAAGTCACTCCTATCGCGGCCGCACGGGCCGGAACGCGGTCATGTTCGGGCCGGCCGGGAGGCTCTACGTCTACCGCTCGTACGGCATCCACTGGTGCGCCAACGTCGTCTGCGGCGCCGATGGGGTCGGCGCGGCGGTGCTGCTCCGTGCCCTCGAGCCGACCCATGGCCTCGGGGTGATGGGCGCCCGGCGCGGCGGCGTGCCCAGGAGGCTGCTCTGCGCAGGCCCCGGGCGTCTGACCCAGGCGCTCGGGATCCACGGCGAGCACGACGGCGCCCCCCTCGACAGTCCGCCCTTCGAGCTGCTGCCGCCCGACCAGCCGGTCGCGTGGGAGGCGACGCGGCGAATCGGCATCACGCAGGGGGTGGAGCGCGAGTGGCGCTACGTGCTCAGGGGGACGCCGTGGGCGTCACGCGGGCGACCGTCAGCGTGAAGCGCATGCGCGGGCCCGCGGCCACGCCCGGCTCCGGCGTCTGACGCAGGACGATCCCCGCCGGCCCGTCGCCGTACTCGATCCGCGGCTTCACCTGCAACCTCCGCAGGCGCTCGCGGGCAGCGCGGAGCGAGGAGCCGACGAGGTTCGGCACCAGGCCGTAGCGCGGATCGGGTCGTGTCACCCACAGCCGGACCGAGCTCGCGGCCGACAGGAAGCCGCCCTGATGCGGCTCCTGGCGGACGACGACCCCGGGGCGGCGGCCCGGCGTCGCGGGGACGCCGATCAGCTCCGCGCCGAGGGGCAGCGCGGCGAGCCGCTGCTTGGCCCCGCCCACCTGCATGCCGACGACACGGGGGACGGTGACCTCGTTCGGGTAGCACTTCGCCTGCTGCGTCGGCCCGCGGCCCGAGAAGAACGCCACGAGCCGCGTGCCGGGGCAGTAGCCGTTGTCGAGCTTCCACCCGCCGCGGTTCACGATCCGCTTCTCCTGCGCCGTGATGTACGGGCGGGGCGCGAACAGCACCGGATCGGCTCCCTCGGCCTCGAGCGCGGCCGACATGAACTCCTTCCAGACCAGGGCCGGCAGCGTGCCGCCCGCGACGGGCCTGCCGCCGAACTCGGTCAGCATCGGGCGCAGCGCGTTCGGGTAGCCGACCCACACCGCCGTCACGAGCTGGGGCGTGTAGCCGACGAACCACGCGTCGCCGTAGTTGTCGGTCGTGCCGGTCTTGCCCGCGACCGGGCGGTCCGGGAGGGCGGCACGCTTCCCGGTGCCGGCGCGCACGGCATCCTGGAGGATGGCGGTCAGCTCACGGGCCTCGTTCTCGCCGAGCGCGCGATGCGTCACGGGGGCGTTCACGTTGGTCTTGCCGGACTGCCGGTAGCGCACACGCTCGATCACCCGCGGGCGGTTGCGCGTCAGCGTGCCGTCGACGCGGAGCCCGTCGTTCGCGATCGTGGCGTAGGCGCGCGTCATGTCGAGCGGGTTGACCGCCACGGCGCCGAGGCCGATCGAGAAGTACGCCGGGAGCTCGCTGCGGATGCCGAGCTCGTGTGCGGTGTTGACGATCGCCCTCGGGCCCACGAGCTTGGTCAGCTGCGCGTACACCGAGTTGTCGGACGAGACCATCGCGCGGCCGAGCGTCGTGCTGCCGAGGTACGCGCCCTCGTAGTTCTCCACGCGCCAGATGCGGTCGCCGGCATCGATCGCGACGGGTCGCGACACGAAGGTGGTCGCCGGCGAGATGCCCTGGCGGAACGCCGTCGCGAGCACGATCGCCTTGAACGAGGACCCGGGCTGCCGCTCGGCCTGCGTGGCGAGGTTGAACTGGCTCTTGCGGAAGTTCGTGCCGCCGAACATCGCCTTCACGGCGCCCGTTCTCGGATCGATGGCGACGAGCGCCGCCGCCGGCCCGTCGGGGTTGTCGAGCACCTGTTCGATCGCCGCCCGGGCCTTCTCCTGCAGGGCGAGGTCGATCGTCGTCGTCACCTCGAGGCCGCCGCCGAAGACGCGCTCCGCCCCGAAGCGCGCGACGAGCTGGTCCTTGACGTAGTTCACGAAGTGCGGGGCCGGACCCCTGGTTCCGGGCAGGCCCACGTCCTCCGGCTTGGGGAGCTTCGTGTCGTCGGCGGCTCTCAGCTCGGCGGCCGAGATCTTCCCCTGCTCGAGCAGCTGCTCGAGCACGAAGAGGCGGCGCGCCTGGGCGGCGGCGGGGTGCTGCACCGGGTCGTACAGCGAGGGGTCCGACGGGAGGCCGGCGAGCAGTGCGGCTTCGGGCAGCGTGAGGCGCACCGCGCCCTTGTGGAAGTACGTGCGAGCCGCCTGCTGGATCCCGTAGGCGCCGTTGCCGAAGTAGATCGTGTTGAGGTACGCGGTGAGGATGCGCTCCTTCGACCAGCGCTGCTCGAGCTGCCACGCGAGGGCCGCCTCCCGCACCTTGCGCGCCACCGTCTTCTCGTTCCGGACGTAGGCGTTCTTGACGAACTGCTGCGTGATGGTGGACCCGCCCTCGACGACCTTCTTCTGGCGGACGTCTTCCCAGAGGGCGCGCATGATGCCGCGGACGTCGACGCCGTGGTGCTCGTAGAAGCGCCTGTCCTCGACCGCGACGATCGCCTGGCGCATGATGGGCGCGATCTCGTCGGAGTCGACGAGCACGCGGCTCTCGTCACCGCGCAGGATGGCGAGCACCCGCCGCTGCCCGGCGGCGTTGGGAGCCGCGTAGATGACGCTGTCCACCTGGGAGCGGCGGTTGGCCGGGTCCAGCTGCGGGATCTCGCTCGCCACGGCGGTGACGAGGCCGTACGCGAACGCCACACCGGCAAGCACCAGAAGCACCAGGAGCAGTGCCAGAAGGCGAAGCTTGCGAATCCGACGCCGCCGCGGCGGCGTCCCCGTGCCCTGTCGACGCCGCAACCTCGAAAGTGTACTCGGGTGCAGGCACTTCGGACGCCGGCGCGGGCGTCCGGCGAGCGCCGCGCGGCGTCGTCGTGCGCGTCCCCGACGCCGCGACCGGCGCGCCTGACGTGACGCCGCTACGCGGCCGCGAGCAGCGCGAGGAGGTCCTCGCCGTAGCGCTCGAGCTTTGCCGGGCCGAGGCCGCGCACACTCGCGAGCTCTGCGATCGACGACGGGCGCGCGGCGGCGAGCTCCTCCAGGGTGGCGTCGTGCAGCACGACGTATGCGGGCACCCCGTCGGAGCGCGATCGCTCCAGGCGCCATGCCCGGAGGCGGCCGACGAGGCCCGCGTCCGCCGTCCCGGTCGCAGCCGGCGCGGCGACAGGGCCGAGGTGCGGGCGAGGCGCATCGGGCATGGCGCGCAGCACGCGATACCCGTCGGGCGTGACCGTCTCGACGAGGGCGCCGGCCGTCTCGAGCGCGCGGATCCAGCGCGTCACCTCGCTCTCGGACGCCGCCGCGAGGATGCCGAACGAATGGGACCGCCGCGCCGACGGGGGCGCGGCGATCGAGCCGCGGAGCGTCGCCACGAGGCTGCGCCGGCCGAGGGGCCACGCCAGCCCTGCGACCGCGCGCACGATCGCGCCGGCCACGTCGCCGGGCAGCGGCGGCGCGGCGCCGGCTTGAGAAGCGCGCCTCGTCGGCGGCGCGCAGACGTCGCAGCGGCCGCAGGGCCCGTCGAGCTCCTCGCCGAAGTGCTCCGCCACCTGCGCGTGACGGCAGCGGTCGCTCTCGCCGAACCCGATCATGCGCTCGGCACGCGACTCCGCCACACGACGGTAGCGGCGCAGCAGCTCGTCGACGCGCGCGGCGGCGTCAGCGGGCGGCGCGGGCAGGTCGGCTGTCAGCAGCCGGCCCTCGTCGTACCCGCGCGACAGCAGGCCGGCCTGCTCCAGCATGCCGACGAGGACTCGCGGGTCGTGGTCGCCGGACACGGTGGAGAGCAGCTCCGGATCGATGCGGCCTCCGGCGTCCCGTAGCTCCCGGTACACGGCGCGCAGGTCGTCGGAGCGGGGCACGTCGGCTAGCGAGAACCGCCGCAACGATGCGGCGTCGCCTGCGCCGACGAGGAGCAGCGTGTCGCTCGGCTCCCCGTCCCTGCCCGCCCGGCCCACCATCTGCACGTAGCTCTCCAGGGAGTCGGGGTGGTTGACGAGGGCGACGAGACGAACGTCGGGCTTGTCGATGCCCATGCCGAAGGCCGTGGTCGCCGTGACGACCTGCGTGGTGCCGGCGACGAACGCGTCCTGGACCCGCGTGCGCTCCTCCGCCTCGAGCCCGGCGTGGTAGGCGTGCGCCCGGAAGCCGTGGCTCGAGAGCACCCGCGCGAGCGTCTCCGTCGAGCGGCGCGAGCGCGCGTAGACGATCGCCGGCGACCCGTGGAGGCCGCCCAGGCGCTCGACGAGGATGCGCAGCCGCTCCTCGGCGTTCGCCGCCTCCTGCACGTCGTAGCGGAGGTTGGGGCGCACGACGCTCGTGCGGACGACTTCGAGCTCGCGGCCCAGCGCCCCGGAGATCTCGTCGGCCGTTGCCGGCGTGGCCGTCGCAGTCATGCCGAGGAGCGCCGGGCCGCCGAGCGCCGAGAGCGCGCGGCGGATGTGGAGGTAGTCGGGCCGGAAATCGTGTCCCCACATGCTCACGCAGTGCACCTCGTCCACCACGACCAGCCCGACGCGGATCGCTCTGAGCGTCTCGACGAAGGCGGACTGGCGCAGGCGCTCGGGGGCCGCATAGAGGAGCCGCGTGCGCCCGGCGGCGACGGCAGCGAGCCGGCTCGCGGTCTCCTCGGCCGCCAGGGACGAGTTGACGAAGGTCGCCGTCTCGGCGAGCTGCGGCGGCAGCTTGTCCACCTGGTCCTTCATCAGGGCGATCAGCGGCGACAGCACCAGCGTCGGCTCCGGCCGCAGCATCGCTGCCAGCTGGTAGGTGAGCGACTTGCCCGAGCCGGTGGGCATGAGCGCGAGCGTGTCGCGGCCGTCGAGCGCCGCGCGCACGACGGGCTCCTGACCCGGGCGGAAGCCGTCGAAGCCGAACAGCTCGCGCAGGTGGGGGAGCAGGTCGGGCACCGAACGAGTGTACGAGTGCCCCCGGAGCGACATCGTGCCGTCTTCGCGTCCGGATCGCCACGCGGGGCGGGCGTCGGGCCGCTACGACACGCGACTCCGCTCGCTCGACCTCCCGCCCAACCCCCCCAGGGGCACCCCCGGTGCCCTACATCGACGCTATCGAGGAAGCCGTCACATGTGGGTGCCGACTTTGTGCCGAAATCCCGCGGCCTGCCGCCGCAGCCCGTCGTGCAGACCGCGGCGAGCGGTGCGAGTGCGCCGCGCCCGCTATACGGGCTGCGAGGCCACGAACGGCTGCGTCGTGGGGACGTCGACGCCGCCGTCTCGCTCGAGTGTCACCGCGACGACCGCTCCCGGAGTGACGGCGCCGTCGACGGGCACGACGTCCCGTCCCGTCGTGCCGTCGAACAGCCCGGCCGGCTTCGGCGCCGCGCCCTCCACGATCCAGACCGCGTACGTCTTGCCTGCGGGCGCGGGATCGACGGTGTCGAGCACGAGCACTGCCTGCCCGTCGTCGCCGACCACGAGCCGCCCGTCGCCGGACTGCAGCGCCACCGTCTGCGCGGACGGGTCGGCGAGCACCGCCGCCGCCTGCTCCTGCCGGTCGAGCGCCGAGCGGGCGTCGTCGAGATCCCCGGAGAGGGAGAAGGCGTAGACGCCGAGCGCGATCGCCACCACCGCCGCCACGGCAGCCGCCACACCCATCGCGGGCGCCAGCCAGGGCCGACGGGACTGCAGCGGGACGACGTTCTGCCGCTCCGAGCCCGCCTCCGCCAGGATGCGCTCGCGGAGCTCCGCCCGCGGCTCGGGGCCGGTGGCGGCGACGGCGAGCGCCGAGCTCACCTCCAGGAACGATGCGAGCTCGTCACGGCAGCGCTCGCAGTCGCGGAGATGCTCCTCGAACGCGAGACGCTCGTCCGCCTCGAGCGCATCGAGCGCGTAGGCCGCCGTCAGCTCGTGAATTCCGGTCTCCATGATCCTTCCTGCTCGGCGTCGTCGAGCAGCTCGCGCAGCCGCGCCAGCCCCGCGAACATCCGGCTCTTGATCGTACCCAGCGGCACCCCGAGCCGCTCCGCGAGCTCGGCCTGCGAGAAGCCGCCGTAGTACGCCAGCTCGATGGCTTCCCGTTGCGCGTCGGGGAGCTGCTGCAACGCCGCCTGCACGCGCTCGCGCTCGAAGCGGAGCCACGCCGCCTCGTCGGTGCCTCGCTCCACGGCGGCGGCCTCCCGGGCCGACTCGTCGAGCGGCTCGGCGCGCCGGCGCTCCTCGCGCCGGACGAGGTCGACCGCCCTTCGGTGCACGAGCGTGAGCACCCACGTGCTCGCCTTCGCCCGCTCGGCCCGGAAGGCCCCGGCCGTGCGCCAGGCGGCGAGGAATCCCTCCTGCACCGCGTCCTCGGCGAGCCGATCGTCGCGCAGCACCCGGTAGGCGAGCCCGTACGCCACACGGCCGATCCGGTCGTACAGCTCGGCGAACGCCGTCTCGTCACCGCGGGCGACGAGGGCGACGAGCGCCTCGTCGGAGAGGTGAGCGAGGTGCTTTCGCATCGACCAGGGGATGGGCGGCGCGGGCAACGCTACCACGGTGTCGAGGGCATAGCTCACGCGAGTTTTTCGCCTGGAAACGGCGCACGGTTCGATCGTTCGGGCGATCGAACCGTCTCCCGGTCGGACACGAACAAGGGGCCGTCAGTGACCCGACCGAAGGAGCACGCAATGAGGAGAGGGATCGCGATCGCGGCGTTCGCCGTCGCGCTCGCACTGGCGGCCGTCGCGGCCGCCTTCACGCTCGGCCCGCGCGACGGGACGGCGTCCAGTCACCG
Organism: Gaiella sp.; assembly: GCA_036556925.1. Taxonomy (GTDB): domain Bacteria; phylum Actinomycetota; class Thermoleophilia; order Gaiellales; family Gaiellaceae; genus Gaiella. The sequence goes on from DATBIN010000041.1 coordinate 10,483, forward strand.
CGAGGCCCCGCTGATCTCGGAGGATCCGGCTGCCGACCTGACGGACGTCTACGCGTTCCGGAGCCCGGACAAGCCGAACACCGTCACTATCCTGGCCAACGTGATCCCGGGCGAGGATCCTGCCGCCGGCCCCAACTACTACACGTTCTCGCCCAACGCGCGATACAGCCTGAAGATCGACACCTCGGGCGACGTGTCGCCGGACGTCATCTACCGGTTCCAGTTCCAGCGCAAGACGGGCCCGTACTTCCTCGGCGACACGGCGCAGCCGTTCACGGTCACGCGCGTCGCCGGAGGCAAGACGACCGTCGTCGCCCGTGGCACGACGGCCCCGAACAACATCGGGCCGCGCTCGGTGAAGAGCTACTCGAGCCTCGTCTCGAAGTCGATCGTCTCGTTCGACAGCGGCGCCTCGAAGGCGTTCGCAGGCCAGCGCGACGATCCGTTCTTCGGTGACATCGGCGCCATCTTCGACCTCGTCGCCATCCGCAAGGGCACGGGGAACATGGGCGGTGGCAAGGACTTCTTCGCCGGCTACGGCGTCCACACGTTCGCGGTGCAGGTGCCGATCGCCGGCCTCCGGGCCAAGAACAGCACGATCGGCGTCTGGGCCTCCGTCGAGCGTCGCAAGGTGACGACGCGCGGCGCCGCGACCCGCGACTCGGGTGGCTGGGTGCAGGTCAACCGCCTGGGCAACCCGCTCGTCAACGAGGTCATCATCCCGACGGGGCTGAAGGACCGCTGGAACTCGCAGCAGCCGTGGAACGAGAGGGCGTACCAGAAGTACTACACCTCGCCGACGCTCGCCGCGGTGATCAACCAGCTGTACAAGCTCGGCGCCCCGGAGACGGGCCGCGACGACCTCGTGGCGGTGCTCCTGACCGGCGTGCCGAAGCTGAACTACACGGGCCCGAAGCTCGCGGACGTCCTGCGGCTCAACCTGAGCATCCCCGTGACCGCCCAGCCGAACCGGATGGGCGTCCTCGCGGGCGACAACCAGGGCTGGCCGAACGGCCGCCGGCTCGGTGACGACGTGATCGACATCGCCGAGCAGGCGGTGGGCGGGTTCCTCAAGGGGACGAAGCTCCCGCTGGGCGACGGTGTCAACGCCGACGACGTCAAGCTCCTCGGCGCGTTCCCCTACGTGGCCGACCCGAAGAGCGGCTTCGACAACACGAAGGGACAGCAGAAGCCCTCGTCGTCTGCCGCCTGAGCAGGAGACGGGGAAAGAGGACGGGAGGGCGGCCACGGCCGCCCTCCCATGCGTCGGCGGACGAACCGGACCGGCAGCCGCGGCGAATACGGCACGACGCCGCGTGGCGGCCGACGACTCGATGAGACCTCGCACGAAAGCACTCGCCGTCCTCGCCCTGGCCCTCGCGATCGGGGCGGGAGCGCTGCTCGGCGGCGTCCTGCTCGAAGGCGCGCCCGGAAGCGCCGGCGCCCCCCGGGCGCAGAGCGCCCTCGCCGTGGCCGACCTCGCCCTCGCAGGCGTGGCCCCGAGCAGTGCGGCAGCCGATCTCGAAGGCCTCGAGCGGGCGGTCGCCGAACGCCCGGAGAGCACGAGGGAGCTCGTGCTGCTCGGCTACGCCTACCAGCAGCGCTGGCGCGAGACGGCGGATGCATCCTTCCTGCCGCGCTCGCAGGCGGCGCTCCGACGCGCGCTGCGGCTCGAGCCGCGCGATCCGCTGGCCGTCGTCGGCCTGGGGAATCTGGCGCTCATCCGCCACGAGTTCCGGAGCGCGCTCACGCTGGGCCGGAAGGCGCGGGCGCTCGCGCCGTTCTCCGCGCGGCCGTACGGGATCGTCGGCGACGCGCTCGTCGAGCTCGGCCGCCACCGAGAGGCGTTCGCGGCCTTCGAGCGGATGGTGGCGCTGAAGCCGAGCCTCGCCTCGTACGCGCGGATCGCATACGCGCGGGAGCTGCTCGGAGACCTCCGCGGTGCGGAGGAGGGCATGCGGCTGGCGCTCGACGCCTCCGGCGGGCAGCCCGAGCCTGCTGCCTGGACGTACGTGGAGCTCGGGAAGCTCCATTTCGCCAGGGGCCGTGTGGCGCTGGCCGAGCAGAGCTTCCGCGCGGCCTTGCGGCTCCTGCCCGGCTACGTGTATGCGACGGACCAGCTGGCGCGGGTCGAAGCCGCGCGTGGGCGCTACTCGCGGGCGATCGCGCTCGAGCGTCGCGCCGTGGAGGCCGTTCCCCTCCCGCAGTTCGTCGGTCAGCTCGCCGACCTCCTCGATCGCGTGGGTCGCAAGGGGGAGGCCCGGCGCCAGGTCGCGACGGTCAAGGCGATCGACCGGCTGCTGGGGGCGAACGGCGTCCGCACCGATCTCGAGGCGGCCGTCTTCGACGCCGACCGACGCCTGGGAGTGGCGACGCTCGTGGAGCGGGCACGAAGAGCGCGGGCGGACCGCCCGTCGGTGTACGGAGACGATGCACTCGCGTGGGCGCTCGCGCGCGCCGGTCGCTGCGACGAGGCGCTCTCCTGGTCGCAGCGCGCCCTGCGGCTCGGCACGCGCGACGCACTGCTCTGGTTCCATCGCGCCGAGATCGAGCGTTGCCGGGGGAACCGCGGCGCGGCGCGCACGTGGGCGCGGAGGGCGCTGGCGCTCAACCCCGCCTTCTCGGTGCGCTGGGCGCCAGCGGCTCGACGCCTTGCCGCAGGAGGACGGTGAGAAGGACGCTCGCAGCGACGCTCGCGCTCGCAGCGCTGGCTCTGGCCTGGGCTGCTACGGCGGCGGCGCATCCGCTCGGCAACTTCACCGTCAACCACTACGCCGGCGTCGAGGTGTCGGGGCGGACCGTCTACCTCCACGTCGCCCTCGACCTCGCGGAGATCCCGACCTTCCAGGACGGCGACGAGGTGCGCGCCCCCGGCTACGCGGCCGTGCTGGCGCGGCGCCTGGAGCTGACCCTCGACGGGCGCCGCGTCCCGCTCCGCGTCGTCGAGCGCCGGGTCGCAGCACGGCCGGGAGCCGGCGGCCTGGAGACGCTCCGCTTCGACGCCGTCTACGAAGCGGTCGGCACCGGCACGAGGATCGCGTTCCGCGACCGCTCCTTCGAGTCCCGCGCGGGCTGGCGCGAGATCGTGGTGCGCGCCCGCGACGGCGCCGCCGTGCTCTCTGCCTCCGTGCCGCCCGAAAGCCGCAGCGACGAGCTTCGCGCCTATCCCGGCGACCTGCTGCGGTCCCCGCTCGACGTGCGCGCTGCCGAGTCGACGGTCGAGCTCGGCGAGGGCCGCGGTACGCCGCCGTCGCTCGACCGCGCGACGGCGCCCACGCACGAGAGCGGCGGCTTCGAGGCGCTCATCGACAGAGGCGAGCTGTCCCTCGGCGTGGTGCTCGTCTCGCTGCTGATCGCCGCCTTCTGGGGCGCCGCCCATGCGCTCACGCCCGGCCACGGCAAGGCGATCGTGGCGGGCTACCTGGTCGGAACCCGCGGGACGCCGCGTCACGCGTTCCTGCTCGGCGCGACGGTCACCGTGACCCACACCGCGGGCGTCTTCGCGCTCGGCATCGTCACGCTCGCGCTGTCGCAATTCATCGTCCCGGAGCGGCTCTACCCGTGGCTGACGCTCGCCTCTGGACTCCTCGTGGTCGCCGTCGGCGCATCGGTGCTGCGTCACCGCGTGCGGGGCAACCGCCGTGGCCACGCCCACGTCCACGACCACGACCACGGGTGTCACGGTGAGCCGCACCACCATCACGGTGGGCACGCGCACGGGCACCGTCACCACGCCGGCGGGGACGATCACGACGGCGGCGGCGGTCTGACGTCGAAGGGGATCCTGGGAGTGGGGGTGGCGGCGGGCCTCCTGCCGTGCCCGTCGGCGCTCGTCGTGCTGCTGAGCGCGATCGCCCTCCACCGCGTCGGGTTCGGGCTGGCGCTGATCGTCGCGTTCAGCCTCGGCCTCGCGGCCACGATCACCGCGATCGGACTCGTGGCGGTGATGGCCCGTCGCGCATTCTCCCGCGTCAGGCTCGACGGTCCCGTCGTTCGCGCCCTGCCGGCCGTCAGCGCCCTCGCGATCCTCGGCGTGGGCGTCGTGATCACGGCCAAGGCGATTCCCGGAGTCGTCTGAGCGAACCGGCCGCGGGCGCCCGGCGAACAACGAGCATGTTCGGCCTCGACGATCGCATCGCAGAGCTCTCCCACGGCGCCTCGATCGGCGTCGTCCTCCTCGTCGCCGCCGTGCTCGGCCTGCGTCATGCCACGGATCCGGACCACATCGCCGCCGTGGCGACGCTCGTGGCCTCGGGCCGCGAGCGGGTGGGACGCAGCGCGGCTCGGCTGGGCGTCTGGTGGGGGCTCGGGCACGCGACGACGCTCGTGGCCTTCGGCGTCCCGATCCTGCTCTTCGACGCCTACCTGCCGGACGTCGCGCAACAGAGCGCGGAGACGCTGGTCGCGCTCGTCATCGTCGCCCTCGCCGTGCGGCTGCTCGTCCGCTCGCGCCGGGGGTCGTTCCATCTGCACGCGCACGACGAGCCCGAGGCGCACCGGCACACCGTGCGCACTCCCTCCGAGGCCCTCGGGATAGGGCTCGTGCACGGCATGGGCGGCAGCGCCGGCGTGGGCGTGCTGCTGCTCGCCGCGGTGCCGAGCCGCACGGTCGCGATCGCCGCGCTCGTCCTGCTTGCGCTCTTCACCGCCGTCTCTATGGCCGTCGTCACCAGCGGCTTCGGCGCCGCGCTCGCGCGCGGCGCGCGCGGCGAGTCGATGCTCGTCGCGGCTCCGGCCTTCGGCCTGCTCAGCCTGGGCTTCGGCCTGTGGTACGCGGCCGCAGCCTGGTCGCTCGCCCCGTATCCGTTCTAGGCGAGCCGTCCGCACGCGCCAGGTGGTCGAGCGTCGCGGAGGTCCTCGGCGGCGCCTCTACAATCGGCGCTCCGTGGCCACCGCCGACACCGTCTCGCGACTCGCCCGCAACGCCGTCGACCTGCTGCCCGCGGGCGGCCTGGAGCAGAAGCTGAAGCTCGGCCGGCCGCTGCGGGTGAAGCTCGGCATCGACGTGACGTCTCCCGACATCCACGTGGGACGCGCCATCCCGTTGCAGCGCATGCGCGCCTTCCAGGACGAGGGGCACGTCGGCGTCCTCATCGTCGGCGACTACACGACCCGTATCGGTGACCCGTCCGGGCGCTCGAGCGAGCGCCCGATCCTCGCCGCGGACGAGATCGACCGCAATGCGCAGACGTACGTCGAGCAGGCGATGGTCGTCCTCGACCACGAGAGGACCGAGGTGCGGTTCAACAGCGAATGGCTGGCGGGCCTCGACTTCGCCGAGATCCTGCGGTTGACGCGGACGATCACCGTGGCGCAGATCCTGGAGCGAAACGACTTCGCCGGCCGCTACGCGGCGCGGGAGCCGATCTCCGTGTCGGAGCTCCTCTATCCGCTCATGCAGGCCTACGACTCCGTCGCGGTGGAGGCGGACGTCGAGCTCGGAGGGACGGACCAGCTCTACAACCTGCTCGCCGGCCGAGAGGTCATGCAGGCCTACGGCCTGGAGCCTCAGGTCGTCCTCACGACTCCGCTGCTGCTCTCCTGGGACGGCACGAAGATGAGCTCGTCCGTGGGAAACAACATTCCGCTGACGGCGGCGCCAGAGGAGCAGTTCGGCCGCACGATGCGGATCCCGGACGACCTGCTCCCGGAGTGGTGGCGACTGGTCGCCGAGCAGCCGCTCCCCGACGGTGAGCCGCTCGAGGCCAAGCTCGAGCTCGCGCGATTCATCGTGCGACGCTCGCACGGGGAGGAGGCGGCCGGGGCGGCAGAGGCGCACTTCACCCGTGTCGTGCGCGAGGGGAGCGCTCCGGAGGACGTCGAGGAGGCCACTCTCCCGGACGGCAGCCCGGTGCACCTGCCGGCCCTGCTGGCCAACGTCTTCGGCCTCTCCACGAGCGACGCCCGGAGGCTGATCGCGCAGGGAGGCGTCAAGCTGGACGGCGAGCCGGTGGGCGAGCTCGACGTGTCACGGGAGCGTCTCGAGGGTGCGCTCCTCCAGGCGGGGAAGCGTCGCTTCGCGCGCCTCGTTGGCGGCAAACCCGCAACTTGACAGGGTTTGCCGCTCTGCTACCATTCCATGGCCGCCCGACAAGGGGGGCGCAAGAAGTCTGCAAACTCGACCCAGGAGTGCCTTCGACCCGAAGCTGATACGACCACGTATCGCCCATCGGAGGCCTCTGGCGCGAGTCGGAGGCTTTTTGTTGCCCCCGGCCGGCGCCGGTCTTTGAAAACTCAACAGCGTGCGTTTACGTCGAGCCCTCGCGCGCGTGAAGGCCGTCCGGTTCGCCGGCCGGTCGTCGCATGCGTGAGGTCTTACCCGTCAATGCAGGCCCTGCGGGCTCCTCGGAGCTCGCGCACAGGGCAGGCAACGACACCTTTTGAGCATCGAGCTCGAAGGGAGACAACAGTTCGCCCGGTGCTTTCGCACCAGGCACCCTGTTTCTTCACGGAGAGTTTGATCCTGGCTCAGGACGAACGCTGGCGGCGCGCTTAACACATGCAAGTCGAGCGAGAACCGGAGCTTCGGCTCCGGGGACAGCGGCGAACGGGTGAGTAACACGTGAGTAACCTGCCCTCGGCACCGGAATAGCCCGGGGAAACCCGGATTAATGCCGGATGGCCCCTCTGCCCTGCGGGGCGGCGGGAAAAGGTAGCTTCGGCCTCCGGCCGAGGATGGGCTCGCGGCGGATTAGCTTGTTGGTGGGGTAATGGCTCACCAAGGCGACGATCCGTAGCTGGTCTGAGAGGACGATCAGCCACACTGGGACTGAGACACGGCCCAGACTCCTACGGGAGGCAGCAGTGGGGAATCTTGCGCAATGGGCGAAAGCCTGACGCAGCGACGCCGCGT
>DATBIN010000042.1:0-6253 GCA_036556925.1 Gaiella sp.
CGGCGCCGACGTGGTCAAGGTCGCGGAGGGCATCGGCCTCGACCGCCGCATCGGCCCGGCGGGCCTCCGCGCGGGGGTGGGCTACGGCGGGAGCTGCTTCCCCAAGGACTCGCTCGCGCTCAAGCAGCTGGCCGCCAACTCCGGCTACCACTTCCAGCTCTTGAACGCGGTCATCGAGGTGAACGAGCTGCAGAAGCGCCGGGTGATCGGCAAGCTCGAGCACCATCTCGGCTCGCTTCGCGGGAAGACGATCGCGCTCCTCGGGCTCGCCTTCAAGCCGAACACGGACGACATGCGCGAAGCGCCGAGCCTCGTGCTCGCGGGCCGCCTCGCGGCGGAGGGCGCCGACGTCCGTGCGTGGGACCCCGTCGCGCGTGTCGACTCGGCGCACGCGGTCGTGCAGGTGGGAAGCGTGGCCGAGGCGGTGGCGGGCGCCGACGCGGCAGTGCTCGTGACTGAGTGGCCGCAGCTGGCCGGGCTCGACTGGGACGCGCTCGGCGCGACGATGCGGACGCGCGTCTTCGTCGACGGGCGGAACATGCTCGACCCGGCCGCGATGCGGGCCTCCGGCTTCACGTACGAGGGCATCGGGCGCGGCACCGAATGAGCCTGCCGGCCGTGATCCTCGTCGGCGGCCAGGGCACGCGCCTGCGGCCGCTCACGGAGCGCACGCGGAAGGACATGCTGCCGCTCGTCGACCGGCCGCTGCTCGCCTTCACCCTCGAGCATCTGCGCCGCCACGGTGTGCGCCGGGCGCTCGTCTCCTGCGGGTACCTGCCGACGCAGATCCAGGAGCACTTCGGCGATGCGTACGGCGACGTGGAGCTGACGTACTGCGTCGAGGACCAGCCGCTCGGCACCGGCGGCGGCATCGCGTTCGCCGCCAGGACGCTGGGCGAGACGTTCTTCGCCCTGAACGGCGACTCGCTGCGCGAGGCCGACCTCGACGAGCTCGTCCGCTTCCATCGCGCCACGGGCGCGAAGGCGACGATCCTGCTCACGCCGGTGGCCGACCCCACCCGTTACGGGCTCGTGCGGCTCGCCTCCGACGGGCGCGTGCGCCAGTTCCTCGAGAAGCCGCGGCCCGAGGAGATCGACACGAACCTCATCAACGCCGGGCTCTACGTGCTCGAGCCGGAGGTGCTGGAGCTCGTGCCGCCCGGCAAGGCGGTCTCGATCGAGCGGGAGGTGTTCCCGCGCCTCTGCGAGCAGGGCTCCGTCTACGGCCTCTCGCTGCCGGGCTACTGGCTCGACGTCGGCACGCCGGAGACGTATCTGCAGGCACACCGCGACGTGCTCGAGCGCACCCTGCGCACGGAGGTGGGCGACGCCCTGGGCAGCGCGTTCACCCTCGTCCATCCGAGCGCGGTCGTGCACGAGGAGGCGAGGCTCGTGCCGCCCGTGTTCGTGGGCCCGGGAGCCGTGCTCGAAGCCCGCGCGCGGGCCGGCAGTCTCGCTGCAGTCGGCGCCGGCGCCCGTCTCGCCCCCGGCGCGATCGTCGAGTACGCCGTCGTGGGCGCCGGCGCGGAGGTCGGCGACGAGGCGCGCGTGATCGGCTCCATCGTCGCCGAGGGGGCTCGGCTCGGGGCGAACTGCTCGATCGCCGGGCTGGCGGTGGTCGGTCCCGGCGCCACGCTCGGCGCGGGCAACACGCTCGATCACGGCCTGCGGGTCGGTGCGGAGACGACGATCCCGGCGCGGGCGCTGAGGTTCGCATGAGACACCCCGCGAGCTCTGAGCGGCGATGCACGTGCCTCATCGGCACCGGCCGCGGCAGCGGCCGCTTCAGGGGTTCTCGCGAGCCCGGACTTGCTGCAGATTCGGGCTCTGCGGAGGAAACATGAGCGCCTTCAGGGTCGAGCCACGGCGTGTCGAGAAGCCGTGGGGCTGGGAGCTCGTCTGGGCGGAGACCGAGCTCTACGTGGGCAAGCTCCTCTTCATCCGCGCGGGCCATGCGCTGAGCCTGCAGTACCACGAGCAGAAGGACGAGTCGTGGCTCGTGCACGAGGGGCGGGCCTCCCTGGAGCTGGGCGCCCTCGGCGAGCCCGCCGAGACCGTCGAGATCGGCCCCGGCGACGCGTTCCACTACCCGCCGCACACCGTGCACCGGATCGCCGCCATCGAGGACACGCTCGTGCTCGAGGTCTCGACGCCGCACCTGGACGACGTGGTCCGGCTCGAGGACCGCTACGGGCGCGAGGACGCGTCCGCGTAGGCCGCTCAACCGCAGGGCCGAAGCCGGTCCTCACGGATTCGGATTACCCCCTAATACCCCGAGTCGCATTGGCCGATACGGAGGTGATGCGCCGTCACATCTCGTGGCCTGTGCTCGGTGCGGGGCTTGCCATGTCCTCGCTCGTCGTGCTGCTCCAGGAGCCCGTGCAGCTGCCGGTGGCGATGCTCGTCGTCGGCTACGCGTCCGCTGCGTGCGTCGTGCTCGGAGCCAGGCTCAACCGCACGCCCGAGGCATGGCCGTGGCTGATGGTGGCCGCCGCGCTCGCGCTCTTCGCGACCGCCAACCTCGTGCGGCTGCAGGCGGCGCTGGACGGCACCGAGCTCTCGTATCCCAGCTCCGGTGACCTGCTCCGCCTGGCGGCCTATCCGCTCCTCGCCGGGGCGCTCCTCGTCTTCGTGCGGCGCCGGACGCCGGCCCGCGACTGGAGCGCCGTGCTCGACGCCGCCATCGTGACGGTCGGCACGGCCGCCGTCCTGTGGGTCGTGGTGGGAACGTCCGTCGCCTCGGACGTGTCGCTGACGGTCGAGGCGAAAGCAGTCACCATCGCGTATCCGGTCGCGGATCTCGTGCTGCTCGGCCTCGTCCTCCGGCTCGTCGTCACCACGGGCCTCTCGGCGGTCGCGAATGCGTTCATCGCCCTCTCCACCGTCGTGCTCCTCGTCGGCGACACGCTCTACGTCGTCGGCAACCTGGAGGGCTGGTACGAGGCCGGGAGCACTGTCGACGTGCTGCGGCTCGCCGTGCCGGTGCTCTGGGCGGCGGCAGCGGTCGACCGCTCCATGCGGCAGCTCACGGAGCTGGTCACAAGGCCCGAGTCGTGGCCGATCCGGCTCCGCTTCGCGCTGCTCGGCTGCGCCGTCGCCGCCACGATCGCGACCGTCGCCTGGGAGGCGGTGCGCAGAGACGGGATGACGGAGGTCACCGTCGCCGCCTCCATCGCGCTCCTCGTCCTTCTCAGCGGGCGCCTGGGCGCCGTCGTCGTCGCCTTCGAGCGCGCCATGTCCCGCGAGCGGGTGCTCCAGTCCGGCGCGGCTGCGCTCGTCGCCTCCGGCACCAGGAGCGAGATCCGGGACATCGCCTCCGAGACCGCGCTCGAGCTGGCCGGCGGCAAGCGGCAGGCGTACGTGCAGCTCGACCTGACCACCCGCCCCGACCTGAGCGTGCAGAACGCGGTCGTCGTCGGCGGAGGTGAGGTGGCGGCCTCGCTCCGGGGCGAGATCCGCAAGGAGGGCTCGCTCGGCCGCCTCGGCACCGCCCGCACCTTCATCGTCCCCCTGCTGCTCCGCGGGCGGCTCGAGGGGATCGTGCGCGTCACGGGCCTGCGGCCGCTCGCGTGGCACCTCCACCAGGGCCTCGACACGCTCGCCTCGCAGGTCTCGCTGGCGCTCGAGAGCGTGCAGCGGGGCGAGGAGGTGCTCGAGCAGCAGAGCGAGGCTCGCTTCCGCTCGCTCGTCCAGAACTCGCAGGACCTGATCGCCGTGCTCGAGCCCGATCTCACGGTGCGCTACGTGACGCCGTCGTCCGCCGCGATGCTGGGGCTCGAGGCCTCCGAGGTCGTCGGCAGCCACTTCGACCGGATCGTCCATCCCGACGAGGCCGCCGGCGTCGCCACGCTGTTCCGCGACGAGGCCGGGCAGGGAGGAAGCGTGCAGCAGGAGGTTCGCCTGCGTCACCGGGACGGGTCGTGGCGCGTGGTGGAGATGGCGATGAGCGACCTGCTCGAGGACCCGTCCGTCCACGGGCTCGTGGTCACGGCCCACGACGTGACGGACCGGCGCGTCCTCGAGGACCAGCTCACGCATCAGGCCTTCCACGACGCACTCACCGGGCTGCCGAACCGCGCGCTGCTCGCCGACCGGGCCGCGCATGCGCTCCAGCGCGCGAAGCGGTCGCCGTCCGACGTGGCGCTGCTCTTCCTCGACATCGACGACTTCAAGACGATCAACGACAGCCTCGGGCACACGGCCGGCGACGAGCTGCTCGTGGAGGTGGCCCAGCGCCTGCGCCGCACCTTGCGCGAGGTCGACACCGCGGCCCGGCTCGGCGGCGACGAGTTCGCCGTGCTGCTCGAGGACACGAAGGGCGTCGAGGGCGCCGACGTCGTCGCGGAACGCCTGCTCGAGGCGGTCGCCAGGCCGATCGCGCTCGGCTCGACGCAGGTGCTGATGCGCGCCAGCGTCGGGCTGGTCTTCGGCGAGCCCGGCCAGACGGTGGGAGACCTGCTGCGCAGCGCCGACATCGCCATGTACCAGGCCAAGCGCCAGGGTGGCCACCGGTACGCGCTGTTCGAGCCGCACATGCACGAGGCCGCGCTCGCGCGGCTCGAGCTCAAGGCCGACCTCGAGCGGGCGTTCGAGGAGGACGAGCTCGATCTCCACTACCAGCCGCTCGTCGAGCTGCAGGACGGGCAGCCGATCGGCTTCGAGGCCCTGCTGCGCTGGCAGCACCCCGTGCGCGGCAACGTCCCCCCGAGCGAGTTCGTGCCGCTCGCGGAGGAGACGGGGCTCATCGACGAGATCGGCAACTGGGTGCTGCGCCGGGCCTGCCAGCAGACCCGGGCCTGGCAGATCACCGTGCCGGGCTGCAACCACCTGTCGGCCAACGTCAACATCTCCGCGCGCCAGCTCCTCCTGCCCGGCTTCAAGGACATCGTCGTCGCCGTGCTCGAGGAGTCGGGGCTCAGCCCCCGTCATCTCGTCCTCGAGATCACGGAGAGCACCCTGCTCACCGACATCGACGGCGTCGCCGCGCGCCTCGCCGACCTCCGCACGCTGGGGGTCCGCATCGCGATCGACGACTTCGGGACCGGCTTCTCCTCGCTCGGGTACCTGCAGCGCTTCCCGGTGGACGAGCTGAAGATCGCCCGCGAGTTCGTCGACGAGGTGGCGAGGGACGAGCGCCGCGCTCGTCTCGTGGAGGCGATCCTCACGCTGGCGCGGTCGCTGGAGCTGGAGACGATCGCGGAGGGCATCGAGGAGCCCGCCCAGCGCCAGCGTCTGCAGGAGCTCGGGTGCAGGATCGGTCAGGGCTACCTCTTCTCCCGCCCCGTTCCCGCGTCGGAGGTGCCCAACATCCTCCGCGGCGTCACCGTCAGCGCGGCCTGATTCCTGCCACGACCCTCCGAGGGCGGTCGCTCCACGGCCGCCGCCTACCATCCGTCGAGCTTCGGCTGCCCGGGCTGCGGGTAGGAGCGCGGTACACTCGTCGGCGCCGCTTCCGGGCGACGGGTGTCTCTGCCATGGCTGCCACGCAACGGTTCGACGTCAAGGACCTCGCGCTCTCGGCCGAGGGCGTTCGCCGCATCGAATGGGCCGACCGCCAGATGCCGGTGCTGGCCGCGATCCGCGAGCGCTTCGAGCGCGAGCAGCCGCTCGCGGGCTTTCGGGTCGCCGCGTGCCTCCACGTCACCACCGAGACCGCGAACCTGATGCGCACGCTGAAGGCGGGCGGGGCGGACGTGGTGCTCTGCGCGTCGAACCCGCTCTCCACGCAGGACGACGTCGCCGCAGCTCTCGTGAGCGAGCACGGCGTGAGCGTGTTCGCGATCAAGGGCGAGGACAACGACACGTACTACCGGCACATCGAGGCGGCGGTCGACCACCGTCCCCACGTCACGATGGACGACGGCGCCGACGTGATCGGCGTGCTGCACTCGCACCGCCGCGAGCAGCTCGGCGACGTGATCGCGGGCACGGAGGAGACGACGACGGGAGTGATCCGCCTGCGCGCGCTCGAGCGCGACGGCAAGCTCGGCTTCCCGGTGATCGCCGTGAACGAGGCCCGCACGAAGCACCTCTTCGACAACCGGTACGGCACGGGACAGTCGACGATCGACGGCATCGTGCGCGCCACCAACGTCCTGCTCGCCGGGAAGCGCTTCGTCGTGGCGGGCTACGGCTGGGTGGGGCGGGGCGTCGCGCAGCGGGCGCGCGGCATGGGCTCCCACGTGATCGTCACCGAGGTCGATGCGATGCGCGCCCTCGAGGCCGCGATGGACGGCTTCGAGGTGCTGCCCAT
>DATBIN010000043.1:0-74440 GCA_036556925.1 Gaiella sp.
GGGGGCGCGGGACTTCATCGTCCCCAGCCGCCTGCAGCGCGGGCGCTTCTTCGCCCTGCCGCAGAGCCCCCAGATCCTGAAGCAGCTGACGATGATCGCGGGCTTCGACCGCTACTACCAGATCGCGATCTGCTTTCGGGACGAGGACCTGCGCGCGGACCGGGTGCAGGAGCTGACGCAGCTCGACGTCGAGATGTCGTTCCCCGACAGGGAAGAGCTGTTCGCGCTGATGGAGGAGACGTTCGCCTCGATCTGGCGCGAGTGCCTCGAGGTCGAGATCCCGAGGCCGTTCCCACGACTCACCTTCCACGAGGCGGACCGGCGGTTCGGCACCGACAAGCCGGACACGCGGTTCGCGCTCGAGCTCGAGGACGCCACGGAGCTGACACGTGACTCGGCCTTCGGCGTCTTCGCCTCGGCCGCGGCGGTGCGCTTCGTGCGCGTGCCCCGCACGTTCACGCGGCCGGAGCTGGCCGCGCTCGAGGAGGTCGCCAAGGAGCGCGGCGCCCGCGGGCTCGCGTACCTGATCCGCGACGAGGGCGGCGAGCTTCGCTCGCCGATCGCGAAGTTCCTCTCCGAGCGGGAGCTCGAGGGGCTGGCGTTGCAGCCGGGGGAGACGCTCCTCTTCGCCGCCGACACCTGGCCGGCCACCTCGCGCGTCCTGGGGCATCTGCGCCTGCACCTCGGCCGCGAGCTGGAGCTGATCGACGACGACACGTTCGCGTTCCTCTGGGTCACGGACTTCCCGATGTTCGAGTGGGACGAGGACGAGGAGCGGTGGGGCGCGGTGCACCACCCCTTCACGCGCCCGACGGACGAGTGGGTGGAGACGTTCGCCGAGCAGCCGGGCGAGGCCCTCGCCTACGCCTACGACCTGATCGTGAACGGGAACGAGCTGGGCGGAGGGTCGTTCCGGATCCACGAGCCGGAGCTGCAGGGTCGCGTCTTCGACCTGCTGCGCCTGAGCGCGGAGGAGCAGCGGGTGAAGTTCGGCTTCCTGCTCGACGCCCTCGCGATGGGCGCGCCGCCGCACGGCGGCATCGCGCTCGGCATCGACCGCACGGTGATGGTGCTCGCCGGAGAGCCGAACCTACGAGACGTGATCGCATTTCCCAAGAACCAGGCGGGCCTCGACCCCATGTCGGGCGCGCCGTCCGAGGTCACCGCGGAGCAGCTGCGCGAGCTCGGCATCGCGCTCGTGCGCGAGCCGGAGGAGAGCTGATCCGTGGCGGCGCTCATCGCTCGACGACTGCTCGTGCTCGGCGCCCTCGCGCTCCTCTCCGGCCTCGTCGCCATGGCCGTCGTGGAACGGCGCACGGCGGCCCCTCGCGCTGCCCCGCCGGGCGCCGTCGCTCCGGGCGGCTGGTACGACGCTCTCGCGTCGTCGCGCGGGCCGGCGGGAGACGCCGAGCGGACGACGTGCGGGCTCGTGCTCACCGCGAGATCCCTGGGCGTCACGCATCCGGTGCTTCCCTGTGGAGCCAAGGTCGTCGTGCGCTTCCGCGAGGACGCCGTCCTGACCGAGGTGATCGACAACAAGCTCAAGACCTCGGGGCACCAGTTCGAGCTGACCGAGCCGCTCGCACGCGAGATCGGCCTCGACGGCACGCAGCAGGTCGAGTGGCGCTTCGCCACCTCACCGAGCGGGTAGGCCGAACGGGTAGAGTCGAGGGTGCTCGACCCTGTGCGTGGCTCCGGGCTCCTAACGTGAACCAACATCATCACGAAGGGAGCCTCGGTCGGGGCTCGGCCGGTACGGCGATGCTCCGCCGGGCACCCACCTGGAAGCACGAGGTTCGCTTCCGACCCGGGGCAACACCGGCAGGGTGGAGCACTATGCGCCTCCGCGCCCACGTCAGGTGTTCGCTCTACCCTGGTGCAAGTGAGCGCGAAGGACGAGCCTGCCGTCGTCGTCGTCTCCTGGAACCCCCAGTGGCCGGCGCTGGCCAGGGCCGAGACGTCACGCCTGGCCGAGGTCGCGCACGCCGTCGAGCATGTCGGCTCGACGGCCGTGCCGGGCCTTCCCGCGGTGCCGGTGCTCGACATCGCCGTCGGGGTCGACTCGATGGCCGATCGCGGGGAGGACGTCGCCAACGCGATCGAGTCGCTCGGCTACGAGCGCATCGCCGACGGTGAGGGGTTCATCCGTCTCGTCCGGCGCGGCGACCGTCCGGTCGAGGTGCACGTGATGGAGGCCGGAGGCGAGCTCTGGAAGGAGGCGGTCGCGTTCCGCGACTACCTGCGCGCGCACCCGGACGAGGCGTCCGCCTACGCGCGGGCCAAGCGCCGGGCCGCCGAAGGCGGGCCGACCCGCGACGTCTACCAGGAACGCAAGCGCCCGACGCTGGAGACGCTGATGCGGCGGGCGCGAAGCTGGAAGGTGTCGCATCCGCACGGCTGAGCGGGCCCGCGGGCAAGCCGGCGGTGGTCGTGTCGGCACGGTCGCCGGGTCGGCCCCGCAGCCCGGCGGATCGGACCTGTTTGCTTCGGGCGCCGATCGCGCACGGTGATCGCGCACAGGCGGCACGAAGTCGACCCGGACCGGTCCGAGCTCTCGCGATAGCGTGACCTCAGGGACCGTCGCTCCCCCGTCGGGGGGGCTGCAGCGACGGTCGAGAGCGGCGCGCTCCCGAACGGTCGCCCGGCCCCGCTAGCCTGACCCCATGGCACCGCGCGAGCTGATCGGGGACTCCGCCCGCGGCGACGAGTACGCGGCCGTCCGTCTCGTCGTGGACGGCGACCGGATCCTCGACGCCGACGCGCCAAGGATGGCGCGGCCGCTGGCCGGGCTGACGCTGCTCGAGGCGGCGGCGGTCCCGGGGGAGACGCTCGCAGCGGACGCGCTCGCGAACGCCATCGCCCCGGCCTTCGCGGCTGCCGCCGATCCGAGACGCGTCGCCGTGGCGATGAGCGGCGGCGTGGACAGCGCCGTCGCCTTGCTGCGGGCGGCTCCGCACGCGGTCGGCGTCACGCTCCGGCTGTGGCTCGACCCACACGGCCCCGACGGCGAGCGGGCGTGCTGCTCGCCCGCGGCGGTGATCGCCGCACGCGAGACCTGCCATGGGCTGGGCGTGCCGCACGTGACGCTGGACCTGCGCGACGAGTTCCGCGCCGCCGTCGTCCGTCCGTTCGTCGACGGGTACGCCAACGGCCTCACCCCGAACCCGTGCACGCGGTGCAACGGCTCGTTCCGATTCGCCGCGCTCGTGGCCTTCGCCGCGCGCGCCGGTGCCGAGATCCTGTGGACGGGGCACTATGCGCGACTCGTCGAGCGGGCCGGACGTCGACTCGTGGCGAGGGGCGTGGATCGGGAGAAGGATCAGTCCTACATGCTCTCGACCGTCGAGCCCCGCCTGCTCGACACCGTCGCCTTCCCGCTCGGCGACCAGACGAAGGCGGACACCCGCGCGGAGGCCGAGGCGGCCGGGCTGGCGGCCGCCACGCGACGCGACAGCCAGGAGGCGTGCTTCCTGGCCGGAGCGGACTATCGCGCCTTCCTCCTCCGTCAGGGCCTCTCCGACACGCCCGGCCCGATCGTGGACACGTCGGGCCAGGAGCTCGGGCGGCACGACGGCGTCTGGCGCTTCACGCCGGGCCAGCGACGCGGCATCGGCGTAGCCGCGCCGGCGCCGCTCTACGCGCTCCGCCTCGAGCCGGCGACGGCCCGCGTCGTCGTCGGCCCGCGCGAGGCGCTCGCGAGCCGACAGGTCGAGGTCGAGGGCCGCCTGTACGTGCCGGTCACGCGTGCGCACGCGAAGCTCAGGTACCGATCGGAGCCGGTCCCGGCACGGGTGGAGCAGACGCGCGAGGGGTTCGTGCTCGAGCTCGAGGAGCCCGTGGATGCCGTCGCGCCTGGACAGGTGGCGGCGCTCTACGATCAGGACGTCGTCGTCGGCGCCGGTTTGATCGTGGGGGCGAGCGGCTAGGATCCCCGGCATGCTGCTCGGCGTCACCGGAGGCGATGTCGCGTACTGGGGTCTCGCGGTGTTCCTCGTCGCCGTCGGTCTTGGCTCGTTGTTCATGCTGGTCAAGCTCGGCCAGCTGTTCGACCGGGTCTCCTCCTTCGTGCGCGGGACCGAGCGCGACCTGCTGCCGGTGATCGTGAAGGCGGGCGGCACCGTCGATCGCGTCAACTACCAGCTCGACAAGGCGGACGCCGTCACCGACAGCGCCGTCTCCATGGCCGAGAGCGCCGACACCGCCGTCCGCGCCGTCAGCCATGCGATCTCGAAGCCGGTCGAGAAGGTCTCCGGGCTCGCTGCAGGCGTCGCGCACGGCCTCTCCTCGCTGCGGAAGAACCGCGACGTCGGCGAGGCCATGAGCGCGGCGCGCGAGGCGGCAGCGCGACGCGAAGCCGATCTCGCAGAGGACCTGCACGCCGCCGGAACGCCGCCGAGCGCCACGCGCCCGGTGCCGACCCCTCCCCCGGAGCCGACGCCGAAGCCGGAGGCCTGGCCGACGCCTGAGCCGACGCCGAGGCCCGCGCCTGCCCCGATCCCTCCGGACGAGGCGACCGAACACGCCACGCCGGGCAGCGGCGCGCCGCGCGACCAGGACGAGACGGCCGCCTGAGGCCTCGCGGTGCCGCTCGTCCTCCGCGAGGTCCTGCCCGGGGACGCGGCGGGGATTGCGCGGCTCGGCCCCGAGAACAGTCGGGGCAATCTCGACCTGCGACGGAAGACGCTTGGCTGAGCCGATGGGCGACCGGGCGCCCCGCATCCACACCGTCGACGCGCTCGGTGATCCTCTCGCCGTGCGGGACTGGGGGCCGGAGGAAGGCGTGCCGATCCTCTTCTGGCACTCGCTCGGCCCGGCCTCCTCGGCGGCGTTCGCGGGCGTCGCGGCACCCGCGCTCGGCGAGCGCGGCTTCCGCCTCGTCGCGCCCGACGCCCCCGGCTTCGGACGCTCGCCCGGCCTGGCTGCCGACGAGTACGCGGTCACCCGCCTCGTGGAACGCCTGCTCGCCGTCCGGGACGCCCTCGCGCTCGTCCGCCCGGTCCTCATGGGCCACTCCTGGGGCGGCGTCGTCGCGTGCCACGCGGCGGCCGCGCGCCCGCAGGAGTGCCGCGCGCTCGTCCTGCTCGACTCAGGCCACGTCGACTACGCGGACTGGCCCGGCGCAGACATGTCGAAGTCGCTGGAGGAGCTCGTCGCTGAGAGCGAGGCGAGCCGCGTCCGCGCGGGCGGTCTCGACGAGCTCCGCGCCGAGGTCGAGCGCGACGTCTCCACCGAGCCGTGGATCTGGGAGGCGTTTCGCGAAGGGCTGCGGGTGGAGCCCGACGGCTCGGTCGTCGGCGTGACGACGGGCTCGGTGCGCGGCGCGGCGATGTACTGGCTCGTCCGCGCCCATCCGAGCGAGACGTGGTCGGAGCTCGAGGCCGCGGAGCTGCCGGCGCTGCTGCTCCTGGCCACGGAGCCGGACGACCTGCGCGAGAGAAACGCGCGCGCCGCGGAGCGGTTCCTCGCGGGCTACCCGAGCGCCGAGGTCGTAGCCCTGGAGGGATGCGGGCACTCGGTCTTCACCGACCTCGGCGGGCGGCTCGGAGAGCTCGTCGGCGACTGGTTGCGCCTGCACGCGCGGCCGTAGAGACGCCCGCCGGCCGCCCGAGGCGCACACGGCTCCCGCGGAGCGGCTCGGTACGATCGTCGCCGTGCGCACGACGGCCGAGCTGCGTGAGGGATTCCTCTCGTTCTTCGAGGCGCGGGACCACATGCGCTTCCCCTCGTGGTCGCTGATCCCGCCGCCGGAGGACCCGTCGACGCTCTTCGTCTCCGCCGGCATGCAGCCGCTCAAGCCGTACTTCTCCGGTGCCAAGGAGCCGCCGGCACCACGCTTCACGACGGTGCAGAAATGCTTGCGGGCCGGCGGCAAGGACACGGACCTCGACGAGGTGGGCCTGACGGCGCGGCACGCCTCGATGTTCGAGATGCTCGGCAACTTCTCGTTCGGCGACTACTTCAAGGACGGCGCCGTCGACTACGCCTGGGAGTTCGTCACCGAGACCATGGGATTCGACCCGGATCGCCTCTGGGCGACGGTGTTCGCGGGCGACCCGGTGCTCGGACTGGGCGAGGACGAGGTCGCCGTGCACGCGTGGCAGCGCAAGGGGATCCCGCGCGAGCGGATCGTCCCCTTCCCGCGCTCCGACAACTTCTGGGGGCCCGCCGGCGAGACGGGCCCGTGCGGACCGTGCTCGGAGCTGCACTACGACCGCGGCGAGGAGTACGGCTGCGGGCGTCCCGAGTGCGGGCCGAACTGCGACCGCTGTGACCGCTACATCGAGTTCTGGAACCTCGTCTTCATGGAGTTCGACCTCGCGGCCGACGGCTCCCTGACGCCGCTGCCGAAGCAGAACATCGACACGGGCCTGGGCCTCGAGCGTGGGGCGATGCTGCTCCAGGGTGTCGACTCGATCTTCGACACCGACGGCTTCCGTCTGATCATGGACTGGATCGAGCGCGAGTCGGGCGTCGCGTACGGCTCCTCGCCCACCGCCACGAAGGCCCACCGCGTGCTCTGCGACCACGGTCGCGGGGCGACGTTCCTGATCGCGGAGGGGGTCACGCCCTCGAACGAGGGACGCGGGTACGTTCTGCGCCGGCTCATCCGCCGCTCGGTGGTGCAGGCGCGACGCATCGGGCTTCCCGCCGTCTACCCGCTGCCCGCGATCGTCGTCAAGCAGGTGGGGCCGTGGTACCCGGAGGTCGTCGAGGCCGCGGAGGAGATCGAGCGGATCGTGCGGCAGGAGGAGGAGCGCTTCCGGGAGACGCTCGAGCGGGGCATGCGCGAGTTCGAGACGCTGGAGAGCGCGGCCGACATCACCGCCGAGGACGCGTTCCGGCTGGCCGCGACGTACGGGTTCCCGATCGAGCTGACGGTGGAGCTCGCGCGCGAGCGAGGTCAGCGCGTCGACGTCGACGGCTACCGCGCGGAGATGGAGCGTCACAAGGAGATCTCCCGCGGCACGGGGGAGCGAGGCACGATGCAGGCGGCGGCCGACTTCGCCGCAGCCGCTGGCTTCAGCACCGACTTCGTCGGCTACACGAAGACGGAGGTGCTGACGCAGATCGGCGCGCTCGAGGACGTCGGGGACGGCACGTTCCTCGCCAAGCTGCGCGAGTCGCCCTTCTATCCGGCCGGCGGTGGTCAGGTCACGGATACCGGCTACATCGAGCGCGACGACGGCTCCGGCCTTCGCGCCGACCTCGTCGAGGCGCACCGGCTGGGGGACGACCAGGTGCTCGTCCTCCGCGGCTCGGGCTTCGCCGCGGGCGACCGGGTGAAGGCCGTCGTCTCCTGGCGCACGCGCTTTCCCACCATGGCGAACCACACGGCGACGCACCTCATGCACCAGGCGCTCCGCGACGTGCTCGGGGGGCACGTCAAGCAGGCCGGCTCGGCAGTCCGCCCCGACAAGCTGCGCTTCGACTTCACCCACGACCAGCCGCTGACGCCGGCCGAGCGCGAGGAGGTCGAGCGGCGCGTCAACGAGAGAATCTTCGAGGGCCGGCCGGTCGTCACGTTCGAGACGCCGATCGACGAGGCGCGCCGGCTCGGCGCCATGATGCTCTTCGGGGAGAAGTACGGCGACATCGTCCGCGTGGTGCAGGTCCCCGGCTACTCGACGGAGCTCTGCGGCGGCACGCATGTGCGCACGACGGCGGAGATCGGAGCCTTCGCCATCCTGAGCGAGTCCTCGGTCGGGTCGGGCGCGCGCCGCATCGAGGCCGTCACCTCGGGGGAGGCGTACGCGTACCTCCATGCGCGCGCCCGCGAGCTCGACGAGGTGCGCGAGGAGATCGAGACACTGCGCAAGGAGCTCCGCCGTCGCCCGGCGGCGGGTGCCTCGTCGGACCCGCAGGCGAGCGTTCGCGCCCAGAACGGCGTCAACGTCGTCGTCCAGGCGGTCGACGGCTTCGCGGGCGACGCGCTGCTCGAGCTCTCCGACCGCTTCAAGCAGCGCCACGCGCCCGCGGCGGTCGTGCTCGGCACCGTCGACGAGGGCAGCGTCCAGCTCGTCGCCAACTTCGACCCGTCCGTGGCCGAGCGGGTGAGCGCCGACGACGTCGTGCGGAGCGCCGCCGCGCTCGTGGGCGGCGGCGGCGGCGGCCGACCCACGATGGCCCGCGCCGGCGGCAAGGACGCAGCGCGGCTCCCCGACGCGCTCGCCGAGGCGGAGCGGCTGATCGTCGCCGCACTGTGAAGGTGCTCGCGCTCGACTACGGCGCGGCGCGCACGGGCGTGGCCGTCTCCGACGAGACGGGCCTCCTGGCGAGGCCGGTCGGGATCGTGGACCGGGCGGCCTCGCAACCGGGCCTCGACCGCCTGGCCGTGCTGGCCGCCGAGCTCGGCGCCGAGCGCGTCGTCGTCGGCCTGCCCCTGACGCTGCGCGGCGAGCGGGGCGAGCAGGCACGCGAGACGGAGGCGTTCGTCGAGGCGTTGCGCCAGCGCCTCGATCTGCCGGTGGAGACGTTCGACGAGCGCTTCACCACCACGCTGGCCCAGGGAGCCCCGTCGGACGTGCCCGAGGACGCGCGCGCCGCGGCCTACCTGCTGCAGAGCTGGCTCGACCGCGCAAGGGCGAAGCCGTGAGGCACGCGCTGCGCGGCATGGCCGTCCTCGTCGCCCTGGCGCTCGCCGGGTGCGGCGCCGGCGCGGAGAGCGCGCCGCCGACCACCGAGGCGGAGCCTCCGCCCCTCCAGAGGCTGCGGATCATCTTCCCCGAGGGCTTCAACGTGCGCGAGATGGCCGACCGCGTGGACGCCGTGCACGAGATCGCCGTGCGCGAGCGGAAGGTCGTGCCGCGCCTGACGAGGGCCGCCTACGTCCGGGCTGCGGGCCGCGTGCTCCCGCCGCCCGCGTTCCGTCGCGAGGCGAAGGGGAACATCGAGGGATTCCTGTTCCCGGCCACCTACGAGTTCACGCAGCGGACGCCGGCTCGACGGCTCGTCGCCGACCAGCTGCGGGCGTTTCGCGCGAAGTGGGCGCTCGTCGACCTCCGCTACGCGCGCTCGAAGAACCTGACGCCGTACGACGTGGTCAAGATCGCCTCCATGATCGAGAAGGAGACGGTGGCGCCCGCGGAGCGGAAGCTCGTCGCGGCGGTGATCTACAACCGCCTCCGGAACCGCATGCCGCTCGGGATCGACGCCACGATCCGCTACGGGCTGAACATCCCGGGCACGGAGTCCCTCACGAAGGCCGCGCTGCGGACGGACTCCCCGTACAACTCGCGGCTCCGCACGGGCCTCCCGCCGACGCCGATCGCCAACCCGGGCCTCGCCTCGCTGCAGGCCGCCGCGCATCCGGCCGCAGTGGACTACCTGTACTACGTGCGCAAGCCCCACTCGAAGCGGCACTTCTTCACGGCGAGCGAGTCGGAGTTCCTGCGCAAGGTCTGCCAGTACGGGTACTCCTGCGACTGAGTGGACTCGATGTCCCCTCGGTCGCAGCGGGCCTGACCCCGCAGGGGTCCGACGTCGCCCGTGCCCCGCGTCACCGGACACCGTCGGTCGGGTCGGCGGTCGCCGCCTGGCGATGCCGTCCGGTCCTCCTCGCACGTACCCTGCAGGACGTGATCGAGATCGACGGCACGACGACCCTCGTCGGCCTGCTGCGCTGGCCGCCGTCCCATTCGCTGTCGCCGCGCATGCAGAACGCCGGGTTCTCGGCACTCGGGCTGGACTGGGCCTACGTCCCGCTGCCCACGCCCCCGGAGTCGCTCCACGAGGCGGTGCGCGGGCTCGTCGTCACCGGGTTCGCGGGGGCGAACGTGACCACCCCGCACAAGGAAGCGGTGGTGGCGCTCTGCGACGAGGTCGACGACGTGGCCGAGCGCGCCGGCTCCGTCAACACGCTCGTGGTGCGAGACGGGCAGGTGCTCGGGTCGTCCACGGACGGCGCCGCCGTTGTCGACCAGGTCGAGGCGCGCGGCCGGAGCGCGCTCGTGCTCGGGGCCGGCGGAGCGGCCAAGGCCGTCGCAGAGGCGCTCTCGCGTGCCGGGGCCGACGTGCGCATGGTGGGCAGGCGCGACCCGGACTGGCCGCCCTCCGGTGACGGCGTCGACATCCTCGTCAACGCCACGCCGGTGCGAGACGGGGTCATCGTCGAGCCGCGTCCGGCGATGCAGGTCGTCGACCTCACGTACGAGGCCGACGGCTCGCCGACGGCGCTGGTCCGCGCCGCCCGCGAGGCCGGGTGCGAGACCGTGGTGGACGGCCTCGACGTGCTCCTCTTCCAGGGCGTCCGCTCCTTCGAGCGCTGGACGGGCACGACCGCCCCGATCGAGGCGATGAGGAAGGCGCTGCGGTCGTGAAGATCGCGCTCGCCGCCGTCGCCGTCGCCGTGGCCGGAGGCGTCGCGGGGCTCGGGCTCCTCTTGAGCGGCGGGTCGTCCCTCTCGTGGGAGCCCTGCGGCGCGATCGAGTGCACGACCATCGTGGTGCCGCTCGACTACGACCATCCGGACGGCCGCGTCATCGAGCTCGCGGTCGCGAGGCGCCGGGCGATCGATCGCAGCGAGCGCATCGGCACGCTGCTCCTGAACCCAGGCGGGCCGGGAAGCGCCGCCATCTCCTACGTGCGCGACGCCGGCGCGGTCCTGCCCCGGGAGGTGCTGCGCCGCTTCGACATCGTCGCCGTCGACCCGCGCGGCGCGGGCAGGAGCGAAGGGCTCGCGTGCAGCGTCGATCCCGAGCGGCTCTTCGAGGCGGAGGACGCCTTCGTCGGAGGGGAGAGGAAGCTCGCCCGGCAGATCTACCGCGCCGCCCTCAACGGCTGCCTGCGCGAGGATCCCGAAGCCCTGCCCTTCCTCGGCACCGTGAATCACGCGCGCGACCTCGACCGGCTGCGGGAGGCGCTCGGGGAGGATCGCGTGGCGTTCATCGGCTTCTCCTACGGCACGCTGCTCGGCGCCGCGTACGCGCACCTCTTCCCCGACAGGGTGCGGGCGATGGTGCTCGACAGCGGCGTCCTTCCCGGGGCCTCGTGGGAGGACATGGTCCGCGGCCAGGCGGCATCCGTCGAGCGGGCGCTCGAGCGCTTCTTCGCCACCTGCCCGTCGCCGAGCTGCGACCTCCAGGACGCGCGCGCGACCTGGCTCGCAGCCGCCGAGCGCCTCACGCAGTGACCGATCCGCGTCGGCCAGCAACGGCTGGGCGTCAACCATCTCGTCGCCGCCACCTACCTGGGGCTCGCCGGCGGGGACGTCGGCTACCCGATCCTCGCCGACATGCTGCGCCGCCTGCAGGCGGGGGACGCGGAGCCTCTGCGCGCCGTCACCGAGCTCTTCGGCAGCCCGCAGGAGGTGGCGTCCCGCATCGCGATCGACTGCGCCGACTCGGCGGCGCGCCCCTCCGATGCCGCGCTCGTCCGGCTCGTGGAGGAGCTGAAGCCGGTCCACCCGCTGATCGGCTGGCGCCTCGTGTCGGCGTGCCCGGACTGGTGGCCGCGACAGGCGGAGCCCTTCCCGGACGTCGCGGCGGGAGTCTCGAGCCCGATCATGGTCATCGGCACGACCAACGACCCCGTCACGCCCTACGCGTGGTCGCAGGCTCTCGCGAAGCGCCTCGGCTCCGCGGTCGTGGTCACGAACGAGGGCATCACGCACACCGCCACGTCGACGCGGGCGTCCTGCATGGACCGCGTCGTCGCCCGCTACCTCGTCGACGGAGACGCTCCGGCGTCCGCTCGCTGTCCGTAGGCTGCGCGCGTGAGCTTGACGCTCGTCACGGCCGGTGAGTCGCACGGGCCCGCGCTCGTCGCCGTCGTCACAGGCCTTCCCGCGGGCCTGCGGCTGGACAAGGACGCGATCGACGCCGACCTGCGCCGCCGCCAGCAGGGCTACGGACGCAGCCCCAGGCAGAAGCTCGAGACGGACGAGGTCGAAGTCCTCACCGGCCTGCGGCACGGCGTCACGCTGGGGACGCCGCTGACGCTCCTCGTGCGGAACCGCGACCACGCGAACTGGGCGTGGGGCATGTCGCCCTGGCCTCCGGTGGGCGAGCCGAGCGGGAAGGGCACGAAGCCGGTGACGCTGCCGCGGCCGGGCCATGCGGATCTCGCCGGCGTGCTCAAGTACGGGCACGACGACGTCCGGAACGCGCTCGAGCGCGCCAGCGCCCGTCATACCGCCGTCCACGTGGCCGCCGGCGCGGTCGCCAAGGCGCTCCTCGCCTCGCTCGGCGTGACCGTGGCCGGACGGCCGGTGGAGGTCGGCGGGGAGAGCACGGACGAGGGCATGAAGCAGGCCACCGACGCGGCGCGGAAGGAGCGCGACACGCTGGGCGGCGTGGTCGAGGTGGTCGCCACCGGCGTGCCGCCGGGGCTCGGCTCGTATGCGGAGAAGTCCGCCCGGCTCGACGCGCGGCTCGCCGCCGCGGTGATGGGCATCCAGGCCGTGAAGGGAGTGGAGATCGGGGAGGGCTTCGCGCTCGCGCGCGTGCGGGGCTCCGCGGCCCACGACGAGATCGACCCCGGCCTGACACGGCGCACGAACCGCGCGGGCGGGATCGAGGCCGGCACCTCCAACGGGGAGCCGATCGTCGTTCGCGCCGGGATGAAGCCGCTGCCCACGCTGATGCGCCCCCTCGCCTCCGTCGATCTCGCGAGCGGGGAGCCGGCGGAGGCGCTCGTCGAGCGCTCCGACGTCCAGGCGGTGGAGGCGCTCGCCGTCGTGGCGGAGGCCGCCGTGGCCTGGGAGCTCGCGCGCGCCGCCCGGGAGAAGTTCGGCGGCGACGCGCTCGAGGACCTGGTCGCCGCGCATCGCGCCTACCTCGCGCGCATCGCCCCACTGTGGACGCGGTGACGCCCGGGCGGGCGCCGCACGCGCTCGGTCGTCATCTCGCCCTGGCCGGCTTCATGGGCGCCGGCAAGACGACGATCGGAGCGGAGGTCGCGCAGCGCCTGGGACGTCCGCTCGTCGACCTCGACGGCGAGATCGAGCGCCGCGCCGGTGCGCCGGTGGCCGAGGTCTTCGCGACGCAGGGCGAAGCGGGCTTTCGCGTCCTGGAGGAGGCGATCGCCGGCGAGGCGCTGCAGGCCGCGCCGCCTGCCGTTATCGCGCTCGGCGGCGGCGCTGTGCTCGCGGAGCGGACGCGGGCGCTGCTCGCGGAGCGCGCGTTCACCGTCGTGCTCGATGTCGAGCCGGAGGTCGCGTGGGCCCGCGCGCGCGACTCGGGACGCCCGCTCGCGCAGGGCGAGGACGCGTTCCGCGCGCTGTTCGACGAACGGCAGCCCGTCTATGCCGAGGTGGCGGACGCTCGTGCGGGCGACGTGGACGACGTGCTGCTCGCCGCGGCGGGCATCCACGTCGAGCCCGGCGCGCTCGACCTCCTCGGCGACCTCGCGCCCGGCGAGGGGCCGGTGGAGATCGTGATCGACCGGCACGTCGCGGGCATCCTCGGCGTGCGGGTGCAGCTCGCGCTCGGCGCCCGGGACAACGCGGTGCACGAGGTGCCGCAGGGCGAGCCGGCCAAGACGCCCGCCGTGCTCGAGCGCATCTGGTCGGCTCTGCGCCTCGGGCGGGACGGCGCGCTCGTCGCCGTCGGCGGCGGTGCCACCACCGACGTCGCCGGCCTCGCCGCCGCCACCTACATGCGGGGCGTCCCCTGGGTGGCGGTACCGACGACGCTCGTCGGCCAGGTGGACGCCGCCATCGGCGGCAAGACCGCCGTCGACCTCCCCGGCGCGAAGAACCTCGTCGGCGCCTTCCATTGGCCCGCGCGGGTCGTCGCCGATCCGGCCGTGCTGGAGACGCTTCCCGAGAGCGAGCGCCGCAACGGGCTGGCGGAGGTGGTGAAGACGGGGCTGCTCCTCGGGGAGCCGCTGTGGGAGCTGCCCGAGCAGGACCAGGTGCGTCGCTCCGCCGCCTTCAAGGGGGCGCTCTGTTTGGGGGATCCCTTCGACCGGGGGCCGCGCACGCAGCTCAATCTCGGGCACACCTTCGCGCACGCGCTGGAGGCGGCGGCCGGCTACGCGCTGCCGCACGGGCACGCCGTGGCGCTCGGTCTCCTCGCCGCACTCCGTCTCTCGGGGCTCGACGACGAGCGCCGGACGGTCCTGCAGGTGCTGGCGCCCGAACGGGCCTCGGTCGACCGCGACGCCGCGTGGGCTGCCCTCGCCCGCGACAAGAAGGCTGCGCAGGGACGGCCCCGGCTCGTGCTCCTCGAGGCCCCGGGGAAGCCGCGCTGGGGCGTCGAGCTCCCGGACGAGGACGTGCGCGGCGCCCTCGACGAGCTCATCGCGTAGGGTGCGGCGCGGTGCGGATCGACGTGCTCAACGGCGTGAACCTCGACCTGCTCGGACGTCGCGACCCCGCCGTCTACGGCGACTGGTCGCTGCAGGACCTCGAGACGCAGATCTACTCCTGGGCCCGCGAGCTCGGGCTGCAGGTGCGCTGCCGGCAGACGAACCACGAGGGCGAGTACGTCGAGTGGATCCACGCCGCGCTCGACGGCACGGACGCCCTGGTGCTCAACCCCGCCGCCTGGACCCACTACTCGTGGGCGATTCGCGACGCTGTCGAGTCGTTCTCCGGCCCCATCGTCGAGGTGCACATCTCGGACGTCGACGACCGCGAGGAGTGGCGGCGTCACTCCGTGCTCGAGGGGATCGCGACGGCGCGCGTCGTGGGCAAGGGCATCGAGGGCTACCGCGAGGCGCTGGCCATCCTCGCCGAGGGGAGCACGTGAGCAGGATCGAGCGCCTCGCGGAGCGTCTCGGCCAGCCGCTCCTCGTGACGAAGGGCGCCAACGTCCGCTACCTGACCGGCCTCGACAGCTCGAACGCGGCCCTGCTCGTCGAGCGGAGCGGGGAGGCGACCCTCTACACGGACTTCCGCTACGTGAACACCGCTCGCGAGCTCGGCGGCACCACCGTGGTCGAGACCAGCCGCTACGTGATCCGGTCGCTCGCAGGGCTCCTCTCCGGGCGCTCGATCGCGATCGAGGCGGACCACCTGAGCGTGTCGGCCTTCGAGACGCTTCGCGGCGGCGGCATCCGGGCCGAGCACACGACCGGCCTCGTCGAGGCGCTTCGCGCCGTGAAGAGCGACGAGGAGCTCGCGGCCCTGCGCCGTGCGGCGGCGCTCTCGGACCAGGTGTTCGAGGACCTTTCGCACGAGCCGTTCGTGGGACGCACGGAGGCCGAGCTGGCCTGGTGGATCGAGCGCCGCTTCCGCGAGCTCGGAGCGAGCGCGAGCTCGTTCGAGCCGATGGTCGCCTTCGGCGAGATGGGCGCGCGTCCCCACGGACATCCCCGCGCCGACGCAGCCGTCCCGGGCGGGACGCTGGTCGTCGTCGACGCCGGTTGCGTCGTCGACGGCTACTGCTCGGACTGCACGCGGACGTTCCTCACGGGCGGCGCCCCGGACGCCGAGGCCCGGAGGCTCCTCGACCTCTACGAGCTCTGCGCCCGGGCGCAGCTCGACGGGCTCGCGGCGGTGCGGCCCGGAGCCCACGGCCGGGACGTCGATGCAGCCTCGCGCGTGGCGGTCGAGGCAGCCGGCCTCGGCGACGCCTACGGGCACGGCCTCGGCCACGGCGTCGGCATGGAGATCCACGAGGCGCCCGTCCTCCGGCCGGAGTCCGAGGACACGCTCGAGGTCGGGAACGTCGTCACCGTGGAGCCGGGGATCTACCTCCCGGGCGATGTCGGCGTCCGCATCGAGGACCTCGTCGTCGTCACCGCGGACGGCTGCGAGCGGTTGACGACGTTCACGAAGGAACCGCTGACCGTCGGCTAGAGGCTTGATCTGAAATCCGAAGCGTCCGGACGGCTTCAGGGGTTTGTGCGTCCGGAATCCGCGCGAGCTGATCCGGACCGCCCCGGCTACCGGGTCGCCCCCCGACGACGGTCGGGCGGCGGATGCGCGCAGGTACCCTCTGGCCCGGGATGGCCGAGGTCGTCAACACGAACCAGTTCCGGAACGGGATGCACATCGAGCACAAGGGCTCGATGTGGCGCATCGTCGAGTTCCAGCACGTGAAGCCGGGCAAGGGCGGCGCCTTCGTGCGCACGAAGCTGAAGAACCTCGAGTCCGGAGCCGTCGTCGACGAGACGTTCCGCGCCGGCGAGAAGTTCGCCCGCGTGCATACCGAGGTCAAGCAGGTGCAGTTCCTCTACGAGGACGGGTCCGAGGCGCACTTCATGGACGAGTCGACGTTCGACCAGTTCACCCTGCCGCGCGCCGAGATCGCCGCCGAGCTGGCGTTCATGCAGCCGTCCGCGTCCGTGCAGATCCTCGCCGTGAACGGCAAGCCGTCGGGGATCCAGCTCCCCGCCTCCGTCGAGCTCGCCGTCACGCAGACGGAGCCGGGCGTGAAGGGCGACACCGTGTCCAACGTGACGAAGCCCGCGACCCTGGAGACGGGCGCGGTCGTCCAGGTGCCGCTCTTCGTCAACGTCGGCGAGCGGATCAAGGTCGATCCCCGCGAGGCCCGCTACATCTCTCGCGCCTGAGGGCGCGGCCGCTGATCCCGCCGTCTGCGAGTCGCTAAGGTCCCGTGCCGATGCCGAGGCTCGTCGACACGACGGTGCGGCTGCTCAGCCAAGGTCCGCTCGCGGGGAAGGTCCCGACGGGCGACGTGCTGCGCATCGCCGAGATCCTCGACCAGGCGGGCTTCGCCTGTCTCGAGATCTCGGGCGGCGGCGCGTTCGAGGCGTCCGTCAAGGGGGGCGTGGAGAGCCCCTGGGAGCGCATCCGCGCGCTCGACGCGCGCACGGAGACGCCGCTCGGCATGGCGCTGCGCGGGCGCTTCCTCGTCGGCTCGAAGCCCGTCTCGCCGGACGTCGTGCGCCGGTTCGTCGCGTGCGCGGTCGAGAACGGCATCGACGTCTTCCGCCTGCACGACCCGCTCAACGACGTCTCCAACCTGCGCGAGGCCGGCGAGGCGATCGTCGCCGCGGGCCGGGCCTTCCACGTGGGCCTCGTCTACGGCCCCGGCCGCACCGGCGAGATCGACGCTCTCGCCGAGCAGGCGAAGCCGATCCCCGACCTCGGCGCGGCGCGCGTCATCCTGAACGACCCCACCGACGCGCTGCTGCCGCACCTCACGGAGGAGCTGGTCGGGCGCCTGCAGGAGGTGACGGGCCTGCCGGTCGGCCTGCACGTGCAGGGCGCCGCGGGCACGGGCCTGCTGAACGCGATCGTCGCGACGCGCGTCGGCGCCGATCTCGTGGCCACGGCGGTCTACCCGCTGGCGCTCGCGCTCCACCGCGTCTCCGGCGAGTCGCTCGTCGAGGCGCTGCACGGCCTCGGGCGCGAGACGGGCGTCGACGTCGCGCGGCTCTGGGAGGCGGCCGACCTCGTCGACGAGCACATCGGCGACGAGCCGGTGGCGCCCCTGCCGCCGCGCATCGCGGTGCGCGCCGCGGAGTACGACCTGCCGGCGGGCCTCGTGGCGGCGCTCGACGTGCACCTGCGGGCGCACGCCGCTGGCGACCGGCTGCTCGACGTCCTCGTCGAGGTGCAGGGGATCCGCGCTGAGGTCGGCTGGCCTCCGCTCGCGTCCCCGATCGGGCAGATCCTCGCGTCGCAAGCGCTCCTCAACGTCCTCTCCGCGCGACGCTACGGCACCGTGCGCGAGGAGTTCCGCCAGCTCGTCCGTGGCGAGTACGGCTCGACTCCGGCTCCGGTCGAGGCCTCCGTGCGCGAGGCCGTCGAGCGTCTCGAGGCGCAGGCTCCGGCCGAGACGGCGCCCAGCGAGGCCGAGGTGCGCGAGTCGGCCGAGGGGATCGCCTCCTCGGAGGAGGAGCTCGTGCTCCTCGCGATGTTCGGCGCCGAGGCGGAGACGCTGCTGCGCGCGATCCGCCAGCGGCACGCGCGGCAGGCGACGCTGCTCACCGAGGACACCGACATCCACCGCGCGGAGCGGATCCGGGAGCTGGTGCAGATCGTGCAGGAGTCCGGCGTCGGCGAGATCGAGATCGAGGACGAGGGCATGCGCGTGTCCGTGCGGCGGGCCGACGAGCCCTCCGCCACGGGGCCGACGACGATCGCCGTGGACGACGATGCGGCTCCGTCGACCGAGCCCGCGGGCGGCAACGGCGCGGGCGTCGTCAGGGTCGAGTCGCCGATGGTCGGCGTCTTCTACCGCTCTCCGGACCCGGGGGCGCCGCCCTTCGTCGAGGTCGGCGACGTGGTCGCTGCGGGCCAGACGCTCTGCCTGCTGGAGGCGATGAAGCTCTTCAACGAGCTCAAGGCGGAGGTGGACGGGCGCATCCGGGCGATCCACGTCGAGAACGCGCAGGCGGTCGAGTACGGCACGCTCCTGTTCGAGCTCGACTCCGACGGCGCACCGGCCTGAGCCCGAGCCGAGCCGATGTTCTCCCGCGTGCTGGTCGCGAACAGGGGCGAGATCGCCGTTCGCGTGATCCGCGCCCTGCACGAGGTGGGCTGCGAGGCGGTCGCCGTCTACTCGACGGCGGACCGGGGCGCTCTGCACGTGCGTCTTGCCGACGAGGCGGTCTGCATCGGCCCGCCCGCCGCCACCGACAGCTACCTCCGCATCCCGAACGTGGTCGCCGCCGCGGAGACGACGGGATGCGAGGCCGTGCACCCGGGGTACGGCTTCCTGTCGGAGAACCCTGCCTTCGTGCGGGCCTGCGTCGAGCACGGCCTCGTCTTCGTCGGCCCGAGCGCCGAGATCATGGAGGCGCTCGGCGACAAGGTGCGCGCGAAGGCGGCGCTCCGGGCGGCGGGCGTGCCGCTGGTGCCGGGCAGCGAGGGCAGCGTCGAGCTGGCCGACGCGAAGGCGGTCGCCGCCGAGATCGGCTACCCGGTGCTGCTCAAGGCCACGGCGGGCGGCGGGGGCCGCGGCATGCGTGTGGTCACCACCCCGGAGACGCTCGAGAGCGCCTTCGGCGCCGCGCGCGCGGAGGCGGAGGCTGCCTTCGACAACGGCGCCCTGTACCTGGAGAAGGCGCTCGTGCCGGCCCGCCACGTCGAGATCCAGGTGCTCTGCGACCACCACGGCGGCGTGCTCACGCTGGGGGAGCGAGAGTGCTCGATCCAGCGCCGGCACCAGAAGCTCGTGGAGGAGTCGCCCTCGCCCGCGCTGACGGCGGAGACACGCGAGTCGCTCGAGGCCGCGGTCGAGCGCGCCTGCCGCGAGATCGGCTACGTCAACGCGGGAACGTTCGAGTTCCTCGTCGGGCAGGACGGGGAGCCGTGCTTCATCGAGGTCAACTGCCGCCTCCAGGTGGAGCACCCCGTGACCGAGCTCCTCACCGGCATCGACCTCGTGCGCGAGCAGCTGCGCGTCGCCTCCGGCGAGCACCTGACGCGCACCGGGCGGGCGCCCCGGAGCGGGCACGCGATCGAGGTGCGCATCAACGCCGAGGACCCCGCCCGCGGCTTCGTGCCGGCGCCGGGACGCGTGGCGCGCTTCCGGCCGCCGCTCGGCCCCGGCGTGCGCGTGGACACCGCGATCGAGGACGGCGCCGAGATCCCGCCGTACTACGACTCGCTGATCGCGAAGCTCATCGTGCGCGACGACGACCGCCCCGCCGCGATCGCCCGCGCCGTGCGCGCCCTGACCGAGCTCGAGGTGGAGGGCATCCCCACGACCCGCGAGCTCGCGCTCGACGTCCTCCGCTCGCCGGCCTTCGCGGGGGGGAGCTACTCGACCAGCTACCTTCACGAGATGGAAGACCGCCTGCCCTCTCTCTCCGCGGCGTGAGGCGCGCCGCCGCCATCGTGCGCGGGGCGCTGCCGTGACGCCCGCGGGACGCCGCGCCGGGCGTCGCCAGGCGCTGTTCCTGCTCTACCAGTGGGACCTCACCGGGCAGCCGCTCGCCAGCCTCTTCGAGGGGGAGCCCGACCCGTTCGCGCGCGAGCTGGCGGACGCCGTCGCCGCGCGTGCCGACGCGCTCGACGAGCGCATCACCGCCGCCTCCGACGAGTGGAGCGCCGACCGCCTCGGTACGCTCGAGCGCAACATCCTGCGTATCGGCGTCTACGAGCTCGAGGAGGAGACGGTGCCCGCAGAGGTGGCGATCAACGAGGCGGTGGTGCTGGCCAAGCGGTACGCGACGGAGGACGCCGCCCGGCTCGTGAACGGGATCCTCGGCCAGGTCCAGCGCGAGGTCGCCGCACGGTGAGCGAGTCGCACGAGGCGCTGCAGCACGCCGAGGAGCTCGTCGAGCGGCTGCGCGGGAAGCTCGACCAGCTGGAGGCGCTCGCCGAGGGCGGCGACGTCGATCGGGCGGTCGACGACCTCGCCGAGATCGCGAGCATCGCGAAGGAGATCGAGGCAGAGATCCTGCGCGTTCGGCAGGCCGCCGATGCACGGGCCTGACGAGCTCCGCGAGCTCGTCGAGGAGCGCCTCGCAGCGTTCGAGCCTGCGCCCGAGCTGAGCGGCCTGGAGGAGGCGGTGCGCTACGCGCTCGAGGGCGGCAAGCGGGTCCGGGGCGTGCTCTGCCTCGCCACCGCCGAGGCCGCCGGAGGGTCCGCGGAGTCCGCGCTCGACGCCGCCGCGGCGCTCGAGCTCGTGCATGCCTTCTCCCTCGTCCACGACGACCTTCCGGCCATGGACGACGACGACGAGCGGCGCGGCCGGGCCAGCGCACACGTGGCCTTCGGCGAGGCCGTCGCCCTCCTGGCGGGCGACGCGCTTCTCGCCGAGGCGCTCCGACTGGTGCTCGCCTACGACGACCCGGAGCTCGCGCGCGAGCTGACGCACGCCACGCTCGGCATGATCGGCGGCCAGTTCCTCGACATCACCGGAGTCGACGGCGACCTCGCAGCCCTGCATCGCCTCAAGACCGGGCGCCTGCTCGCGGCGTCGGTCGGCCTCGGCCTCCGTGCGGCGTCGGTGCCGGCGGAGGAGCAGGGCCCGTGGCGAGCGTTCGCAGACGAGCTCGGGCTCCTCTTCCAGGTCGTGGACGACCTGCTCGACGGCGACGGCTACGTCACGCGCCTCGGCAGCGACGGCACGCGCAGGCTCGCCGTCGACGCTGCGGAGCGCGCACGCGCGCGGCTCACGGCGATCCCGGCCGAGACGTCCGTGCTCGAGGAGCTCGTCGAGGGCCTCGCCGTCAGGAGCGCCTGAGCGCGTAGGCGCCGTCCGCCTCGCGGACGATCTCGACGACGGCGCCCGGTGTGAGGCCGCCGAGGCGGAGGAACCAGTGCCGGTGGGGCCTCTCGGGGCCGCGGCAGGCGCAGCCATAGCTCTCGACGGTCGTCTCGCGTCCCTCGAGGCGGAAGGCCTCGCCCTCCGGCGGGAAGGACCGCAGACGCGCCTTCTCGACGAGCACGTAGCCCTCGCGGGCCTCCTCGGCGCTCACCACCCGCCTGTACGTGGCCCTGCCGCCCATTGCTCCTGCCGCCGATCCTACGCCCGTCGCCCGGAGCCCGTCGGCAGGCGCCCCCGCGCGGCCACAATGGCGTCCGTGAAGAAGCGGCTCGACGTCGTCCTCGTGGAGCGCGGCCTCGCCGAGAGCCGGCAGCAGGCGCAGGCGCTCGTCCTCGCCGGCCTCGTGCGCGGCTTCGACAAGCCCGGGCAGCAGGTCGACGACGAGGTCGAGCTCACCGTCGCCGCCCGTCCGCGATTCGTCTCGCGGGGAGGTGAGAAGCTCGCACACGCACTCGACCTGCTGGGCGTCGACCCCGGCGGGCGCGACTGCCTCGACCTGGGCGCGTCCACGGGCGGGTTCACGGACTGCCTGCTCCAGTGCGGCGCCGCGCGCGTGATCGCGCTCGACGTCGGGCACGGCCAGCTGCACCCGCGGCTGCGCGCGGATCCGCGTGTGACCGTGATCGAGCGGCAGAACGCGCGCCAGCTCACCGCGCTTCCGTACGCACCGGATCTCGTCACGTGCGACGTGTCCTTCGTCTCCGCCCGGCAGGTGCTGCCGCCGGCGCTCCGGCTGGCCGCACCGGGATGGGAGGCGCTCGTGCTCGTCAAGCCGCAGTTCGAGGCGGGGCGGGCGGAGGCACCCAAGGGCGTCGTGCGCGACCCGGAGGTGCACCGGCGGGTGCTGCAGGAGTTCTGCGCCGCCGCGCCGGCGTGGGACGCCCGGGTACTGGGGGTCGTAGACTCGGGTCTGCCCGGGCCGAAGGGGAACCGGGAGTTCATCGTCCACCTGCAGCAGAGCGAGGAGGCAGCGGAGCAGGATGACCTCGACCGCTGGATCGATCACGCCGTCGAGTAGAGCCGTGGCCCGCGCGGCCGTGGTGACGCACGGGCTCGCCGAGCAGATCGGGGCGGGCGTCGCGCGTCTGCAGACGGTGGCGCGCGAGGCCGGCGTCGAGCTGATCATCGACCCGGACGAAGCGGCGAAGCACAGCGTCGACGCGAGCGCCGAGCACGGCGCGCCGGACATCGCCGTGGTGCTCGGCGGCGACGGCACCATGCTGCGGGGCCTCGCGCGGTTCCTCGGCACGGGCGTGCCGGTGGTCGGCGTCAACTTCGGGCGCGTCGGCTTCCTCAGCTCGATCCAGCGCGACGAGCTCGAGAGCGGCCTGGCGCGGGTCTTCGCGGGCGAGTACGACGTCGTCGAGCTCCCGACGATCGAGGTGCACGTCGCCGGCCAACGTCGCGTGGCGGTGAACGACGTGGTCGTCGCCAGCGCGGAGCTCGGTCGCATGATGGAGCTCGAGTGGGCCGTCGGCGGGGAGGAGCTGGGACGCGTCCCCTGCGACGGGCTCATCTGCTCGACCCCGTCCGGCTCCACCGCCTACAACCTCTCGAACGGCGGCCCGGTGCTGATGTGGGGGATCGACGCGATGGCGGTCACCTTCGTG
Organism: Gaiella sp.; assembly: GCA_036556925.1. Taxonomy (GTDB): domain Bacteria; phylum Actinomycetota; class Thermoleophilia; order Gaiellales; family Gaiellaceae; genus Gaiella. The sequence continues at coordinate 22,746 of DATBIN010000043.1, forward strand.
GCGCCGCACTCGCTGCACGCCCGCCCGCTCGTGGTCCCTCGCGGTCGCGACGTGCTCGCGTGGAACCGCACCGCGAGCCTCGCGGCGGCGGTGCTCGTCGACGGGCACCGCTTCGCCGACGTGGTGCCCAGCGAGCGCGTCGACATCCGCCTCGCCGACGAGCGCTCGCTGCTCGCCACCCTCCCGGAGACGACGTTCGTCAGCAGGTACAGGCAGAGCTTCGCGACGTAGAGGCCTGCCCGGACGATCGTGGCGAGGCGTGCGCCGCACTACGATCTCCGGAGTGCTGCGACGTCTGCGGATCGAGAATCTCGTCCTCATCCGCGAGGCCGAGCTCTCGCTTGCGCCCGGTCTCAACGCGCTGACCGGGGAGACCGGGGCCGGGAAGACCATCTTCGCCCAGGCCATCGGCCTGCTGCTGGGCGCGCGGGGCGATGCCGCGGTCGTCGGGGCCGCCGCAGAGGAGGCGTACGTCGAGGCGGAGCTCGACCTCCCCGAGGGATTCCTGGAAGACGACGACCTCGCTGCGCTCGCGGAGCTCCGCCCCGACGGGGAGGAGGGCCTGGTGCTCGCGCGCAGAGTCTTCCCCGACGGCCGCACGCGTGCCTACGCCTGGGGGCGCGCCGTCGCGAGGGACGACCTCGCCGCCGCCGCGGAGCGGCTGATCGGCATGTCCGGCCAGTTCGAGCAGCGGCGCCTGGCCCGGCCCTCCTACCAGCTCGACGTGCTCGACGCGTTCTGCGGGCCCGAGCAGGCGGCCCGCCGCCGGGACGCGCGCGCCGCCTGGCGCGAGCTGCTCGCGCGGCGGAGGCGCTACGAGGAGCTGATCCGCGACGCGGACGCGGCGCAGGAGCGGCTGCGCGAGCTCGAGGCGCTCGTGGAGGACACCGACGGGCTCGCGGCCGGGGAGGAGGCGGAGCTCCGCACCGAGCGGGAGCGGATCCGCCACGTGGCCGAGCTCGGAGAGGGAGCGGCGAGCGCCGCTCGCGCGATCGACCCCGAGGAGGGCGACGGCGCGTCGGCGCTGCTCGCGGAGGCGGAGCGCGTGCTGGCGCCCCTCGAGCGCCTCGCCCCGGAGCTGGCGGAGGCGGCCGGCGAGCTACGCGACCTCGGCCTGCGCCTGCAGGAGGTGGCCAGCGACCTGCGGCGCTTCCTCTCGGGGCTGGAGGCGGATCCTGCGAGGCTCGAGCAGGTGGAGGAGCGTCTCCAGCGCTGGGCCGACCTCCGCCGGCGCTTCGGGTGCGAGACCGCGGAGGAGCTGATCGAGCGGCGCGACGCCGCGAGAGCGGAGCTGGACGAGCTGGCGGGCGGACGTGACCCGGTCGCGGCTGCGCAGGCCGCGCTGGCCGCCTCCGAGGAGCTCTGCGGGACACTCGCCGGCGAGCTGCACGATGCGCGTGCAGCTGCGGCGGACGCGTTCGCGGAGGCCGTCGGCGCCGACCTGCGCGACGTCGGCATGGGTGACGGCGAGTTCCGCGTCGAGCTACGGGAGCGCGACCCCGGCCCGAGCGGGCGCGACGAGGTCGTCTTCCTCGTGCGCCCGAACCCGGGCCTGCCGCTCGCCCCGGTCGCCGAGACGGCGTCGGGGGGAGAGCTCTCGCGCATCGCGCTCGCCGTCGCCGCCACCGGGGGCGGCGAGACGCTGATCTTCGACGAGATCGACGCGGGCATCGGAGGCGTGACCGCCCACAAGGTCGCGGCCCTCCTCCGGCGGCTGGCCGAGCGGACGCAGGTGCTCACCATCACGCACCTGCCGCAGATCGCGAGCGTCGCGGACGGTCACTTCCGCGTCGAGAAGGTCCCCGGCGACCCGACCCACGCGCGCATCGAGGCGCTCGGCGAGGCGGAACGCCGGGACGAGCTCGAGCGCATGCTCGGCGGCGAGGAGTTCCTCGCCGCCCTCGCACGGCCGGGAGAGGCGACGTGAGCGACGGCGCCGGCGCGCCTCGGTCCACCACCCCCCAGGGGGGGCGCGTGGCCCCCTCTCGACACGATCGCATGCCAACCGTCACCCGTGGTGGACGGCTTCGTGACGGCTTCGTGCCGGGCGCGGAGGAGGCTGCAGGTGCGCGCGGTCGGCGCGGCGGGAAGCCTGTTCGGTGACATGAGCACCCAGGAGATCACCGGCAGGGCTCGGCTCGGGAAGCGGACGAAGGAGCTCGTCAAGCGGCTCGCGCCGGGCGACATCGCGGTCATCGACCACGCCGACCTCGACCGGGTCTCGGCGGAGGAGCTCGCGGACGCGGGGGTGCGCGCGGTCGTGAACGTCGCCGCCTCGTCGTCGGGCCGCTTTCCCAACACGGGGCCGCTCGAGCTCGTCCAGGCAGGCGTCGTGCTGGTCGACGCGCCGGGGGCACCGCTCTTCGACGATCTCTCGGACGGCGAGATGCTCACGATCCGGGGCGGCGCCGTCTGGCGCAACGGCACCTGTGTCGCGGAGGGGACCGAGCTCCAGGAGGGCGCGCTCGTCGCCGCGCTCGCCGAGGAGCGGGCGCGCGTGACCGAGGCGCTCGAGGCGTTCGCCGACAACACGCTCCGTCACCTCCGTGACGAGAGCCGGGCGCTCGCCGACCACATCTCCTTCCCGCAGCTCCGAACGCGCTTTCGCGACCGTCAGGCCGTCGTGGTCGCCCGCGGGCCCGGGTACAAGCGCGACCTTCGCATCGTCAGGTCGTACATCCGCGACTTCAAGCCCGTGCTCGTCGCCGTCGACGGCGGCGCCGACGCGCTGCTCGAGGTCGGGCTGAAGCCCGACATCATCGTGGGGGACTTCGACTCGGTCTCCGATCGGGCCCTGCGGTCCGGGGCCGAGCTGCTCGTCCATGCCTATCGCGACGGGCACGCGCCGGGAGCCGACCGGCTGCGACGCCTCGGGCTGGCGTTCGAGATCGTCGGCGCGCAGGGGATCAGCGAGGACGTGGCGCTGCAGCTGGCACACGATCGCGGCGCCGAGCTCATCGTGGCGGTCGGGACGCACTTCAACCTCGTCGAGTTCCTCGAGCGCGACCGTGCCGGCATGGCCTCGACGTTCGTCACGCGACTCAAGGTGGGGGAGGTGCTCGTCGACGCCAAGGGCGTGTCGCGGCTCGTGAGCCGGCGCATCGGCGTCTGGCCGCTCGCCGCCTTCGCCGCAGCGGGCATTGCGGGGATCGTGGTGGCCGTGCTCGTCTCTCCGGCACTGCGGAACGTGATCCAGGTGCTGACACGCAGCGTGGGGGACGCGCTCGGGCTCTAGGCTGGTCTGGCGGAACGCCCCTGTTGCCGGGGTGCCGGCGCTCCCCCAACGACGCAGCCCCTGTTGCGCCGAACGCTCCTGGGCACGGCGTGCCTCTGCGACACTCCGAGTGATGTTCGACCTGCGCTACCACGTGGCGTCGCTCACTGCGGTGTTCATCGCACTGGTGATCGGCATCCTCGTCGGCATCGGGCTGTCGGGTCGCGGATTCGTCGACGACGCCGAGCGCCGGAACCTCAACCAGCAGATCCAGGACCTTCGTGCCGAGCGCGATGCGTCGAACGCGCTGCTCGAGGCGGCCGACCGTCGCGACCAGGCGATGAAGGACTTCGCGGACAAGGCGTATCCGGTGCTCGTGCCCGGTCGCCTGCAGGACATGCGGGTGGCGGTGCTGTACGTCGGCTCCGTCGATCCCGGCCTGGACGTCGCGGTGAGCGGCGCCATTCGCGCGGCAGACGGTCGCGTGGCGCGCATGCGCGCGCTACGGGTGCCGATCGACACGGAGGAGCTCGACGACGCTCTCGGGAAGCGCCCCGTCCTGCGTGGCTACGTCGGCGAGGCGCGCCTCGAGGACCTCGGTCGCGACCTCGCGCGCGAGCTCGCAGACGGCGGCAAGACGCCGCTCTGGGACGCGCTCACAGGCCTCCTGGTCGAGGAGCGGTCCGGCCCGGCGGCCCCTCCGGCGGACGCGCTCGTGGTGGCGCGTCCCGCGAAGCCGCAGGCGGGGCCGACGGCGGAGCTCCTCGCGGGCCTGTACGGCGGACTCGCGCGCTCGGGCGTCCCCGCCGTCGGCGTGGAGGCGGAGGGCGCGCAGCGCAGCGCCATCGTGGCATTCCAGCGCAAGGGGCTCGCCACGGTCGACAGCGTGGAGACCCCCGCAGGCCGCCTCGCGCTCGTGCTGCTCCTCGGCGGCGCCCGCCCGGGCGACTACGGCGTCGAGTCGACGGCCGGCGACGGCGTGCTGCCCCCCATCGCCCCGATCGGGTGAGCGAGCGCCTGACGGTCCTCGTCGCCGCGCGCGACGAGGCGGACGGCATCGCAGGCGCCGTGGCCGTGCTCCGCGACGCGTTCCCGGAGGCCGAGATCGTCGTGGCGGACGACGGCTCGCGCGACGACACCGCGGCGCGCGCCGAGGCGGCGGGCGCGAGGGTCGTGCGCCTGCCGCGTCGCGGGAAGGGACAGGCGCTGACGGTCGCCGAGCGGAGTTGCGGAGCGGGCCCGCTTCTGCTCTGCGACGCCGATCTTCGCGGAGACCTGCGAGCGCTTCGCGACGCAGGGGAGGGCTGCGACCTCGCGATCGCCGCGTTCAACCGGCGTCGCGGCGGCGGCTTCGGTCTCGCGAAGGGCTCTGCGCGTGTCCTCGTGCGCCTCTGCGCAGGCATCGACGTGCGCGAGCCGCTCTCCGGGCAGCGTGCGCTGAGCCCTCGTGCGCGGGCTGTCGTGTTCCCGGTGGCGGCGGGGTTCGGCGTGGAGACACGCATGACGATCGATGCGGCGCGGGCCGGCCTCACCCTGCGCGAGGTGAAGCTCGACCTCGAGCACCGCGCCACGAGCCGCGACGTCGGCGGGTTCCTGCACCGTGGCCGCCAGCTGCACGACCTGGCGCTCGCGTGCCTGCCCCAGGCCGCGAGCTACCGCGGGCTGCGCCTGCCGCTGGTGGGCGCGCTGGTGGGTGTGGCCGTGCCGTCCGTAGCGCCCGTGGCGGCGCTCGGGCTGGCCGACGATCTCTGGAGCGGCCCCGAGCGCGGGTTTCGCGCGCATCTCCGCGGCGGCGCCACGACGGGGGTCCTCAAGCTCGTAGGCATCCCGCTGTACGGCGCCCTGCGCACGCGGTCGCTCACCGGCGGCGTCCTCGTCGGGCTCGCGGCGAACGCGCTCAACCAGCTCGACACGCGTCCCGGGCGTGCCGCGAAGGCCTTCCTGCTCGCCTCGTTGCTGCTCCGGGGCCGTCGCCGGGGCCTCGGGGTCGGCGTCCTCCTCGCCTCCTACGATCTCCGGGAGATGGCGATGCTGGGTGACGCCGGTTCGAACGCCCTCGGGGCCGTGCTAGGTTTGAGTTCCGTGGAGCGCATCACGGGCTGGCGGCGGATGGCGGCGATCGGCGCCCTCGCCGGTCTCACCGCCTACGGCGAGCAGCGCTCCCTCGGGGAGCTGATCGAGAGGACGCCGGTCCTGCGTGCGCTGGACGCGATCGGGAGGCGACCGTGAGCGAGCCGGTTCCGACGAAGTTCGTCTTCGTCACGGGCGGCGTCGTGTCGGCCCTGGGCAAGGGCATCGTCGCCGCCTCCCTCGGCCGGCTGCTGAAGGCCCGCGGCCTGCGCGTCCAGGCCCAGAAGTTCGACCCGTACCTCAACGTCGATCCGGGCACGATGAGCCCGTTCCAGCACGGCGAGGTGTTCGTGACGGAGGACGGCGCCGAGACCGACCTCGACCTCGGCCACTACGAGCGCTTCATCGACGAGAACCTGTCGCGCAACGCGAGCCACTCGGCCGGCGGCATCTGGGACACCGTGCTGCGCAAGGAGCGCAAGGGCGAGTTCCTCGGCGCCACCGTGCAGGTGATCCCGCACATCACCAACGAGATCAAGGCCCGCATCCGCCGGGTCACCCAGCACGAACGCGTCGACGTCGTCATCTCGGAGATCGGCGGCACCGTGGGCGACATCGAGTCGCTGCCCTTCCTCGAGGCGATCAGGCAGTTCCGCCGCGAGGTCGGACCGGAGAACGTCGTCTACCTGCACGTCACGCTCGTGCCCTTCATCGAGGCGGCCGGCGAGCTGAAGACGAAGCCGACGCAGCACTCGGTCAACGAGCTCCGGCGCATCGGTATCCACCCCGACGTCGTGGTCTGCCGCTCGCACGACGAGCTCACCGAGGACATCCGCGACAAGATCGCCCTCTTCGCCGACGTCGACCTGCGCGCGGTGATCTCCTCGCCGGACGTGCCGGACGTCTACCTCGTGCCCGAGCGCCTGATGCGCGAGGGCCTCGACGCGCTCGTCTGCGAGCGCCTCGGTCTCGACTGCCCGCCGGCCGACCTGGGCGAGTGGCGCCAGCTCACGGATCGCATCGGCAGCCGGCGCGGCGACGTCGAGATCGCCCTCGTCGGGAAGTACGTGAAGCTGCACGACGCGTACCTCTCCGTGCACGAGGCCCTCAAGCACGCCGGCCTCCACCACGGCTGCCGGGTGAACGTGCGCTGGCTCGACGCCGAGCACTCCTCCTACGAGGAGGCCGTCGCCGAGCTGGACGAGGTGGACGGCGTGCTCGTGCCCGGCGGCTTCGGCTCGCGCGGCTGGGAGGGCAAGATCCGCGCCTGCCAGATCGCCCGCGAGCGCGAGATCCCGTACCTCGGCATCTGCCTCGGCATGCACGTGGCCGTGAGCGAGTTCGCCCGCAACGTCTGCGGGCTGGAGGGCGCGAACTCGACGGAGATGGACCCGGAGACGCCCCATCCGGTGATCGACCTGCTGCCGGAGCAGAAGGAGGTCGAGGACCTCGGCGGCACGATGCGCCTCGGCGCCCAGGCCGTCGAGCTGGTGGAGGGCACGCGCGCCTTCGAGACGTACGGCGAGGCGGTCGTGCACGAGCGCCACCGGCACCGGTACGAGGTCAACAACCAGTACCGCGAGCAGCTCGCCGAGGCGGGCATCGTCTTCTCGGGGACCTTCCAGTCCGGCCGCCTCGTGGAGATCGTCGAGCTGCCCGACCATCCGTGGTTCGTGGCGAGCCAGTTCCACCCGGAGTTCAAGTCCCGCCCGACACGCCCGGCGCCGCTCTTCCGCGAGTTCGTGGGCGCCGCCCGCGAGCGTGCGCGCTCGCGGGCCCGACCACGCGTCGAGGCCGCCTAGACCCGTACGGCTCGGGGCGCCCGCACCTCGCCACCGCTCTAGGATCCGCGCGATGAGCGTGCCCCCACCGCTCGACCTGTTCCTCGAGCTCTGCGCCATTCCCAGCCCGCCCGGGGAGGAGCGCGCGGTGGCCGACCGCGTGCAGGCCTACCTCACCGGGCTCGGGCTCGAGTGGGACGAGGACGACACGGGCCCGTCGGTCGGCTCGACGATGGGAAACGTGCTCTGCCGCCTGCCGGGCCGGGTCGACGGCGGCGTGCCGGTGCTCCTCTGCGCGCACCTCGACACGGTGCCTCCCGAGGGGCCGATCGAGCCGGTGGTGGAGGACGGCGTGGTGCGGAACGCCGCGGGGACGATCCTCGGCGCAGACGACAAGTCGGCGGTCGTCGCCATGCTCGAGGCGGCCCGCCGCATCCTGGACGAGGAGCGGCCGCACGCCGGCGTGGAGCTGCTCTTCACGCCGAAGGAGGAGGTGGGACTGCTCGGCGCCTACGCCTTCGACCACCGGCGGCTGGAGGCACGCGTCGGCTTCGTCTACGACCAGGCGGCGCCGATCGGCGAGATCATCCTGGCGGCGCCGTCCCAGAAGACGATCCGGGCGCGGTTCCACGGCAAGGCCGCACACGCGGGCATGTATCCGGAGGAGGGACGCTCCGCGATCCTCGCGGCGTCGCGCGCGATCGCCGACCTGCGACTCGGCCGTGTCGACGACGAGTCCAGCGCGAACGTGGGGGTGATCAGCGGCGGCACGGCGCGGAACATCATCCCGGAGTGGTGCTCCTTCGAGGCGGAGGCGCGCTCGCGCGACCCTGGCAGGCTCGCGGACCTGACGCAGGAGATGCTCGACGCGGTCGCCTTCGCGGCGAGCCTCTCGGACTGCACGGTCGAGACGGAGGTGAGCGAGACCTACCGGGGCTACCGCCTGACGCGCGACGACGACGTCGTGCGGATTGCGGCCGAAGGGCTGCGCCGGGCGGGCTTCGAGCCGACGTACGCGTCGAGCGGCGGTGCCGCGGATGCGAACGTCTTCAACGAGCGCGGCCTGCCGTGCGTCAACCTCGCCAACGGGATGGCGGAGATCCACACGGCGACCGAGCACATCGCGGTGGGCGACCTCGAGGCGATGGTCGACGTGACCCTCGGCCTCGTCGACGCGGCGCGGGGCGCGTGATGCCGCTGACGGTGCGCTGGGGCACCGTCACGGCGGTGCACGAGCGCGCGGACGGGCTCATCCGCCTGGAGGTGGACGGCACGCCCTCGGTGGCCTTCACCTCCCTCACGGGCGCGATCGAGGAGGGCGACATCGTGCTCGTGAACACGCAGGCGCGCGACCTCGGGCTCGGCTCGGGCGTGGGGGACGTCGTCTACGTCAACCTCACGCGTGGGCTCCGCCTCGGCGCGGAGCAGGGCGCGCACGTGGTGTCGCTGCCCTACACGCCCGGGCAGCTCGCGAGGCGGTACGCGGAGGAGGACGTCACGCCGGCGGAGCGCCTCGACGGCACGCCCGTGGTCTGCTGCAGCCTCCACAGCCAGGTCGTGCCGGTCTGCGCCGCGCTCGCCGGACGGCGTGTCGCCTACGTCCAGGCGGGCGGCGGCGCGCTGCCCGTGTCCCTCTCCGACGCGCTGCGCGCGCTGCGCGCCCGCAACCTGATCGGCTTCACGGTCGCGGTCGCGCCCTGCTTCGACGCGGACCTCCAGTGCGTCACCCTCGCCTCGGCGCTCCTCGTCGCCGCCGCCCGCGGTGCCGAGGCGGTCGTCTGCGGGATCGGGCCGGGAATCGTCGGCACGGCCACGCGCTTCGGCCACGGCGGGCTCGCGGCGGCCGACGCGGCGAACACGGCGGTAGCGCTCGGGGGCCGCGCGGTGGTCGCGCCTCGCGTCTCGTTCGCCGATCCGCGGGCGCGGCACCAGGGCCTCTCGCATCACACGCGCGCCGTGCTCGAGCTCTGCCTGGGCCCCGTCGCCGTCGCATGGCCGCTCGGCCTCGACGCGCCGCTGGGGATCACCGTCGAGACCGTCGGCGCCGGCGACTGGGAGACCGCCTGCACGAAGCTTCCCCTCGAGCACATGGGGCGGGGCCCGGACGAGGACCCCTGGTTCTTCGCCTCCGCCTTCGCCGCCGGTCGCGTGGCCCGCCAGCTCCTGGGATGAGTCGGCGGGCGTGATGGAGCAGCGGCGGCTGGGACCGGTGGTCGGGCTCGGCACCTACGGGACCTTCGACCACGACCGACCGTTGGCGCGGAGCGTGGTGGGGGCCGCCCTCGACGCCGGCGTGCGGCTGTTCGACTCGTCGCCGATGTACGGCGGGGCCGAGGTGTCGCTCGGCGCCGCGCTGGCCGGGCGGCGCGAGGGCGTCACCGTGGCGACCAAGATCTGGACCGCCGACGTCGACGAGGGCCGTCGCCAGCACGCGGCGCAGGTCGCCTCCTTCGGCCGCGTGGAGATCGAGCAGGTGCACAACCTCGTCTCCTGGCGAGAGCACCTGCGCTGGCTGCAGCGCGAGCGCGACGAGGGGCGGATCGACCGTCTCGGCGTCACGCACTACGCGAGCAACGCCTTCGACGAGCTGGAGCGGGCGCTCGACACGGGCAGCTTCGACACGGTGCAGATCCCGCTCAACCCGCTCGAGCGCGAGTGCGAGCGGCGCATCCTGCCGCTCGCCGCCGAGCGCGGCATCGCGGTGATCGTGATGCGGCCGCTGGGCGGGTCTCGGAGCTCGTTGCTGCGCCGCGACCCGGGACCGGCCGCGCTCCGTGCGCTCGGCGTCGAGACGTGGCCGCAGGCGCTCCTCCGGTGGGCGCTCTCCGACGTGCGGGTGGACGTCGTCATCCCGGCCACCTCGCACCCGGAGCGCGCGCGGGAGAACGCCGCCGCCGGAGCCTCGCCGCGGCTCGGCGACGCGGAGCGCGAGCTGGTGGCACGGCTCGCGGGAGCGGCCTGATGCGCATCGTCGTCAGCCGTCGCATCCCCGAGGCGGCGCTGGAGATCCTCGCCGCGGCGGGCGACGTGTGGGTCTCTCCCGACGACCGGCCGCTGACCACCGAGGAGCTGCACGACGCGGTCGGAGGCGCGACCGGCATCGTGGCGATGCTGCACGACCGCGTGGACGACGCGTTCCTCGACGCTGCGGGGGAGGGCCTCCGCATCGTCGCGAACGTCGCGGTCGGCTTCGACAACGTCGACGTCGAGGCATGCCGGCGGCACGGCGTCGTCGCCACGAACACGCCGGGCGTGCTCACCGACGCCACCGCCGACATCGCGTTCGCACTCGTCCTGATGGTCACCCGGCGCCTGGGCGAGGGCGAGCGGCTGGTGCGCGACGGCCGCTGGCGCAGCTGGAGCATGGACTTCCACCTCGGCAGCGGCATCCAGGGGAAGCAGCTCGGCGTCGTCGGCCTCGGGCAGATCGGCAGCGCCACCGCCCGACGCGCGCGGGCGGCGGGCATGACGATCGCCTACGCGGGCCGGCGCCGCGCGGCGCCCGAGCTCGAGGCCGAGCTCGGTGCCCGGTTCCTGGAGCTCGAGGAGCTGCTCGCCACGAGCGACGTCGTCACGGTGCACGTGCCCCTGAGCGACGAGACGAGGCACCTGATCGACGCGCGCCGGCTGCGGCTGATGCGGCCCTCCGCCTTCCTCGTCAACACCTCACGCGGCCCCGTCGTGGACGAGGAGGCGCTCGTGGCGGCGCTCCGCGAGGGGGCGCTCGCCGGCGCGGGGCTGGACGTCTTCGAGCAGGAGCCCGACGTGCACCCCGGCCTGCTGGACCTCGAGAACGCCGTGCTGCTGCCGCATCTCGGCTCGGCCACCGTGGAGACGCGGACGGCGATGGCGGTCCTCGCAGCCCGCAACGTCGCCGCCGTGCTCGCGGGCGAGCCGCCTCTGACCCCGATCGCCTGACAGCAGCCGCGGGCGGCCCCGGACCGGCGTCTCGCGTCGAGAGACTAGAGTCCGCCACCGTGCCGGACACGGAGGAGAAGAAGGACGAGGCCGCGGGCGCGCCGGCGCCCGAGGACAAGGTCGTCGAGACGACGCACAGCGTGGTCGTCGCCGGCGAGACGATCGACTACACGGCGACGTGCGGGACGATCGTCGTCCGCCAGGAGCGCGAGAAGAAGGGGGAGCAGGAAGGGGAGTTCGAGGGCGAGCGTGCGCACGCGACGATGTTCTTCGTCGCCTACACGCGAAGCGGCGTCGCCGATCCCTCGACGCGACCGATCACGTACTCGTTCAACGGCGGCCCCGGCTCGTCCTCCGTCTGGCTGCATCTCGGCGCGCTCGGCCCGCGACGGGTGGAGATGGGCGACGTCGGCGCGCTGCGACCGCCCCCCTACGGGCTCGTCGACAACGAGCACAGCCTGCTCGACGCCTCGGATCTCGTCTTCATCGACCCGGTCGGCACGGGCTTCAGCCGCCCCGTGGCGGGCGAGAAGGCGCGGGACTTCCACACGCTCGACAAGGACATCGAGTCGGTCGGCGAGTTCATCCGCCTGTACACGAGCCGGTACGGGCGCTGGCGGTCGCCGAAGTTCCTGATCGGCGAGAGCTACGGCACCACCCGTGCCGCGGGGCTCGCGCCACACCTCCACGAGCGTCACGGCATGGCCATGAACGGGATCATGCTCGTGTCGGTCGTGCTCGACTTCGCCACGATCGTCTTCGGGGCGGGGAACGACCTGCCCTACATCCTCTTCCTCCCGGGCTACACGGCCGCGGCCTGGTACCACGGCCGGCTGGAGCCCGAGCTGCAGAGCGGCGGCGTCGAGGCCGCGGTGCGGGAGTCCGAGGCGTTCGCACGCGGCGACTACGCGCTCGCCCTGCTCCAGGGGGACAGGCTGCCCGAGGCGGAGCGGCGGGAGATCGCCCGCCGCGTCGCGCGCTACAGCGGCCTCGACGCCGACTTCGTCGAGCGGGCCGACCTTCGCGTCGGCGACCAGCGCTTCTTCAAGGAGCTGCTGCGCCGCGAGGGGAAGACGATCGGCCGGCTCGACAGCCGCTTCACCGGCGTCGACCGCGACCATGTGGGCGAGACGCCCGAGTTCGACCCGAGCCTGAGCTTCGCTCTCGGCCCCTACGCCGGCGCGGTCAACGACTACGTTCGGCGTGAGCTCGGCTACGAGAGCGACCTCCCGTACGAGCTGCTCAGCCTCAAGGTGAACGAGCAGTGGAAGTTCGAGCGCGACAACGAGTACGTGCGCGTGACCGAGTCGCTGCGCAAGGCGATCACCGCGAACCCGTCGCTCCGCGTGCTCGTCGCGAGCGGCCTCTTCGATCTCGGCACCCCTCCAGCGGCCACCGACTACACGCTCGACCATCTCGGCCTCCCCGCGGAGCTGCGCGGGAATCTCACCGTGCACACGTACGAGGCGGGGCACATGATGTACGTGCATCCGCCCTCGCTCGAGAAGCTCAAGCGCGACCTGGCGGGCTTCGTCCGCTCCGCCCTGCCGTAGGCTGATCCACCAGGAGGCGCGCCGGCCCGCGAGCGGCGGGCGGCGCGACGCCTTCGCTATCGTCCCGCGCGCCATGCGAATCGGGGTCGCGCGGGAGATCAAGACGCAGGAGTACCGGGTCGCCCTGACGCCTGCCGGCGCCTTCGAGCTCGTCCAGGGCGGACACGAGGTGCTCGTCGAGCAGGGTGCGGGAGTCGGCTCGGCGTTTCCGGACGCCGCCTACGCGGACGCCGGCGCCCGCATCGCCGGCGCCGAGACCGTGTGGGCGGAGGCAGAGCTCCTCCTCAAGGTGAAGGAGCCGATCGCGTCGGAGTACGGGCACCTCCGGGGCGGGCTCGTGCTCTTCACCTACCTGCACATCGCCGCGGACGAGCCGCTCACCCGCGCGCTGGTCGCGTCCGGCACGACCGCCATCGCGTACGAGACGGTGGAGACGGCCGACCGGCGCCTGCCGCTGCTCGCGCCGATGAGCGAGGTCGCCGGGCGCCTCGCGCCGCAGATGGGCTCCTGGGCGCTCGAGAAGCCGAACGGGGGGCGGGGCATCCTCCTGAGCGGTCTCGCCGGGGTCCCGCCCGCGAAGGTCGTCGTGCTCGGCGGCGGCGTCGTCGGCTACAACGCCGCGCTGATCGCGGTCGGCATGCAGGCCGACGTCTGGGTGCTCGACCTCTCGGTCGACCGCATGCGGGAGCTCGAGATGATGCTCGACGGGCGGATCACGCTCGCCAAGTCGAACCGCCTCCAGATCGCGGAGGCGATCGCCGACGCCGACATGGTCATCGGCGCCGTGCTCGTGCCGGGCGCGCGCGCCCCGAAGCTCGTCACGCGCGACATGCTCGCCGGCATGAAGCCGGGCGCCGTGCTCGTGGACGTGGCCATCGACCAGGGCGGCTGCTTCGAGACCTCACGCCCGACGACGCACGACGACCCCGTCTTCGAGGTCGACGGCATCGTGCACTACTGCGTCGCCAACATGCCCGGCGCGGTGCCGATCACCTCCACGAAGGGCCTCACGAACGTGACCCTGCCGTACGTCGAGGCGATCGCCGACAAGGGCGTTCCGCGGGCGGTGGCGGAGGATCCGTCGCTGGCGAAGGGCGTCAACGTGATCGACGGCAAGGTCGTCTACCGCGCGGTGGCCGAGGCGCACGGCATGCAGTACACGCCGGTCGAGGACGTCCTGCCCGTCGTTCCCGCCTGACGCGCACGTCCGCTTCGCCGCCCCCGCGTCGAGACCCCCTCAACGGCGCTCACCCGTGGGCCCCTTGCCCTGTCATCGCAGTTTCGCTATATAGCAAGATTGAGATGACGGAATCGACACAGGGGGCGACGACATGACCACGCACGCGGTCGATGCCGACGAGATCCAGACGACGCGGGGCGAGAAGGCTCTCGCCGTCGTGCTCGGCGTGTTCATCCTGATCGGCCTCGTCTGGGCCTACGACCGGCTCGAGCGGCAGACGTCGTTCGACGTCCGGCCGTCCTCGGCCGAGCAGCAGGCGATCGACGTGAACGACCGGGCGACACGGCAGCTCGGGGCCGCGATTGCCGGCCGCAGCCGCGCGCTCGCAGACGTCGAGCTGCGACGCGAGCGCTACCGCACGGCGCTCGACGCCGGGCAGCCGGCGCCTGGCCTGGAGCGCGACTACGCGACGGCGGAGCAGACGCTGAAGGTGGCCGAGGCGCAGGTCGCCGTCGCCCGGGCCCGCGTCGCGGAGACGCAGCCCGCCGCGAACGCAGCGAGAGAGCGACAGCTCGCGAAGGCGCGGGCGGTCGAGCGCCGTGATGCCCGTGTGAGCTTCCTGTTCCGCATGGTGCTCGCGCTCGCCGCCCTCGGCCTCTCGTATGCGCTGCTGGCCAGGCTGCGCGGCTCTCGCTACCTGACGCTCGGTCTCGCGGCCGTGGGCGCGTCCGCCGTGCTCGCGCTCGTGTTCACCGGCGACTACGTCGAGGATCACGTGGCCTGGCGGCACACGGGGCCGCTGGCGCTCTCGGCGGCCGGGATCGTGCTCTCGGTCGGCGCGTTCTGGGGTCTGCAGCGCTACCTGCGACGACAGCTACCCCATCGCCGCGTGCGGAAGCGCGAGTGCCCGTTCTGCGGCTTCCCGGCGGGCGGCGACCCCAGCTGCGAGGGTTGCGGGCGGGCGGTCGTCACCGGCTGCGCGTCCTGCGGCGGGAGACGCCGCGTCGGCGTCCCCTTCTGCGGGAGCTGCGGCAGCCCCTAGCAGCCGGCGCAGCCCGGAATCCGCTCACGCGGGCTCCGGACGCGCAAACCCCTGAAGCCGCCCGCTTCGCGGCCGGACGCCAGGGATTTCACATCAGGCCTCTTGCCCGGGCCGCAGCGCCACCGCTCAGGCCTCGCCGGCCTCCTTGGCCTTCTGCTCCTTCGCGCTCTCCGAGGGCGAGATCTTGACGACGGCATAGGTGATCGCCATCGAGAGCGCGAGAATGCCCGCCACGTAGAGGGCGAGCTCGAACAGGCCGAGGACGTCGTCCATCCGTTGCGTAGGATAGCCACGTGCCCGACCGGCTCCTCCACCACGCCGCTCGACGCCCGCGCCAGTAGTGCCGCGCGCCTGCATCATCGTGCTCGACGCGGTCGGCGCGGGGGAGCTTCCGGACGCCGCGGACTACGGAGACGAAGGGTCGGACACGCTGGGCAACGTCGCGCGCGCCGTCGGCGGGCTCGACCTTCCGAACCTGGAGGCGCTCGGCCTCGGGAACGTCGAGCCGCTCGAGGGGTGCCCCCCGCAGCCCGGAGCGCCGGCCGTCGCGGGACGGCTCGTCGAGCGCTCGAAGGGCAAGGACACCACAGCGGGTCACTGGGAGCTGATGGGCGTCGTCACGCCGGTCCCCTTCCCGACGTATCCGTACGGCTTCCCGGACGAGGTCATCGACCCGTTCATGAATCGCACGGGGCGCGGTGTGCTCGGCAACAAGGCCGCCTCCGGGACGGAGATCATCCAGGAGCTGGGGGAGGAGCACCAGCGCACCGGGAAGTGGATCGTCTACACGTCGGCCGACTCCGTCTTCCAGGTGGCGGCGCACGAGGAGACGATCCCGCTCGAGGAGCTCTACGACGGCTGCCGCGTCGCGCGCGAGATCCTGACCGGCAAGCACGCCGTCGGCCGGGTCATCGCTCGGCCGTTCGTCGGCACGCCCGGGCACTACGAGCGCACGCCGAACCGCCACGACTTCTCGCTCGAGCCGCGACGCCCCAACTACCTCACGGCGATCCGGGAGGCCGGGCACACGGTGTACGGCGTGGGCAAGATCTCCGACATCTTCGCCGGCTGCGACGTCGACGAGTCGTTTCCCACGAAGTCGAACGTGGACGGCATCAACCGCACCATCGAGCTGCTCGAGAACATCGACCGCGGGCTGGTGTTCGTCAACCTCGTCGAGACCGACCAGGTGTGGGGGCACCGGAACGACCCGGTGAACTTCCACCGCTGCCTGCAGGACTTCGACCGGCGGCTCCCGGACATCCTCGGCGCGCTGCGACAGGACGACGTGCTCGTGATCACGTCCGACCACGGGTGCGATCCGACGACGCCGTCCACCGACCACTCGCGGGAGCACGCGCTCCTCCTGCTCTACGCGGCAGGGCGGAACGCGGCGGGACGGATCCACGAGGGTGAGTTCGCCGACGTCGGTGCGACCGTCAACGGCTGGCTCGGCGGCAAGCATCCAGGCAAAGGCGCTCCGGGCACGGCCATCGTCGAGCCGTGAGGATCGACGATCCGGTGGCCGTCGCGCGCCAGTACGCGACGGAGTCGAACCTCGAGGCGCGGCGCTCCCTCTACGCCAACGCGGAGGGCCCCGATCCCCGCGAGCTGGCGCTGGAGGCGGTGGCCGAGTGCGGCCCGGGCCGCGTGCTCGAGGTCGGCGGCGGGCCCGGTGAGCTCGCCGCGCGGATCGCGGAGGAGGTCGGCTGCGAGGTCGTCATGGTCGACATCTCGCCGCGCATGGTCGAGCTGGCCCGCGGCCGCGGCGTCGAGGCGCTCGTCGGCGACGTCGCGAGCCTTCCGTTCGACGCCGGCTCGTTCGACTGCGCGGTCGCGGCCTGGATGCTCTTCCACGTGCCGGACGTGGATCGCGGCCTCGCCGAGCTCGTCCGCGTGCTCCGGCCGGGCGGCCGCCTCGTCGCGGTCACGAACGCGGAGAGCCATCTGCACGAGCTTCGGTCGATCGCCGGCAGGGCTGCGTGGGATCGTGTCTTCACGCGGGAGAACGGCGCCGAGATCCTCGGGCGCCACTTCGACCGCGTCGAGCGCCGCGACGCCGACGGATGGATCACGATCGAGGATCACGAGACGGTGAGAGGCTGGGTCGCGTCACTCGACGCCGACGAGCCCGTGGCGCTGGCCGCCTACGAGCTGCCCCTGCGGAGCCGGCGCGCATCGTCCGTGTTCGTCGCGACCAGGGGCTGAGTCGCCGCCCATGCGACCCGCCGAGCTGATCGAGCGCAAGCGCAACGGCGAGGAGCTCGGCGCCGAGGAGCTCGCCGAGCTGGTCCTCGCCTACGCGCGCGACGAGGTGCCCGACTACCAGATGGCGGCGTGGTGCATGGCCGTGTACTTCCAGGGACTCTCTGCCGCAGAGACCTTCGCGCTCACGGACGCGATGATCCGCTCCGGCGAGACGCTCGACCTCGGCGCGGCGCTCGGTCGGCGCGTGGTCGACAAGCACTCGACCGGCGGCGTGGGCGACAAGACGTCGATCGCGGTCGGGCCGATCGTCGCCGCCTGCGGCGTGCCGTTCGGGAAGATGAGCGGTCGCGGGCTCGGTCACACCGGCGGCACGCTCGACAAGCTCGAGTCGATCCCCGGCTTCCGCGTCGAGCTGACGACGGACGAGTTCGTCGCCCAGGTACGCGAGACCGGCCTCGCGATCGTGGGCCAGACGGCGGATCTCGTGCCCGCCGACAAGAAGCTCTACGCGCTCCGTGACGTCACGGGGACGGTCGACATCGTGCCGCTGATCGCGTCCTCGATCATGTCGAAGAAGCTGGCCGCGGGCGCGGACGCGATCGTGCTCGACGTCAAGGTCGGCGACGGTGCGTTCATGAAGACGCTGGACGACGCCCGCCAGCTCGCACACGTGATGCTGGAGCTCGGGCGGCGGGCGGGGCGCGAGGTCGTGTGCCTCCTGACCGACATGGAGCAGCCGCTCGGCGCTGCCGTGGGCAACGCGCTCGAGATCCGGGAGGCCGTGGACACGATCCGCGGCGCCGGGCCGCCCGATCTCACGGAGCTCGTCCTCGACGCCGGGGCGCGGCTGCTCGCGCTCTCCGACCTCGGCGTCGAGCTCGACGAAGGTCGCCGCCGCGTCGAGGCCGCCGTGGCGGACGGCTCCGCACTCGCCGCCTACGAGCGCTGGGTGCGCGCGCAAGGAGGCGATCCCTCGAACGACGTCCTCGAGCGCGCTCCCCTCGTACGGGAGGTGCTCGCGCCGCGAGACGGCGTCGTGCGGAAGCTGGGCGCGCTGGCGGTGGGGATCGCGGCGCTCGAGCTCGGCGCCGGCCGCCGCACGAAGGCGGACGCCATCGACCACGCCGTCGGCGTCGTGTGCCACGCGAAGCGCGGTGCCTCCGTCCGGTCCGGCGACGTGCTGGCCGAGGTGCACGCCCGCGACGACGGCTCGGCCGCGAGGGCGGTCGACGCCGTCCTGGCGGCGTACGACCTCGCCGAAGGGGCAGCCCCGGAGCAGGGCATTCTCCTCGAGATCGTGGCCTGAGCCCGCGATCGACCGTGGCGGCCTTCCGGACAGCGGGGCACCGAAGCCGGGGTGCCTAGACTCGGGACATGCCCGAGCTGCCGGAGGTCGAGACGGTTCGCCGAGCGATGGCGCCGGTGCTCGAGGGCGGAGTGGTCACCGCCGCGACGATCCTCGACGAGCGCCTGACGAGGCCGTTCGATCCAGCTGCCGTGGCTGCGGAGCTCGTGGGCGAGCGCGTCTCGGCCGTCGACCGTCGGGGCAAGTATCTGATCGTTCGATTCGAGAGCGGTCGTGTTCTCCTGGTGCACCTCCGTATGACGGGATCGTTCCGCGTCGCCGCTCGGGAGTCGCTGCCGGACGACCCGCATCGACGCGCCGTTCTCAGTATGGACAACAGATCGGACGTTGCGTACCGGGACGTGCGGCGCTTCGGCACCTGGGAGCTGCTCGAGCACGGCGAGCTCGAGCCGTACCTGAGCGACCGACTGGGCCCGGAGCCGCTCGACCACCGACTCACCGCAACAGGCCTCGGCGAGCGCCTCGCGGGCCGCCGTGCCCCTCTCAAGGCTGCGCTGCTCGACCAGCGGCGGCTGGCGGGGCTGGGGAACATCTACGTCGACGAGGCGCTCTGGCACGCACGGCTGCATCCGCTGCGGCCTGCGGGCTCGCTCGACCGGGAGGAGCTGATCCGCCTGCATCGCGCCATCCGTCGCGCGCTGCGCACGGGTATCGCGCGGCAGGGGGCCAGCCTTCGGGACTACGCGCGGCCGGACGGGTCCGACGGGCGCATGCAGGACGAGTTCAGAGCCTACGGTCGCGCCGGCGAGCCGTGCGACAGATGCCGGACGCCACTCGAGCGCCTCGTCGTGGGCGGCCGCGGAACGACGTACTGCCCGTACTGCCAGCCCGGCCCGGCGCCGGCGGAGCCGGCCCGTACACTGGCCGAGTGAGCCGTACGTCGACCACGGAGGCGGTCATCCTCCGTTCCTTCCGGCTCGGCGAGGCGGACCGGGTCCTGCATCTCTACACCGAGGACAGGGGCCGTGTCGGCGCCGTGGCGAAGGGGGTTCGCAAGACGAAGAGCCGCTTCGGCGGCCGCCTGGAGCCGTTCTCGCACGTGGAGCTCGTGCTCCATCGCGGCCGGGGCGAGCTGCGGACGGTCACGGGAGCCGCTCTCCTGCGCGCCCACGACCGAATCCGGACCGAGCCGTACAGGCTGCAGGTGGGGTTGATCGGGCTCGAGGCCATGCTCCGCCTGTTCACGGAGGAGGAGCCGAACGAGCGTGGCTTCCTGGCGCTGACACGCTTCCTGGACGCGCTGGACGACGCCCCGAGCCGGGCGCCCCTCCGGCCGGCGCTGGATCCGCTCGCGCTGTCCTTCCAGCTCAAGCTGCTCTGGCTCTCCGGCTACCTGCCGCATCTCGAGAGCTGCGTCGAGTGCGGCGCCGAGGAGGAGCTGACGACGTACGTGCCCTCCGCCGGCGGTGCGGTCTGTGCCGCCTGCGACCCGGGCGGGATCCGGCTCTCGCCGGACGGGCTGCGGGGCATCGGGGCCCTCGTCCACACCCCCATGGCCGACGCAGGATCGGCCGGCCTGAGTGAGCGAGCGAGCCGCGAGGCGCTCGCCGTCGTGACGGCGTCGTACGAGCACCACGGCGGCTTTCGCCTGCGAACCGTGTCGGCCTGAGCTCGCGCGCTCGTCCGGCACGTCGCCACGGAGTCGACGGGGCTGGACGTCGCCGGCGGCGCTCTGTCGACACGAAATCGGCACGGTGTCGTCTCACCTGCGCCGGTGCTGCGACGATAGGCTCGAGCCGTGGGGAGGAGGACGGTGGCCCGAAGGCCCCGCCTCTGGCCATGTCCCCTGCGGACGGGTGCCGCTGACTAGAAGCGCTCGAGCACGCCGTGGAGCGCGTGCTCCGCGATGAGCTGTGGCCGGAGCTCGTTGCGACCGGGGGACGGCTCGCGACGTATCACCCCGTCCTCGTCGAGCCGGTACTGTCCCACCCAGTCGAGCCGCGGCGAGTACACGTGGATCGTCACCGCCGGCTCACCCTCGACGTGCTCCACACGATGGATGTACCCGGGGCCGCCGTGCCGCGAGGCGCCGGCCTCCAGCCGGCGCTCGACAGGCGGGCCGCCGTACCGCAGCACGTCCTCCTGCACGACGCCCTGGGCGACGCTGAGGCCGACGGAAGAGATGTAGTGGTCGTGGAACCCGGTCGCCTGGCCCGGCATCCAGGACAGCACCCAGGCGTCCATGCGGTCGTCCTCGTAGACCAGCTCGTAGCGCCGCCGCTCGCGGTCGACGTGCGTGAGTGGCCGCCAGATGTCATCGCGCGCGGCGATCCCGGCCGCCAGGGCCCCGAGCTCCTCCTCGGAGAGGAGCCCGCCGTGCGGCACCAGCTCGTCGAGCGAGGTGAGTGACGGCACGAATACCGGTGCTGTGATGTCCATCGTTCTGATCGTACTCCGGGGTCTCGAGTGCGCCGGGAACGGTCACCGGCTCGAGCAGCCGGGCCGCCCGCGCCAAACAGGGCTCTAGTGACGTTACGCCGGCGGGCGGCGATC
Organism: Gaiella sp.; assembly: GCA_036556925.1. Taxonomy (GTDB): domain Bacteria; phylum Actinomycetota; class Thermoleophilia; order Gaiellales; family Gaiellaceae; genus Gaiella. Next base: position 43,571 of record DATBIN010000043.1, read on the forward strand.
GGATCGCGACCGTGGCTTCGTCACGCGGACGAGCGCCTCGCGCGGCTCCGGCAACAGCGACCTGTTGCGCACGAGCCAGGCGGCGATCGCGCCGAAGAGGAGCACGATTCCGACCACCGCGAACACGTCGGCGAGGTTGAACGCCAGGAATCCGCGCTCCCCCTGGACGACGATCGGATTCGGGACGTAGAGGTCGTTCCACGCTGCCGACATGACGTTGCCGAGGACCCCTGCGGCGAGCAGCCCGGCGGCGGGAGGGACGAGCGCCGACGGGACCCGGGTCACCAGCAGCAGCACCGGGAGGAGGGTGAGGCAGAGCAGGATCCAGCCGGCCGAGCGCTCGTGGTACGCCCACGGAGGTGTCGCGGCGATCGTCTTGAGCCAGAGGTCGGCGGCCGCCAGCGGGAGGGCCACGGCAAGGAGGACGGCCACCCTCATCGGTCGAAGGTACCAGGCCGGCGCATGTCTGCGCGGCTGCGACGATGGTGCCATGTGGAAGTCGCTCGCGGACGGCTACGAGCTCGACGACGATCCGGCCAGGATCGACCGCGAGGCCGTCCACGCCTACCTGAGCGGGGAGTCCTACTGGGCGGCGGGACGGCCGCGCGAGGTGATGGACGAGCTCATCGACCGAGCGGCCCGGGTGGTCGGTCTCTACCACGAGGGAGCGCTCGTCGGCTTCACGCGAACCGTCTCCGACACCCACACGGTCTCGTACCTCGCCGACGTGTTCGTGCTGCCCGCGCACCGCGGCACCGGGCTCGGCGTCGAGCTCGTGCGCTTCACGGTGGACGAGGGCCCGTTCGCCGGTACGAAGTGGCTGCTGCACACCCGCGACGCGCACGAGCTCTACCGGAAGGTGGGATTCGACGTTCCCGACCCGAGGACGATGGAGAGATGGCCGGAGGTGGATTAGATGGGTGATGCCACGACATGGTCTGTAGCAGGGCGGCGCGGGACGGCCGCTCTCGGAGCGGAGGTCTCCGGCGGGGCCCCGAAGCGGCCGCAGCAGAGACGGGAGCGGCCGAGACGCGCCAGATCGCGCATCCGCGCACGCGAGATCGTGGCATCGACCATCTAGCATGTCCGACCCCATGCCCCTGAGCTTCCAGGACATGATCGCGCGCCTGCAGGCCTACTGGGCCGAGCGGGGCTGCGTGATCATGCAGCCGTACCACACGGAGGTCGGCGCGGGTACGTTCAATCCGGCCACCGTGCTCCGCTGCCTCGGCCCTCAGCCGTGGCGGACGTTCTACGTCGAGCCGAGCTTCCGGCCTACCGACGGACGCTACGGCGAGAACCCGTACCGGCTCCAGCACTACTACCAGGGCCAGGTGATCCTGAAGCCGGCCCCCGATGACGTGCTCGACCAGTACTTCGGCTCGCTCGAGGCGATCGGCGTGGACACGAAGACGCACGACCTGCGCCTCGTCGAGGACGACTGGGAGGGACCGACGCTCGGAGCGTGGGGCCTGGGCTGGGAGGTGTGGCTCGACGGCATGGAGGTGACGCAGTTCACGTTCTTCCAGCAGGTGGGCGGCCTCGACCTCGACCTCGTGCCGGCGGAGATCACCTACGGGTTGGAGCGGCTGGCCATGTTCATCCAGGGCAAGGACAGCCTTTGGGACATCGAGTGGACCTCGGGCTTCACCTACGCGGACGTTGCGCGCGAGAGCGAGCGGCAGTTCTCGGCCTACAACTTCGAGCAGGCCCCGGTGGAGACGCTCATGCGCCGCTTCGCCGAGCACGAGCAGGAGTGCGCGCAGCTCCTCGAGGCCGGGTTGCCGCTCCCCGCCTACGACCAGGTGTTGAAGGCCTCGCACGTGTTCAACCTGCTCGACGCGCGCGGCGCCATCTCGGTCACCGAGCGGGCGCAGTACATCGGCCGCGTCCGCAACCTCGCGCGCGCGGTCTGCGAGGCGTACCTGGCACGCGAGCGGGAGGCCGCGTGAGCTGCTCGGCCGCAGGCGGGGGCCGCGCCCTGCCGCCGAGCTCGGGGCGGACGAGCACGACGGCCCACGGAGGACTGCGCGTGGCTCCCCCGCGACCGCAGTCGCGGGCGGGGACGAGGAGGGCCGCATGACGGACCTGCTCGTGGAGATCGGCTGCGACGAGCTGCCGTCCGCCGCGGTGTACGAGGCCGCGGAGCAGCTGCCGGCGCTCGTCCGCGAGCACCTCGGCGCCGAGCCGAGCGAGGTGTTCCTCGGCCCGCGACGGATCGCCGCACTCGTATTCGACCTCCCGACGACGACGCCCGAGGAATGGATCGCCGGCCCGCCCACCCGCGTGGGGCCGAAGGCGGCGGAGGGCTTCGCCCGCAAGCTCGGCGTCTCGCAGGACGACCTCGAGGAGCGCGACGGCGTGTGGGGCTGGGTCAAGCCGCCGCAGCCGGTCGCGGAGACGCTCGCGACCCGCGTGGACGCGATCGTCCGCGGCTTCGCCTTCTCCAAGTCGATGGTCTGGGAGGCGGGCGGGATCCGGTTCTCGCGACCCGTGCGCTGGACGCTCGCGGTCCTGGGCGACGAGGTCGTGGTCGGCGAGTCCTCCTTCGGCCACCGCTTCGCCTCGCAGGGGTCGGTCGCGATCCCGAGCGCGGGGACGTACGCCGAGACCCTGCGCGGTGCGAGCGTCGAGCCGTCGCTCGAGGAACGCCGCCGGAGGGTCGTCGCAGGGCTCGCCGGGCTCGGCGACTGGCGCGATCCGGCCAACGTCCTCGACGAGGTGGTGAACCTCGTGGAATGGCCGAGCGTGCACGAGGGCACCTTCGACGAGCGCTTCCTGCGGTTGCCGCCGCTCGTCGTCGAGACGGCGATGCAGTCGCACCAGCGCTACTTCCCCCTGGGCGCCAACCGCTTTGCCTTCGTCGCCAACGGCGGTGACCCGGCGGTCGTCACGGCGGGGAACGAGCGCGTGCTCGCAGGCAGGCTCGAGGACGCCGAGTTCACGTTCGAGCGGGACGTGGCGCACGGGATCGAAGCGCTCGCGGGCCGGCTCGCCACGATCACCTTCCTGCGGGGCGCCGGCTCCTACGCCGACAAGACGTCGCGCCTCGTCGAGTGGGTCGTGGCGCTCGGCGGGGACGAGACCGCGATCGCGGCGGCGCACCTGGCCAAGGCCGACCAGGCCGCGGAGCTCGTGCGCGAGTTCCCCGAGCTCGAGGGCCACATCGGCGCCGTCTACGCGCGCCTCGCAGGAGTGCCGGAGGAGGTCTGTCTCGCGATCGAGGAGCACTACCTGCCCGACGGCGCCGATGCGCCGCTGCCCTCGACGGAGGCGGGGCGGGTGCTCTCGGCCGCCGACAAGCTCGACACGCTGACCGTCGCGTTCGGCCTCGGGCACCGTCCCACCGGCTCGCGTGACCCCTACGCGCTGCGACGCGCGGCGATCGCGGTGTGCCGCCTCGCCGTCGAGGGCGGGCTCGCGCTCCGGATCGAGGACCCCGAGGTCCGCGCCTTCGTCGAGGAGCGGCTCGAAGGCCTGCTCGAGGCGCCGGTCGAGGTGGTGCGGGCGGCCCGCGGCGCGGGGAGCGACGACCTGCGCGAGATCGCAGCGCTGGCCGTGTTCCTCGCCGGTCTCGACGACGAGCGCCTGGCTCCGGTGCACGAGGTGTACACGCGTGCGGCGCGGATCGTCGGCGACGCGGAGGACGGCGAGCTCGTCAACAAGCTGCTGCTCAAGGAGGACGCCGAGCAGGTCCTGGCGGACGCGATCGAGGCCTTCGAGCCGAGCGGCGAGCTCGAGGCCGACTTCGAGGCTGCAGGCCGGCTCGCGCCGATCGTGGAGCGCTTCTTCGAGGACGTCCTCGTGATGGACAAGGACGAGCAGGTGCGCGCCAACCGCCTGCGGCTGCTCCGCGACGTGCGCGACAAGGTCGGCCGGCTGGGCGACTTCTCCCAGATCCCGCGCTGAGAGCAGCGGGGCGACGTGGCCGGACGCACCCCCGCGATCGCGGCCGCGGAGAAGGCGGGGATCGCGTTCCGCCTGCACCCGTACGAGCACGACCCGTCCGCCGCCTCGTACGGGTTGGAGGCGGCCGAGAAGCTCGACGTCGACGAGGCGCGCGTGTTCAAGACGCTCGTCGTCACGGTGACGGGGACACTGACCGTCGCCGTCGTCCCGGTCGCCGCCCAGGTCGATCTCCGTGCTCTCGGCAAGCGCGCGGCGCTGGCGGAGGCGAAGGATGCCGAGCGGGCGACGGGCTACGTGCTCGGCGGCATCAGCCCGCTCGGCCAGCGCAGGCCACTGCCCACGATCCTGGACGAGTCCGCGCTCGCCTTCGACTCGATCTACGTCTCGGCGGGCCGTCGCGGTCTCGAGCTCGAGCTGGCGCCCCGGGACCTCGTCGCCCTCACCGGAGCGCGGGTCGCCGCGATAGCCTCGCGCCGGTGAGCAACGAGCGCCAGCCGGTCGAGCTCCACATCGTCTCCGACGCGACGGGCGAGACGGCCGCACGCCTGGTGCTCGCGCTCGAGGCCCAGTTCCCGGAACAGCCCTTCGAGGAGATCCGGCACCCCCGCGTGGAGACGGTCGAGGACCTCCACATCGCCGTGCGCGAGGCGAGGGGACGTCCCGCGGTGATGGTGTACACGCTCGTCGAGCCCGCGCTGCGCGAGGCGATGCGCCAGCTCTGCCGCCGCGCGCGCGTCCACTACTGCGACCTGCTCGGGCACCCGATCGACTCGATCGCGCGGGTCTCCGGCATGGCCGCGCGCATGACCCCGGGCGCGCGCCCCCCGCTCGATCACACGTACTTCCGGCGCATCGAGGCGATCGAGTTCGCCGTGAAGTACGACGACGGCGTGGGGGGCGGGCTCGACGAGGCCGACCTCGTGCTCGTCGGAGTCTCGCGCACTTCGAAGACGCCGCTCTCGATGTACCTCGGCTACCTCGGCTACAAGGCGGCCAACGTGCCCATCGTGACGGGGGTGGATCCGCCCAAGTCGCTCTTCGAGATCAATCCCGCCAAGATCGTGGGCCTCACGATCGATGCCCAGCGCCTGGCGGAGATCCGCGAGCTGCGCGTGCAGAGCATGGGCGCGCCGCGACGCCGGTACGCGGACCTGAACGCCGTCTACGAGGAGCTCGAGAGGGCCGCGGATGTGCACCGCAGGCTCGGCTGCCCGGTGATCGACGTCTCGGAGCTCTCGGTGGAGGAGACGGCGATGCGCGTCGTGAAGCTCGTCGACGAGCGCTGGCGGAACAGGGAGCCGCGCGTGTGAGCGGGACGAGCCGGTGGCGCTCGCAGGGGCGGACGCTGCAGGACAAGGGCTGGGCGCCGCTGCGCTACTGGGTGCTCTGGCTGTCGACGCTTGCGGTCGCGATCGTCATCTTCTACGTGTTGCTGACGCCGATCTGGCTGGGGCTGCGTGCGGCGGCCTGGGCCGCCGAGCTCCGATCCCGCCTGCGGCGCGCCTGATCACGACGCGGGCGCAGGATCGAGACGGAACACGTCGCCGGCCAGGGAGACGACGTACACCCTGCCCAGACCGTCCACGCCGAAGCTCTCGAGCTGCGGCACGGTGACGCCGAGGTCGTCTGTGCGGGCCACCGCCTCACCGTCGAGCGTGAGCACGGCGATGCGCTCGCCGCAGAAGTCGCCGTACAGGTAGCGGCCGTCGAGCGCCGGCAGCCGCGGGTCCCGGACGACGACACCGCCGATGACGGCACACAGGCCACCCTCGCGCGGGATGTCGACGAGCGGCGGCACCGGCGCGACGCACGTGGCGGTGCCGCCGAAGGGGACGCCGCCCTCGAAGCAGGGCCAGCCGAAGTTGCGCCCGGTCTGGCCGCGGAGCGCGATGTCGATCTCCTCGCGCTGCCCGAGGCCGACGTCGCCGATCAGCATCGTCCCCGTGGGCGGGTCGATCCAGAAGCGCCACGGGTTGCGCAGCCCGTACGCCCAGATCTCCGGGCGCACCCCCGCCATGCCGACGAAGGGGTTGTCCGCCGGAACCGCGTACGGGTCTCCGCCACGCGGGTCGATCCGCAGGATGTTGCCGAGGAGGTCGTCGCGCGTCTGCGCGAAGCGGCCGGGCGGGCCGAGCACGCCGCTGTCGCCGTCGCCCACGCTGACGTAGAGGTAGCCGTCGGGGCCGAACTGGAGCATGCCGCCGTTGTGGTTCTCCCACGGCTTGACGACGTTCAGGACCTGCCGCGCCGTGCCCGGGTCGAGAAGGTCCGGGTTGGCCGTCGTGCGCCGGTACTCGACCACGTTGACGTTCCCGTTGCCGACGCGGTCGTTGTAGAAGACGTAGGCGCGTCCGCTCGTCGCGTAATCCGGGGCGAAGGCGAGCGAGAGGAGGCCGGTCTCGCTGACGAGCGTGACGCGGTCGCGGATGTCGAGGAACGGCGCCTCCTGGACGACGCCGTCCTTGATCAGCTTCACCGTCCCGGCCTGCTCGACCACGAAGATGCGCCCGTCGTCCGCCGGTGCGGCGACGTGCACCGGGCGTTCGAAGGTGCCGACCTTCGTCAGCCGCACGAGCGACGAGACGTCCACCGCAGGGGGCTCCGGAGGCGGCTCGGGCGGAGGGGGCTGCGCGACGGCGAAGGCGCCCTTCATGCCGAGCCGGGCGTGCCCCTGGAGGCTGCAGAGGAAGCGGAACGTTCCCTTCCGCGGAAAGGTGACGGCGATCGTCTGCGTCGCACCGTGGGCGAGGACGCGCGTGCGCCTGCCGCGGATGACGAAGTCGTGCGTCACGGCGCCCCGGTTGCGGACGACGAAGCGTACGGTCGTCCCCGCCGGCACCGAGCGCCGCGAGAGCTTGAAGGAGAAGTCGCGAGCGTCGACGCGGACGGTGACGACCGCCCGCTCGGAGGCGACCGCGCCGGCACACGCCGTCAGCGCGGCTACGACCGCGACCGCCACCGCGGCGCCGCGAGGGGCGCGCGGCGGGCGCTCGACGACTGCTTCGGCCCGCTCCACGTGTGGCGATGCTAGGACGGCCGTGTAAGGAAGTCGTGAACCGTACGATCCCGCGATGCCGCTCTCCGTCACGTTCGGCGCGCTGGCGGAGCGTCGCTTCCGCCTCCTCTTCGGCGCGCGTACCGTCTCCACGCTCGGCAGCTCGATGGCGGAGATCGCCCTCGCGTTCGCGGTGCTCGACCTCGGGAGCCCGCGCGACCTCGGCTTCGTGATCCTCGCACGCGAGATCCCGATCGTCGTCCTGCTGCTCCTCGGTGGCGTGTGGGGCGACCGTCTGCCCCGCCATCTCGTGCTCGTCGGCTCCGACACCGTGCGGGGCGCGGCGCAGGGTCTCTGCGCGGTGCTGCTCCTCACCGGGAACGCGACCGTCCTGTGGATCGCGTTGCTCCAGGTTGTCTTCGGCGGCGCGTCGGCGTTCGGCCGGCCCGCGTTCCAGGGCCTCGTCCCGCAGACCGTTGCCGTCGAACGCCTGCAGCAGGCGAACGCGCTGCTCGGGCTCTCGCAGAGCACGGTGGCGATCGCCGGGCCGGCGCTCGGCGCGATCATCGTCGCCGCCGCCAATCCGGGCTGGGCGCTGGCCGCCGACGCGGTCACCTTCGGGGTGAGCGCGCTCCTCCTGCTGCGGATCAGCCTGCCGCGGACGTTGCGCATGACCGCGGCGAGCGTGCTCTCCGACTTCCGTGACGGCTGGCGGGAGTTCGTCTCGCGCCGCTGGGTCGTGGTGATGGTGGTCGGCTTCGGCGTCTTCCAGCTGACGTACTTCCCCGCCCTGCTCGTCCTCGGCCCCTACGTTGCGAAGACCGAGCTGGGCGGCGCCGGCGCGTGGGGGACGATCCTCGCCGTCGAGGCGCTCGGCTCGCTCGTCGGCGGCCTGTTCGCCCTCCGTCTCCGCGCCCGGCGCCCGCTGGTGGCGACGCTCGTGGTCGTCGTGCCCGCCGCCGTGCAGCTGATGTTGCTGGGCGTCGGTGCGCCGCTCTGGCTTCTGACCGGCGTCGCGTTCGTGAGCGGCGTGGGCTTCGCGTACGGAGGGGCGGTGTGGTTCGCCACGCTGCAGGAGAAGATTCCGGAGCACGCGATCTCGCGCATCAGCTCCTTCGACTGGTTCGGCTCGGTCGCGCTCAACCCCATCGGATACGCCCTCATCGGGCCGCTGTCCGAGGCGATCGGCGTCGGCGAGAGCCTGGTGCTCGCGGGCGTGGTCAACCTTGCATCGACCTTCGCGATGCTGGCGGTGCCGAGCGTGCGCGCGCTCGAGGCGGGGCCGGAGAGGCATGCCGCACCGGCTGTGGGCCCTGGGGCAAACCTCTGAAGCCCAAGCCGTCCGCTGCGCGGCCGGGCGCCACGGCTTTCGCATCAGCTCGAGCGGGCCGAGCGTAGGAACGCCGCCACCGCGTCTCGTGAGCGCAGCCGGACGACGTTGTAGGGGGCGAGCGCCCGTGGGTACTCGCGCCGCCGGCGGAAATGGCTGCGCACGGCATAGGGAAGGAGCGCGTCGCGGCCCAGGAGGGCGCCACGAAGCGACTCGCGGTTGCCGTTCCAGAGCTCCTCTCCCGTGACGATGCGGCGGACGGTGCGACGAACGAGGCGCGGCAGCCAGACGCGGATGGGAAGATCGAGCCAGACGACGGTGTCGGCGGCATCGAGGACGAGCGTCCCGAGCTTGCCGCGGTAGACGCCGTCGATCACCCAGCCGTCGCCCGCCACGATGGGCTCGATCCGCGCCCGTAGCTCCTCCGCCGTCGCCTCCTGCCACCCGGCGCCGTGATTGAGGGCATCCAGCTCGACGTACGGCACCCCGAGCCTCTCCGCGAGGGCGCGTGCGAGCGTCGTCTTGCCATTGCCGCTCGCCGAGGCCTGCACGGCGACGCGTCTCACGGCTTCACCGCCGGACGCCGGCGTAGAACATCGGGCACGAGCCGGTCGTGCGCGTCGACGCCGCCGGCGCGCGCAGCGCCTCCACGCAGCCCCGGTTCACAGGCACGGAGTGTGGCACCCGCAGGTACGTTTCGCGCGTGCGGTACGTCTACGACTTCGCGGAGGCGTCCGACCTGGGCCGGGAGCTCCTCGGCGGCAAGGGCGTCGGGCTCGCGGAGATGACGGCGCTCGGGGTCGCGGTGCCGGCTGGCTTCACGATCACGACGGACGCCTGCCGCGCGTACATGGCGAACGGCAAGCAGGTCCCGGAGGGCCTGGACGACGAGGTCGCCACCCACATCGCGCGTCTGGAGGAGCAGGCCGGCAAGCAGTTCGGGGACCCTCGCGAGCCGCTGCTCGTCTCGGTGCGCTCGGGCGCCGCGATCTCGATGCCCGGCATGATGGACACGATCCTCAACCTCGGGCTCAACGACGTGGCGGTGCAGGGCCTCGCCTCGTCGACGGGCAACGCGCGCTTCGCGTACGACTCGTACCGGCGGCTCGTGCAGATGTACGGCGAGGTGGTGGACGGGGTGGACGGGCACGCCTTCGAGAGCGCGCTCACCTCCCTCAAGGCCGCACGCCGCGTCACGCAGGACGTCGAGCTGACCGCCGACGACCTCGCCGAGCTGCTCGAGACGTTCAAGGGCATCTACGAGCAGGCCATCGGCTCGACGTTCCCTCAGGACGCGGGCGAGCAGCTCCGGCGCGCGTACAGGGCCGTGTTCGACTCGTGGGACGCGCCGCGGGCCCAGGTCTACCGCCGCACCTACGACATCCCGGACGACATGGGCACCGCGGTCAACGTGGTGCAGATGGTGTTCGGCAACCGCGGCGATCGGTCGGCGACGGGCGTCTGCTTCACGCGCGACCCGTCGACCGGCGAGGCCAGCCTGTACGGCGAGTTCCTGCTCAACGCCCAGGGCGAGGACGTGGTGGCGGGGATCCGGACGCCCGAGCCGATCGAGCGCATGCGCGAGCTCCTGCCGGAGGCCTACGAGCAGCTCGCCGACGCGATGCAGCGCCTGGAGCAGCACTACCGCGACGTGCAGGACATCGAGTTCACGCTCGAGGAGGGCACCCTCTACCTGCTGCAGACGCGCACCGCGAAGCGCACCGCGCGTGCGGCGCTCCGGGTCGCCGCCGAGATGGTGGAGGAAGGCCTCGTCTCGACGGAGGAGGCCGTCGCGCGCATCGACCCGGCGCAGCTCGACCAGCTCCTGCACCCGATGATCGACCCGCGGGCGAAGCCCGAGATCGCAGCGCGAGGGCTCAACGCGTCCCCCGGCGCGGCCTCGGGTGCGATCGTGCTCGACGCGGACACGGCCGAGGCCCGCGGCAAGGCGGGCGAGGACGTCATCCTCGTGCGCTGGGAGACGACGCCGGACGACATCCACGGCCTCATCCACGCGCGCGGCGTGCTCACCGCGCACGGCGGCATGACCTCGCACGCGGCCGTCGTGGCGCGCGGCATGGGCAAGCCCTGCGTGGCGGGCTGCGAGTCGCTCTCGATCGACGAGGCCGCGGGCATCGTGCGCATCGGCAGCCACGAGGTGCGGGTCGGCGACGTGATCACGATCGACGGCGGCGCCGGCACGGTCGTGCTCGGCCCGGTCGACCTCGTCCCCCCGGCCATCGACGAGAACTTCGGCACGATCCTCGGCTGGGCGGACGAGATACGGAGACTGCGGGTGCGTGCGAATGCCGACACGCCCGAGGACGCGGTCAAGGCGCGGGAGTTCGGCGCCGAGGGCATCGGCCTCTGCCGCACGGAGCACATGTTCATGGCGGAGGACCGGCTGCCGCTCGTGCGCGACATGATCCTGGCGCACTCCGAGGAGGCGCGCCGTGCGGCGCTCGACCGCCTGCTCCCCATGCAGCAGAGCGACTTCGAGGGGATCTTCGAGGCCATGGCGGGGCACTCGGTCACCATCCGCCTCCTCGACCCGCCGTTGCACGAGTTCCTGCCGTCGGTGGAGGAGGCTCCCACGGAGGAGATTCGTCGCCGCGTGGAGCAGCTGCGCGAGCAGAACCCGATGCTGGGCACGCGCGGCTGCCGGCTCGGCCTCCAGTACCCGGAGATCTACGAGATGCAGGTACGCGCCATCGTCCGTGCCGCGCGGGCGGTCGCGGAACGCACGGGCGAGGCGCCGCTCGTCGAGATCATGCACCCGCTCGTCGGCTTCGCGGAGGAGCTGCGCCGCCTGCGCGAGCTCACCGAGCGCGTCGCGGCCGAGGAGCCGTCCGTCGCGTACCTGTGCGGCACCATGATCGAGCTGCCACGCGCGTGCGTCCGCGCGGACGAGGTCGCCGAGCTGGCGGACTTCTGCTCCTTCGGGACGAACGACCTGACGCAGACCGCCCTCGGCTTCTCGCGTGACGACGCGGAGGGGAAGTTCCTCACCCACTACCTCGAGGTGGGCGTGCTCGAGCGCAATCCGTTCGAGGTGCTCGACCAGGAGGGCGTGGGCGAGCTGATGCGCATCGCCGTCGAGCGTGGACGCGGTGTCAAGCCGGACCTCAAGCTCGGCATCTGCGGCGAGCACGGCGGTGAGCCTCGGTCGGTGGCCTTCTGCCACGGCCTGGGGCTCGACTACGTGTCCTGCTCGCCCTTCCGCGTGCCGCTGGCACGCCTCGCCGCGGCGCAGGCGGCGCTCGCCGACCGGGGCGTCGTCGCGGTCGCGGTCGGCGGCTGACCCGCGCCGGCGCGGCGGGCGGGACCCGCGAGGGGTCCGCCCGCCGCGACGCGGCCGTCAGGCGTCGGGCGTTGCGCCCGCGCCGCGGCTCTCCGCCGAGCCTCCGTCAGCTGAGGCCCGGGACGAAGAGCGACAGCACCAGGCCGCAGAGCACCGCGGCCACGGCCAGATCGGCCCACGCCTCGCGCTCTGCGTCGTCGTCGGGATGGTTGCCTTCGACGTCGTTCTCGACCAGGCGCAGGCGATGGACATCGTGCTCCGGGTCGTCTCGTGTCAATTGTCGTGCCGGCGTCGCCATGTCTCCTCCTTTCGGATTCGTATGGTCGAGCCCCAGTGGGGTCGCCCGGCTCCCCGGTACGCGCGCGTCGCCACGCCCGGGGAGCCGAAGCAGGGGGGAGGCTCCACGTGTGGTCACCGAACCAGGGCGACACCGACAGTGTCGACGACGGAGATGAAGCGGAGATGAGGACCGCCCCGGCGGCCCTGCGCAGGGCTAGAAGACGTAGTTCTCGACGCGGACGTACGCGACGACGACGCTCGCGACGCCGATGGCGACGACGAGCGCGGGGCCGATGGCGGCCGGTCGCACGTACCGCGTGCGGGCGAGCACGTACGTGGCGGCGATGCCGCCGACGAGGCCGCCGAGGTGGCCGCCGATGGAGATGTTCGGGATCGCGAACGTGAGGGCGAGGTTGAGGATGATGAGCGTCATCGCCTGGCCGGCGAGCGACCCGGTGGTCATGTACTCGAGGATGAGGAGGGCCCCCATGATCCCGAAGATCGCGCCGGAGGCGCCGACGGTGACGTCGAAGGCGGAGCTCATAAGGAGCGCGCCTGCCGATCCCGCGAGGCCCGCCGCGAAGTAGATGAGCAGGAAACGCACGGTCCCGATCGCCTGCTCCACGACGGAGCCCAGCCAGTAGAGCGCGAGCATGTTGAACGCGAGATGGATGACGCTCGCGTGCAGGAACATCGCGCTGACGAGCCGCCACCACTCGCCGTCGGCGACGAGCAGCCCCACGAGCGCCCCCCGCTGGAACAGCTCTCCGCCAGGCTGCGAGAGCCCCGCCCCCTGGAAGACGGTGATCAGGTAGACGAGCACGTTGATGCCGACGAGCACGGTGGTCGCGGGTGCCTCGAGCGAGCCGGCGCGACGGCGCGCCTCGCGCACCTGCCGCGTCGCCCCGCCGCGCGGAGCGCCGACGGAGGCGTGGTCGGGGCAGCGGATGCCCACCGGAGCGAAGGTCATGCACTCCTCGCAGATGGGCCGGCCGCACTCCGAGCACGAGACGAGGGTCTCGCGGTTGGGGTGCCGGTAGCAGCGGGGAGTCTCGTCCATCGGCGGCTAGCGTACCCGGATGCGCGTTCACGTCGCGTTCACGCCCGCCGAGGCCGCAGCCGCGCCCGTCGGCGTCGTGGTGGACGTGATCCGCGCCACCTCGACGATCTGTCAGGCGCTCGACGCGGGCTACGAGAGCGTCTACTGCGCGGCCGAGATCGACGACGCGAGACGGCTCCGCGAGGAGCTCGACGGCGTCACGCTCGGGGGTGAGCGGCTCGGCGTCCGGATCGACGGCTTCGACCTCGGCAACTCGCCCCGGGAGTATCTCGAGCGCCGCACGCCGGTGCTCTCGATGTCGACGACGAACGGCACGCGCGCGATCGTGACGGCGGCGGAGCGCTGCGACCGTGTGCTCGTCGGCTCGCTGCTGAACCTCGGCGCGGTCGTCGTGGAGGCCTCGTCGCACGGCGAGGACGTCGCGATCTACTGCGCGGGCGTGAAGGGCGACCCGTGCCTCGACGACACCTACGTCGCCGGGCGGATCGCCGAGGCCCTCGGCTACGAGCGGACCGACGCGGCCGAGATGGCGGTGCGGCTCGTGCACTCCTACGCGGGAGCGGAGGAGGCCTTCCGGCAGTCCCGCTCGGGGCGCAACCTGATCAACCACGGACCGGAGCTCGAGGCCGACATCCCCTGGTGCGCGCGCGAGAGCGTGCTCGACGTCGTGCCTCGCTTCGTCGCCATGCGCGGCGTCGCGGCCGAGATCGCATCGTGATCGTCAACCGCGACGAGCGCCGAGGGCGCGCGACGTCCTTCGCGCTGGTCGCGGACGCGTACGAGCGGGCCCGGCCCGGATACCCGGACGAGGCGGTGCGCTGGCTGGCGGGGCCGACGCCCTGCGACGTGGTCGACCTCGGTGCCGGCACCGGCAAGCTGACCCGCTCTCTCGTGGCGCTCGAGCACCGGGTGACGGCGGTCGAGCCGCTCCAGGAGATGCTCGACCGCCTCCGCCGCACGGTGCCGGACGCGGTCGCGCTCGCCGGCGGGGCGGAGGCGATCCCCCTCGGCGACGCGAGCGCGGACGTCGTCGTCTGCGCCCAGGCGTTCCACTGGTTCGACCACGCCGTCGCCCTGCCGGAGATCGCGCGGGTCCTGCGGCCTGGCGGCCGGCTGGCGCTCGTCTGGAACACCCGCGACGACCGCGAGCCGTGGGTGGCGACGTTGAGCGAGGCCGTCATCGGCCGCGAGACGGTCGAGGACCGCGACGCGGCCGCGCCGCTCGCGTCGAGCGAGCTGTTCGAGCCGGTCGAGCGCGCGACGTTCTCCCTCGTCCAGCGCCTCGACCGCGACACGCTGCTCGACCTCGTGCTCTCGCGCAGCTACTGCGCCGTGCAGACGGAGGCGGAGCGGGCACCGGTGCTCGCCCGGGCGGGTCGCGTCTTCGACGAGCACGCACGCGACGGCGTCATCGAGCTCCCGTACCTGACCGAGTGCTTTCGCGCCCGGCGACGGGGCTGACGGGGCCGGACGTCGGCGCTACCGTACGGGTGCCGTCCACGGAGGACCGAATGGGCCAACTGGTCTTCGACGAGAGCCTGCTACCGCGACTGGAGGCGCTCTACCGCACGCGCGACGTGCTCCGGCGGCGGCGGCTCGTCCGCGAGGCGGTCTCGGCCTCGTCCGGCGAGCGGGTGCTCGACGCGGGCTGCGGGCCGGGGTTCTACGTCGCCGAGCTCCTCGAGGAGGTCGGCCCGGAGGGAGCGGTGACCGGTGTGGACGGGAGCGCGCAGATGCTCCAGGCGGCGGCGCGCCGCTGCGAGGGGCACGCCAACGTCGCCTTCCACGAGGCGGACGTGACGAGCCTGCCGGTCGACGACGCGAGCTTCGACGCGGCGCTCTCCGTGCAGGTCCTCGAGTACGTCTCCGACGTGGCGTCGGCGCTCGCCGAGATGCACCGCGCCGTCAAGCCCGGCGGCCGGGTCGTCGTCTGGGACGTCGACTGGGCCACCGTGTCCGTGCACTCGTCCGACCCCGACCGTACCGCGCGCGTGCTCCGAGCCTGGGATGCGCACCTCGCCCATCCGTCGCTGCCGCAGACCCTGGCCGCGCGCCTGCGTGCGGCGGGGTTCGACGACGTGGCCGTGGAGGGCCACGCGTTCGCGACCTCGGCGTTCGTCTCCGATGCCTACGGCGCCTCCATCGTCCCTTTGATCGAGCAGTTCGTCGCCGGACGCGAGGGCATCACCGAGGACGAGGCGAAGGCATGGGGCGACGAGCAGCGCGAGCTCGGAGAACGGGGCGAGTTCTTCTTCGCCTGCACCCAGTTCTGCTTCACGGCCACCCGCACGCGGGAGTAGCCGTCACGCCCACGCGGGCGGACGGTCATGCTCGCCGCTCCTCGCAGCGCGTCGGCGATCAGACGCCGAGCGCCCGCTTGGCCTCCTCCTCCATCTGCTCGAGCCGCGTGTAGTAGTCGGGGAACTCGTTCAGGTGCGCGAGGGCGATCTTGCCCGTGAGGACGGGATCGTCGCCGGTGACGTTCGTCAGCGGGTCGTGGCTCCCGTGCTCGAGCTCGACGTCCATCCCGGCACGGAACTGCTCGACGTCGAATGGCGCCGACTCCCAGTCGATCCCGATCGCCGTCCCCACCTCGCGTGCCTGCTCGGTCGTGAACCGCATCGCTCGCTCCTTCCGTGGTCGGAGACATCGTCGCGGGGGCGGGGCCTGGGGCGCATCGGGGTCGACCCCGATCGGGCAGCCGTGACTCCCCCGCTTGACAGGAGAACGTGTGTTCGTATAGAACATCTGTTCCCATGGTCGCCTGCCTCCTCGTCTCCGGGTTCGAGCTTCGGGCAGCGCTCCGGGCGCGGCCGAGGCTCATGCTGGCGCCTGCGGCCCTCGCGCCGGAGCCGGGGACGGAGCCGCTCCTCGGCCCGGTGACGGCGGCTGCCGAGAAGCTCGGGGTGAAGGCGGGCATGCGCCTGGGGGAGGCGCTCGCGACCTGCCCGGGGCTCGTGCTCGTCGAACGCGACCCGACGGCGGTGGAGCAGGAGTGGGAGGCGCTCCTGCGGCGGTTGGAGGACGTCGGCATTGCGGTGGAGCCGGACGAGACCGGCGTCGTCTACTTCGAGACGCGCGGGGTGGAGCGGCTCTACGGAGGAGTGGAGGCGGCGCTCACGCGGGCGCTCGCCTCCGCCGGTCCTGTCTGGGACCCGCGTGCGGGTGCCGGGGGGCGCCGGTTCGTCGCTCTTGCTGCGGCGAGCGTCGCGCGTCCCGGACAGGCGGTGATCGTCGAGGGGAAGGAGGAGCAGGCGTTTCTCGAGCCACTCCCTCTCACGCTGCTGCCGCTCGAGCGGGAGCGATACGCCGAGCTCGAAGGGCTCGGGGTACGCCGGCTCGGCGAGCTCGCCCGGCTGCCTGGGGGCGCCGTCGCGGAGCGGCTGGGGCCGGAGGGGAAGCGGGCGTGGAGCCTGGCAGGCGGGGAGCGCCACAACGCTCATCAAACCCGTGTGCGTGGGCGATCTCCCGCGGCAGAGCTGGTCGAGGCGCTCTCCTTCCCCGAGGCGGTCGCAAACGAGCTCACCCTGCGCCGGGCTTTCGCCGCGCTCCTCGACCGGCTGGTGAACCGGCCGGAGCGGGCGGGACGGCCGTTCCGCAAGGTCGCGCTCTCCGCGCGGCTCGTGGGCGGCGGTTCCTGGCGTCGCACGACGACGCTGAGGGAGGCGACCGCCGAGCGGGCGCGCCTCCGCGCGGCGCTCGGGCCGAAGCTCGCCGAGCTCCCCGCACCCGTCGTCGAGCTGCGTCTCGAGGCGGTGGAGCTCGCAGAGCACACGGGACGGCAGCTGGCGCTCGTCGCGCCCGAGGGGGCGGAAGCCGACGCGCTCCTGCGCGAGGGGCTGCGGCAGGTCCGCGCCGGGGTAGGCGCCGGCTCCGTCTGCGCGGTCGTCGAGGTGGCGCCGTGGTCGCGGATACCGGAGTCTCGGGCGCTGGTCGTGCCGCGGGACGTGTGAGCGCCCGGGCGGCCGGACGACTCAACCCGCCGCGGCCGGCGCTCGTCGAGACCGGCCTCGACGGCACCCCTCGCCTCGTCAACCGGGAGGCGGTCTCGGTCGTCCGGGAGGAGTGGCGGGTGGTCGACCGCTGGTGGACGGACGAGCCGGTCGACCGCCGCTACTTCGAGGTCGTGCTGGAGGGAGGCCGCAACACGGCCGTGTACTGGGACGGGGAAGCGAAATGCTGGTTCACGCAGCGCGCGTGAGCCGGCGTGCGGCACAGACGCGTCGGGGCGACATCGTTGTCGTAGCGGTCGCCACCGGGCCGCGCTGTCATGAGCGAAGGCCGGGGTCAGACCCCTGCGGAGTCAGACCCCAGGCGCGAGAGGGTCTTCTCGGTCTCGCGTACGAGCGCCTCCACGAGCTCCGCCGCGGGCAGGCTCCGCACGAGGCCGGCTGCCTGCCCGGCGAGCACGGGCACGAGGTCGGCGCGACCGGCGTCGAGCGCCGCGCTGCGGATGTCCAGCGCCAGGACGGCCTGGAGCGGAAACGGAAGCGGGGGGACGCCCGAGTGCTCGACCGCGTCGCTCAACGGGGTGCGGAGCGCGCGGACGTGGCGCCCCGTGTAGGCGGTCGTGACCGTGGTCGAGTCGTCGGCTGCTCCGGCGAGCGCGCGGCGGTAGAGCTCGGGAGCGCCGCTCTCGGGGCAGCCGAGGAAGGCCGTGCCGAGCTGGACGCCCTCGGCGCCGAGCGCCAGGGCTGCGGCGATGCCGCGGCCGTCCATGACCCCGCCCGCCAGCAGGACCGGCACCGAGACACGGTCGACGGCCTGCGGCACGAGCGCCATCCCGCCCACGAATGCGTTCTCGAAGGCGGTGAGGAAGGTGCCTCGATGGCCGCCCGCCTCGCTCCCCTGCGCGACGACTGCGTCGACGCCGCGCGCCTCGAGCTCGACGGCCTCGGCCGCTGTCGTCGCGGTCCCGAGGATGACGCTCCCCGCCTCCTTCACCGCCTCGAAGGGGACCGTGCCGAAGGTGAAGCTGAACACCGGCACGCGCTCCTCCAGGACGACGGCGAGCTGGTCGTCGACGGCTGCGGGCGGCAGGGTGGGCACGTCGCTCGGCTCCGGCAGCCCGAGCTCGGCGCGGAAGGGGGCGAGCACGGCGTTCATCGCCGCGGTTTCATCTGCGTCGGCCCGAGGTGGCGGCAGCGGAGCGAAGAGGTTCACCCCGAACGGCTGCTCGGTCAGCCGGCGGACGGCCCGGATCTCCTCGCGGAGGTCGTCGGGGGAGAGCAGGGCGCCGCCGAGCGAGCCGAGAGCTCCGGCGTCAGAGACCGCGGCCACGAGCTCGGGCGTCGTGTGGCCTCCGGCCATCGGGGCCTGCACGATCGGGTACCGCGTTCCGAGGAGCCGAGCGACGCGCGTCGCCGGGAACATGCGCGAACGCTAATCGATGTCGGCGTCGAGCTCCTCGACGTCGTAGACGTCGTGGCGCTCGAAGAAGCCGTCCGGTGGCTCGTCTCCGGCCGCTCGGATCTCGTTCAGCTCTCGCCAGTACCGGGCGAACCCGCCGGGCGTGTGGAGATTCCAGCTCGTGGCCATGCGACGCCCAGCCTAGTCGGCCAGGCGCGTCGCGACCACCGCCGCCGGGTCGCCGCCTCCGTCCGCGGGCGGCTCGTGCTGGTCGAAGCCGGGGTAGCGCCCGCGGAGGTAGTCACCGAAGCCGCAGGAGGGTGCGTGGAGGTTGAGGAAGCGCGCGTCGGTGTCGTGGTCGTTCGCGAACGAGTGGACGACGACAGGAGGCACGACCAGGATCGTCCCCGCGTCCGCCTGCAGCGACGCCCCGCGCAGGGTGAACGTGAGCGTCCCCTCGAGCACGACGAACGCGTCGGCGTGGTCGTAGTGGACGTGGGGGTCCGGCCCGCGCTCTCCCGGCGTGTAGACGGACTCCGTCACGGCGAGCTCGGACGTGTCCGCGAGCAGCGTCACGCGCCGCTCCGGCCGGTCCGTGATGGGCTCGCCTCTCCCCGCTCCGGCGCCGGCAACGCCGGCACCTGGGCTCCCGGGCGGCTCCGTCGAGCCTACGCCGCCGTCCCCACCGAGCTGCACGGCGACCGCAGCTCCGGGGTCGAGGCCGCCGCCCTCGGGCGGATCGTGCTGGTCGAACCCCTCCCGTGCGCGGTAGACGTCCTCCGGCCCGGCGGCACGGGCCAGGCGCTCGATGAAGCCCCGGTAGCCGGCCGACGGCGCATGGACGTTGAGGATCCGCACCCGCTCGACCGGCGCGAACGTGTGGACGACGCCTGCCGGCACCTGCACCCAGCTCTCGCCCTCCACGGTGCGCTCACCGTCTGCGAGCGCGAGACGCAGGCCGCCCTCGAGCACGAGGAAGCAGTCCGCATGCTCCCGGTGGACGTGTGCCGGAGGCGTGGGGCCCCCGGCGCCGAGCGTCCCGTGAGACATGCTCAGCCACGGCGTGTCGGCCACCAGCTCGAGACGCAGCTCCGGGCGGTCGGCCAGGAGCTCCCCGCGGCGGATCTCGATCGCGCGCCCCATCGGGACCGAGCCTAGTCGCCGTGGGATACGTCGAGCTGCACTGCCACTCCGCGTACTCGTTCCTCGACGGGGCCTCGCAGCCCGAGGAGCTCGCCGTCCGGGCGGCGGAGCTCGGCTACCCGGCGCTCGCGCTCACCGACCACGACGGCGTCTACGGCTCGCTGGAGTTCGCGCATGCGGCGAAGGAGCTCGGCGTGCGGCCCATCACCGGCGCCGAGGTGACCGTGCGCAGTGCCGGCACGACTGAGCCGCGCAGGAGCGGCGGTGCCGGCGCTGTCGACCCCCCCGCGGGAGACGGCAGCACCCACGTCACGCTGCTGGCGGCGTCCTCCACGGGCTACGCGAACCTCTGCCGCATCCTCACCGCCGCGCACGCGGGGACGCGTCCCGCGGGCGACGCAAGCGCGAGGTACATCTCGCCGCGACCGCCCGCCGTCGACCTCGACGTGGTCGCGCGGCACAACGAGGGGCTCGTCTGTCTCTCGGGCTGCGCGCGCGACGGGCTCGGGCTGCGCGATCCGAACGGCGCCGCACGGCTCGCCTCGGCGTTCGGCCGTGAGCGCTTCTACGTCGAGCTGCAGCGCACCTACGAGCGCGGCGACGCCCGCCGGCACGTCCTGCTGCGCGATCTCGCGGAGCATCTCGGGGTCGAGACCGTCGCCACCGGGAACGTCCACGCGCACTCCCGCCGCCGCGCCGTGCTGCAGGACGTGCTCGTCGCGATCCGCTGCTGCACCTCGCTCGACGGCTGCGAGCGCGAGCGGCGCGGCAACCGCGAGTGCGTCCTCCTTCCTCCGGCGGAGATGGCGGAGCGGTTCGCGACGATCGACCCCGAGGCCGCGGCGCGCACCGTCCGTCTCGCCGAGCGGCTCGAGTTCGACCTCACGCAAGAGCTCGGCTACCGCTACCCCGACTTCTCCGACGGTCGCGAGCCGGCGATCGATCACTTGGCTGCTGTCTGCCGTGGAGCGTTCGACGACCGATACGCGACCGTCAAGCAAACCGTGCGAGCGCGTGCGCTCGAACGGCTCGAGAGCGAGCTCGCGCTCATCGACGAGCTCGGGCTGGCCGGGTTCTTCCTCCTCCACTGGGAGGTGCTCGAGCTGGCGCGCGAGTGCGCCCTCGAGGTGCGCGGCCGGGACTCTCCCCGGCGGTTCCTGCCGCCCGGGCGGGGGCGGGGGAGCTCGGTCGGCTCCATCGTGTGCTACCTGACCGGCCTCTCCCACATCGACCCGGTCGCGAACGACCTCTCGCTCGGGCGCTTCCTGAACCGCGAGCTCCAGTCGGTGCCGGACATCGACCTCGACTTCCCGCGGGACATCCGCGAGAAGCTCATCGTGGCCGTGACGGAGCGCTACGGGCACGAGCACGCGGCGCTCGTCGCGAGCTTTCCCACCTATCGCTCGCGCGGAGCGATCCGCGACGTCGGCAAGGCGCTCGGGCTGCCGCAGGCGGAGCTCGAGCGGCTGGCGCGCGTCTCCGACGGCTGGAACGCGACACGCGTGGCCCGGGAGGTGGCCGAGCTGCCCGATGCCGAGCGCAAGCTCGGCTCGCGGCGCTGGCGCGCGTTCCAGCTCCTGACGGCCGAGATCGCCGGCCTGCCGCGCAACGTCTCGCAGCATCCGGGCGGGATGGTGATCTCCTCGCGGCCGCTCGTGGAGCTCGTCCCGGTGCAGCCGGCGGCGATGGCGGGACGCCGGCTCTGCCAGTGGGACAAGGACTCGTGCGCGGACGCGGGCTTCCTCAAGATCGACCTGCTCGGGCTGGGCATGCTCTCGTGTGTCGAGGACTGCGTCGACCAGATCGCGCGCCTCTACGGCGAGCCGATCGACCTCTCCCGCATCCCGCTCGACGACGGAGACGTGTTCCGCGAGATCCAGGACGCCGACACCGTCGGCGTCTTCCAGATCGAGTCGCGCGCGCAGATGCAGAGCCTCCTGCGCACGCGGCCGGAGACGATCGACGACCTCACCATCCAGGTCGCGCTCGTGCGGCCGGGACCGATCCAGGGCAAGGCGGTGCATCCGTACATCGAGCATCGGCGGCGGCTACGCGAGGACCCGTCCTTCGTCTTCCCGGTCGACCACGAGTCGCTGCGCGAGCCGCTCGCGTCCACGCTCGGCGTCGTCGTCTTCCAGGATCAGGTGCTCGACGTCGCGATCGCCCTCGCGGGCTTCTCGGTGGGAGAGGCGGAAGGGCTGCGGCGCGCGATGAGCCGCAAGCGCAGCCTCGCCGCGCTCGAGGCATACCGGCAGCGCTTCGTGGAGGGCGCCGAGCGCAACGGCGTCGACGCGGAGATCGCGAACGGCGTCTACGACAAGCTCGTCGGCTTCTCCGGCTTCGGCTTCCCGAAGTCGCATGCAGCCGCCTTCGGCCTGCTCGCGTACCAGTCCGCGTGGCTGCGCCACCACTATCCGGCGGAGTTCCTCTGTGCGCTCCTGAACGAGCAGCCGATGGGGTTCTACCCGCCTGCGACCCTCGTGCGGGACGCACAGCGCCGGGGCGTTCAGGTGCTGCCGCCGGACGTCAACCTGAGCGAGGCGCGGTGCGCGCTGGACGTCGGGGAAGACGCCACTGCCGTTCGCATCGGTCTCGCCTACGTCACGTCGGTGGGGGAGGACGACGCGGAGGCGGTCGTGGCCGAGCGGGAGCGGGACGGGTCCTACAGGGACGTCGGCGACATGGCGCGCCGCGCGCCCGTGTCGCGGGACGAGCTCGAGGCGCTCGTGCGGGGCGGCGCGTGCGACGCGCTCGGCCGGCGGCGAGACCTCCTCTGGGAGCTCGGCCTCGCCACGCGTCCGCGGACGGTGGAGGGAACGCGCGGCGAGGCCAAGCAACTGCCGCTGTCGCTCGAGCCGACGGTGTCCACGCCGGAGCTCCCCGACCTCACGCGCTGGGAGCGGATGCTCGCCGACTACCGCGAGACCGGCCTCTCGGTGGGCGTGCATCCGCTGGCGCTGCTCAGGCCACACCTGCCGGTGGGCACGCTGTCGAGCGCCGAGCTGAACGTCGCAGCGCACGGCGCGCAGGTCGCCTTCGCCGGGCTCGCGGTCGCCCGACAGCGCCCGGCAACGGCGAAGGGGATCGTCTTCATGCTGCTCGAGGACGAGCACGGGCAGGTGAACCTCATCGTCCCGTCGGCCGTCTACGAGCGGCATCGCGCGATCGTGCGCGGCGAGCCGCTGCTCCTCGTCCGCGGCCGCTTCGAGCGCGTGGAGCGGAACCGGAACGTGCTCGTCTCCTCGCTCGAGAGCCTCTCGGCGCTGGCCCGCCGCGCGGCGGAGTCGGACGAGGTGGTCGCGTCCCTGCCCCGCGCCCACCATTTCGGGCACCGCTGATCAGGGGCCGGCCGAGACGATCCCGTAGGCGACCGGGCCCGGGAGGCGTCGTACCTCGCGGATCGGCCCTCGCGGCAGCGCGGCGCGCACGAGCCGGCCGTCGGCGAAGCCGACGCCGTACGCGGTCGCGCCGACGAGCGCCGTCTGCTGCGCCTGCCAGCCCCGCAGGCGCGCGACGAGCCGGAGCGCGCCGTCATACACGCGGATGTCGTCCGAGCCGAACCGAGGGAAGAACGCGAGCCGTCCGCGGCCGAGCCAGAAGACGTCTCCGGCAGCCTCGGCGTTGCGGAGCGCGGCGGTGCGGACGACTGCCCGCCGAGCGCCGAGAGCGACGACCACGACGCGCGAGACCGGCGACGCGGTGCGCTGGTCGTCGGCTACGCCGGCGAGGCGCGTGCCCCGTGCGTCGGGGACGAGTGGGCCGGTGAAGGCCGGGATGCGACCGAGACGGCGGACGGCGCGGGTGCGGAGGTCGACCGCGAGAAGCGTCGCGCCGGTGCGGCCCGCATTGACGTACGCAACCCGATCCGTGAGCGAGGCCGAGGGCGCCGTGCCTCGCCAGAGCACGGCCGCACCGCCGGGCCCGAGGCGGACGAGCCGTCCCCGCCCGGAGCCCTCCGTGCTCGAGAGAAAGACGATCGCCTCGCGGCCGTCGGGCCGGGTGCACCGGACGGTCGTGGGGAAGGCGCCGCCCGGGGCGGTCACGGGCTGTCGCCGCACCTGTCGGAGCGAGCGGAGCTCGCGCACCGCGACCGCGAACCCGCCGGCGTCGGTGCGCACGAGCTCGACGACGCGGCGCCCGCCGGAGCAGGGCGAGAAGGCGATCACCGACCCCGCACCCGTGCCGTACGCGAGCGTGCGCCCCGTGCGGTCGAGGGCGATTGTCCGCACGGGCCCGAAGCGACCGGCGACGAGGAGCGCCACCGGGCCCTTCCCGCTCGGGGGCGGCAGTGGCCGTGCAGCCTCACGCAGGCGGGCCGGCTCGACCTGTGAGCAGAGCGTGCCGGTCCACCGCGGGCCGTCCCGCTCGAGGAAGAGCCCGATGCGGGTGCCGACCGGCGCCTCGATGCCGCAGGCGGCGCTGTTCGACGGGGTGCGGACCTCGACGGTGTCGCCGATCGCGCCCTTGAACGCCTCCTCGACGTCGAAGATCAGCGTCGCGCCCGCCGCCGACTCGTCCCGCCGGCCCACCACCGTGCCGACGAAGGCGCCGTCGGAGCTCGTGAGCATCGCGCGCGGATCGAGCACCGCGCAGGAGCACGCGTGCGCCGGCTCGGCGGTGCCCGCGAGAGCCGCCGCCGCGACGACGGCGCAGAGCGCGAGGAGCCTCATGTCGGAGGTACGCCCCCGGCGCGTCCGTCGTCACGCGCCACGAGAGAGGCCTCGACGTACTCCGCCACGACGTCGAAGCCGAGGCGCTCGTAGGCGCGGATCGCAGGCAGGTTGTCGGCCTTCACGTTGAGGGCGATGGTGTCGATGCCGTCGACGCGGAGCAGGGCGCAGAGCGAGGCGCAGGCCGCGCTCGCGAGCCCGCGGCCGCGATGGGAGGGGAGCGTGGCGACGTTCCCGAGCGCGGCGATGCCCCAGGCCGGCGAGTGGACGTGCACGCCCGCGACGCACGCGAGCCGCCCGCCGTCGCGGATGCCGACGTAGCGCATCGTCTCGAGCATGCGCGGCACGAACCACGTGCCGGGGTAGGCGTCGCGGTAGAACGCCTCCACGGCCGCGAGGTCGTCGGGCCCGAGGAGGTGCACGTCCCCGGGGTGCCCGTCGACGGCCCGGTCAGGTGGGAGCGCCATCTTCAGGTGCAGGCCGTGCGACGCGACGTCGTATCGCGCGGCGGCGATCTCGACGAGGTGCGGCATGAGATGGGCGTAGGCGCGGGCGGGGAGCTCGGGAAGGAGGGCGTGGAGGAGGCGCTCCATCTCGCCGTGCGGCTCGTCGGCGAGCGCAACCAGCACGGGGGGCTCCGGCTCGCCGTAGATCAGGACGATCTGGCGCGTCTCCGCTCCGCGGCGCCACCCGAACCAGCGCGTGTGCGGCCAGAAGAAGTCGTCGAGGTCGCCGAGCTCGTATGCGTGCAGCGCGGCGTTGCGCCGGCAGACCTCCGCGATCTCACGCTTGTCACGCAGCTCGACGACGGCCACGCCGTCAGCTTACGGCCGCCGCCGCGAGCACCGGGTCGCGCGGGGGTCGGGCGCGTGCGGGGCCCGGGCGGCGGGAGGCTCAGGGCAGCGCGTCGCCCGCGACGCGCCGCACCTCTTCGAGCGTCGTGATGCCGGCGATCGAGAGCCTGATGCCGTCGTCGCGCAGGGTGAACATGCCCTGGTCGACGGCGGCGGCCTCGATCTCCCTCGTGTGCGCGCCGATGAGGGCCGCGATCTCGTCCGTCATCGTCATCACCTCGAACAGCGCCACCCGGCCGCGGTAGCCCGTGTCGTCGCACTTGCGGCAGCCGACCGCCTTGTACAGCATCAGCTCGCCGTACCCGTCCGGGATCCGCAGCGTGCGCAGGTCGCGCTCCGTGGGCTCGTACGGCTCGGCGCACTCCTGGCAGAGGCGGCGGGCGAGGCGCTGGCCGATGAGGCAGTTGACCGCCGTGGCGATGATGCCGCGGTCGACGCCGATGTCGACGAGGCGCTGAACCGCGGACGCCGCAGTCTGCGCGTGCAGCGTGGTGAGCACGAGGTGGCCGGTCATCGCGGCGCGGAACGCGATCTGGGCGGTCTCCTCGTCGCGGATCTCGCCCACGAGCAGGATGTCGGGGTCGGAGCGGAGGATCGTGCGCAGCCCGTTCGCGAAGGTGAGCCCCGCGCGCGGGTTCACCTCGATCTGGTCGAGGCCCGCCGCCCGGTACTCGACCGGGTCCTCGATCGTGACGAGCGACTGCTCGGGGTTGTTCAGCACCTGCAGGCAGGCGTAGAGCGTGGTGGTCTTGCCCGAGCCCGTCGGCCCGCAGACGACGACGGCGCCGAACGGCTGCCGGATCGCATGCTCGAGCGCCGCCTGGCTGCGGGGCCACATGCCGAGCGCGTCCAGCGACTCGGGCGCGTCCTGCTGGTTGAGGATGCGGAGCGTCACCTTCTCGCCGTGGGTCGTCGGCAAGACCGCGATGCGCACGTCCACGGTCTGCTCGCCGCGACGGATGGAGACGCGCCCGTCCTGCGGCGCGCGGCGCTCGGCGATGTCGAGCCCGCCCATGATCTTGAGGCGACTCGTGATCCCGGGCGCCTGAGAGACGGCGATGCTCGTCAGCTCGCGCATGACGCCGTCCACGCGGGCCCGGACGTGGATGCGCTTCTGCTGCGGCGTGAAGTGGATGTCCGAGGCGCCGATCTCGAGCGCCTTCGCGATCGAGCGGTTGACGAACACGACGGCCGGAGTGTCGTGCTCGAGGTCGAGGACGGTGGCGTCGTCCTCCTTCTCGACGGCCTCGGTGAAGGTGGTGATCTCGACGACCGTGCCGTCGTGGACCTTCCCGATCACGTAGTCGATGGCATCGCCCGAGGCGACGCAGACCCGGACGGGCATCCCCAGCGCCAGGCGGAGATCGTCCGAGAAGACGACGTTGGTCGGGTCGGCGACGGCGACGAGCACCGACTCGTCGTCGAGAAAGCGGACCGGGATCGCCCGGTAGCGGCGCGCGAGATTCTCGGGCAGCAGCGAGGCGGCGTGGTGCTCGACGATCTCCGGGGTCAGCGTGATGAACTCGAGCTCGTGCTGCTCCGCGAGGACGCGCGCCACCGCGTCCTGGCTGGCGTAGCCCTTGTCGACGATGATCTCGCCGAGCCGCTTCTCGGGCGTGGTGCGCTTCTCGGACAGCGCGACCTCGAGCTGCTCGGGTGTGATCGCTCCGTCGCGAACGAGCAACGTGCCGAGCGCAGGCCAGGGGTTGCGAGCAGCCTCCACAGGCTCCCTATCGGCAGGGAGCGTCACTGAGATGAGGGACAATCAAAAGGGGTGCGCGCAGTCCTGCAACGGGTCTCCAGAGCCTCCGTCGCGGTCGACGGCAAGGTCGTGGGCGCCTGCGGGCCTGGGTTTCTCGTGCTTCTCGGGGTCGCCACCGGCGATACGCCCGAGGGGGCGGACCGGCTCGCAGGCAAGGTGGCCGGCCTGCGGGTGTTCGAGAACGACGAGGGCCGCTTCGACCGCTCGCTGGTCGATGTCGCCGGCGAGGCGCTCGTCGTGAGCCAGTTCACGCTCCTCGGCGACACCAGCAAGGGCAAGCGGCCGAGCTTTACCGCGGCCGCGACGCCCGACGAGGCCGAGCCCCTCGTGGAGCGGTTCTCGAAGGCGCTCAGCGGCCTCGGAGTCCCCGTTCAGACCGGGGTGTTCGGAGCGCGGATGCAGGTCAGCCTCGTGAACGACGGGCCGGTGACGATCGTGCTCGACGTCTGAGCGGTTTCACGTCGTGGACCGTCGCGCGGGCCGCGGCCGGCACGAGGGCTACTCCCACCAGAGGGTCTCGCCTAGCACGAGCAAGAGGACGCAGGCAGGGAAGACGCCGAGCGGCAGCCACAGCAGCGCCCAGCGCTCGCGCCTGATCCTCGCGGCCAGCGCCAGCACGAACGCAGCGAGCGCGGTCAGCAGGCCGACGATCGCGGCCTCCGCGGCGAGCAGCGCGACCCAGGTGTCCTCCAGCCCGCTCCAGCCCAGCACGGCAGACCCGATGGCGAGCGTCGCGAGCGACGTGGCGAGCGCCGCCCCGAAGACGACCATGAGGCCGACCGCCCAGCGCGCGAGACGGCTGTGCCGGCCACCGTGCTCCGGAGAGACACGGCCCGGAACCGTCGCAACCGTCATGGGCCTCACCTCCGTTCACGTCGAGCATCGCGCAACTCGTGGGGGCCGGCGTCGGTATTTGCAGGCAGAGTCGGTCCGTGTGTGCTGCCGTGACCCTGGGCTTCTCCACGGAAGGTTGCTACCATTCGGACACCGCATTTCACCGGTTCGGAGAAATGGGCGCGTGGCGCCCATTTTTCGTGAAGGAGCCCGATGGCCACTGATCCGTACACCCGCGAGAAGGAGCTCGAGCGCGAGATCGCGCTCACGGTGGAGCGCGGCCTTCCGGGCGTCGAGGTGCTGGCGGTGGAGCTGCTCTCGCCGAGCCGGTTCTGCGTGTACCTCGATCGTCGAGAGGGAGTGGACCTCGCGCTCTGCGAGCGCGTCACCCGCCTCCTCGACGACTATCGCAACCGCTACACGGTCGACGTCTCGTCGCCGGGGCCGGAGCGTCCACTGCGCAAGCCGGACCACTTCCGGCGCGCGGAGGGAAGCCGTGTCCAGATTCGCACCAGGGACGAGGGTGGCAGTCACCGCGTCCGCGGGGAGCTGCTGCAGGCCGACGACCGGGGAGTGACCGTCGCGACCGGCGAGCGGGAGCTTCTGATCCCGTACGAGACGATCGTGCGGGCCAACGTGATCGACGACGGACGGAAGGAACCATGAGCCAGGAGATCATCGAAGGGATTCGCACGATCGAGCGCGAGAAAGGCATCGAGTCGGGCACGCTCGTCGCGGCGCTCGAGGACGCCCTTCTCGCCGCCTACAAGAAGACGCCCGGTGCTGCACGTCACGCCGAGGTGATCCTCGACGACGACGGCGAGTTCAAGGTCTTCGCCATCGAGATCCCCGCCGACATCGAGGAGCGACTGATCGAGGAGGCCCGCGAGGCCAAGATCGCCGAGCTCGAGCGCATCGAGGACGAGACGGGTGAGAAGCAGCACACCCTCGTCAACGACGACGAGCTCGACGTCGACCTCGAGCAGGTCCCGGAGCACCAGATCGGCCGCAGCGACGTGACGCCGCACGACTTCGGCCGCATCGCCGCGATGACGGCGAAGCAGGTCATCCAGCAGCGGATCCGCGAGGCGGAGCGCGCGATCATGTACGAGGAGTACGTCGACCGCCAGGGCGAGGTCGTGACGGGCATCGTGCAGCAGGCCGGCGACCGCAACAACGTCCTCGTCGACCTCGGCAAGGTGGAGGCGCTCCTGCCGCGCTCCGAGCAGGTGGACGGCGAGCGGTACGAGCAGGGCTCGCGCATCAAGGCGGTCATCGTCGAGGTGCGCTCGGGCACGAAGGGGCCGCAGGTCATCCTCTCGCGCCGCGACCCCCGGCTCATCGAGACGCTCTTCGAGCTCGAGGTGCCGGAGATCGCCGACGGCCTCGTCACCATCCGCGGCGTCGCCCGTGAGCCCGGCTACCGGTCGAAGATCGCGGTCGAGTCGCACGTCCAGGGCGTCGACCCCGTCGGTGCGTGCGTCGGGCCGCGCGGCTCGCGGGTACGCATGGTCGTGTCGGAGCTCCGCGGCGAGAAGATCGACATCATCCCCTGGAACACCGAGCCCGCGCGCTTCGTCGCCAAGGCGCTGTCGCCGGCGCGCGTGCGCGAGGTCTACATCGACGACGACACGCGCGAGGCGACCGTCGTCGTGCCGGACGACCAGCTCGCGCTCGCGATCGGCAAGGAGGGGCTGAACGCGCGCCTCGCAGCCCGGCTGACGGGCTGGAAGGTGGACATCAAGTCCGACACCGAGTTCGCGGAGGAGGAGGCGAAGGCCGCCTTCGCGGGCGAGGAGGAGGGCGAGGACTTCTCGGGCCGCTGCGCCGCGATCCTCTCGAACGGAAAGCGCTGCCCGAACGCCGCGCTCCCGGGCTCGAAGTTCTGCGGCGTACCCGCCCACCAGGCGCTCGTCGGCGTCGAGAACGTCGTCTCCGCCGCCGTGGAGGAGGCGGTCGCGGAGGACGTCGCGGCGGCGCAGGTGCTGGAGGACGCCGTGGACGAGGCGGTGGCCGCAGGGGAGCTGTCGCCCGCGGACGCCGAGGCGATCGAGGAGGCGATCGAGGAAGCCGCCGTCGACGCGGTCCTGGAGGACCTGAGCGCCGGCGCCGAGCTGGAGTCGGTGCTCGAGCGGGCCGTCCTGGATGCCGAGGAGCCTGCGCCGGAGGACGAGCGAGGGGCGGCATCCGGCGGGGCGTGAGCGCCTCTCCGGTCCGGACCTGTGCAGGTTGCGGCCGCAAGGCGGCGCAGCACGAGCTCTACCGCTTCGCCGCCGTGGAGGGTCGTCTGACCGCCGGGGCGCGGCTGCCGGGTCGCGGGGTCTACACGTGTCGCAGACTCGCCTGCTTCGAGCGCGCGCTCGCACGCCGGGCGTTCGCGCGCGTCCTGCGGCGAACCGTCGTGGTCGAGCCGGAGCTCGCGCGCATCTACACTGACGGCAATGGCTGACGGCCCGAACAAGCCAAACCGCCCGATCCGCCCGCGGGGCGGCCCGTCGGGACGCAAGCGGCGGGTCGTGATCGAGGGTGGTGCGGCACGCGGCCGCGACGGCCGCGTCGCACGCGAGCGCCCCGCCTCCGCCGCTCCCCGCCAGCAGCAGGTCGCTGCTCCGACGGGGCCGGTGACGGTCGAGTCCGGCGTCACCGTGAAGGACCTCTCGCAGGCTCTGGGCGTGCCGATGGCGCGGATCATCAAGTACTTCCTCGACGAGCTGAAGGAGATCAAGACCGCGACGCAGTCGCTCTCCGACGACGAGGTGGAGCGGATCGCGGCGGAGGTCGAGCGCGAGGTCACGATCAAGCACGCGAGTGACGACGACGAGCCCGAGGTCTTCGCGGACGCGGAGGAGGACCTCACGCCGCGCCCGCCGGTCGTCACCATCATGGGCCACGTCGACCACGGCAAGACGACGCTCCTCGACGCGATCCGGGAGGCGTCGGTCGTCGAGACCGAGGCGGGCGGCATCACGCAGCACATCGGCGCGTACCAGGCCGAGGTGGACGGGCGCAAGATCACGTTCCTCGACACGCCCGGCCACGAAGCCTTCACTGCAATGCGCGCGCGCGGCGCGAAGGTGACCGACATCGCGGTGCTCGTCGTCGCGGCCGACGACGGGGTGATGCCCCAGACGAAGGAGTCGATCTCACACGCGCGCGCAGCGGAAGTGCCGATCGTCGTCGCAGTGAACAAGGTCGACGTCCCCGACGCCGACCCGAACCGCGTGCGCAGCGAGCTTTCGACGGAGGGCCTGCAACCGGAGGAGTGGGGCGGGACGACGCAGTTCTCCGACGTCTCCGCAAAGCAGGGAGAGAACCTCGACGACCTCCTCGAGAAGGTCTTGCTCGTCGCGGACGCCGAGCTCGAGATGAAGGCGAACCCGGCTG